>JAJRXK010000052.1 GCA_024276305.1 Candidatus Krumholzibacteriota bacterium
CTCATGCGGCGATCCCCCAGCTCCAGAGCACCAATGCGGTGCCGGCGGGCACGAGGAAGTTGTCCACTCCCCACAGGGAGACCCCCTCGACCAAGGTGGCTCCCGCCGCCGCGACCACCGCCGCCATCCACAGATCGGGGGGAAGGTGGGAGACCCATCCGAAGGCCGCGAAGATTGCCGCGATGGAGACCAAGAACATCGCCGCACTCCCTTCGAGGCTGCGGGGATGACCGGCCACCCGGTAGAGATGACGTCCCCAGCGGCGCCCCACGAGGGACGCGGCCGCATCGCCCCAGGCCATGACCAGAATCGCGGCCAGCCCGATGGGACGCAGCGACTCTTCCCAGAACAGGGCCAGCGCCAGGGCGACACTCAGAGGGTAGAGAAGCGAACCGATGTTCTTCTCTTCGCCCTCGACACTCTTGATGAGTCCGTAGCGGTAGCTGAGAGCGTTGACGGCGACGAAGAGCAGAGGCGGAACCACCGCCCAGAGTCGGTGGTCGTAGAGCAGGTAGGTCGGGCCAACCCAGGTCCCGATTCCGATGTGCACGATCTTGCGGGTCACCGTCCGCGCGACCCCCCTTCGACGCGCCACCTCGGCCAAGGACAGGATCGCCACCACGTAGGCGCCGGACCACAGCAGGGCCCCGAGGTCGTCCATGAACTCAGCGCCCATCGTGACCTTCGAGGATCACCACCGCCACCGCCAGACCCGCATCGTGAGTGATGGAAGTGTGGATCGACTGCACTCCCCTCCCCTCGGCAATCTCCGCGGCGCGCCCATGCAGACGGACTCGAGGAGCCTCGGTCTCGCCGGTGACCACTTCGACCTCCCGCCAGGCGATCCCCTGCGAGAGACCCGTCCCCAGGGCCTTCAGGGCCGCCTCCTTGGTGGCGAAGCGCCCGGCCAGGCACTCGTGGCGTCGTCGATGCTGCCGGCATCGCTCCTGCTCGGCCTCGGAGAAGAGCCGTTGGACGAATCGGTCCCCGTAGCGCTCGACGAGGGAGGCGAAGCGCTCGGTGTTGCAAAGATCGATGCCGATGCCGATGATCAATGGACCTTCCACTCCGCCTGAGGGACCCTCTCTTGGGAGGGAATGAAGTCTACGGCACAGGACTCGCTAGGGCCAGCCGAAGCGTGGTTTCTCGATGAGGTGGCGATGAAGCTGAAGTCCTGGAATGATCCTCAGCGGTGGTCCCTCCACCTCTCCGAGTGGACCAAGAAGCTCCGTCGTTGGGGGCGCTCCCCCGCCGACTCCCATCCCCTCTTCATTTGCGGTCAGCAACGCTCGGGCACCTCGATGATGATCTTCGTGCTACGACTGCATCCGGGCACCGAGGTCTACGACGAGTCGCGGGACTCCCCCGCCTTCGAGGACTACTGCCTGCGTGAGGGATCGATCATCGAAGGGCTGGTGGAGAGAAGCCGGGCCGAGGTCGTGTGCTTCAAGCCACTCATGGACAGCTACCGCGCGGCCGATCTGCTGGAGCAATTTCCGCGGGGGAGAGTTCTCTGGATGCTGCGCGACTTTCGAGATGTCGCCAATTCCACCTTGCACAAGTTCCGCGATCCCAACCGCGCTCTCCGCTCGCATCTCGAGGGAGACACCACCGCCCGCCTCGGGCCGGAATTCACGGCCGAAGTCCTCGATCGGCTTCGCTCATTCGATCCCCGCTGCCTCGGGGAAGCGGATCTGAGCTGTCTGCGCTGGTGGGCTCGCAACCGCGTCCTTCTCGATCCGGCGCTGCGCACCGAGCCCCGCCTGCGGATTCAGTCCTACGAAGCTCTGGTGGAGGGCGGACGCGGGATCTTCGACGAGGTCTTTCGGTGGGCGGGA
>JAJRXK010000003.1 GCA_024276305.1 Candidatus Krumholzibacteriota bacterium
ACGGTGGCTCGGCGGATGGGAATTGCCGTGGGGAGCATTGGCTCGCTTCGCGCGAGATGCCTCGAGGAGTTGCGTTCATTGCTCGAGGAGTCGGCATGAGCGAGCGCAGTCATGAAGCTCTGTCTCGGATGCTGGCTCTGCGCTGGGAAGCCCCGCCCTCTCGGCTTCAAGAGATGGTGAGCCGGATGCCCGACTTCGATCCCGCGCCGGAAGTCGAATCGATGGATTCCTGGGAGCGCCACACGCCCGAAGATGTGCGCGGATCGACTCTCCTGGCCTCGGACACTCCGCAGTTGCAAACCCACAGCTTTTCCCATGCCGATGTCTCGGTCCATGTGCAGCCCTGGCAACGCCACCGTTTCGTCCGCATCGAGGGCCGGATCTGGCTGCACGAGACTTCGGAGGAGCCGATCGCTGTCCTGCTCGTGGATGACGACCATGTCCTGGACTCGATCCACGTCGAGGACGGCGGACACTTCACCTTCCAAGAGGCGATCGCTTCGGAGTGGTCGATCGAATTCCACCTTCCGGGAGCACGGGTCCTGGTGGTCGAGGGTGGTCGGCCATGAATGCGAAGCGGGCTCCGCGCTCCGAGGACCGCGGTCCAGCTCGGATCGACGCCAGTTTGTCCGGCTCCGGCGGGCGGGGTGGGTTGACCCCATGGCTTGCCGAGGCGGGGGAGGCCCAGTTCGATCGCGCCTTCGATCTCTTCTACCGCGACGTGTTGGCTCACGGCCGAGTGCATCCGGCGCAGGCGCGGGAGGTGCTCCTCCAATGCCGTCGGGCTTGGACTCGGCATCTCGATGCGGTCGGGCGGGCTCGCCTGGATCGCCTCGAGGCGCATACGCACCGGATGGGTGGCGACATGGCCGCAGCGAATCGGGCCTACGCTGCGGCCTTCGCCGCCTTCGACGCGGCGGGAGAGAAGGTCGAGGCTGGCCGCACGGCGATCGGCTGGCTGGATGTTCTCGCCCTGCAGGGAGACTTTCGTCGGGCGCGGACCGTCGCCGACCGGGGACGTCGCGCGCTGCGGGGAAGGGACCGTCTGGCGTCGGCTCGTCTGGAATCGAATTGGGGCAACGCCCTCTACCTGTCGGGTCAATTGGCCGAGGCGGCCACCGTCTTTCGCGGGGCCCGGCGACGGCTCTTGGCCGCGGGCTACGAACGCGACGCCGCGCTCATCTCGTGGAACCTGGGTCAGGTCCTGCTTCTTCACGGACAGGTGCGCCGTGCCCGGGCCCGCTTTGTCGAAGCCAAGAAGGTCTTCACCACTCGGGGATTCCATTCATCGGCGCTGCGCTGCGAATTCGGACTGGCCGCCGCGGACCTGGTCGAGGGGGAGTGGACCCGGGCCTCCGAGAGATTCGAAGACCTGCAGGAGCGCTTCGAGCAGATGGGCGACGAGCGCGCGGCGGCGGCGACCCTGTGGGAATTCTCCCGCTTCCTGGGAGCGGTGGGAGCGGAGTCCTCGGCCGCCAAGTTGGGAGAGATCGCCCACCAGAAATTCGACCGCCTCGGCCTGCGACGCGATGCGGCCCATGTATCCCAGCTCCTGGCGCGTTGGCTCAACGGCCTGGGAGAACCCCTCGAAGCGCGGGTTCGCTTGTACGACGCCTTGGACTACCACCGAGAGGCGCGGGACCGGAGCTCACAGCTGCGGGTGCAGATCGAAGTCGCGGATACCCTGGTCCGTCTCGACCGCCAGGACGAGGCTCTCGAACTCTTGCGGAAGCTGCGGCGGGCGGTGCGCGAAGTCGCAGACTCCACCGCCGAAGCGCGCTACTCGGCCTGCCTGGCGGAGGTCTATCTGCGGCGGGGAAAGGCGGGGCTCGCCTTGCGTCACGCCCGCCGGGCCTACGATCTGGCCCGGGCCTATCCCCAGAAGCTCGAGCGACCGGACCTGGCCATGATCTGCGCTCGGGCCTGCGCTCGGCGCGGCCAGAGGGACTTCGCCTGGCGGTGGATTCGGCGGGCCACTCGCCTCGTCGACCGTCTGCAATCCGAGGTGGCGGTCACCGGTCTGCGGACGCAGGCCTCGACCCGCCGTCGCAGGATCTACCGGCAGGCCATCGATCTGCTCCTCGAGATCTCTCCCGCCCATCTCGAACCCAAGGCCTTGGATCTGATCGGACGTTCCCTCTCTTCGGATCTGATCGAAGCCATTCTCGTGGATTCGATGGACCTGGACCGAGCTCTGGGAGCGGCGATCGAGCGCATGCGCGAGCAGTTGCTCGCTCCCGAAGGAGGAGGGGGTTCGGACACCCGTTTCCGCAGCACCCGACGCGAATTGAATGCACTGGAGAAGAAACTGTCCCGGCGAGGACGCTCCCGCGCTTCGCGTGCCGCGTCGCGAATCCTCCTCGACCTCCAGTCCGCGGCCCATCCTCGGTCGTGGCTGCCCCGCCTTCAGGGTCACCCGCTGGTGATCTTCGACCACGCCCCGGACGCCGGACCGAAGTCGCCGAGCTCTGCCTATGTCATTTCCCCGACCGGAGGCACGCGCCGAGTCGAACTCCCCGACCTCGATCGCGCCCTGCGAGAAGTGTGGTCGCCGCTGCGGATGATGATGGAGGCTGCCGCGCACATGGGTGCAGATCGACGCGAGGCCTTCCTGGCGCGAACTCAGGCCGAGGCCGAGTCGTCGATGGTCGCTCTGCGCCGAGCCCTCCTCGATCCCCTGGAATTGCCGCCCGGCCAGCGCACTCACGTGGTCGCCGGAGAGGTCCTCGGGGGGATTCCTCTCGAAGCCCTCGCTGCGACCGCGAATGCGGAGCCCGCGCCCATCCTGGTCCGATGGCCTCATCCGACCATGATCCGCAGGACTTCGTCGGCGTGCAGACAGGACCATCGCGCAGCGGTGATTCTCAGTGATGGGCGCCCCAATACGCGGAGCGAGTGCTCAGAGGTCGGAAAGCTGCTGCGTCGGGCGTCGATTCCGGCGCGGCGGATGAGCCGGCAGCGGCAGTTCGTGGAACAGTCGCGACGACTGGCGGCGCTCCACGTGGCCGCGCACGGGGTCTACCACGCCGAGGAGTGGATGCTCAACGGCATCCGGCTCCGGGATCAGTGGATGGGATTCGAGCATCTGCGCCCGCAGCAATTGCAGGACGCGCTCCTCTACTTCAGCAGCTGCGAATCCGCGCTGCTCTCGACCACCAAGCGATTCGAGATGAATGGCTGGATGGTGGCCGGGTTGCGGGCGGGAGCCCGATCGATGGTCATGACTCTCTGGAAGATCGACGACGCGGGAGCGCGGGACTTCGCCCGTGCGTTCTACACGCACTGGACGGCGGGCGTAGAAGTTGCCGAATCCTTGGCCCGAGCCCAGGCCGAAGTCCGGCGGAGTCGACCCCACCCCTTCGCCTGGGCTCCCTTCATGGCCATCGGCTAGTGGCGCGCGGGCTCAGCGGTCTCGATGGAGGCCGAGGGATGGTGGTGCTGGGGTGCACCGACTTTGATTCCGAGGGCGCGGGTCGGAGACACCGCGCCGTAGAGAACCGACTCCGCCGGAGTGATGGGGGTGGCGGTTTGGAAGAGCTCGGCGCGGGGATCCTGCTGGGAAGAAGTGCTGCGTCCGCGCTCGATCAGCAGGGCCAGACTTCCGCTCACCACTGCACAGGCCATCGAAGTGCCGCTCGCCTGCGCGAGCTGACCGCCGGGAAAGCTCGACACCACGTCGACGCCGGGCGCTCCGAGGGGAACATTTCCCCGGCCGGAGAAGGTGGCCAGGAGTTGGTGCGAATCGAGGGCCGCGACTCCCACCGTGACCGCATCGGTGGCGGGGTACTTGGGATCGGTTCCGGTATTCCCGGCCGCAGCGACCACTCGGATTCCCGCCGCATCGAGGAGCTGCAGGAGATTCGCGATCACCGGTGAGTAGGCATTGAGCGAAAGGCTCAGGTTCACGATGTCGGCCTGGAGAAAGAGGGCCTCGTAGAGCCCCACCGCAAGGTCGAAGGCCGTCCCCACGCCATCATCGTTCAACACTCGAATGGGAAGGATCTTGGCGCCGGGGGCCACGGTGGCAATGATGCCGGCCACGTGGGTTCCATGACCGAAGGCTTCGTCGACCTGTCCATCGCCGTCGTCGTCCAGACCGTTGGGAACGGTTTCGGATTGGCCCAGGAAGGGGATGGGATTCAGCAGCACCTGATCACTCAGGTGGGGGTGGGTCGGATCGACTCCGGTATCGAGGACCGCAACCGTGACCGCATTGCCAGTGGCCACTCGATGCACCTGGTCGAGGTGCAGTCCGCTCAGCGCGCTCTGGCCGGGATAGGTCGATTCGCTCCAGCTTCCCTCGTAGAAACCCATGATCAAATCGACGGGTTCACTGAAGACGATGTCGTCATTCGGCTCGGCGGATTGCACTCGGGGGTCGGCCTGCAGCGCCGACAGATCCCCCGGACCCTGGAAGAGATAGAGGTCCGCCTCGTTGAGGACGGAGACCGTCACCAGGCCGTGGTCGTTGGCGAAGGACTGTGCACTGGCGCCGCTCTCGAGGACGATGACCCACTGCGGAGCCCCGAGGAGGGAGTTCGAAGGGCTGACCCCCTTCTCCGCTACCGGAGCATCGGAAGCCGGATCGACGAGGAGATCTCCGTCGGCACACCCCAGCCATGTTGCCACGGCGCCGATGAGACACAAGAAGCGGAGTTTTCGGAACGCGGGACAGAACATGATGGCTCCTATTTCATCGAATCAGACTAACAGAAGTCGCGGCTCTCTGACGGCCATTGGTGGCAACGACTCGATAGACCCCCGAGGCCACGTCCACTCCTCGGTCGTCCTCACCGTTCCAGATCAGCCGATGGGCCCCGGCTTCCAGGAGGGAAGTGGAGAGAACGCGGAGCTGCCGGCCCCGGAAGTCGTAGATCGCAACGCTCCATTCCGCGGCGGCGGGCACATTCAGGAGGAGTTCGACCCGGGGATTGAAGGGGTTGGGCCGGGGTGGGTCGAAGGTGGCAATGGCCACCGGCCCGGAAATGGGCGGGCTTGCGGTGGCGAGATTGCTGCTGCCGAAGAGGAGCACCCGGCCATTGTTGGTGCCGTTGTAGCCGCCGATGAGCAGGGCACCCCGGCCATTGTGGCGAATGTCTCCGGCCGCGGCGACCGAAGTCCCCAGGTGTTGGCTTGGGCCGCCGCCGTTCTCGCTTTGGTCGGCCGCCGAGTCCAAGCCCGGCCCCCCGAAGAAGAGGTCGACGCGTCCGGCGTCGAGGCCCCCCGAATCGTGGTTGGGGGCCCCCACCGCGATGTCGTCGAAGCCGTCGCCATCCCAGTCGAAACCTCCACTCACCGACGATCCGAATTGATCGCCCGCGGCCAGACCCAAGAAGACCTGATCTGCAGTGGAGTCGAGGGCCGCTCCGGCGGCGAAGAAGTAGGCCTTTCCCGCGTCGGACTGAGTGAGGACATTGGCCACCGGGGCGCCGACGAGAAGATCCACTCCGCCATCGCCGTCGAGGTCCGCTCCGGCCCAGACACTGCTCCCGAATTCGTCGCCGGCGGATTGGCCCCGAAGGATCAGGTCTGCGGTGGGGTCCAGGTTGGCGGTCCCTCGGTAGAGAAGGACCGCACCATCCCAGGCCGCGGCTTCGGTGGTCTTGGGCGAGCCCACCACGAGGTCGTCGCGCAGGTCGCCATCGTCGTCGGGCAGCAGAGCGAGGCTGGCGCCGAAACGCAAGTCGTTGGGTCGAGCCCGCAGCACGCGATCCGCGGTGCTGTCCGGAGTGCTCGAACCGCGGTAGATGTAGACCGCTCCGCTGCTGTCACGGGGCGCTCCCACGCATAGATCCGCGTAGCTATCGCCGTCGAGATCTCCTTCGAGGCAGACCGAGAATCCGAACTGCCCCAGAGGAACGTGACCCTCCACGATCAAGTCGGGGAGGGCATCCACGTTGGGTCCTCCGAAGAAGACATAGGCTCGGCCAGGATCGGTTCCGGCCACGCCTCCGCCCGAGGCTCCGACGGCCCAATCGGGATAGCCGTCGCCGTTGAAGTCTCCACCTCCGGAAACGCTCTCTCCGACGTAGCCCCTTTCGAGGGTCCCGGCATAGGTCGAATCGAAGGTCAGGGGATAGTCGCTACCGCCGAGGTAGAGATAGATCTTGCCGCCGCTCTGCACGACTTGGTCGTTCACATTCGCTCCCACGAGAAAATCGTCGAAGCCATCGGCGTTCACATCTCCGATGCCGGCGACCGAGAATCCGAATTGGTCGAGAAGGTTCTCTCCCAAGTAGCTGCGCTGAAGAGAGTAGGTCTGAGACTGAGCCGGAGAGAAGGTCAGGAGTAGGGCGAGTCCGGCGAGCGCACCGATTCCACGCGCGCATCGGCATGGACGACCCGGTGTGGAGGTCCTGGTGGGGTTCATGGGTTGACTCCTCGTTGCGACGACGATGATGCTCAGCGGGGTTCGTACATCGAAGGGCAGGCGAGGGGGGCGGTCGCAGGTCGACCGACCCCCAAGCATCGCCCAGACCTCGGTGGTCTAGTAGCGAGCCTTCAATTCCCCCACGCTCGGCGCGTCGGTCGGAGTCGAAGTGCTGAACGCACGTTGAATCGCCGTAGCGATTCCCGCGATTCCCGCTTCGGCACTCCCGCTCGTCCCCGGAAGGACGGTCAGGGTGGCGGTGGCGGAGTCACTGAAACCGTCCGCAGTGGCGGTCAACGAGATCGTGAGATCTCCACCCGTGGGCAGGGGTGGCACGAAGAGGACGATTTCGTGGCTGAGTTCCTGGCCCGCGGCCAAGGGCAGCATTCCACCGATGGGACCGAAGGTGAAGGTTCCAAAACTGACTGTGATCTCGAGGTCGGCCACCACTGCGGCGTCTCCGAGATTGGCGACCGACACGAAGAACGACACCTGGTCGCCCGCGCTCGCTTCGGTGGGATCGAAGGCCATGTTCACGTCGATCTGGGCCAGGGCCGAAGTGGCGCCCAGGGCGAGAACGAGTGTGGCCACGGCGATGGCCAGAGTCATGATCCTGCGCATGAGGATTACTCCTTCTTCTGAGTGTGAAGCACACGAACAAGTATACAACAGACACAGAAGCACCCGGTTGCATTCCGCAGCTGCTGTCACGAGAAGTGGCAATCAGAAGGAGCGTCGGCCGTTTTCGTGGAGGGAAAGTCGGTCGCGGTGACCCAGGCAGTCTAGCAGAGAGTGGAGAGGAATTGCAAGGGGGACGGCAAGCTCGGCGCGGACGCGTTCCGGTCGTCGAGCGACCGGGCCCCGGCTTCTGGCCGAGGCCCGATTCCTCTCACTGCGGATCGTCTCGATCCGTCGCATTGGGACTTGATCGAAACCCAGCTCGAGTCCTCCGTGGCGACCACGGTCGAGTAGAACCAGCTGTTGCCGACCGCTCAGTGCTCAGGATCAGGGAGCGGAAGGGCAGGCTCCGCGATCGGGGGTCGGATGGGCGGCCGGGATCGCGGTGCAGAAAACGGAATTCGAGGATTTGCTCGCGCTCATCTGCCGATGGGGGGATGACGAAGGAGCCATGCTCCCACCTCCACTGTTGTCCGGACACGCCGAAGCGGTGGAGTTCTCGACCGTCGACCCACACGCGGCACTCCTGCCCCTCTTCGAGACCCTCGTAGGCCGAATACTCGAGGTGCATGCGTCGAGGAGAGCGGGCCGCGGGAATCCCGAGACGAGCGACCTCGCCGGTGGTCCACCTTCCCCAGGGTTCTGCCGCTCCCCACCCTTCGAGGTAGTGGAGAGGTGGATTGCCGAGGGCGATGGCCTGGACCACGACGCCTTCGGGCTCGAGCCGAAGCTCGTCGATCAGGCGGGCATCCGGCGAGTTCCGAATCGCCACCACCAGATTGCGCTTCCACGCGCCCCACCGAGAGTAGTCGTCGTTGTCGAAGATCGACCCATCCAGGACATCGAGGGTGAGGATCCGAAGCGGCGCCTTCGGGCGAGGAAGGCGCCGGGCCAGCTCCAGATAGATCGGTTGGGGCGATGCATCGAGTCCGACTCGCGACCTCTCGAGAGGGTAGGGGATGCCCACGGTGAGCGCGGGGCGTCGCGGTGGAGGGATGCGTCGGTAGAGGATACGAACCCACCCCGGGCTGAAGGCATCGAAGGTGCCGATCACGCGACACGACGCGGCGCTCTGGAGGTGGTGCTGGACGAAATCCGAGGCCGGGGCCAATCCCTCGCTTCCTCGTCGGTACGCGCGGTCCAATTCGGCACGCGAGGCGGGGAAGGCGGTTGCGACCGAAGCGAATGCCAAGGCGATCGCTCCCGCCGTCGCGAGGAGGTGGGCACGCCGTCCGAGAAGATCCTCGATCCATCGCAGCCCGGTCGAAGCCCCGATCGCCGCCAGCAGGATGGTCGCCAGCGCCACCCCTGCTATGTTCCGGTCCAGCAAGTAGGGATGCAGGCTCAAGGCCATCATCGACACGACCCAATAGGCCGCGAGCAATTGGACCTGGACCTCTCGCCAACGCAGCAGCGCGAGCCCTCCGAGCAGAAGGACCGCCCAACCCTCGATGGCATTCGCGGAATAGCGATGGATCCAAGCTTCGAAGTACCACTCGAGTCGATCGAGGGGCGTGGAGTCCAGGGAGTTAGCGCGGTTCCTTGCGAATTCTGTGAAGGACTGCCAGCCATCGGTCTGCAGGATCAGAAAGGCCATCCAAAGGATGGAGGCAATGGCGACGATGAGCCCGAGTCGCACCGCCAACTCTGGTTGGCCGCGCTTCCAGGCCCCCGCGGCGACCAACAGGAGAACGGGCAAGAGGGGCAAACCGAGGTTGTACTTGGTGAGAATGGCCAGCGTCACCAGCAGGAGCGCGAGTCCCCCCCCCGGCCATTGCGGGCGCAGCGCGCCACCTGGGCGATGGAACTGAGCATCAGGACGCCCGCCACGAAGTCCACGAGATAGCTGCCGGCCAAGGCCATGAGTCGGGGCGACGCGCCGAGAAAGGCGCTGGCGAGGACCACTGCGATCCGGCTCTTCCCTCGCGGAGTCGAGCCGACCGCGATCGCCACCGCCGAGACGAAGCCGGCCAGGGTGACCCACAGGAAGAGGGAGAAGCTCCACCAGGACTCGCCGCCGCCGGCGATCCAGGTCCCGAACAAGATGGAGTGGACGGGGGGATAGAGGTCTTTCTGCAGCAGAGACTCCGAGAGTTCTGCCACGGACCCCCTCATCAGGGCGTCTCGAAACTCCAGCGCCCCCAGATAGTGATGCGACATGTCCCAGGGAAGGGGCGAGGCGAGGTCGAAGTGCGGTGAAGCGAGAAGGTTCAGAGTTGCGAGCAGGGTGGCGCCCAGAACGACCCCCAGAACGACCCCCAGCACGAGTCCGGGCCGCGGCGCGGCCGCTCCCTCACTTTGTCGGTTCTCGTCGGCCAACGGCAGTGATCCCAGAAGTTGCGACATTCCATCAGTCATCAGGATGGTCGGAGCATAGATCGGCAGAGTTGGAATGTACAGGGGGCGGAGAGGATCTCGAAGGAGGAGCCGGGCTCCTATCTTCCCAACAGACGTCGCCAGTCGGTGACCAAGTGGATGTCCGAAATGGCATCGACTGCGGTCACCAGATCATCGACATTCAGAAGTCGTCCCCCCTTGGGATCGACCGCGAAGGATGCTCCCCCTTCACTGGGCGGAGAGACCTCGGCGATCTCTCTCGGGCTTCCCACCATGAGCCCTTCCTCCGATCGGTTGATGGCATAGGCCGTCACCCTGCCCGTGAAGTCGCAGGTGTAGAGCTCGGTGCCATCGGCGGACCACTTGGGCCAGACCGCTCCCTCGGTCGTGACCTGCCACTTTCGTGGGCCTCCGTCGATGTGCTTGATGAAGGTGTCGAATCGTGAAGCCGAAGAAGTGTGATAGGCAAACCATCGTCCGTCGGGAGAGATCCGCGTGCCGCCTTCGATCTCGGGCGATGCCACCAGGACTTCCACCGGGGCGGTGCCGGCTTCGAGAGTCAGGTCGATGGAGGCGATGTTCAGGTCTCCATCGGCCAACACCTCGATGTACAGGCGTTGACCCTCGGGATCCACGTCGGAGACCGCAAATACCGAATCGGCGCTGCTCAGGAGCACTTCCGATCCTCCGGCGCTGTCCACGGGCTGGCGCAGGATGCGGTTCTCGAGGTCGGATTGGGTTGCGTAGTAGATCGATTGACCGTCCACCGACCACACCGGACTTCGCTCATCTCCATCGTCGAAGGTGAATCGGGTCCGAAGGCCGGTACTGAGGTCCACGATCCACAAGTCGGATCCACTCCCCGACTCTCCTCGGGCCTCGATCGCGCACCGACTGCCGTCGGGTGAGATCCGGGGATAGTCGATCGCTCCGGTGGTCGGCAGGGGAGCTCGGGATCCGTCTTGGAGATCGATCCACTCCATGGTGCGATCGGATTGTGAGCTACCCGTCTGGTAGATCATCGTGCCGGAGGTCGAGAACGAGTAGGCGCCCACCGCGGTCTCCGAGGACGGCATCATCAGATTCTCGACCACCGGAAAGCTGCCTCCGACGGTCTCGAGCTTCTTCAG
>JAJRXK010000053.1 GCA_024276305.1 Candidatus Krumholzibacteriota bacterium
AAACAACGGTCTGTCGCGTAGAATTGGGCATGCGAAAACCTTTTGTGTTGGCTTGTGTTGGCGTCGTAACCACATTCTAGCCGACCAAAAGGTTTTCGTCTTTATGCCTCATGAATAATCCGGGCTAGGGGTGGGTTGACAGCCTCCTCGGCAGGAGCCATTCTCGCCCTTCACTTCTCGATCGGCAGCCATCGGACCAGAACCGGTCGCAACGTGGAGACTCCATGGGTTCGAAACCCTGCCTCTTCATCATCACGACCCTGGTGCTCTTGGCTGCCCTCCCCCTTCGGGCAGAGGAGCCACCTCCCTCCGACCCTCGCCACCATGCGGGGGAGATTGCGCCGCCCGACTCCCTTCGGCACCTCTACCACTCCAGCGCCCTCCAACCCTTGGTCCTCGATGAGCTGCCGGTGCGGGCGCCGCAGATCACCCGTCGCGCCGCCGCCGATCACATCGTCCTCTCGGAGGAAGTCCTCGCCGCCCGCGATGCGGGATCGGTCGCGGACCTGGGGGTCCTCCTGCCCTCGACCCAACTCCACGTGAATTCCCGAGGCGAGTCCCTCTTTCTGGTTCGCGGCGCCTCGGAACGTCAGCTCGGGATCGAACTCGATGGCATTGCGATGACCATCCCCTGGGACGAGCGCAGTGACCTGGGGATGATCCCCCTGGTGGGCGTGGGATCGGTGGTGGCCCGTCGAGGAGTCGGGAGTGTCCTCGACGCCCCCAACTCTCTCGCCGGGGTCGTGAGCCTGCAGAGCCGTTGGCGAGAGGCGCCCGGAACGCACACTCGAATCGGCGCGAGCATCGGCGAAGTCGAATCCAGAGACCTCCGGCTCTTGCACGAGCGCCGCGACGGAAAGTGGCAGTCGACGCTGGCTCTGGAACACCGGCAACAGAAGGGTTTCCTCCTGCCACGCGACTATGCGGCCGACCTTCACCAGGGTCCGGGCCGCAGCCGACGCAACACCGACTTCGACCAGCAGTCCCTGCTCTTCGGAATGCGCCGCCAGGGAAGCGGTCGCTTCCGAGGACAACTCCTCGTCCAGGCCAGCCGTGCGGAGAAGGGAGTCGCACCCGAGGACCACCTCGCCGACGCTCGTTTCTGGCGCCTCCCACGCCGCGACCGATTCCTTGCCGCGCTGCGGGCCACCGTCGACACCACCGCGACTTCCCCCTGGTCCTGGGATTGGATGGGCAGTGCAGATTTCTTTCGCCAGGACATCCGTCCTTTCGAGGACGAGCGATTCCAGACTCCGGACCTCGGTCCGGGCGTCGATTTCGAGGCCGACCGCGACCGCACCTTCTTGACCGAAGTCCGGTCCACCCGTCACGGTCCTTCTTGGACCTGGCGCAGCCGCGCCCGGCTGCGCCACAGCCGCCATCGCGAATCTCTGGTCGTGGCCGGCCCCCGACTCGACTACGTGCAGGATCTGGGCGGCACTGCGATCGAAGGCGAGTGGCGACCCCAGAGCGGAAGGGTCCTGAGAGGGGGCGTGGGATGGGAGTTCTCACGCACTCCGGTCACCGGGGACAAACCGGCCCGCGCCGTCGACCACGGGGTCTCGGCCCAAGTCGCAGCCGAAGTGGAGGCCGGCCCCGGTCTGCGCTGGCATGCCAATCTCTCCCACCGACCGCGCTTCGCGTCGTTGCGAGAACTCTTCTCCGGCGCTCTGGGACGCTTTCGGGTGAATCCCGATCTGCGTCCGGAGCGGCAGGATGCCCTCGAGATCGGTGGCAGCAGGATGGGCCAGCGGGTCGACCTCAGCGCCAATGTCTTCGCCCAGCGTCTGGACGGTGCGATCGAGAGGGTTCCCGTCGCGGGCACCCCCCTGCTGCAACGCGTCAATCTCGATTCCATTCTGAATACGGGGATCGAGTTGGGGCTGATCTGGCGAGTGAGCCGCGGTCTGAGCTTCGACTGGCAGCAGACATTCCTCCACAGCCGTCGCGAGGACGGAGGTCGCGTCGAAGACCGTCCCGAATGGCTGAGCACCTTGGCGGTGGACTATGTGCACTCCGCAGGCATCCGAGGCCGCCTCGAAGCCATCGGCATCGGCCCGCGCTACAGTCTCGACGAGCGCGCTCCATCCGATGGCGATGCCCTCACTCGCCTCGACGCGGATCTTCGTGCGAATCTGCGGCTGAGTTGGCGCTATTTCGGACGCAGTCCTTGGTTCGAAGGAGCCGAAGTCTACCTGCGGGTGGACAATCTCTTCGACGAGATAACTTTCTCCCAGCTGGGACTGCCCGAATCCGGACGCAGTGCACGCGTCGGACTGCGATTCGACCTGCGAAGCTGAGGAAGGAGCGGAGGACCCACCCATGGCCACCTACGCCATCGGAGATGTTCAAGGCTGCGCGCAGACCTTGGAGACCTTGGTGGATCGTTGCGCCTTCGACCCCGACCGGGATCGCCTCTGGTTCACCGGTGACCTGGTCAACCGGGGACCAGCCTCGGTGCAGGTCCTCGAATGGGCCTACGCCCACCGCGAGGCGGTCACCGTGGTTCTGGGCAACCACGACCTCCACTTGCTGGCCCGAGCCGCGGGGGTGGCCGCTGCTCGACCGCTCGACACGCTCGACGAAGTCCTGAGCTCGCCGCGGCGACCGATCCTCTTGGAGTGGCTCCGGCAACGGCCGCTGATGCACCGGCAAGCCCTCGACACCGATCGGGGCCGAGAGGAATTCCTGCTCCTCCATGCGGGCATCCTACCAGGATGGACCGTTGCCGAGGCCGAGGACCGAGCCCGAAAGGCGGAGCAGAAATTGCGTGGCCCCCACCATCGGGAGATGCTGCGCCGGTTGGCTCGATGCCGAACCCTCTCCCCCGGACGCCATCGACGGGCCTCTCGAGCCGCTGCGGCCACCGCCCAGGTGCTCACGAACCTGCGCGCCTGCGACTCGCGCGGCCAACCCGTCTTCGGCCCGAACGGCCCTCCCGACTCCCTCCCGCCGGGGCTCCGCCCCTGGCATGCCTTCGCCGCACGCCGAAGCGACGGCGTGACCTTCGTCTGCGGACATTGGGCCGCCCAGGGAGCGCGCATCGATCCGCCCCTCCTGGCCCTCGACTCCGCTTGTGTGTGGGGTGGAACTCTGACCGCGATCCGGCTCGAGGACGGTCAGCTCTTCGAGGTCGACTGCTGCGACCCCATCGACGATCCGCCTTCCTCCGACTCCGACTGCAGATAACGCTCGCCCGCGATGCGCATGTGGTGGCGTTCGTGTCCGGCCAGGATCCAGGCCAGAGCCCGAACACTGCAGCCCCTTCCGCCTGCCACTCCCCGGCGAAGCTGCCGCTCCTCGTCGAGTCCTTCGAAGAAGGCCAGAGTGGCCGCGCGCAGGCCTCGATACTCGGCCAGAAGATTCTCGATGGCCCGGCCGTCGAAGCGGGCGTGGCGCACGTAGTCGTTCTCGTCGAATCCCGGCAGCTGGGCAGGATCACACCGAGAGAAGGCCAGGGCACGGGTCAGGAAGACTCTCTCGACATCCAACAAATGGCCGAGGATCTCCTGCAGCGACCACTTCCCCTCTTCGTAGCGATAGTGCAGCTCTGGGAGTTCGAGGGATGCGAAGAAGGTCTCGATCTCTTCTCCCTGGCGGCGGAGGACCTGCAGCACATCCTCGCCTTCGACAAGACCCACATAGCCGGCGAAGGTGTCGTTCATCTCTTCGGGGGAGGGACGAGCAATCATGGGACTCCACTTTCTTCGAAAGGCCAACATCGACACCGGGTCGGGCCATACTACCACGTGCCGTCCGTTTTCCTGCTTCCGACTTCCTCTCGACTCGCTTCCGCCGCGGAGGTGCCGCATTGCATCCAACGGCCACTTGCCCTAGAGTGCCGACGATTTGCTCGGAACCTTCTCCGATCGGAGTCTGCATGCGCGACCTGCGCGAGGAGTCGTCGGGCATGAACACCGACCACATCGCCACCGAAGCGCCTCCGTTCTACGACGAGCCCCTGATCTACGACGTGCTCTACGGTCCCGGTACGGCGACCGAAGTGGATCTTCTGACCCGCATCGAAAGGGAGCACAGCCGCTCCCTCACTCCCCGGCCCCGCCGCGTGTGGCTCGAGCCCGCCTGCGGGAGTGGGCGATATCTGCGAGTCCTGGCCTCGCGGGGGCAACCATGCATCGGATTCGATCGCAACCGGGCCATGCTGGCCTACGCCCAAGAGCGACTCGGTCCTCAGCAGAAAAGGCGGTGCCGGCTCCTCCACGCCGATCTTCGACGCTTCGCCGACGCAGTCGGAGACGACGCGGCCGACTTCGCCTTCATCCCCGTGAACACTCTCCGGCACCTGATGACCGGCCCGTCGGTGGCCCGTCACTTCCGAGAAATGGCCCGCGTGCTGCGCCCGGGCGGAATCTACGTAGTCGGGATCAGTCTGAGCTGCTACGGAGAGGAGGAGGTCATCGAAGACCGGTGGGAGGGCCGACGAGGGGCTCTCCATGTCGAGCAGACCATCTCCTACATCCCCCCCGAGGCTGCGCTCCGCCGGGAACAAGTGATCAGCCACCTTCGGATTCGCCGACCCCGCGGTGGGGAGTACCGCGACTGCAGCTATTGGCTGCGCAGCTATGACGAATCCCAATGGAAGAGCCTCGTCCGCCGCAGCCCCTTCGACCGCGTAGCGTCCTTGGACGACGAGGGACGGGCTGTGGGCGAGAGCCTCCTGGACTACCAACTCGAGGTCCTGCGTCTGCCGCGCTGACCTAGTCCGTCGAGGACTCCCGCTGCGGAAGACGAATCCGTCGCTTCTGGGGATCGCAGTGTTCGCGATAGAGAATGACGACGTGTCCGACCATGCCCGCGACATGGGCGTGGCACTGGTCGGCGATCGCCGCGGACAAGTTCCGTTTCTCTTCCTTGTGATCGACGAACTTCACTTTGATCAATTCGTGCGCGTCGAGGGCCGCCTCGATGCTCGAGATCACCGCCGGTGTCAAACCGGCCTGGCCCACGAGGACCGCAGGGTCGAGGCGATGGGCCAGACCCCGGAGGGCCTTGCGCTGAAATCCGGCGAGTTCCTCGGCCATACTCATCCTTTCTCGGAGACGGGACCGCTTTGACCGCCCCTCTGCACCTCTGCCACCACCCGGGTGGCATAACTGCCCGAAGGTAGCGCGAAATGCAGGGCCACGCCCTCAGAAAGGTCGCCTTCGGCCCCGACTTCTTCGGCCCGGAAACCCACCAGCTTGGCCCGGAAGCTGCGCCGAGTCCCCGGGAGCTTCTTCCCGAAACTGCGAAGAGCCTCCATCCTCACGCCGCAGCGCGACAGGAGCTCCGCCTCCTCCCGCGCCGCCGGAGATCCCTCCCGGGGCGTGCGCATCTTCGAGCCGTAGATGGGACCGGTGATCTCGATCTCTCCCGCCTCCAGCCTGGGCTGATCATCGGCCGGCGCATCGGCGGTGAACATCCCGCCGGTGTCGGTGCGCTTCACCAACTCGCCTCCCCGAAGAGTGTCGACCTCGCCTTCGCGCTGGCGCCGGAGCAGGTAGAGATTGAAGAGTACCGACTGGGCTGCGCTCAGCTCGAAGAGATCGGGACGTCGATGCCGTCCCTCCCTCAGTCGAGTCATTCCGGCCAGGATATTCGCGCCATCTCTTCCGAAGCGCTGGTCCCCGAAGAAGTTGAGAATCCCGCGGCTCAGGAGTGCCCGCTTGGCCTCCACCCTCCGGAGGGCTTCTTCCACCGGGACATCGAGGTCGCGAATCACCACTCGGAAACGATTCCCCAGGTTGTGACCCCGTCGCAGTTTCTGGCTGTGAGGATGGACTTCGAGGATGCGCAGCCGCGGGTGATCGAAGTGGGCCAAAGCGGGCTCGCACTTCGCCGGAAGGCTCAACCACTGGCGGGTGAGCGCCGCTCGGTCCTTGCGGCCGGCGACCCCGACCTCCGACGATGCGAGAGTGAGCGCCTCGCAGAGCAGGCGCAACGCGAGCGGAGTGTCGATGTCTTCCTTTTCGATTCGAACCAGAAGGTGACGGTCCCGGATGCCGTCCGGAGGGTAGGCCGGAATCTCGTCGACGACGAAGTCCGAAGGGCAGGCGCGGATCCTTCCGCCGATCCCCGGAAGGGCGGCCGTCTCGAGGGGAGCATCCCGGATCAGGGCTCGGGTCGCAGGATCCTCGAGGTCCATCAACTCTCGAGACCCGTGGAATCCGCGATCCGGCTCAAGTCGCTGTGGTGGAGGAAGATCCTCGCGATCTCCTCGAGACCTTCGCGGTCCACCTCATCGAATCGTCCCAGATGGGGACTGTCGAGGTCCAGCACCCCCACGACCATGTCGTCGACCACCAGCGGAACCACGCATTCCGAATTCGACGCCGCATCGCAGGAGATGTGCCCGTCGAATTGATGAACGTTGTCCACCACCAAAGACCGGCCCTGGTCCGCGCTTGTTCCGCAGACGCCGCGGCCGAGTGGAATTCGAACGCAGGCACTTCGTCCCTGGAAGGGGCCGAGGACCAGGTCGGATCCACGAAGGAAGTAGAATCCCACCCAATTCAGCTCCGGCAATCGCTCGTAGAGAAGGGCGGAAGTATTGGCCGCGTTGGCCACGAAATCGGATTCTCCGTCGAGCAGGAGGTTCAGATCTCGGTGAAGTCGGGAGTAACGTTCGGATTTCTTCGCGGAAGGTTCCATGCGTCGACGACCTGCCCTCAGCTCTCGTTGATTCCGGCTTCTCCCTCGTGGACCGCGATGATCGCCGCGCCGCAGGAATCCGAGAGCACATTGGTGACCGTCCGCAACATATCCAGAGGTCGATCGATTGCCAACATTGCCCCCACGATCAGCCCCACTTCGGGCCCTTTCAGGCCCACCGACTCGGTGACCACGAAGATCATCACCAGCCCGGCCGACGGGATCCCCGCCGCTCCGATCGAAGCCAGGAGAGCGGTGATCACCACCGTGAGCTGGGCCGAGAAGTCGAGGCCGAAGCCCAAGACCTGACTGATGAAGATGACCCCCACGCACTCGTAGAGGGCGGTGCCATCCATGTTCACCGTAGCCCCCATGGGCAATACGAAGCTCGCGGTGCGATTGCTCACCCCGACCCGCTCCTCCGCGCAGCGCAGGGTCACCGGCAAGGTCGCACTGCTACTGCTGGTCGAGAAGGCCATCAACAGGGCCTCACTCATGTTGCGGTAGTGCACGAGGGGATTCATCCGACCGACCGTGGTCAGCAGGAGAGGGAGAGTCACCAGGACGTGGATCCCCAGGCCCGCGACGATGGTCAGCGCGTAGACTCCGAGAGGCCCGAAGCTCTGCACCCCCGAGGTCGCCACCGATCGGGTGATCAGTCCCAGCACCCCCAACGGCGCGAGGCGGATGATCCCTCCGGTGATCTTCATCATGAGTTCGAAGAGATCCTCGAAGAGGAATCGTAGCCGGTCGAATCGGGTCGTCGGCAATCGGGTCAGAGCGACTCCGACCACCAGCGCGAAGAAGATGACCGCGAGCATGTCGCCTTCGGCCAGCGCCCGCACCGGATTGGTCGGAATCATGCGCACGAAGATCTCGGCCAAATTCGACGGGGTCTCGATCTCGGGAACGGTGGCCATCGATGCGGGACCCAGGTCCGCGCCACGGCCCGGTCCGATGAGATTCACCAACACCAGGCCGGTGAGAATCGCCGCGAAGCTCGTCACGATGTAGTAGAAGAAGGTTCGCAGACCCAAACGCCCCAGACTCGAACCACTTCCCACCGCGGCCACTCCGGAAACGATGCTCGTGAAGATGAGCGGAACGATCACCATGCGAAGCAACCGCACGAAGATCGTGCCCATCCACCCCACCGCGGTCACCGCAGGGTCACCGACCAACGAGCCCAATAGGATCCCTGCGACCATCGCCGCTGCGATCTGCCAGTGGAGCCGGAGATAGAAAGGTTGGGTGTCGATTCCGGGATTCTGCATGGGCAGATCTTGGTGGGCTGGAGCGGGTCCGTCAACGAGACAGTTGGGGCCATTCTTTCGAGAATCCCTGCTCCGAGGACGCCGAATCGTCGTCGTCACTCCACCCAGTCGGCACGATTCTCGCTCCGAATCCCACGCATTGTTCCGGTCCCATAGAACTCCCTCTAGCCAGAAGTATCCACAATGCATCGAATCCCAACTTCGAGCTTTTCTTTCGGCGTCTTGGCCATCCTTGCAACGATGGCCCTCGGCAGCTGCGGCAGCGATACCAAGAGCCCCACGGGTCCTGGTGCATCGCCGACTGTTCCGAGGATCGTATTCGCCAGTGATCGATCGGGGACCAAGGTGCTCTACAGCATGAAGATCGATGGCACCGACCTACAGCCCATTGCGACGGCCGGCGCGACCAGCTTCGGAGCCAGCAACGTGGACGGGACTCGGATTGTCTACTCGTCCGTCCGAGGCTCTCAACAAGACATCTTCGTGTCCAACTTCGACGGGACGAACGAGCTTCCGTTGACCAACGATGGGCCGCACGACTACCGTCCCGTGTGGTCGCCAGTCGACGATCTCATCGCCTTCGTGAGCGATCGCGACTCGGTCGGTGGACGCGACATCTGGATCATCGGGGCCGATGGCAGCGGCCTCCGACAACTCACCCACGACCCGGCCGAAGACACCTTCCCCGTATTCGACCGCAACGGACAACGGGTGCTGTTCACCTCGTTCCGAGGTGCCACCGCACAGATCTATTCTGTCGCCATCGACGGCACCGGGGAAGTGAATCTCAGCAACAACGCCTTCGGTGATCTCAGCCCCGTGGCGAATCCCGCGGCCGACAAGATCCTGTTTGCGAGCAATCGCAGCGGCGACTTCGAACTGTGGACCATGAATCTCGACGGCTCGGGCCAGACGCAATTGTTGACCATCGTGGGAAACGAATTCCACCCGTCTTACACTGCTGATGGTTCACAGATCATCTACTATTCCAATGTTGGCGGAAACAACGACCTGTACATCGTTGAGGCTACGGGGGGGCTCCCGTAACCCTCACCACCGACCCTGGATCGGACACCAAAATCAGCTCCCTCATTGCACCTTGAGTCCGCGATGCAGGGTGGTGGTGTGTACGGATTCCCCTTCATAGGTCGCTCCTCGCAACCGCGCACGTGAGATCGTGCGTACGCCTTGCTCAAGAGGATAGTCTCGAGCTGCTCTTCGATACCTGATAACAAGGTCGTCAGTAGGAAGCTCGGCACTTGCAGCGAACCCGCGGTCGATCCGGGCTGCATCGAGAGTCATGCCAGGATGAACCACGAATTCAGCAGTTGCAACGAACTGTTCCGAGTATTCTTGGGCCTTGGCCACCGATCTTCTCGAATGGAAACCACAATTGCTGTCCAGCCCGAATGGGCTGACCCGGAACGGTGGCGAGATATCCATCGCCAAGTACGGTGCCTGTGCGGACGCACGCCCCGAATTCGCCAATCCGATATGGAGGGACACGTTCGCACCCGGGCTGACCAACCGTACTGAGAGTTCCAGTTCAGGCCGCTGTCGTCGTCTACCTCTTCCACGACTGGAGAAACCGCGTCTCCCGAAAACTCGTTCAATCGAGAGTAGAATTGCGCGACATTCGAAATCGGTTTCCATTCGCTGGCCCGATCAATACCGCTTCCGTTCCGTTTCACCACTACGCCCAACACCCAGGTCGAACTCTGGACCGGCGCAACCCTCCGGCTGGAATTCAGTCCCATCTGAATCAAAACTCGGTGTGTGCTCCCTTCTCCTCGTAACCCCTCGTCGTCGATGGACAGCAACGACGAGAGACCGATCGGAGTGCCCTGCGACGAAGTGAACGCGGCTCGCCGCAATGGTCACTCATATCCATGAACCGTCGCACTCCGTGCGCACAGCAGAGAGCTTGGTGATTCCACCATGACCTACAAGAAGATTACGCGCCTCCTCTTCGTCCTCGCGATCTCGATCACGGCTACCCTTGTGGCCTGCGGCCCCGAGGGTGAGACTCCTCTCAGTTCAACCGATGATTTTTCTTCGAACTCCAGAGTGGTGCCCGGCCAGGTGACTCCGATCCCGATCTTTCAGAGCTGGCCGACGATCGTCGACTATCAGGCGCTGGTCGACTCCACCAGCAATCAGCTATTCCAGCGGACTGGAATGGCCCTCACCCTCGATGGGCCCATCGGTGGCGCTGGTTCGATCAACTCGGGCGACGCCCTGTTCCAAGAAACCTTCCCGAACGTGACGGTGAAGCCCTACACGGTCGCCGTCAGCCGGGTCCAAGACGTCTACGCGGACGTATACATCGATCCAAACACTGGAAACTCCTACGACGTCGTCATCACGACCTTCGCGGGCACGATCAACAGCGGAATCGCTTCGGTGAGCATCGACCTCAGCGCCGTGACGATCACCGACTACCAGGCCTCCACGGGACACTACCTGTTGGTCGCTGAGCCATCCGGCCCAGCGATCGCTAAGCTGCCTGGCTTCACAAGTGCAGAACCCTACCTTCTCGGCGACCGTGCAACGGGAAAGGTCCAAGCGGACCAAGAAGACCCCTGCGACGGCTGCATCACTACCCACAACAAGGCGCGCAACAAGGCGCTCAAGCGCCACAAGAGTTGCCGCCGCAAAGCACTGCTCTATGGCGGCGGGGCCACGCTCCTGGCCAGCTTCGGAGGACCCTGGGGAACCGCAGGCGGGCTACTCGCCACGGCCGCGGCGGTCGACGCATGCAACACGACTCTGCAACAGGCAAAAGAAGACGCGATCGATGCGTACTGCCAGTGCTGGGCGAACAACGACTGCGATCCAAGTAACTCGGACTATGAGGAGAACTGCGGATAGCGCAGTGTGACGCGGAGCAGCTCTGGCGGCGCCGGGCCCCCGAGTGGGGTTCGGCGCCGACTGCTGATCGGCATGCCGAAGCATCTACTCTGCTACTGTCTCCTTGACCGGGAAACTTACGAATGAACCACTCCTCGCAGGGCAGTTGATCCCCGCCACAGAACGCGCTAGCATGGTCCCCTGCCACTGGAGAACAGCTCGAGGATCGCTGCGGTCGTAACGGAAATGTTCGAGACTTCGCAGACAGGAGTGGATCATGCAGGAGACTCTGCACCGGGACCCCCCCTCAGGCCCTCACCCCGCGGTGGCCGATTTCCTCACTTTGGTGGGTTCGGCCCTGTGGCTCGATCTCTACGCAGCCCTTCGAGGAGCCTGCCCCTTCGACCTCTCCTCTAGCCAACACCTGATTCTCATCGCAGCTCATAGCGCTCTCGTGGCGGCCTTCCTGCCGGGCTATTTCACCCAGATCGTGGAACACCCCCGGTTGTTCCTCCTGGGAACCTTCGTCGTGGTGGGGGGAGTGACGGTCCTGGACTTCCTCCCCACGACGCTGTTTCTGGGCTTCGTCGTGGTGACTCTCTCCACCTCCCTCGCGTGGAGGGCCGTGAAGGACACGGTCTTCGGCGACAGCGCGGATCCGCTGCGTCGACTCCGGCAGGCCGAAAACAAGAACCCCGAGGTGAAGATGGACGAGTTCTTCCGGGCTCGCCGTATCGTGCTCGAAGCTCTCGACCGGCGGCCCAGACTGCCCCGCACGGAGTTGGTGGAAGCGGCCCAGCGCCAAGGAGTGAGCGAATTGGCGATGATGGAAGCGGTGGCGAAGTATCCCTGGGTTCTCCACGATCCGCGAGACGACTGCTTCTGGATGAAGGAGTCCCCAGCCCAGGAAGAAGAGACCGATCCCTACTCCTGGATCCGCGGCTGAGCTCCGCGCTACCACCGATCTCCAGAGATCGAGTCCCCAGCCTTGCCAAACACTCCGTGACGGGTGTTCCAAGGTTGCACTCATCCCTCTCGGAGGTCTGTCATGTCTCAGCACCACTCTCGTGTTCTCGCCCGGCGGCCGGCCGGGATCCTTCTCTGCCTTCTGGCGATCATCATGGGCGCGACGGCATTCGCACCGCCGGCCCCTGCGGCCTGGTCCAACGGCAACTGGACCGAAGTCTTCACCTCCTCCACCGATATCCAGCGGCTGGTCGTGTCCTCCGACGCCAACGGTGGCACGCTCGCCATGATCATCAACTCCGAAACCTATCCCGCGCGGGGACGGGTCTCGAGGCTCTCGCGTACGGGCACGGAGCTCTGGGGGACCGAAGGGATCCAAGTCCCCTTCGACATCGCGACTTCCAACCAGGAAGTCCCCATCGCGGTGGCTCCGGACGGGACCGGAGGTTCGTACATCGTGTGGGCGGAGGCGATCCCTCCGGTCTACGAACGCCTGCGTCTGAGCCGCTTGGACGCCAATGGCACCTTCCTCTGGTTCGTGACCATCGCCGCCATCTCCAACGACATCGGCCAGGCGGGGGCGATGCTGGTCCTCGAGCCCGGAGTCGGGGTCACGGTGGGTTATGTGGACGCGGGACTCCCGCACGTGTTGCGCGCTCAGCGCTACGATCCCAACGGCGCCCTGCTCTGGGCCACCGACGTCAACACCTACTACGAGCACAACATCGCGCTCGGGGCCTCAGGGCCGATGACTCAATTCGACATGCAATCCGATGGCCAAGGGGGCGTCCTCTTCAGCTGGCTGCGCTGGGATCCCATCGCCTTCCAGAACTACGGCTGGAAGGAAATGCAGATCGGGGTCCAACGCATCGACAGCACCGGTCAGCGGATGTGGGGAAATGACGGCCACCTGGTCTGGGATACCAACAACTTCTTGGAGCTCTGGGCCTACCAGGCCAAGGTCACTCCGGACGGTGGTGGCGGCGCCTTCGTGGTGACCTCCGGAGGTTCCAAGGCCTATGCCCAGCACGTCTCCGCGGCCGGTTCCGACCTGTGGGCCTCGGGCGGAATCATGGTGCAATCCGCGAGCACCTGGGGCCAGTCGACCGATCCGCAGATCTGCTCGGACCAGACCGGAGGATTCATCCTCATACAGGCGTTGACCACGATCTACGCCCAACGCGTGGACGGAGCGGGCACCTTGCTGTGGGGTCCCAACGGCATCGTGGCTGCAGCGCCCAGCTCTACCCAAGAAAACTACAGTGGCCCCTCCCTCGCTCCCGATGGATTCGGTGGCGCGGTCGTGGGCTACCGACGCTGGGACAATGGAGCCGAATCCGTGGGCGGTCTGCGTCTCGATGCCTTCGGCAACCTGCTCTGGGCGAACGAGATGCTCTTCAGCGCGACGGGAACCGACGGGGTTCTGGACGTTCATGTCGTCGCCGATGGAATCGGGGGCGCCAAATACGTCTGGAAGCGCCGCGTCCCCGGACCGCCGCGCAAGGACGACGTCTACGCCCTCGGAGTCAACGGTCAAGGTCTCACCCCCGACCCCATGCTCTACGGCCTGGTCCCCGACGCGGGCGAACCCGGCGACATCCTCCCCACCCTGCTCTTCGGCGACTACATCGACGAGACCTTCGGCTACGAACTCCGTCACGGTCCCACCGTCATTCCCTTCACCGGCGTCGCCGCGATCAATCCCGGCCTCGTCGGAGGATGGCTGGACCTGAGCGGAGCACCCCTCGGCGCCTGGGACCTCTTCGCCACCCAGGGAGGAGCGGATCGCGCGAGCCTGGCCGACGCCTTCGGCGTCGGACTACGGCCGGGGTGTACCCTCGAAATGGACGCGGTGCGATTCCAGACCGTCGAGAGCTTCGGCACCGCTCGCAAGATGCACTTCGGCTCCGACGGTCAGGTCGGATTCGCATACATGTTCTACAACAGCGGGACGAACGAACAGCTCATCTACGGAGGCACCCGAGACGACGACAGCATGGGCACCGGCTTGGTGGAGGTGTCTCCGGGGAACGTCCTGAGCGACCTGGCCTTCACCGTCGATTCTCTCGACCGAAGCACCTTCGCCTACATCCGCAATGGGAATACGCTGGTGAGCCACACCTACGACTGGACGAACGGGGGCCTGGTGCCCTCCCTCACGATCGATCAAGTCTTCAGCACTCCCCTTCGCCGTCCAGTGATCGTTCCGATGAACAACGGTCTGACCCGCATCGTGGTCGAGGCGGACAACGCTGGAGTCGCCGAACTGTGGG
This sequence comes from Candidatus Krumholzibacteriota bacterium, assembly GCA_024276305.1. Classification (GTDB taxonomy): domain Bacteria; phylum Krumholzibacteriota; class Krumholzibacteriia; order JAJRXK01; family JAJRXK01; genus JAJRXK01. Next base: position 14,015 of record JAJRXK010000053.1, read on the forward strand.
AAGCCTGGGACGACGGCTCCGGTCTCAACGCGCATCCGATCCCGCAGACCGGAATCAATGCCCACGATGTCGACCTCGCTCCGACCGAAGACGGGCTCGCGATGGTCTACCTCCGCGACAGCTGGTTTCCGGGAGTGAGCGAGCTCTGCCTCCAACACTTCCGCAACGGAGCCTGGGAAGCCCCGGTCGTCCTCACCTTTGCGCTCTCCCTGCAGAGCCCGACGGTGGCCTCCGACCGGGCGGGCGGGGTCCTGGTGGCTTGGATTCTCGACAACTCGGGGAATGGCTCGGCGCCGCTGTTGCAGACGACCTTGGTCACCAACGACGTCGTGGGGCCGATCCGCACTCGGGCCACCGCTGGAACCATTCTGCGCGTACAGGTCGACGCCCAAGGTCCACAACGCTACTTCATGATGACTCAGGAAACCGGACAGCCCATGCAGATCTTCTTGCGCGGAGGCGACGGGAATGTCTTCTACCCCACGCAACGACTGAACTCCGACGATGACACGGATTGGCCCAGCTTCGCGGCGCAATACGGAGGTCTGCGCGTCGCGGCCATGTGGCAGACCTACAACAGCCCGAGCTTCGGCGATGCCCTCTTGACCTGGTTCTGCCGATCCGGAGTGATGACCGCTGTGCCCGACGGAACCCCCACCGTCGCTCTGTCGAAAGTGCAGGCCGTCCCCAATCCCTTCAATCCGAGAACTCGGTTGGAGTTCGAGCTCTCGACTTCGCAGTGGGTGAAGGTCGCGATCTTCGATAGCCGAGGCCGGCGCGTCCGCTTGCTCCACGACGCCACCCTCAGCGGCGGGCCGCAATCGCTGGAATTCGACGGCCGGGACGACACCGGATCACCCCTCGCCTCGGGAGTCTACTTCGCGCAACTACGCCCGTCTCTCGATGCGCCGGGAGTGGTGAAACTCACCCTGCTGAAGTAGTCGACGCCCGGTGGCGAAGAAGGGCGGCGATGGCCAACAGGATGGTGCTGAGACCAAACCAGAGCCATGCCGTCCGAGGGGCGCGGCGCATCTCGAGAGGGATGCGCTGCGCTCCGTCTCCCATCACCGACCACGCCGCCCAGTAGAAGGGCTCGGCGGTCGCGGGCCGTCGCATGAGTTCCAACTGAGTCTGGCGCAGCGCCGCCCCCACGCTCTCTCCCTCCGCCAGTCGACGATAGATCCGCGCGCTCGTCCAGGACGCAAGCTCATCGTCCACACTCCACGCCGTCGCGAGCACGGCCCGGCTGCCGGCGTCCAAGAGGGTCTGCGCGAAACTCTCTCGGGAGGAATGCAACACCGCATCCTCGCGCCGAGCGGTCTCACAGGCGGCCAGGGTGACCAGGTCATGGTCGATCCGCAGTCGGCTCAGATCGGCCTGCTGCAGGAACGGCTTGGCCGTCGAGGCATTCCACTCCCGGCCGCTCGCATAGAGCCCCGAACGCCAGGCCCGCCGCTCATCGAAAAAACCATGACTGTCGAAGTGGAGGACCCGCGACCGGGGCCATCGCCGGGGACGAGAGTCGGAAGAGGCGAAGGAAGAGGGCGGAAGGCGACGGCTGCGCCGGAACACAGTTGCGATCGAAGCCCTCGACTCCGTTCCCGCAAGCGAATCGTCGACGGCACAAACCACGAGGTCGAAGTCGAAGGCTCGCTCCGACCGCGGCCTCTCCCGCGCCGCGAACCATGCAGCCAGGGAGGTCACCCGCTGCACCGCGGCGACCTCGATGAGACGGGGCGCGCCCTTCCATCCTTCCATCCGGAGCGCAGTGAAGGCCAGGTCGGAGAGTGCGCCATCGGCGGCGATCACCAAGGTGCCCCTCTCCTCGTCCTCCGTCCACCACGGTGGCAAGAGCGCCCGACCGACCTTCGAGGCGAGGCGTCGCTCGGCCTCGGCTTCGCCATCGCTCCGAGGGGGTCGGCGCAGGAGTTCCTTCCACAGGCCGATCTGCCGACGCAGTCGATCCTCCTCCGCGATTCGGTCCAGGTGCAGCCTTCCATCGCGATCGATGAGAATGCGGAGCAACCCCACTCCCTCGGGACCGATCCGGGGAGGTCCGAGGACATAGGAGATCAGGGTGAAGTCGCCCGCCGCCGCTTCGCGCAATCTCTCCAGAGAGGGGATCAAGGGAGCCAGATGCCTCGCGCGGTCCGGCGAGACCTCGGCCACCGCTCGGCGGAGAGCCTGCAACGCGGTCTCCGCTTCGGCGAGCTCGAGACGCAGCGCGGCAGGGCTCTCGGCCTGGGCCTGGATCTGTAGCTCTTCGACCCTTCGATGCAGCTGAGACTCGACCGTCAACAGGGAATCGACCTCCGCGCTCGCCCTTTCCGGCTCCCGCCGATCCACGCCGACTCTCTCGACCCGCGTGTGGAAGTCCATGGCCAGGCGCAGCAGCTCCTCGAGCTGTGCCCCGGGGTCTCGGGATGCCGCAGAACTTTCGTAGAGGACCCGCATGGCGGTGCAGAGCGCGCGATCTTCGGCCGAACGATCCACGACCTGCGCACCGGACTCTCCCCGCGCCAGGCTCCACCGTCGCACCGATTCTCGCGCCCACTCTCTCGCCTCTTCGTGCCGACCGCTGCGCGAGAGGAGATCCGCTCTCGCACAGGCCACCGAAGCGGCCGGGGCGAGCCGCGTCAGATCCTGGGCCAGACTCTCTGCGACCACGGTGGTCCGCAGGGCCTGTTCCACCTCTCCCAGTCGAAACTGGAGGTCGGCCAGTCGAATCAGGGTGGGAACTCTCGGACCTCGGCCTCCCCGCACTCGTTGGAGGGAATCGGCGCTGGCCAACCAACCCCGAGCCTGGGGCAGATTCCCCTGGCGTTGGGCAACCCGTCCGGACCAGGCCAGGGCATTGGAGAGCACATCGAGATTGCCCTGGCGCCGGGCTGCGGATCGGGCCCGGCCGAGGAGTTGGGCCGCGAGATCGAGCTGCGCCTCGTCCGCCAGCACCATCGCCAGATTGATCGTGGGCGAGAGGCGCAAACGCCCCCGACTTTCGGACAACTCCACTGCGGTCCGGAAAAACTCTCGAGCCTGCTCGCTCTCTCCGAGTTGCAGGCAGGCCAGACCCAAGTTGTTCAGGACATCCAGTTCTCCCTCGCCATCACCCTGCTCTCGATCGAGATCGAGGAGGTCGCGGTAGATCTCGACCGCCCGGTCCGGACGCCCCCGTCGATCTTCGAGGACTGCGACATTGTTCAAGAGCATCCGGCGCTGACCGGCATCGCCTCGGGCCTCGGCCAGATCCAGTCCGCGCCGGTAGGACCGAGACGCGCGCTCCCAGTCGCCGACATGAAAGAAGGCGACGCCCAGATTGTTCTCGGTCTGCGCCTCCCCCCATCGATTCCCCGAATTCCGCCAGAGATCCCGGGCCTGCGCCGAGAGCTCGACGGCCTCGTCATGGGCCCCCACCTGATCGAGGTCCCAACCCTGGCCCATCGCGGCATAGGCCCAGGCGATGCTGTCCTCGGTCGCCGCGAAGTGCTCCACCGCGGGAGCCCTCACCGCGACCGCTTCGGCATAACGATGCTGAGCCTCGAGCAGCAGGGCCAGGTAGCTGCGGGAGAGCCCCGCGCTCCGCCTCGCCCCCACCGAATCGGCGAGGGAGATGCACTCCCGGTACAGCCTCTCCGCCTCCGCGGCCGAGGCCTGCCGCTGCTTCAGACGAGCGGCCAACAGCAGAGCCCGGACCTCGGTCCAAGCCAGGCGAGGCCGATCCAGCTTCCAGTCTCGACGCCACGTCGGCGAGAGCTCGGCGCCCCGCCGGACCCCGAGCAACTTCGTCCGCAAGGCCAGGAACTGACGGAGGACGGGCGAAGGTACCCGGGCCCGCACCGCACCGAGTTCATCGCTCCACGCTTCGAGACTCTCGGGCGCGGCCCGGCCGAGACGGAGACGCTCGTAGAGGAGAACCCACCGATCCACGGGGTCGGTCGGGTCGAGAGCGGCACGACCGAGGTAGTGGGCGGCCACCGCCTCTCGCCCGGTGGACCGGGCCACCACCGCCCGACCGAAGTCGAGCTGCCCCTCGGGCACGATCGAGGAGAGCGAGTCGAGGAATGCCCGAGCGCGAGCGACACCCTCGCGCTCGACGGTCAACTCGGTGCAGAGCCAGAGAAGGGCGAGGGACCGGGGTGCGGCCCGGCTGGCGGCCCGAACCCTCGGAAGGGCGCCGGCCAGGTCCTGGTCCTCCGCCTGGGCGAGCCCTCGGACCATGGATTCTGTGACCGACGCAGAGGAGTCCGAAGCTCCCATGGTCAGGACGGCGATCACCAAAGCGAGGATTGAGAACGACCACCTGCTCGGGGCGCAGCACCGATCGCCGCTCGCGTTGGATCCGTCCACTTCCATCCGCTACACTCGATCTTCAAGGGGGTCTTCTCGGAGTCTGAACGAGTCCCGGATCCTCGTCAACTCGGTCCGGCAACTCGTCTTGCCATTCTCCGCCTTCGAGGTGTTCCATGCATGAACGCCCCAAACCCGGTGTCATGGCCTCTCGAAGCGACGAGCAATTGCTATTGCTCCTCCGCGAGAAGGGCGACCGGTGGCGTGAGGCCCTGGCAGTCCTCTTCGAACGCTACCACGCGCGGGTACTCCTGAGCTGCGAGAGGATTCTCGGGCCGGGACCCGCCGCCGAAGACGCGATGCAGGATATCTTCCTGAGCCTGATCGAAAAGGCTCAGCGATACGAGAATCGCAGGAGCTTTGGCGCGTGGTTGTTCGTGGTCACCCGCAACCACTGCCTCAATGCTCTGCGCCGGAGGAGACGAGAGGTCGACATGGACCCTTACGAGGACTTCGTCCACGAGGCCAGCCCCGCACCGGGGCCGGCGGAGGACGCAGCAGACTACGAACTCGGAGAGCGCATCCGTCAGGCCTGTGAGGAACGCCTCTCGCCGATGGAGCGCCGGGTCGTGGATCTGCGTCTGAAGTGGGGGCTTTCGGTGAAGGATATCGACAACCTCCTCGACCTGACCAATGCCTCGGGGGCTCGGACCTACCTCAGCACGGCCAAGCGGAAACTCCGTGCCGCCCTCGCCGAGTTTTTTCCCCCGTCGACCAGAGGGGGCGGAAGTTGAGCGACCAACGCCACATCGATCCTCTCACTCTCGCCGCCTACGCCCTGGGCGAACTCGATGCCGAAGAATCCGCCGTCCTTCGTGCGCACCTCGAGACCTGCGGCCGATGCCAGGCCGAGGCCGATCTCGCCGCCGACCACTTCCGGGTCGAGCCCAACACTCGTCTGCATCCGCGCAGCGAGAGTCTGGCCAACTCCTTCGCCCGACGCCTGTCCCGGGAAGCCGTCCTTCCGCGGTCAGGCCCGAACGGAGGGTCCTCCCCCACGCCCGTCGCCCGCTGGCGCGGCCGCGCCTCGTGGTGGTTGGTCGCTGCCGCCGTCGTCTTCGCGGGGATCGGCCTGCGGGAGATGATGCCCGCTTCGAATGGCCCACTGCCGACGGGAGTGTTGCGCGGAGAGGGAGCTCGAGGAAGCGAAGTCCAAGTCGAGCGCGGAACCGAGTCATGGATCCTCCGTTGCCCAGAATGCGCGCCCCTGCAGAACTTGGAAGTGTCGGTGGTCGACGACCAAGGAGAGATCGTCTTCCGCAGTCCGCTCTCTCCGGACCGATGGGAGATCCCCTTCTCGGCGGTGGGAGAGAGCCCCGACTCCACCTTGCACTTCGTCAGGATCCGGGGAGTGGATGATGCGGGAAGGCGGTGGGAGTCTCCCCCCGTGCTCCTACCCTGAGACCGCAGATCGAAGCGCCGCGAGCTCTCGCTCGCGGCGCTTCCACTGGTGAGATCCTACCCGCCAGAATTTCGTCTCACCAGCGAACCAAACTTTCGGAATCTCCTTCGACCGATTCCTCGGTCCTGGTCGCGACCCATTCCTCTCCCAGATCCGCCGCGTCCGCTTCGACCACGGCCGAGGCATCGACCGCAGTCAGCTCGGCCAAGAGCTCCGCCGCCTCGAGGAGCTCCACCGAATCCGCGGTGGCGAAGTCGACACCCTCCGCGGTGAGGCGAGTGGCGACCCGAGCGTGACTGGTGGCGGCGGCTTCACTGCCCATCAGATCGGCCTTGGCATAGGCCAGAGCAGCCCGGCTCAGATCCTCGGTGCGCTCGAGGGCCACTCCCAGATTGTTGAAGAAGACGGCATCGGGTCGGGGCGACCGCACCGCGTGGAGAAGGGCCTCGCTCGCCTCGGCGAAGCGCTCTTCCTGGATGTAGAGGTAGCCCAGATTGTTCCAGGCCCAGGCATGATCAGGATCGCGAAGAATCGCGGCGCGAAAGGCGGCCTCGGCCTCTTCCCCCTGACCCTGGGCCATCTCGATGCGTCCCAGGACCTGCCAGGCATCCGCCGCATCGAGGTCGATCTCCAGGGCGCGGTCCACGGCTTCCCGCGCCGCCTCGGGCTCCCCCAAGTCCAACTGCACCCGGCCGAGGGCGAGGAGGGTCTTCACGCTCTCGGGCGCGAGGGCGAGGCTGCGTTCGAATTCGGTGAGGGCGGCCGCCACCGACCCATTCCGCCGAAAGGCCAGACCCAGGAGGTAGTGGCGATAGGCCGAGTTGGGGCGCTCTTCGACGCTGGCCTTCAACGCCGCGAGGGCCACCTCCAGATCACCGCTCTGGAAGGCCTGCACCCCGACCCGCCAGGGATCCTCGAAGTGCGGAGTCTCGGTGGGGCGAAGCTCCGCTTCGGTCAGGACCTGCGGGGGTTCCGGAGCCGGGTCCACCACCGCCGGGGTGGGAGGAGGGGTCGTCTGGGGCTGAGGAGCCTGGGCCACGGCGTCCCCTCCGGTCTGCGCGACGAAGATGAGCGCGTAGGCCAGAGCGCCGGAAAGAGCGAGGAAAGACATCGTCCACTTCATGTTCATCGTTGCACCTCTCGCGTGCTGGAGTGTCCGGCGGGGACACCTCCCCCTTGCAGGAGCCGCACCGCGAAGTTGCTTTGATTCAACTCGTTTGATTACAATGAGTTGTGCTGATTTCGATCGGAGCAGAGGAGAGCCGAATCGTGTCTCTGCAGACACAGTCCTGGACCCGGTTCGGAGGAAGGGGCCTCGAATCGCCCACCGGAGGACGGAGACGCCACTCTAGCGACTGTGTCTCTCCGAACACAGTTGCCGGTGGCGAACCCAGCTCCTGGGATCAGATCCCGCCGCGGAGATCGAGTCCCAGAGCCCGCGCTTTCTTGTAGAGATGCGCTCGTTCCAGACCCAAGCGCCGCGCGACCTCGCTCATATTGCCATCGGCGGCGCGGACCGCCGCCGCGATCGCCTGCCGCTCGGCCTGCGCCACGATTTCCCGGAGCGTGAGAGCCTGGGCCTGCGGACCGTCCTCCCGCACCACGGCTTCGAGTTCCGCCTGGACGAAGGCCTCGTCGATCCGCTCTCCGGGAGCGAGAATGGCCAGGCGCTCCACGAAGTTGCGGAGCTGTCGGACATTGCCGGGCCAGGGATGGCGGCCGAGGACCCGCAGGGCTCGCCGGTCGAAGCGGCGCGGAGAGAGTTTTTGGCGCTGGGTCGAGAGACGCAAGAAATGCTCGGCCAATTCGGGGATGTCTTCCCCTCTCTCCCTCAGGGCCGGCACTCTCAGAGGCACCACATTGAGGCGGTGAAAGAGATCCTCCCGGAAGGTCCCGGTCCTGGCCTGCGATGCGAGGTCCTGGTGGGTCGCTGCCACCACCCGAACATCCACCCTCTGCAGGGCATGGGTCCCGACCTTGGTGATCTCTCCGGTCTCCAGCACTCGCAGCAGTTTCGCCTGCATGGGCCGGGGCATGTCACCGATTTCGTCGAGGAAGAGGGTGCCCGAGTCCGCGGTCTCGAAGACGCCGGCCCGCGAGCTGGTCGCCCCGGTGAAGGCGCCGCGGACGTGGCCGAAGAGTTCGCTCTCGATGAGTTCGGCCGGGACCGCGGCGCAGTTCACGGCCAGGAAGGGCCGATCGGCTCGGCCGCTGCTCCGGTGCAGAGCCCGCGCCACCAGCTCTTTACCACTCCCGCTCTCCCCGGTGATCAACACCCGCGCGTCGGTCGGGGCCACCTGGCCGATGCGTTCGCGCAATGCCTGCATCAGGGGAGACCGACCCAGGAGTTCCCCCTCTCCGGCCGCGGCTCGCAAGTCCCGATTCTCCAGCGTCAGCGATCGCAGTCGCAGCGCATTCTCGAGGGTGAGCAGGGTCTTGTCCCGGCCGAGAGGTTTCTCGAGAAAGTCCGCGGCTCCGTCCCGCACCGCTTGGACCGCATCTTCGATGCTCCCGTGACCGCTCATCATGATCACGCTGATGTCCGGATGCTTCTCGTGAATGGTCCGCAGGGCTTCGAGTCCGCCCACCCCCGGCAAACGCACGTCCAGCAGCACCGCGTCGAAGGCCGCATCCCCTTCCAGCAAGTTCAGCGCGGACTCCGCATCGTGGCGACTCTCCACGCGATAGTCGGCGAGCTCGAGGGTCTGTTCGAGCATGCGGCAGATGTTGCGCTCGTCGTCGACGACGAGAACCCTTCCCTTCATGTGGGGAGCCCTTTCTCTGGAGTGGAGTCGATGACCCGATCGTCCCCGGAGGCGGAGTCCCGGCGCAGGGGCAGGAGGACGCGCATCTCCCACCCCTCCCCTTCGCGTTCACTCCACTCCAGCCGTCCTCCGTGACCCTCGACGATCTGCAGCACCACCGGAAGGCCCAGCCCGGTCCCACCTTCGCGCGTCGTGAGGTAGGGCTCTCCCAGCCGCGACCGCAGTTCCGGGGCGATGCCCGGTCCGGAATCCTGGACCGCCGCCCACCACTCCTCGCCCTCGCTCCCCCACACCAAGCGGATCGGACCGGTCTCACTGGCCTCCACCGCATTCTTGAGCAGGTTCAGCAGCGCGCGGCGCAACTGCTCGCTGTCGCCGTGGGCGAGAGCCAGGGTCTCGGGCCCCTCGGCCTCGAAACTGCGGGAGGGGTGGGCGATGGCCACCGACTGCAAGGCCGCCCGGCAGAGCTCGACCGGATCGAAGTCGGCGAAGAGGAGCTGGGGTGCGCGTGCGAAGTCGTGGAACTCGCGGACCAGCCGGTCGAGGCTCTCCAATTGCTCCCTCGCGGTCTGCAGACTGCCCTCGATGATGGCCTCGCTCCGTTCGTCCCGTTCCCGCTTCGTCGCGGTCTGGACATTGTCCACGGCCAGAGAGAGGGGACTGAGGGAATTGCGAATCTCGTGGGCGATCCGCCGGGCGATCTCCCGCCAGGCCGCCCTCCGCTCCGCGCTCCGCATCCTCTGCTCCGCGTGGCCCAGATCGCGGCTGAGAGTGTTCAAGGCGAGGGCGAGAGCCCGGGTCTCGGAGGGCCCGCTCACTTCGACCACCACGTCCCGGGAACCCCGTCCGATGTCCTGAACGGCCTGCGCCATTCGGCTCAGGGGCCGGGCCATGGTCGAACCCAACCAGGGCGAGAGGAGCAGGCCGAGCAGGAGGACCGAACCGCTCACCGGCACCAGACGCCGACGCAAGGTGCGCAGGGTGGCGGTCGCGGGGGCCTCCCCCAGATCCACCGCCAACTCGGCCCCTTGGCTCAGCTGCCATCCCGCCGGGAGGCTGAACCGCTCCTCTCCGGGCAACGGATCCCCCCAGTGGAGGGCTCTCGCCCCCGACCGCTCCCGGAGTCGAGCCAATATCGCCTGATCCATGCGCTGCCCACTGATCACGACATATCGCCGCCCCCCACTCACCCTCAGACTGCCGCGGGCCCCCAGGAACCAGGGGTCCTCGGCTCCGGCCTCACCGAAACGCCACAGGACGGGGGCGAAGGAGAGGACGTTCAGCAGGAAATCCCGGGTGGGGCCCTGGAGTGCGGTCACCTCCCAGGGACTGTGGGCGCTGATGAGGCGCCCCCGGGGATCGAAGACCAGCAGCGCATCCACCCCCAACTCCGGGCCTCGACTCGGGGCCCAATCCGCAGCGGCGCGCAGCGCAGGCGCACCAGCCCAGGCCAGATCCTCGAGGGTGGATTCCAGATCCGGATCGTCGAGAGCCCGCTGCAGGTTGCGAGAGGCCACGTCGGCCAGGGTCCGGAGCTCTCCCCGCAACTCGGCCCGGCGACCCTGCTGCCACCGCTCCTGTTCGCGTTGGGCCTGCGCCCGCAGGGTCCACTCGACCGTCACCGTCACCGCAAAGAGGACCGTCGCGGCAAAGCCGAGCAGAATCCAGGTCCAACGCCAGCGGAGACTCATGGGTCTTCCTCGGTCTCAGCCCGCGCGAGCGCGGGGCATCTCGAAGAGGGACTCCCCGCGGGGAACTTGGTCGACACTGCGGTACCACCGCGCCTCGAAGCGTTCGGCGGCCCACCAATCGCTCCAGAAACGCATCGCCGCGAAGTCGCTGAGCTCGACCGAAGTCGGCGGTGAGATCCCGGTGATCTGGCCGAGGATCTGCCGGATGAAGGCCTGGACCTGGGGCCAGGGAATCACCACCCAATCGCCCCGGAAGTCGCGGCGGGGCAGGAGGAGGCGACGTCGGTAGGAGAAGTTGAATCCCGCCGCGAGGGCCTCCTCCCGATCCATCTCCAGGAGCTCCATCAATTCGGCCACGATCGGCGCGTGCTCCGGCCCCAGCTGCTCGACCAGGAAGTCCCGGCTCCCGAGGGTCACGTAGAGCTTGCGCACCCAGGAGGCGATGGCGACTCCACCCTCGGCCACACTGCGGTCGAGCCCTTCCATCCAGGGGTCGAGAGTGGGAGAGGCCCGAGGATCTCGCCAGTAGCGCGCTTGGAACCGGGCCCTCTGCCACCAGGAGACCCAGTCGTTGCGCAGAGCCCGCTCGTCGGCCCCGCTGGCGATGTGCCCCGTCACTCGATCGAGGATCTGCCGGGCGATGCCTCGCAGATCTTCGATGCGATGCCCCAGATTCTTCCCCAATTCCGGAGACCAATGCCGACCTTCGATCCCGCTCTGCGCGAAGCTCACCCCGTCGATCCGCTGGACCTGCACACACTCGGCGGCGAGATAGGCGTGGTCGCCCTCGTTGAGGGCCTCCAGGAAGAGGCGAAGGCGCAGTCCGCTCCCGTCGAGACGGGCCAGCAGTCTCAGCCCGGACCAGGTCGTGTCGACCGGCACCTCGGCCACTTTGGCCAGCCACTCTCCGGGGTCGGGGATCCGCCGAGGATCGTGAGTGAGACGAGGGTCGTCTCCCCGGTCGATCCACCACCGGCGAAAGACGTCGACCTGCGCTCCCACCTCCGAGGGGCGAGCCGAACGACCCTCCGGACGCAGCGCCTCCCACTCGCGAAGCGCTCGGAGATCGCGGGCCTTCGACAGGTCGAAGGCGATGCGGGAGAGGAGTTCGACGCCCACCTCTCGAACCCGGGCCCAGGCGGGGGGGCGCTCCTCGGGCGGCAAACCGAAGTCACGAATCACATAGAGCTCGGGGAGCTGTCGATGGGCCTCGGGCTCGGGCAAGGTCACGAAGGCCAGAAGGGAATCGGTCACAACCCGCGAAGTGGTGTCGGCGACGGCCAGTACCCGCTCCCGCGCCGCCTCGTCGGCCGCGAGGCGGAAGAGGGCTTCCGGCAACCCGGTTCCGGCCGGAATCAACGTCTCGACCCCGGCCCGCTGCCAGAGGGATTCGAGGGCGGCCTGAAAAGAACGAGCGGGAGCGGGGGCGGCCGAGGCGAGAGATCCTCCCAGCACCACCGCAGTCCACACACTCAGGATGATGAGCCCTCTCATGCATCGACCTTCGTGGAGGTGGGTTGAAGGTCCGAGGGCGCGGGGCCGGTGGCGCCGCACTGATAATCGCGCCAGGCCGCGCGGAGGGCCCGCCATCCGGAGACCCCGATCCCACTCAGGAGAGCCGGGCGCCAGAGCCTCAGCCAGAGCACCGCCACCGCCCGCCGGCTGGGTGCTCCCTCCGGGCCGTGGCGCCGCACCAGGGTCAGGCGACTGCGGAGGTTGTAGTAGAGAAAGAGAGGGCTCGACACCCGAGTCGTGGCCGACACCTTGTGGCGCAAGCGGGAGGACTCGGCCACCGCGACCTCGTAGCCCTGGGCTTTGGCTCTCAGACACAGATCGACATCCTCGCAGAAGTGGAAGTAGGTCTCGTCCAACGCCCCCACCTCCTCGAGGAGCGATCGACGCAGAAGCATGGTGCAGCCGGTCACGTAGAACTGGCGATGCCCCGAGGCTCTCAGATCTTCCCGACCCACGGGTTTCTGCAGGTGGCGCACCCAACCGGTCGAGATGTCGAAGAATCCGCCGCCATAGGCCCACAGGCGCCCGGGTTCTTCCTCATACGCAATGCTCGACCCTACGATTCCCACTTTGGGATCCGCGTCGGCCATCTCGACCAGGGGACCGAGAAAATCGGGGTCGACCACGGTGTCGTTGTTCAGCAGGACCACATGGTCCGCCCCGCGCTCGAGGGCCCAACGGATCCCGGCGTTGTTGCCGCCGGCAAATCCCAGGTTGGCTCCGGTCTGCAGCAGAGGGTATTGGGGGAAGGCCTCTCGGATGGCCTCTTCACTGCCATCCGTACTGCCGTTGTCCACCACGAGGACCGTGAACTCTTGGTAGTCGACGCGGGACAGACTGTCCAGACACTCGAGGGTGTCCTCCCGTCCGTTCCAATTCAGAACCACCACGATCACGCGCGGATTCGCCAATCCCATCCCCCGCTCCGGCCGAGACATGATTTTGTGAAGGGCCTTTGCCATCCACGCCTGCCAACGCTACGCTAAGGCTCATGAACCTGCTACACCAAGCCCCCACCGCCCTTTTCTTCGGCACCCTCTTGGGTCTCGGGAGTCTGGGCTGCCAGTCCTCGAATCCCGATCTGGCCCAGGTGGCGAAGATCGAGGATCGGGCGGCCTACATCTCTCGAATCGAAGCCGATCGCCGCGAACGCGAGACCTTCTTCCGCAACTCCGAGCAGAGCCCGGTGCCTGCGGAGATCCGACCGACATGGTCCGGCCTCGAATTCTATCCCGTCGACCCGAATCTGCGACTCGAGGCGCCGTTGGTGCGCAAGACCACCGGACGCGAATTCGCAATGGCCACGAGCACCGGAGAGCAGCGTCCTTGCCGCGAGATCGGCTACTTCCTGGTGGACCTGGGAGCGGGCGAAGAACAGCTGCCGGTCTACGAGTTCCTGAACGAGGAGGATGCCGACGCAGACCTCTTCCTGCCCTTCACCGATGCCACCACCGACGACGAGGAGACCTATCCGGCCGGCCGCTACCTCAACGTCGCTTCGCTGGGCCGGGGCAGATATCTCCTGGACTTCAACCTGGCCTACAATCCCTACTGCGCCTACGGCGGGGCCTGGGATTGCCCCGTCGCCCCGCCCGAAAACCACCTCGAGGCCGCGGTCCGGGTGGGAGAGAAGGGCTGGTATCGGGAGTCGGAAGAGGAAGTCGGATCTAGCTCCGATTGAGATAGAGGCGCACCGCGCCGCCATCCCGAGCCGCAGTGTCCACCCAGAGGCGCCAGGAGTCGGGCATGAGCCGCTCCAGCTTCTCCTGGAGCCGACGCAGGCCGCCGTCCTCGGGCAGTCTCTGAGGGTCGAAGCCCACCGGGAATCCCCCTCCATTGTCGAGGACTTCGACCTCGATGGTCTCCTCCTCCGCCTTCACGTGGATCTCCACCCTCCCCGTCCTCAGCTGCCGTCCCACCCCGTGGCGAAAGGCATTCTCGAGGAGAGGATGGAGAATCCCCCGGGGGACCGCTGGGTCGTCCACCCGCGGATCGACCCCTACCACCACCTCCAGACGGTTCCGGAGGCGGAGCTTTTCCAGGGCCAGATAGTCCTGAGCGAAGCGGAGCTCCCACGAGAGGGGCACGCGATCTCCTTCGTCGTCGAGGTGCTTCTGGATGCGATGGACGCGCCTCAGGACCTCGACCGCCACCTCCGGATCCCGGTCCGCCACGTCGTAGCCCACCTCTAGGACCTCCGCCATCCACTCCCGATCGATGGCCGCCTCGAGATCCCGAGGGGAAATCGGCGACCGAGAGGAGGGGCCCGGCTCCGGAGCCAGCTCTCCCTCCGGAACGACGGAGAGCGCCGCTTCATCCTCCGCCTCGCCGCGACGCAGCTGCACGATGGCCGCCGCCAGGAGCGACGCCACGACCTCGAGGCGACGGAGTTCGGTGTCGAAGTAGGGGTAGAGATTCCGGCGTTCGCCCATCAGAAGCCACCCCACGGGGCTTCCCTCGCAGCGCAGCGGGAGCCGGATCCGAGTCGACGAGGGATCGACCTCTTCGGGGATCTGCTCTCCGACCACCACCTGGACCGAATGGGCGTGGAATTGTTCCGAGAGGTCGGATCCCACTCCGACCACCAATTCGGACAGACCCCGGGCCCGGCCCAATCTCCTCGCAAAAGCCCGCAGGAGATCGCTCAGCGTCGCCGACCGGGCGAAGAGCACCCGGTCTGCCCATCCCACCATCCGATTGCCCAGCCACGGTCCGCCGGCGACCGCCAGGAGCAGCACCCCGATCCGCAGACTGCTGGTCAGGTAGCGGCCGTAGCCCAGCGAGGCGAAGTGCATCCGGTTGTAGAGGAAATAGGCTCCCACCACCGCGACCGTCCAGGCCAGGAAGCGCAGCGCGGCCGAGACATAGGCGTCGAGAAAGGAGAATTCGTAGCGGAGGAAGGCCAGGAAGACGCAGAAGGCCACGCTCTGGAGATTCAGCCAAGGCAAGAGGGCCAAGCTCACCCGGCGGGAATGGTCATCGTGCCACAGGGCGATCAATCCCAAGCTCAGACCCAGGCTCAGCAGAAGGGCCGCTCGTCCCAGGGCCGGAACGGGGATCTTGTCCTGCCCGGGCCGGGCCGGAAAGAGGACGAAGGTCATGAAGAGGAGGCTGCCCCCGAAGAGGTAGGCCGAGGTCGGCCCGATGGCCCCCCGCAGCCTCTCGAGGATGCCCCCGGTGGCAGCGCTGTCCGCCGCATAGAGGACCATTCCCACCGCCACTCCGCCGTAGGCGAGGGGGATGTAGGCGCGGCGACGACAGTGGACGTGGGTGGTGATGGCAGCCCTCAGGCTGGGGGCCTGCCGACGATAGCGTCGTTCGAAGGTGGCGAAGAGCTGGAAGAAGAGGGCCAGCACCAGCCCCCCCACCAGCAATTCCGCTCCGTGCAGGACAGAGAGCCACCGGGCCCGCAATTCCACCAACTGCAGGGTCTGGGTGTACTCGACGCCCTGGAGCAGGTGCCAGGCCGCGAGCATCCAATTGGCCGTCGCGAAGACCCTTACTTCGACCGCCCGATAGCCCCGACGCTGAATCGAAATGGCAAGACCAGCGTGAAGCGCAGCGGCAACGATATAGGCCAACAAGAAGGCGAGAGTGACGTCAGCCCGATCCATCATGGTGAGATCGAGTATAGCAGACTCTCAGCGGGGGCCCATCAGGCTTCGGCTCGGCCCGACGATCTCTTCTCGTTGTCCCGAAGCCGGTCAAGTACCGTACTCACGCCCTCGGCAAATCGGTTGAGAGCCGCGTCGTCGAGGTCGGAAACCTGTTGCAGGAAGAAGTCCGATCCCCGGGGTTCGAGCCGATTCACGGTGGCGATCCCCTTGGGCGTCGCGAAGATCCGGAAGCTGCGTCGATCCTTGGCATCGGGACGCCGGTCGATGAGGCCCTTCTTCTGGAGCCGCACCACCATCCCCGTCATGTTCTGCTTGCTCACGCAGAGCTGGCGGCAGAGCTCGGTCGGGGTCATTCCCGGTTCCCCCACCCGCGTCAGCATTCCCAGAGTGAGCCACTGGGCCGAGGTAATGTCCGCCTCCCGAGCCAGAGCACCACCCTGACGGTCGAGGAGATTGGCCAACCGGAGCGCATCGAGGAGGGCGCGCCTGGCGAGTCGGGCCCGTTCGAAGTCCTGCATCTCTCACCTTCCCGTCGTCCACGTGGAGGATCTGGCGCCCAAGGTAGAGGGGGGCCGATATGCGAGCAAGCCGCAGAAGCGTGATCTCGTCAGGATTCGTACTTCGCTTCCACCACCGTCCGGATCCCTCCCCGAACGTAGAAGTCGCTCTGCACCACCATCTTACGAGGATGAAGGGCCTTCACCAGGTCGTCCAGGATCTGGTTCGTCACCGCCTCGTGGAAGGTTCCGACCTCCCGGAAGCTCCACATGTAGAGCTTCAGGGACTTCAGCTCCACGCACCGACGGTCGGGTACATAGCGAATGTGGAGGGTCGCGAAATCCGGTTGGCCGGTCTTCGGACAGAGGCAGGTGAACTCCGGAATCTCGAAGCGGATTTCGTAGTCGCGGTCGGGATGGGGATTCTCGAAGGTCTCGAGCTCCCGGGAGGGCTCGGTGGGCATTCTCGGCTCCCTGCCCCGGTTGGGGCGGATGAGGGTCCACGGGGTCGAAATAGAAAAAGGGAGCCCCGGAGGGCTCCCTCGCTTCGTTCTGGCCAATTGCGCCTAGAACTTGAAGGTCGCCTCGAGACGGCTCACCAGCGGCGAATCGTTGCCGAGGCTGAAGGCCTTGTCGAGGTTGTTCTGGACGAACTCGCCGGTCACGCGGAAGCCGGCCTCGTTCTCCCAGAAGATGCCGCCGCTCCAGTCGAAGTTGAAGCCGGACATGCTCGTGTCGTTCTCGTTACCCACGATGGTGTTCTCGTTGGAGCCGAAGATGTGATAGGCGTCGGCACCGAGAATCACGCCGAAGTGGTCGCTGACCTTCTGCGAACAGGCCGTCCGCAGTCCGGGGACCGCGAAGTTCTTGTTCTGGTCCTTACCACCGGCGGTGGGCTCGAACTTGGAAGTCATGTACTGGAGGTAGAACTCGGCGGAGACCTGACCGTCTGCGTCGTCCTTCAGCATCTGACCCACGTTGAGGAGTGCGCCGAAAGAGCTGAAGTCGTCGCTCTCGATGGTACCACCCGCATCGCGCTCGATCGAGCCACTGCCGATGAATCCGCCGAACTGATAGATCCAGTCGTTGTGGGTGTAGCGACCGTAGGCATCGAACATGAGGTCATCGTTGCCCAGATCGGTCGTCCCATTGTTGTTGGTGGTGCTGCCCTTGGCAAAGCTGGTGGCCACATCGAAGCCATTGCCATTGCCCCAAGTGAACTGGGCCCCAAAGGCCGTCGAGCTCTGCTCGGTGTTGGCAGTGTTGTCCTTCGTGCCGTTGTCGGCGAAGAATCCACCAATGGAGAAGGCGCCGTTGGTCAGGTTCCGCGCGAGCGCGAGATTGACCACTTGGCCATTGGTCAGGGCATTGTAGCCTCCGGCGTTCACGCCGGCCGAACCCGAAAGCAGCGGGGTCATCGAACCGAACATGAAGCGGCTGTTCTGCGAACCCAGATCCATGTCACGGACCCGGAAGAGCAGAGTGTTGTCGTCATCGTAATCCCAGATCAGGGTTCCCTGGGGCCCGTAGGGGCCGCCACTGCCGAGGGACTGGGTGTTCAGCTCGGAGTAGTTCCCGTAATCCTTGGCCCAATGGGTCCAAGTGTTCAGCTGCGCCGAGGTGTTCATGAGCGTCGAGCCCATCATGGCGCTGTGGGAGACCTCACCCGCCTGGCCGCCAGCAAGGGCCGCCGCCGGCAGAACGAAAGTGAGAGCCATGAGAAGCGCAGTCGCGCGCCAGAAAGCAGACTTCATGTTGAGCCAGCTCCTTGTTTGGTTATTCGACAAAGTCGTCACCGCAGGCGACGGACGACCGCTTCCCTCTTCGGTCGCTTCGCTTACGATGAAGCGGACAGCTCCTGCCGGCACCGAGATGCGCTCGGCCGGCTGCCCGATCGTTCAGCGCGCATACACTAGTACGAGAAGGGAGAGTGTCAACGCCGAACTAACAACATTCTTCTCCTTCAGCGGTTTTTTCCTTGTCAATAGCCAAGAGTGAACTCATTATTAAAAGTTACATCTCCAATTGGCAGAATCTCTGCAACCACGCCGATGCCCCCATCCCCGAAGCACATGACCAACTCGGAGCCATCCTCCCCAAGCCGCCGCATGGGGGGACTTTTGCCCCCGATCCTGGTGCTGGGCCTCGGATTGTGGATCCGGGTGGTGGATTTGGGCTGGGGCCTTCCCGCCGTCGAAGAAGAAGCCCTTCCCATGAAGAAGGCCTTCGAAATGTGGGGTTGGGCGGATGGGCACCTGCGGCTGGACCCGCAGACCGCCGGGTGGCCGGCGCTCTCCTTCTATCTCCACCTCGGACTCCAGCACCTGCAATATGCCGTGGGCCGGCTGAGCGGCGCCTACTCCAACCCCCTGGACTTCTTCGTCGCCTATCAGCTCGACCCCTCGGTCACGGTGCTGTGGGCGCGGAGCCTCGGTGTCCTCGCCTCCCTCGGCGTGATCCTGGTGGCGATTCGTCTGGGACGTCGCTTCGAGCAAGGGCCGGTGGCTCTGCTTCCCGCGCTCCTCCTCGCGACGAGTCCGCTCTTCGTCGAGCACTCCCAGATGGTGACCCCCGACATTCTCCTGACTCTCTTCTCCGCTCTGGCCCTGGACCGGATCCTGGAGGTGGGTGCGCACGGCCGTAGTCGAGACTACGTCTGGGCCGGAGTCTTCGCGGGCCTGGGAACCGCGGCCAAGTACACGCCCCTTCTGCTCTGCGCCGGGCTCTACCTCGTGCACCTCTCTCGCCGCCGCAAGGATGGTCACTCCCTGTCGATGCTGGGCCTCGAAGACCGCCGTCTCGGCTGGGCTGCCATCGCCACCGTCTTGGCCTTCTGCCTCACGAGCCCCTTCACCTTCGCCGATTTCGAGATTCTCCGACGAGATTTCTCCTACCAGATGTTGCACATGCAGCGAGGGCACTTCGGCCACTCCGCCCAGGGGCCGGGCTATCTCTACTACCTGCGTTCGGTCCTGGGTCCCGGAATGGGTTGGACGGCGGTGGTCGCCGGATTGGCCGGCCTCGGCCTCGGGATCTGGAAGCGCCAGGAGCGGTGGCTCCACTTGGTCCTGGCAAGCCTCCCCATGGCCCTGGTCCTCGGATCTCTGAGCACCCGATTCGACCGCTACATGCTCCCCCTCCTCTTGCCTCTCAGCCTGGGTGTCCTCGGCAGTCTGGGCTGGGTCGCAGGCCTCCTGCAACGACGGGGATTCCGGGGGTCGAGGTGGGTGGTGGCGGCGCTCGCTCTGCTCCTCCTTCTTCCGACGGCGCAGGGAGCCTGGCGCCACCATCTGCAGGTCGAACGTCCCAGCACCCAACTCCTCGCGGCCCAGTGGCTGGAGAGTCGCCCCGACGCCGCGACCCTCTATTTCGTCACGGAGTACTACGGGCCCCAGGTCGACGACGATCGCCGACAGGAGGTCCAGGCCACTCCGGTATTCGCCCGGCTCTCCCCGGCCCAACAGAAGGCCCTCCTCGCCCGACCCTTCCTCCGTTTCCACCGCCTTCCCCTCTATTCCACTCGAGTGGAGCTGGGCGCCTTCTACTACGACCTCCGATTCTTCCTCTCCCACGACTATGTCATTACCTCCGGAGCGGTGCGAAATCGCTACGAGGCCCGTCCCGAGCGGTTCCCCCGCCAAGTGCAGTTCTACCGCGACCTCGACGAGACCTGCGACCTCGCCGCACGCTTCACTTCGTCCTCCGAGGCCCGTGGACCGGAAATCCGCATCTACCGGATCACCGATCGCACGCGGGAGCAATTGGTCCGCCAGCGGGGAAGACTCCGGCCTGGCTTCACCCGCGAGTGGTTCTCACGGGTTCACCGTCCGCACTTTCTGGCCTTCTTGGAGAGGATCGGAGCCCAGGCCATCGTGAAGGAGGACTTCGCCCGAGCGGCGCTCTTCTACACCTCGCTCTTCGAGGTCACTGCGGAGACCGATCGGAGCTATGTCCTCGAGCGCGTCGCTTACGCCCAACTCCGGGCGGGATGGCTGGACCTGGCCGAAGAGAGCTACCGTCGCCTGGAAGTCGACCCCGCCTATCGCGCGGTGGCTTGGGCCAATCTGGGCTTCGTACAGGAGTCGCGGGGCGACCAGGCCGGCGCGATGGACTTCTATCGGCGCAGCATGGAAGAGTCCGGAAACGAGACGGTCCGGCAGTGGGTCGAGGGACGCATTCGAATGCTAGAACCCTGACCACCGAGACTTGAGTTGACCCACGCTCGTGGATTCGGTCCGCACCCGGGTGTCGGGTTGCACTCTCTCTCGAGAGAGATCGATCCAGCTCCAGATGCTGGCACCGTAGCCCGGATAGCTCAGGGAGCCGATCAAGACGCGTCCTACACTCAGATTCGCCCCTCCCCGGGGGAGAGCCCGGATCACCTCCTGGCCGTCGATCTCGACGCTCACCCACTCTCCCTCCACACCGTCGGAAGCGTTCTTGGTGAGCAGAATCTCGTGGGGCGAGCTGAGATCCACGGCCGCACTCCCGAGCCAGCGGGTCTCGCGAGCGCTGGCGCGCTCCACGAGGTCCACGCGCAGGGGGCGGAGCCGGAGGATGACTTCCAGACCGGGGCGGCTGATCTCGACCAGGGCTCCGTCGCCATCGAGGTTCGAGAGGACCTGCACCTCCGCCCGCACCGTGACCCGGTCGGCGGCCTCGATCTCTCCCAACCAGGTTTGGTAGGCCACGCGGGCCAGACCGGAATTGTCGTTGAGGAGGAGGCGAGCTCCCGAGAGGACCAGGGCCGGCGCATCTCCCACCCGCGTCCACGAGGATCCGCTCAGCTCGGGAAGGGCCGCGAACTGCGTGGTCAGGCGCACCGGCGCTCCGGTCTCGGCCATGGCCGCTGCCGCCCAACAGACGGTGAGAGTGCAGAGAAGGGTGCCGATGCGAAGACCCCGGCGAGCAGAGTCCTCCCATCGGCGGCTGGGCTGGGGCATGGACGTGGTGACCTCCCCGCTCCCGATGACCTCGCTTCCCCGGCGAAGGGAGAGGAGGTGCAGGAGGGGCCAGAGTATGGAGCAGCCCCTATTCTAACATTTTGGAGATGGATCGGAGGAGATTTCTGTGCGGGCGAGGATTCCAGGTCCAGAATCATAGAAACGGGCTGTGCCATTGGCGACAGCCCGCTTCCCCTGTCCTTCCGCCCGCGCCGATGCATCCTCGGTGCCAGCGTGGAATCCTTGGAATCAAAGCAGTTGGAGGTCTTCTGGGAAGTCTCCGCGTACCCTGAGGTACAGAGCGTCCCCCTGAGGACGAATCGGGAGTCAGATCCCCAACTCTCGGCTCGCTCCGTGCGCCCACTCGATGGCGTCGAGGTAGCACATGCGGATGTCCTGGGGACTGAGATCGCGGTAGCCCACGCTCTGCCAATCGCCCCGCTCGTAGGCCAGCACGCACTGGAGGACCTCTCCCAGACTCCCCCGGTGTTCGCAATGGAGGGCCTGCGAGAGCTCTTCCGCCAATCCCAGGGTATCGAGAATCTCCTCCATGGGCATGTCGAGCATGGCATCGAGGGTCGAGAAGAGCCCGATGGTGAAGGCGACGTCGGCGTTCATCTGACCGGCCTCCTCGCAGATCCGCTCGGCCATTTTGGCCCGGATCATGGCGGTCACCGTGAGCTCCCCCGGCTTGTCCTGCAGCGAACTCATGGTGAGCAGACTCACCCAACTGCGGATCTGTTGGAGGCCCAGGAGCACCAGGGTCTGCCGGATCGATTCGATGCGCTGGGGCAGGGAATAGAAGGCCGAGTTGATGAGGCGCAGCAACTTGTAGCTGAGGGAGAGATCCTCGCGAATGACCTGTTCGAGGCGGTCGAGCTGGACGTTGGGATCCTGGAGTTTGGCGAGAAGACGCAGCGTCGCCATCCGATTGGCGGGAATGCGGTAGCCGCTGACCACATTCGGCCGACAGAGGAAGAAGCCCTGGTAGAGGTCGAAGCCCAGCTTTCGGCAGTATTCGAAGTGCTCGTGGGTCTCGACCTTCTCGGCCAGTAGCACCACGTCGTAGGGGGCGAGGATCTCGAGCTGGGTCTCGATCTCCCGCGGGCCGAGTTCGAGGACATCGATCTTGACGATGTCGGCGAGGTCGAGGAGAGCATCGTAGTCTGGAGAGTAGACGAAATCATCGAGGGCAATGCGATAGCCAGCGGCCGAATATCCGCGAATCGCTTCCACCAGGGGCGGATCGATGCATTCGCCCTCGAGAACCTCCAGCACCACCCGATCCTTGGGAAAGGGCAGTTCTTGGGCACCGAGAAAGAAATTCCGCGTCAGATTCAGGAATGCCGGCGTCGAACCCACGATCTGGTCGAGGCCAATGTTCAAGAAGGTGTCCAGAATGACCTGGGTGCTCGCGTCGTCCCGGTTGTCGAAGATCGCGCGATCGTCGCTCAGCTGTTGACGGAAGAGCAGTTCATAGCCCACAACATCCTGATCCCGATCGAAGATGGCCTGCCGCGCCACCAGGGCCGGCTGCTGGGTCAGGACAGAATCTGCGGTGGGCGGGGTCTGAGGCATGAAAACTCCGGCCGCTCCGAATTGCGGTGAGATGTCGGGGAAACCAAGCCTTGCCAGCCGCGTGCCAGTCAGGAGTCCTGCGGTGACCATTGCAAATTCCCCGAGCTCTGATTCGAGCGCCGGCCCCGCCGGGCCGCACCCGCCCTCCTTGCGCCAACTGGGGTGGGTGATCGTCTTCGCTGCGGTGGTGGCCCAAATGCCCGCGCTGCGCAGCTGGTTCGCCCAGGAGGACTGGGACTTCCTGGCTCGGGCGGCAGGAATGGTTCCCACCCCCGACTGGCCGATTCGGCCCCTGGCCACGGTCTGGAGCTGGCGGATCCTCTACGGCATCTTCGGCCTCGATGCCACCGCCTACCACGGCGCCGCCCTGGTGGGCTTCGCCCTCGCCTCCTTGATGGCCCTCCGGGTGGGAGCGCGACTGGGACTGGACCGCATCGGCCTGGCGGCGGCCGGAATCTGGATGGTGGTCACCCCCTTCGCCCTCCGTCCCATCGCCTGGGCCAGCGCCTCGGGAGAGATCTGGGCCGCGCTCTTCGCCCTGGCGGGGCTGGATCTCTGGCTGCGACCCTCCTCCCCGTCCCGACCGTGGTCGCTTCTGGCCGCCGTGGCCATGGTCCTGTCCTTTGCGTCGAAGGAGAGCGCCCTCCTCCTCCCCCTCCTCCTGCTGACCACCTCCCGCGGGTGGCCCCAGAAGGAAGAGCCCGCGATCCGAAGGGCCCGCTTCCTCCTGGGGGTGGCCCTTCTGACCGGAGCCGCAATCACCGCTCTGGTCGTGGGCCGGCAAATGGCTTCGGGCCCCCTCGATGCCTATCGGACCGGCGGTCCGCTGACCGTCCTGCGCAATCTGGCCACCTTCGGGGCCTGGTTCCTCACGCCCTTCCTGCGCTCCCCCCTCTCCCCCTCGCCGGGCGTCCTGCTGCTGGGATCGGTCTTCTGGGGGGCGTGGATCCTCGACGCCTGGCGGCGCCGCGACCGACGCCCCCCGCTCGCACTCTTCGCTGGGGCCTGGGCCGTCGCCGGCTTGACGCCGGTGGTGGCGCTGGAGCACCACCTGGAGAACTACTACCTCCTGCTCCCGACGGTGGGAGTGGGCTGGTGGATCGGAAGCCTGGTCTCGCGCATCCCGGTCCTCGGGAGATGGACCAGTCCCTGGCGGGCGCCCGCCTACCTTCTGGTGGTGGTGTGCCTGACCGCCGGCACCGCCTGGCAGACCCACGCGCAGATGAGCCGACGAGGGGCGAACGGAGGCCTCGCAGATCCGATCCTGAGGCGGGGAGCCATCGCTCTCGACACCGCCCGCCTCCTGAAGGCCGTGCCCCAACTCCGAGAGACCCCGCTGGTCGCCATTCTCCAGGCCACGCGGGTGGAAGTCCCGGAGGAGACTCCCCTTCCCGAGGGAGGAGAAATCATCGTCTCCACCCCGGTCTACCAATCTCTGAGTGGAGCGACGGGCCTGAGACTCCTGCTTCCCCAGGGAGTTCGAGGGCGGTGGGTCACCCACCTCGACGACCTTCCCCTCGATACTCTGGTACTGCTCGACGCCGGGGACTCACGGCTGCGAGTCCTCGGACCGCTGGAGAATGCCCGCCTCTACTCGGCCATCATCGCCGTGAGCGCCGGCCAGTTCCCCCGAGCCCGCCACGATCTGTGGCAGGTCATCGGAAAAGTCGGGACCGAGGTGCGCTTCGTCTACCGCGCCGAGAATCTTCCCATCGCCGCTTCCGACCTCGATGCCGAGGCGGAGGGCTTCGTCCGCTACCTCGAATCCGAGAGACAGCCCGCTTCCGAACGAGTCCTCAAGTTGTTCGCGCAGATCTACGAGGCCATCCGGGGGCAGCCGCTCTTCGTCGAGACCTGGAAGCTCCGTCCCGAGCGGATTCGAATCGACGACGACTAGGCCGGTTTCTCCACTGCGACTCAGCCTCCCCGCGGCACGAAGAGTCGCAGAGCCCGGGTCTCGATGAGGCAGGAGAATTCCTGGTGATTCCCGAGGTCGTCCCCGTCGATCTGCAGTGGAACTTCTTCGTGGGCCCGCACCGAGATCCGCCGGCCGCGGATGACTTCGACTCCTCGGTTGGGAACATCCTCGCGAAAGAAGGGAGTGACCAGGAGGTCGAGACCCTGGTCGAGGGTCTCCGCCCGCATCAGCGCCACATCCAACTGACCATCGGTGGCATCCACTCGGGGAGGGTAGACCCAGGGGCCGATGTAGGTGCCCACGTTGGCCACCATCACGCTGCAGGCACGGGCCTCGCGAGGTATGCCATCGACTTCCAGCGTGAAGTCATGGTGGCGAAGGGGGAGGTTGCGCGCGGCTCCCCACAGATAGGCCAACTTGCCCACCTGCTGCTTGAGGCGACGGTCCGCCTCGCGCATCACCCTCGCATCGATCCCCACCCCCGCGGTCAGCAGAAAGGGCCGGTCCCCGCAGAGGCCCACATCGATCTCCCGGATCTCTCCCCGGCGCAGGAGTTGGAGGGCGGCCCCGAGACGAGTGGGAATCCGAAAGCGGTGGGCCAGAATATTCCCGCTGCCGCGGGGCACGACCAGAAGTGGACGCTCCGAGCCGCGGAGTTCGCGCACCGCATTGCGAATGGTCCCATCGCCCCCGACCACCACCACCGGACCGGCCCCGGGATTCTCGGCCACGATCCTTCCCGCATCGTGGTCGATGCGGGTTTCGAACCAATGGGGCTCCAGGCCTTCCGCGGCCAGAGCCCGCCCCAGACGACGTTGTTCGATTGCCCTTTGGGCCACCGGCCCGGAGACGGGATTGACGATGACCAGGGGGGGATGGCCGAAAGCCAAGACGATTCCTCGGCAAGAAGATGATCCGGTGTACGGCGCGAAGTCATAGTAGCGCGATCCTTCCTCGTTACTATACCGTCCCCCTCAGAGACTGGACAGCTGCTTCTGAGGACAGCGACCATAGAGGGCACCCCTTCTGTATGTTCGTTCAGCCTGCGGCCTCAGCAATGAGATCTTGAGCGGGTGGGGCGATCACCCCCACCCCGAATGCGGCTCGAAGCGCCGGAACCCAATCCGTGAAAGGTCAGCTCTGATGAGGGATGACCTTCCCGGTGATGATGATTCTCGGGAATTGCGTCGTTCCACTGCACTGGATGACCGCAGAAGACTTGCTCTTGTTCCGACGCGTGGGCTCTCCGATACTGGCTGTGGCGAAAGCAGAGCAGACACCAAAAGATGCATTCCATCGGCCTGTAGCGTCGGTATCTGTTGTGCCGAGGAATGTGCCGTACGGCCCGGGGCCTTCGACGTATAGACTCACTGACACACCCTCGATCCCATTGCCTTGTGCATCCAAGACTAGCCCGGTTGCATTGAATGACCCGGCCTGGGCGATTCCTGCACCGAGACAAAGAGCCGCGAGTGAGATCATAGTTCCCATCAAACCAAGAGTACGTTTCATATCAAGCTCCGTTTCTTGTTATACGTGAACAGCGTGAACACGCTATTGATGTTCTTCGGAAGCAGGTGTGGAATTCCGATGTCGAACCCACGCCAATTTCCAGACGTGCGCCGCACAGGAATTCTTGATTCGATTCCGAAGAGTAAGATCAGTGAAAGAGCATTCACGGAGTGATCAAGTGCTGCGCCGTGTTCGGCGGCCGGAGCTTGGTACGGGATGCGGAGTGAGAATCTGATTCCTAGGAGAGAAATCATGAAGAAGCATTATCTGGGCGCGATTTCGGCTGCATGTTTGTACGTGGCGCTGTTCTCGGGGCCAGCCCTCGCCGGCGACGCGGATGGGTTGGCCGGCCACCACGACCCGAATCTGCACAACAGCAACTCGACGACCACCACAAGCGGTTTGGTTGCTACGCAACCGGAAGCGGAGTTCCTTGTACCCACACGGGTCGAGCGCAGCACTCGGGTAGGCCAAATCTTGCGAGCCACCGATGCAACGCGCGCGACTCGGGGATGGCTAGATCGACTGCGAGTCGTCTGGCTGAGCGCAGTTTCCCGACTCCACGTCTGAACTTCGACCTTATGGAGTAACCGGCCACCCTTTGGCTACCGTAGAATCGCGTGCTCTCAGGCCTGCAAGGAGTTTGAGTAACGCATACGGAGAAAGGATGACCGGCCATGACGGATTCTATCACATGGGTTGGGATCGATGACGACAGGAAGAGCCTGACGATCGCGCCGTAAGCTTCCCCTGATCTGAGACAGGTCAAAAGTAGAGTGTTCTGGCATACTACCCAGCAGCCAGGAGGCTCAGATGAAGCGATCGAAGTTCACGGAGGAACAAATCGTCCGGATCCTGAAGGAGTCCGACGCGGGCGGTACGGTCAAGGACCTGTGCCGTCGCCACGGCATCGCCACGGCCACTTTCTACCAGTGGAAGTCGAAGTACGGCGGTTTGGAGGCTTCGGACCTGCGAAAACTCGAGGAGCTCGAGCATGAGAACAGTCGGCTCGAGAAGATGTACGCCGACCTCTCGCTCGAGAACCACGCGCTGAAGGATCTCATCGGCCGAAAGCTTTGACGCCACCAGCGAAACGCGACGCGGCCTCGTTCCTGGTGGCTGAACATGGTTTGAGCAAGAAGAAGGCGTGCGCCGCGGTGGGATTGTCCCGCGCCGCCTTCTACCGGCCCTCGCCGGATTCGGGACGGGACGAGGCCGTTGTCGCGGCCTTGAACAAGCAGGTTGGCCTGCATCCGCGTTGGGGCTTCTGGAAGCTTTTCAAGCGCATGCGGGCGTTGGGCCACACCTGGAATCACAAGCGCGTGTGGCGGGTCTACAAGGCCCTGAAGCTGAATCTGCCGCGTCGGACCAGGCGGCGCCTGCCGGACCGAGAACGGCAACCGCTCGACACGCCAGCCGCGGTCAACGCGATCTGGGCGATGGATTTCATGAGCGACGCGCTCTGCAACGGCCGCCGCTTCCGAACCTTCAACGTTCTCGATGAGGGCGTACGGGAGGCATTGGACATCGTGATCGACACCTCGATTCCATCAGGTCGCGTGGTGCGCACCCTGGAGCAGATCAAAGCCTGGCGCGGGACGCCGAAAGCGATCCGCGTCGACAACGGCCCGGAATTCCTCGGCCAGGCCTTCGTTGACTGGTGCGAGGCGAACCAGGTCGAAATCCGTTACATCCAGCCCGGAAAGCCGAACCAGAACGCCTACATCGAACGATTCAACCGGACGTACCGCAGCGAAGT
>JAJRXK010000054.1 GCA_024276305.1 Candidatus Krumholzibacteriota bacterium
TCGCTGGCCGCCGCCAGGACGGCTTGACGGGCCTCGATCGCTTCTTTGAGCCGCTCCTTGGCCACGTTCAGGGCCTGACCTGCCGCCGGTCGCTCTGCGGGATCCATGGCCCCCAGGCCGCGCAGCAATCCGGTGAGCACCCCCTTGCGCCCGAGGAACTTCACCCGGACCAGATCCAAGGCCGTGGCATCGCAAGCGGCTTCGATCTCCTCGAGAGCCGCAGCCACCTGGACTTTCAGATCGTTGAGCATGATCAGATCCCGTGATGGAGGGGAGCACCAAGACGAACCGCCCCGAGGCACGCAGCCGTCGAGGCGGAGTCTTCCGGGTCGGGAAGAGTATCGCCGGGTCAGACGTGCTGCTTGGCGACCTCAGCGAGCTCGGCAAATGCGGCCGCATCTCGGACCGCGAGATCGGCGAGCATCTTCCGGTCGACTTCGATTTCGGCCGCCTTGAGTCCGAAGATGAAGCGGCTGTAGCTCATTCCGTGCAGACGGGCCGCGGCATTGATGCGCGCAATCCACAACTTGCGGAAGTCCCGTTTGCGGGCGCGCCGGTCGCGATAGGCGTAGGCCCAACTGCGCGCGACAGATTCCTGCGCCGTGCGGTTGAGTTTGCTGCGTCCGCCGCGGAAACCCTTGGCCGCACGCAGGACCTTGTTGCGCCGTTGCCGACTGGCGGAATTGTTGGTAGCTCGAGACATCGTGCCATCCTCCTCGATCTGGTCTCTCGGGCGGGCCTAGTTGCCAGCCAGCATCTTGCGCACGCGCGCGAGGTCCGAGTGGTGCAGGATCGTGCTCTTACGCAGGTTCCGCTTCCGCTTCGGCGACTTCTTGGTGAAAATGTGCCCATGAAATGCGTGGTTTCGACGGACCTTTCCGGTCCCCGTTCGGCGAAAGCGCTTCATCGCAGCACGATTGGACTTCATCTTCGGCATGACGGTCTCCCGTTCGGTGATTTCTCGAAAGCCGCTAGTTCTTCTTCGGCGACAGCATCAGACTGAGGTTGCGACCCTCCAGCTTTGGATCGTCATCGAGCATCGCGTGTTCCTGAAGATCGACGAGCAAGCGTTCGAGAATCCGTTGACCCAACTCCACGTGTGCCATTTCGCGACCGCGAAACATCACCACGACCTTCACCTTGTCTCCTCCTTCGAGGAACTCGATGATGTGCCGCTTCTTGAAACTGTAGTCGTGCTCCTCGGTCTTGGGGCGAAACTTGACGATCTTCACCTTCTGCTGGTGCTGCTTCTTCTTCGCGCGTTTCGCCTTTTTCTCTTCTTCGTACTTGAACCGTCCGTAATCCATGATGCGACAGACCGGTGGATGCGCATTGGGCGCCCCTTCCACCAGATCGAGGCCACGATCACGAGCGACATCGAGGGCTTCGTTTCGCCCGAGCACGCCGAGCTGTTCCCCTTCTTCGTCGATGACCCTCACGCGAGGGATTCGGATCTGGTCGTTTACGCGGGTTGGATGATTTCCTTGACTGGAAATATCACTTCCTCCTTCCGAGCGGGGCGGGCCCCGCGCCGAGTGGTCTTCGTCCGTCCTCATGCGCGGACAAAGAAAAAAAGCAGGCGGAGGCCTGCTTCTACCGGAACACTCCACCGCTCCCGAGACGGCGGGTTTTCCTTGAACCGAGACACCCGTGGCGCCGTCGGTGAGAAGAGGCTTCTACTTGCTGAACTGTCGTACCGGGCTTGGAGCCCGAGAGTCTCCGCACAGACTAATCCGACCGGGGGCCGGGGTCAAGTCGGAGACCGATGGTGGGCGATACTGGATTCGAACCAGTGACCTCTTGCGTGTCGAGCAAGCGCTCTAACCAACTGAGCTAATCGCCCCCAGAGCCACCATAGATAAGCCCCACCGTGGTCCTTGTCAACCGGTGGCCGGGGGCGGAGTGCGGGCCGCCGGAACTCAGCCCAGGTAGTCCCCCAGGCCGGCACCGGCCACCGCGTGCCGCATCTTCCGGAGGGCATCGTTGCGGATCTGGCGAACCCTCTCCCGGGACAGGTTGATGTCCTCGCCGATGGCCTCGAGGGAGGTGCTCTCCTCGTCTCCGAGGCCGTAGTAGCGAATGACGATGTTCCGCTCCCGATCGCTGAGCTTCTTCATCGCTTCGACCAGCTGCACTTTCAACTCGTCCTGGACGTAGTCGTCTTCGGGCGTGGTGTCCTCGGGATCGGCCAGGATCTCCTGCAGAGGCTGACTGTCGTCGTCGTGCACGCTCTCGTCCAAGGAGAGCAGAGGACGCAACACGGCGTTGATCTCGTTCAGCTTGGTCACCGTGATGTCGAGCTGCTTGGCGAGCTCCTCCTGATGAACGCCTCCCCCCCGCTCCTGTTCGAGACGGTTGGAGATCTTCCGGAGTTTCTGCGCCTGCTGGGCTCGGTTGATGGGCAATCGAACCGTATGCGTCTGCTCGGCCAGGGCCTTTTGAATGGCCTGGCGAATCCACCAAACGGCGTAGGAAATGAAACGGAAGTTACGGCGCTCGTCGAAACGATGCGCCGCAGTGATCAGACCCACATTGCCCTCGGCGATGAGATCGAGAAAGCTCAAGCCGTGGCCCACATAGCGCTTGGCGACACTCACCACGAAACGCAGGTTGGAATAGACGAGCTTCTCGAGGGCGCGCTCGTCTCCGTCTCGGATGCGACGAGCCAAATCGAACTCCTGCTCCTTCGTGAGCAGGGGGTAACGTCCGATCACCTTCAAATAGTGTTGCAGCGCCTGGTCCTGTCGGCGGTCAGGGCTGCGTTCCACTTCGTACATGATTCCATTTCCTCCACCCCAGCCGAGATCGCGGCTGGATGTTCGGCTCGACCAAGGTCCCGCAACCTTGACGCGAGGAGGAGCACGTCGTTGCTCCCGCCGACCTCGCCACCCACGGAAGGTGAGTGCGCATACATTGGAAACGCAGACCGACGACCAAAAGTTCCTCGACTCGCGCGCATTCCAGCATCGAAGTCGAGGTGACTTCGCGTTGGAGGTGAGCAGTAGTCTGCGAACTCTACCGCCCACCTCACTCCGATGGGATCCATGGAAGAGGCGTTCTGGGCGTGTGGGTCGGCCTGTCAGCCGCTAAGCATGGGGCAGCGTCGAGCCCCTGTCAACCCTCACCGACCGGCCTCAGGACTTGGAATCCTCCTCCACCACCTCGAAGTCCGCATCCACCGGCCCATCTTCGGCCGTCGCCCCCGCCGCGCCGGCGGCGGCGGTCTCCGAGGCCGCCTCGGCGCCGTTCTGGCCGGTGGCTTCGTAGGCCTTCTGGCCCAGCTTCTGGAGGGACTGCGCCAAGGCCTCGGCGCTGCTCTTCATGGCGTCGGTGTCGGAACCGCCGATGGCCTTCTCCACCGCCTCGATGCCCGACTCGATCTCGGACTTGAGAGCGTCGTCGGCGTACTGCCCGTGCTCTTCGAGGCTCTTGCGGGCCTGGTGCACCAAGGCCTCCGAGGAATTCTTGATGTCCACGGCCTCGCGGCGCTTGCGATCTTCTTCGGCGTGGGCCTTCGCGTCGTGCACCATCTTTTCGATGTCCGCATCGCTGAGTCCGCTCGACGCCTCGATGCGGATGGACTGCTCCTTGCCCGTGGCCTTGTCCTTGGCACTGACATTGAGGATTCCGTTGGCATCGATGTCGAAGGTGACCTCGATCTGAGGCATGCCCCGCGGCGCGGGCGGGATTCCCGTGAGTTGGAACCGGCCGATGGTCTTGTTGTCGGCGGCCATCTCGCGTTCGCCCTGCAGCACGTGGATGTCCACCACGCTCTGATTGTCATCGGCAGTGCTGAAGACCTGCGATTTCTTGGCTGGAATCGTGGTGTTGCGGTCGATGAGCTTGGTGCTGACTCCGCCCAGGGTCTCGATGCCCAGCGACAGGGGAGTCACGTCGAGAAGGACCACATCGGTGAGGTGGTCTTCCCCCGAGAGAACGCCGCCCTGAATCGCAGCGCCCATCGCGACGCACTCATCGGGATTCACCGAGCGATTGGGCTCGCGCTGGAAGATCTCCTTGACCTTTTCCTGCACCGCGGGAATCCGCGTCGATCCCCCCACCAGGATGACTTGATCGATGCCGCTGGCGTCGAGGCCGGCGTCGGTCAGGGCCTTGCGACAGGGTCCCACCGTGCGCTCGATCAGACTATCGGCCAGTTGCTCGAACTTGGCTCGGGTCAGAGTCAAGTTGAGGTGCTTGGGACCGTTGGCATCGGCGGTGATGAAGGGCAGGCTGATTTCGGTCTGCATGGAGGAACTCAGCTCGCACTTGGCTCGCTCCGCCGCTTCCTTCAGACGCTGCAGGGCCATCGGATCCTGGGTGAGGTCGATGCCTTCGGAGCTCTTGAACTCGGCCACCAACCAGTTCATGATGGTTTGGTCGAAGTCATCTCCTCCCAGATGGGTGTCGCCATTGGTCGACTTGACCTCGAAGACTCCCTCACCCAATTCCAGGATC
The DNA here is from genome assembly GCA_024276305.1 of Candidatus Krumholzibacteriota bacterium. Taxonomy (GTDB): domain Bacteria; phylum Krumholzibacteriota; class Krumholzibacteriia; order JAJRXK01; family JAJRXK01; genus JAJRXK01. The sequence goes on from JAJRXK010000054.1 coordinate 4,459, forward strand.
GAGATGTCGAAGGTTCCTCCCCCGAGGTCGTAGACCGCGATGACCTCGTTGGTGTCCTTCTTGTCCAGCCCATAGCTCAGAGCCGCGGCGGTGGGTTCGTTGATGATGCGCTTGACGTCGAGTCCGGCAATCTTCCCGGCGTCCTTGGTCGCTTGGCGCTGTGCGTCGTTGAAGTAGGCCGGAACGGTGATGACCGCTTCGGTCACCGTCTCTCCGAGGTAGGCTTCGGCGGTCTCCTTCATCTTCTGGAGGATCATGGCCGAGATCGCCGGAGGCGCGAACTCGCCGGCCTTCACCTTGACCGCCACCCGACCGTTGTCGCTCTTGATGACCTCGTAGGGGACTTCGGAGATCTCACTGGCGACTTCGTCGTAGTTGCGTCCCATGAAGCGCTTGATCGACGCGACGGTCTCGGTGGGCTGCGTCACGGCCTGTCGCTTGGCCACCACGCCGATGAGGCGCTCGCCATCCTTGTTCCATCCCACCACCGAAGGGGTCGTCTTCTGCCCCTCGGCGTTGGTGATCACTTTGGCCTCGCCACCCTCGATGACGGCGACCACGCTGTTGGTCGTGCCGAGATCGATCCCAATGATCTTGCCCATCGCTCTGCCTCCGGATTCGGTTGAGGTCGGCGGTCATCGAGCGCACCTCGACGCCGTGCTTCCCCTATCAATCCCCGTGCCCCTTCCCGCCTGCGATCTAAGTGGTTGAATGCACTGGAGTTAACAGTTCTCGTGGTCGGGTCGGTCTGCCACTCATGATTCTGGATGATGCCATAATGGCAGATATGATGCCATATTGGCATTTATCGAGAGCGAAGGCCGTCGGCGTAGGCGCTCAAGACCAAGAGGTCCCAGAGGCGATGGCGAAGACCCGCCGGCATCCAGGCCCCGAGGACCTGGACCTTCCAGCGCAGCAGCAGATGCAGTCGGCAATCGACCAGCAGATCCAGGATGCCGCCTTGAAGCCGACGAGAAGGGGATGCGGTGTCCCGGAGGGTCGGGAGCAGGTCGAGGTGCATCTCCGCCAGGCGATGGGGATGGAGTTCGGCCAGCAGGGGCAGGGTGTGGGCTCCGCACTCGCGCTTCTTGTCGAGGTATTCGTCGATGCGGTGGTGGTGGATGTGTTCGCCCCGGGCTCCGGCGAGGTGGAAGAAGGAGAGCTGACACTGATCCTCGAGGCGGAAGGCGATCTCCATGTCCTCGAATCCATAGGCCTCGAAGGACTCGTCGAAGCCCCCCACCGCCTCCAATGCGTCGCGGGGAACGGAGGCATTCTGAGTGAGGAAGTAGCGGGCGGGGCAGCGCTCTCCGGGGGGAAGCTTGGCCACTCCCCGACTGTCCAGGTAGTCGAAGAGCGACGAGTCCACGATCTCTTCGGCGGTGACCACCTCTCCGAGGTAGACCCCGGGCTGGCGCGCCTGGGCCTGAAGGTGGGCGAGGACCGCACCCTCTTCCACCACGATGTCATCGTCGAGGAAGAGAACGAAGGTCCCGGAGGCGGAGGCCCATCCGTGATTGCGGGCGCGGGCGCGACCCTGGTTGGTGGCCAAGGAGGCGTCGACCAGCGGAAGGCGATCTTCGAATTCGCGGAGGAGGTCGGCGATGCGCCCATCGCCGCTTCCGTCGTCGACCACCACGACTTCCCACGACGACGGCCGCTCCGTCCGAGACAGAGCATCGAGGGTGCGGCGAAGCATCGCCGGCTTGCGGTAGGTCGGGATGACCACACTCAGCTCGATCGTGCCCATCAGACCTCCCCATTCCGAAGCAGATGCGGCAGGTCTTCCGGTGGGTTGCAAAAGTCTTCGAGGCAGGCGTCTACCAAGGCCCCCACTCGGGCCATGTTCTGGTCGAAACCGGCGTAGCGCCGGGCCACCGCAAGGGCGCCGGCACCGAGCAAAGTGCGCAGCGCGGGGTCGTGAGTCAACTCCATCAGAACTCGGGCCAGAGCCCGGGCGTCTCGGGCCTTCACCACGCGTCCGCTCTCGCCGTCGGTGATCCACTCCGTGGACGAGGGCAGGTCGCTCACCACGATGGCGCGGGCGCAGGACATGGCCTCGAGCAAGGAGACTGCGGTGGCATCGACGGAGGGGACGCTGATGAAGACATCGCAGGCCGCGAGATAAGCTCCGAATTCGGCGTGGGGAATCCGCCCGACGAAGTGGGTGCGCTCGGTCAAGCCGGCATCGCGTGCCTGTTGTTGGAATGGACGTTGGTCTCCTTCGTAGCCCGCAAAGACGACGTGGACGTCAGATCTTCGGTCGACGACTTCTTTCACCGCGCGAATGATCACGTCGATGTTGTAGTAGGGTTGAGTGAAGCTGCGGGGAGAGAAGAGGACGACATCGTCGCCGCCGATTCCCAGCCGTTGGCGGACTTCTTGTGGACGGTCGGGCCGGAAGGCCTGGAAGTCCACTCCCCACAGGACCTCGTAGCATCGCTGAGGAGATGTACCCAAGCCCACACAGGCGGAAAGAATATCTGCCGAATCTCCGGTCACGAATTCGGCGTGACGCAGAGCCCGTCGGGCCAACCACCCCTTCAACGGGTTCTCGTGGGGAGTGACGTAGACGTCGTCGCCCCACACCGTGAGGATGTTGGGGTGGAATCCACTGAAGTCACCCCAATAGCCATAGCCAGTGAGGAAGTGGGTGTTCAGGAGGTCGGGCTGGACTCGGTCGAGGATCTTGCGCACTGCGCCCAGACTCCTCCAGTAGCGCAGGGCCTTGGTCGGTCCGCCACGGCGGATGTCGTGAACGGTGACCCCTTCGATCGGACCCGGTTGGACGGTGAGGAGGTGGCAGTCGTCCCCGCGCTCCGCGAACCAGCGGATCCATCGCTCGGTGTGAAGATGTCGTCCGATACTGAGGAATGCGATGCGCAAGGGAAGGTCGTCTCCCATTGGGAAGTCGGCGGCGGTGCGGCCGCCGAGTTGGTGCCCGGGAAGGGTCTCGAACCCTTACGGGGTTTTATCCCCACCGGATTTTAAGTCCGGCGCGTCTACCAGTTCCGCCACCCGGGCCGATCCCCCGAGGCAGGCAACACCCGTGCCCCAGTCGCGCCATTCTCCCGCTGGATCTGAGGCGCGCAAGAAAAAACGGACGCTGCCGGTGGCAGCGTCCGTTCTGCGCATTCTTGCCGGCGCCTGCTGGCCCAGCCACAGCCCAGGCCCCGGCGCGGTTTGGAGGCGGCACCCGGATTCGAACCGGGGAATAACGGTTTTGCAAACCGTCGCCTTGGACCACTTGGCTATGCCGCCCGAAAAATGGAGCGGGAAACGGGACTCGAACCCGCGACATCCACCTTGGCAAGGTGGTGCTCTACCAACTGAGCTATTCCCGCGTAGGAGCGCTATATTCTAGTAGAAGGCCCAGCGGCGTCAAGACTGCTCACAGAATTTCTCAGGGTTGAAGCCCCTCTCCCACTTCGATTTCCGTGGGCACCACCCAGGCCTTCGGATAGCCGTTGCCCCGAGCACGATCCTGGAGCAGAACGGCCTCCGCGCGATCGACGAAATCCCCCGCTCGAATCTTGAAGTAGGGAGCCTCGTAGACGACCCAGACCTCCGATTGCAATCGGGTGCGGGCTTCGCGAGCGAATCGCTCCGCTTCGGTCCGGTCTCCGATGGCCGCCAACTGGACCCGGAAGCCTCGGTGACCACGTTGCAACGCCCGCGGAGGAGTGGGGATCGGCACCGTCGGGGCCACCGGCACTTCGACCCCCGCCGGAGCCGGAACTTCGAGGGCCGGAGCCACGGGTTCGGAGGGTGCGCTCAGATCGGGTCGGAGTTCGGGCAAGGTCTCGAGTTCCTCCACCTCCACCGGTCGATCGAGGACCGCTTCTCCGGCGACCTCTTCGGGGGCGGGAAGAAGGTCCTCCTCGAAGA
>JAJRXK010000055.1 GCA_024276305.1 Candidatus Krumholzibacteriota bacterium
ACGGTTTGCGGGATGTTGAAGCTTCTTAACTCCTTTATGCCGCGAACTGGCCGATATCTCAATGGGAAAGGCGGTTCTCCTACGAGGGCCGCCTTTTTCATGCTGCGATTATTGTCACATCAGGGTTAACTCCTTTATGCCGCGAACTGGCCGATATCTCAATGGGAAAGGCGGTTCTCCTACGAGGGCCGCCTTTTTCACGCTGCGATTATTGTCACATCAGGGTTAAGTCCAGACTACACTTTCGCGCTACACGTCAGCTAGTCACGGAAGCCGGTCCGACCACGCCTTCGGTCCCAGGACGGACCCGAAAGGCCTTGGAGGATCGCATCGGAATCGCCCCGGATGGCGTCAAGTACCACCTCGGCAAGCTCAAGGAAGCGGGGCGCATCCGCCACGTGGGCCCGACCAAGAAGGGGCGTTGGGAAGTGCTGGAGAGCAGCGATGAGTAGCGTCGACCAACGCGAGACGCCCACACGGGGTCTGGCGCTACGACCAGCCTTCTCTATGGGAAAGAGCCTTTCCCATAATAACGAGTGCCTTTACTATGGCGGCATGAATCCGCCATGCGTAGTTGTCCAGAATCCGGGGGGACGGAACATGCGCCCGTCGCCTGCCACTTGACGTCATGCCAAACAGGAGTATACTCCAGAATAGTCAGACCAGACGGGAGTGTAATCCAGAATGGCATGGTTTCGCAGAATACTCGATCTCGACCTCCCACCGGGCCAATCCGCATTTCTGTGGGGTGCACGGCAAACGGGCAAGACGACGCTTCTACGCGACAGATATCCTCACAGTCTGTACTTTGACCTCCTGGACACCGACCTCTATCTCGATCTGAGCCGGCGACCGGCGGTGTTGTCGGAGCGGATCTTGGCCGCGCCAACCACTCAGCTCGAGCATCCCATCCTCATCGATGAGGTGCAGAAAGTCCCGGCCCTGCTGGACGAAGTGCATCGCCTGATCGAATCGGAGGGACTGCGATTCGTTCTGTCGGGATCGAGCGCGCGAAAGTTGAAACGCCAGGGAGCAAACCTCCTCGGGGGCAGGGCGTGGCGAATGGAGCTTCTCCCACTCTGTTACCCCGAATACTCGAGAGATGATCGAGAGATCGATCTTCTGCACATCCTCGAACGCGGGTTGCTTCCGAGACACATTGTGTCGAAACACGCGCGGCGATCACAAAGAGCCTACGTTCAGGATTACCTCAAGCAAGAAGTCTTTGATGAGGCACTGACCCGAAACATTCCCGCGTTCACACGCTTCTTCGATTCGATGGCCTACAGCCACGGAGAACTCACAGTGTTCTCGAACATCGCGAGAGACAGCGGCGTCGACGCCAAGACGGTCAAAGAGAACTACAACATCTTGGTCGACACGTTGGTTGGTCATTGGGTTCCGCCGTTCAAGCGACGCCAGGACCGCAACGTGATCGTGAAGGCATCGAAGTTCTATCTCTTCGACGTCGGACTGGCGGGCTCCCTCGTGAATCGTTCGTTGACCGAAGCGCGCGGCGAAGCCTTCGGACGCGCCTTCGAGCACTTCGTGTTCATGGAGCTGCGCGCGTATGTCAGCTACCGCGAACTGGACTGCCCCATCGCATACTGGCGCACCAAGAATGGACACGAAGTCGACTTCGTGCTTGGCGACGCAGAGGTCGCAATCGAGGTCAAGGGCAGCCAGCGAGTGGACTCTCGAGAACTGCGATCCATGCGGAAGTTCAAGGACCGCTACTCGCCGCGGCAAGCGATCGTCGTCTGCAACGAGGCCGCTCCCCGCGAGAGCGAGGGCATCAGGGTTCTACCCTGGCGAGCGTTTCTGGAGGAACTTTGGTCGGGGAAAGTGCTGGCGTAGCCCACCACGATCCGAAGAGCCAGGAGGGATCTGGCTTGGGCATCCGAAGTCATCGATGGTATCGTCCTGTGGTCGAGAGCACCTAAGAAACAGTCGTGTCGGAGGGCACTCGGATTCGATGTAGCCTCGAGCCCGCGCAATCCATGGCTCGACCGACATGATCGGCGATTCCGACCTGCGGTGACGGGATGTACGAAGACAGATTCCTGCGACGGATCGACACTCTGAATGTCTACAAGCGAGGCGAGCGCAGGGCTCCGCACAAGCCGCTCTTGTTGCTGCTCGCCATCGCGAAGTTGCTGAGAGGCAAGACGTCACTTCCCTTCGACGAGGTCGAAGCCGAACTCGAGCCGCTCCTGTCCCAATTCGCCCCTCAAGTGATCTCTCGGCACCAGCCCGAGCTGCCGTATTGGCACCTGCAGAGCGATGGTCTATGGAGCGTGTCGGGTGCGGAGTTCTTGCCACGACAGAAAGGCGGATTTCCAAAATTAGCCGGATTGCGGCAGACGGTTGGCGGCTTGGATCCTGCCTTCGCCAGGAAACTGATGGAAAATGCTCTCTATCGCTGGCGGGTGGTGCAGAGAATCTTGGACGGGCACTTCCCGATGTCGAGACACGCAGATGTTCTCGCTGCCGCCGGACTGGCGATGGATCCAGCGGGTCAAGTGATGGAAGGAGACGCGAAGCCCAAGAGGGTGCGCGACAGCCAGTTCCGCGAACGCATCCTGCGGGCTTATGAGCACCGGTGCGCGGTGACCGGGTTCTCCGTAGCCCTGGCGGGTCGAGCCTTCGGATGTGAGGCGGCCCACGTCCAATGGCATTCCCACGACGGGCCGGACACCGTAGACAACGGCCTGGCCCTCGAGCCCACCATCCACAAGCTCCTCGATGCAGGAGCATGGACCCTGAGCGACGACCGGCGCATTCTCGTCTCGGCGGAATTGAGTGGGAGCGAGGACTTCGTGGAAAGGATGCGCTCATTGCATGGCCGACCCATCCGCTCGCCGTTGGTGGGCGAACCACCGATTCGAGAGGACTATATCCGATGGCACCGAGAGCCAAAGCTCGGCGGAGTGTTCCGCCATCCCCCGTTGGCTGTGTAGCGATGTGGTGAGAATGCTCGACGAGATCACGACACGGATTGCGGTGTTTCAGTGGCTCGAGAGCTTGTGCTCTCATCACGGGGACATCCCGCCCTATTCGGCCCTGCAATCTGGCGTGACGGTGGGTGGTGAAGTCGTCAAAGTGATCTCCCAGCCAGGTATTTTCAAGCCACGTAGCCTGCGCTATCCGATCAGCATCAAGACCTCTGTGACGGGTCCGTACAAGGACACATTCGCGGCTGAGCACCTGCTGACCTACAAGTACAAAGGCACAGATCCCTTCGATCCGGCGAATCGGGGATTGCGCGAGTTGATGAAGCAACAACTGCCCCTGGTCTATTTCTACGGGACGAGCAAGGGGCACTACATGCCGGTGTGGCCTGTCTACATCGTCGCAGACAATCCCGCAGAGCTCTCCGTGACCGTCGCCGTGGACGACCTTCAAGCGCTTTCTACGGTTGGCAAGGACACTGCAGTTGGCGAAGGGTTGGAACTTCGGCGACGGTACATCACGACCACCACACGACGGCGGCTGCACCAAGCAGCCTTTCGCGATCGGGTGCTGACCGCCTATCGAAAGCAGTGCGCGATCTGTAGACTTCGACACACCGAATTGTTGGAGGCTGCCCACATCATTCCCGATGCCAGCGACGGCGAGCCGGTGGTTCCGAACGGCCTCTCGCTCTGCAAGATTCACCACGCCGCCTACGACAAGCGCATCTTGATGGTCCGCCCGGACTACGTGACGGAGGTCCGAGATGACGTGCTCCGCGAGATCGACGGCCCCATGTTGCAGCACGGGATCAAAGAGATGCACGGGACCAAGATCATCGTTCCCAGGCGCGTCGGTGATCGACCGGATCCCGAAAGACTGCGTCTGCGCTATGAGGGGGCGGTGGGGTAGGGCCCGGCCGTGGTCACAAGACGCAACTCTTGCGAGCCATCCCCGAACATTGAGTGAAGTGTCTCGCAATCCACGCATCAGCCATCACTGCTATTGGTGTGATGTACTGGAGCCCTCACCCTCCCGCCAACACACTCACCATGGCGGCCGCCGTACACGTAGGCCTGGCCTCGTGCGCTCACTCCGACTCGGGCGCCGGCGTTCCCTCACTCGAAGTACTCGGATCGCCCGTGCGTCTTGTGACGGCGACGGGTGTCGCGCAGTGCGCTTCGAATTGCCCGGCAGGCTCGTGGATCCAACCACCCGTCGTCTGACAGAAACTCCAGGAATAGGCCACTCACACGGAAAGTGTCATCATAGTGAGCCTTCGATGCATAGGTGTTCGGCTTGGCGGAGAGCGTGTCTTCCAGGGTCAGGCGCACGAAGAGCTCGGCGCCGAAGACTTCCGTGGGCCGGTAGTTCGTGAGGCGTGGATCTCGCGATGCCAGTTCATTCATACGGAAGGTGAGTTCGTCGATGACCGTCTTGTCGCGCTTCCACAGAGATGGCGAAATGACAAACATGCGCGATTCGAGGAACGCCCGCCCGAGTGTCTCGATGCAACCTTCCGAGTCATCCGACGCGCGGTTGATCGTGCCCATCAGCCCCACCGGGGGAACGCAGATGCGATAGTCGAGGGTTGGTTCTTCGTCATCCTCCGTTCCAGCGACGAAATCCATGTGGTGGGGGAGGGCGATGGAGTGCGCGCGGTCCTTTCCCGAGTAGGATTCTGCCATGACAGAAACCCCTAAGAGGAGCGTATGCAGTGCTGCGAGGTCATCCCGCGTGGTCGTGGTCAGAGCGCCTCCGCCGCCGTGTGTGAATATGATCGGCTCGCGGTCGCGCCCGGTGGTCCAACCCTCTCGGGTCATCACCTTGCGGTCGAAGTCGGAAAACGAGCTGGGATCGTCGAAGCTTACACTGCACCACCGTGGAAGGGCCTCTAGGTCCTCTTCCGATTCGGCGGTTCGGGCGATGTAATTGTAGAGCTTCCAATCGGTCAGATCGTCGAAGAGCAGGAGGCCGAACTCGTCGCCCCCACGACCCATCACGTAGGCGATTCGCTCGGGGCCGCCGTCGAGCGCGTCGTCTTCTTCGAAGAGTCCAACAAGCAGTGCTTCGTCTGGAAGATACCTCCACGGTTCTGCGTCGAGAAATCGCCCACCGACGTCGAAGATCTCCTCGACGAAAGAAGGATCGTCCAGCACCGCGATCCACGAACCATCGGACACAGCTTCGACGAGTTCTTTCTCCAAGAAGGCGAACAGTTGGTCAGTTGGTGGGGTCTCTCCTACACTGAGCGTGAGGCCTTCGGCGATCTCACGGACCGATGCCGCCAGGCTTTGGGAATTGACTACGATGGCTGCTGGTTGGCTGCCGGTCTCCTCGAAGACCTGGCGAACCGCCATCGTCAGGCTCTCGCCCGCATCGACGCCCGGCTCCTCAGGCGACGCTCCTTTGGGGATCAACGCTTGACTGAGCGCGGTTCCGTCTTCGTGGGCCCATAGCACCAGCTGAAATGCCTGGTTTGATTCCTCGATCCGTGGGATATCGATGTCGTAGAGCCCGCCGTACAGAATCGGCGATACGTTGAATTTCTCGACGCGGCGCTTCGAGAATGGCAGGATCTTGGCAGACATGGCGTGATCAGTCCCGTCGCTTCGGTGGAGAACTATGGGTCGAATAGCCACAGGCTAAGGGAAATGCGCGGTCGGGCAAGGGTTCCCGCAAAGGACCCCGAAATGTCGCGATCGAGGGATCTCGACCATGGGTTGCCGGGGCCTCGCGGGCCGGGAGTCGGGTTGGCGTCGAAGCGGGAACTGCCACGGGGCCATTCGACGGCAGACTGGAGGTCACCATCGATGGCGGCGTGGATGCACATGGTATCGATGGTATTCTGAATTTTCGTAGGAAGTGAATCATGATGTTTCTTGTCAATGCGGTTGCCTGCGGGATCGGTGTGGGCATCGGTCAGAGGGTCAGAAAGCAAGATTTCTGGGCCAACTTCTTGGGTATTGGCCTCGCACTGTCGGTTTCTTCAGCCTTCACCCTCACACCCTGGACGCTGGTCACCCTGCCAGTGTTTTCCTGGGCTCTCTACCAGCGCAGGAACCTGGCCCGCAAGGTTTGATCAATCCGATCGGGATTCGTTGCGTGTTCTCGTTGCGTTTCGCGCATGGACTCATGTACGGTTCATAGCCAGAAAGGAGTCCCATGAATACGCTCATCGTTCCATCAATCCTGGTGGTCCTGGCCATTGCAGGATGTTCGGGTGATGACGGAGTCGCCACTCCAACCCCGTTTCCCGCGTTCACAGATGATTTCGGAGACGGCAAGATCGACGCCGCCATCTGGAGTTACGGAGGTCAAGTATCCGAGCAGGGCGGCTATATCCGACTCCGGCGCCAGACCCCAGCGGACTTCCTCGAGACGCGCAACACCTATTCCGGCAACTGGAAGGTCACGATGACCGTGCGTCTCAGCACGATTCACTGGAACGACATGTTCCACGGAATCAGCCTGAGGGATCGCGATGGCATGGGGGTCAGTTTCGGGTTCTCACGCTACGGCAAGCTCTTCATGGCTCAGCACGATGGGGCCGGCGGAATCAGCTTCGCATATGGTCCCGAGGGGTCCAATATCCCAGGTCAGTGGCAAATCTGGACCCTCGAACGTATCGCCGGCCAGGTCGTGGTGACGGTGGACGGAAAACCGGTGCCGGGTCTTTCTTCCGGAGAGGTCCCCGAGAAAGTTCGCCTGGCCATTCCCGGATATCACCAGGATGGAGATGGGGGAGACACGACGGGAGTGACCGCATCGGATATCGACCTGATCTTGGTCGAGGCGGCTTCCTGACCACGAGGATCCTGCGATACGAAGAGCTTCTGGGTGCCGGCAAACTTCTGGGCTTGTAGGTAGTGTTCCGTGATCGGCCAAGTCTTGCCCGCATATCGAATCGGATAGTAGGCGAAATCGGACATCCATCCGCAGTCGCCTTTGGTCGAATGGAATCGGATTTCCCTCTCGGCCATCATCACCGGTCCTCGCGACGCGACGCGACCAACAGATCCGGAATCTTCTTTTGCATCCGACGGAATGGCGCCGTCGATCCAATGCCCCGTGACAGCACCAGCGCTCCCTGAATCGCAATGAGTACCTCCTCGGCCCGCAGCCGCGCGTCCTTCGGATCGGCGCCGGCATCGCGGGCGACCTGCGATAGGCTTCGGCTCAATCGACGGAAGGTCTCATGGATCATTCCCGCGAAGGGATTGTCCTCGGACTTGGTGACCGACAACAGATTCAGCAGGCACGAGTCCTTTCCGCGGTGGTAGAGACTCCCGATCCTGGTGGCGAAGAGCTCCGCGCGTTGTCGGGGGCTCGCGGGTGCGCGCAGGGGATCGAGGAGGTTTCGGTCGATCCACTCACCCGCGTGCCGCAGAACCTCCTCGGCCATCTGTTCCTTTCCGCGAGGAAAACGGTGGTAGAGGCTAGGCTTTTTCAGACCCGTCGCCTGGGAGATCGTCGCCAGGCTCGCTCCCTCGTAGCCGTGGGATTGGAACACCAACGCGAGCCGTCGCATGAGTTCTTCGTCTTCGATCTTCTTGGTCGCAGCCATGAGCACCTTTCCGAAGGTCTAGGCGGTGGGCCGTTCCGAGTTTCACATTTGCGTCACTTGCCACTATACCGAACGATCGGTATGGTTGCAATGGTCGATCCCCCAATTCCATGGAGCGAGGAGCTCATCATGTCTCAGACGAAAGCTGCCATCGTCATTCTCTCCGATCCTTCGACGGGAAGCGAGGAGTCCGTTGGACGGGTCTTCAATGCTCTTGCCGTTGCCTACGACTATCAAAACGAGGGCGACGAGGTCACCATTCTCTTTCAGGGCACCGGCACTCGGTGGATCGCCGAGCTGACCAAGCCCGATCATCCGGTGCACGACTTGTACGAGGCGGTCAAAGACCGGGTGGCCGGCGCTTCCGCGGGTTGCAGCGAGGTCTTCGCTTCGAAAGATTCGGTCAAGGCCTCCGGTGTCGAACTTCTCGGAGACAACGCGGTTCCGGGTACGGCAGGGCTGCCGAGCCTGCGCCGCCTCCGTCTCGACGGCTACGAAGTCTATTCGTTCTAGGGAACACCCGTCATGCGCCAAGATCCGTTTCACGAAGGCGAAATCCGGGCCCAGAATCTGGCGTCGGAGCACGAGCGGGCCCTGCGAGTCGGACGGTCCATCGGGCCATCCATCCCCAGGGCCGCGCTCGACTTCGTGGAGCAACAGAGCTACGCCGTCGTGGCTACCGAAGACGCCCGTGGAGCACCTTGGGTGTCCATGATCTTTGGCGCGGCGGGCTTTGCCACGGCCGAGCCCCAGTCGCTGGTCCTCTCTCTCGACCAGATGTTCGTGGCCTCCAAGGACCCGCTGCTCTCGAATCTCGAGGGCAGTTCGAGGATCGGATTTCTGTTCATCGAGCTTGCGACTCGCCGACGTCTGCGAATCAACGGAAGCGTTCGCCTGCGATCATCGAGTGAGTTGCACATCGATGTCGCACAGGCCTACTCGAACTGCCCCAAGTACATCCAACGGCGCCATCTCCTTGGCGTGGATGCGCCCTCCGGCGAAGCTGCAACGGCATTCCGCACGGGAACGCGCTTGAGTAGCTCGGAAGCGGCCGTGATCGAGGCTGCGGACACTCTATTCGTGGCCAGTCTTCATCCGAGCCACGGGCTGGACGCCTCGCACCGCGGCGGCCACGCCGGCTTCGTCCAGGTCGACGTGGGAAAGGGAGAGCTGCACATTCCCGACTATCCAGGAAACAGCATGTTCAACACCTTCGGGAATCTGCTCGTCGAACCAAGGGTGGGATTGATGGTCCCCGATTTCGAGCGGGGGCGGGCGCTGCACCTGGTCGGCCGATCGACCATCGAGTGGAATGCCGACGACGAGCACTCCGATCGGAGCGGAGGCACCGGTCGAATGTGGTTGGTGGCCGTCGACCGATGGCTCGAGTTGCCACTCGCGGCGACCACGGAATGGTCCTTCGTGGATGCGTCGCCGTTCAACCCGCCGGTGTGAGGACGCGGTGCCAACCCTCCTCGCCCCGCTCGCTGGCGCGGATGCCGAAGCTGCCAAGAGCTGAAATGGATGGATCCCCCTCGGTAGCTTGGTTTCCGCTCCCCATCAGACGGGCGGTTTGACCGCCCCCCTCCAACCACCTACGATCACCGCTCCCCCTTGCCCGGGAGCCCTGCCTTGATCGGACGAAAGATTGCCCACTACGAGGTCCTCGCCAAAATCGGTGAGGGAGGGATGGGTGAGGTCTATCGCGCCCGCGACACGCGCCTCGGTCGCGAAGTCGCACTGAAGGTCCTTCCGCCGGCCTTTGCCAAAGACCCCGAGCGCCTCGCCCGTTTCCGCCGCGAAGCCAAGTTGCTCGCGTCGCTCCAGCACACTCACATCGCCGCGTTGCACGGGTTGGAGGAGGTGGGAAGTGAAGTCTTCTTGGCCATGGAGTTGGTCGAAGGTGAGGATCTGTCGGCGCGTCTCACCCGCGGCCCCCTGGATCTCGACGATGCTCTCGAGTTGGCGCGGCACTTTGCCGAGGGCCTCGAAGCCGCCCACGAGCAGAACATCGTGCACCGGGATCTCAAACCCGCGAATCTCAAGATCACTCCCGACGGTCAGCTCAAGATCCTGGACTTCGGTTTGGCGCGGGCATATCTGGGCGACGGGGGCGAGGGCGAAGACCTGGAGCAGTCGCCGACGATCACCGCCGCCCTCACCGCCCAAGGCATGATCCTGGGCACTGCGGCTTACATGAGCCCTGAGCAGGCGCGTGGTCGGCGCGTCGACCAACGCACCGACATATGGGCCTTCGGGGCGATCCTCTTCGAGATGGTCAGCGGCCAGCGCGTGTTCACCGGCGAGACGATCAGTGACACCATGGCTGCAGTGCTCCGCGCCGATCCTCCGTGGGAGGCCTTGCCCGCGGACATTCCATCCGGGGTACGACGCCTCATCGAGCGGTGTCTCGAACGGGATGCGCGGCGGCGATTGCGAGACATCGGCGAGGCGCGGGTGCGGTTGGAACGCTGGCGCGACGACCCGGCGTCGGCCGATGAAACTACATCTGGTTCCCTGTCCGGCCCGACTCCGATCATCCAGGATCGCAGGGCAGTATGTTCGTGGTTTCCTTGGGGGCTCGTGGCGACGGCGGTGCTCATCATCGGCGTCATGGGCTGGCGCCTCGAATCGCGGCCCGCGGCGCAGCTTCCGATGATGGAGCTCAAGATTCGCCTCGACCACGACGATCTTCTGGCCCCCACCGGGGGAGTGTTGAGCATCTCTCCCGATGGCAGCTGGATCGCGTGGCAAACCGCGACTGGTCTCTACCTGCGGGCCATCAACAGCCAGGAGGCGCGACTCATCGATGGTTCGACGGACGGATTCGCGAGCTGCTTCTCGCCCGACAGCCAGTGGTTGGCCTTTGCGGGTGGGGGCGATCTGCGGAGAGTGAGCGTCGGCGGCGGAAGTCCGATCAGCATCTGTCCGCTGGCGACGCCACGCGGATTGGCGTGGATCGACGATACCACGATCGTGTTTCCGCGAAGGATTTCCGACGGGTTGCAGATGGTCGACCTTCGTGATGGAAGCATCACGGCGCTGACAGAATTGAATGTGGCGATCAACGAGCGCAGTCATCGCTGGCCCACCGCCGTGCCCGGCCGGAGGGCCGTTCTCTACGAGTGTCAGTTTCTGGGCCAGGACTACGATCAGAGTGATATTCGTATCGTCGATTTGGACACCGGCATTTCGAAGGTCGTGCAACGGGGTGGGGCGGCGCCACAGGCCACCGCACAAGGGCAGCTATTGTTCGTGCGAGACCACACCCTCTTCGGCGTTCGCTTCGACCTACAGAGGGGTGAGATTCTCGGACTGCCCGTCCCGGTTCGAGAGGACATCGTGAGTTCGGTCGGCAATCAGGAGAATGACGACGGATCGGCTCAATTCAGAGTCGATGACCGGGGGACGCTCTTCTACGTCGACAGTGGAGGTGTCGGCAATCCCCTTCGACGACTGGTGTAGGTCGACCTGGAGAGCGACGAGATGACGCCCATTGGTGAGGCGGGAAGGTTCGGACAACTCCGATTGTCGCCCGATGGCCAGAAAGTGGTCGTATCCCGGGAGCGCGGGGGCGATGTGAATCTCTACGTGATCGACCTCGTGACCGGCCGCGAAACCATGATCACCAATCGCGTCAGCGTGGAATATGTGGGGGCGTGGTCTCCGGATTCGAAGCTGTTCTATTGGTCGCAGGCGACAGATTCCGGGAACAAGTTCGAGGTGTGGAGGCGTCCCATCGACGGGACTTCTCCGCCGGAATTCGTCATCACCTCGCCCACCGATGCAGGACTGTGGCCGCATGACATCTCTCCCGACGGGCGCTTTCTGGCATGTGCGGTGTGGATGGGGGCGAATCTTCAAGACATCATGATTCTCGATCTCGACAACATCGACGCTGGATTCACCAACCTCGATCCGAGCCCCAAGGATCACAACATGTTGCGTTGGGTCGGACCGGACTTCGTAGTCTACCGTGAAGGCGGCGTCGCGACCGGTCAACTCATGATTCGACGATTCCCCGACGACGGCGCGCTGTGGACGATTCCCGAGGACGGTTATCTGAACGCCCAGGCAAACTTCAGCCTGGACGCCATTGTCGCGACCGGGCCCAAGGGAGTGTATCGCTTCACTCTGTCGACGAATGGGGATCGCATTCAGATTGGTCGGCAAGAGATCCTGCGGACTTGGACCACCGAAGAGACGCAACGCCTTCTGGACAACGTTGTTCACCCCGATGGCAAACGAACTCTAGGGCTGTACTCCGAAGACCCCAAGGGCGCACGTGGTCGGCAGACCGTGGGGATCGTGACCGGGTGGGCGCAGAGCATAGAAAAGAAGTTGGAGTAGGCGGTCATCTGAGGTGAGAGTGCAAGCAGGGGCTGAAGGATGCGGTTGGGGTGCGAAGAATGGGACGATGTTCATGTTCACTGATTCGGGCCCCGATCCTGAGGTCGTACGGATGGGGCTCTCGTTGCCCTCGGTCACATTCAGTTTCGCAAGATCGCCGGCTGGAAGGACATGTCGGAGGTCGCAGAGATGTTGAACCGGGCTGCGTAACGCGCTCCACACGTCATAGGTGTACGCCCGATCGAAACTGGATCTGGTGTGGGGCTCCCCGAATACAGAGGAGCCCCGGATCTCTATTTCTTCTCCGGGAGGCCCGCCATGTCGCGTTCGATCCTGGCCACTCGAGTCGGGTCTGCTGGACTCACGTCCACTGACCTAGTCCCATTGGCCATCTGGAAGACCGTTACGTCCCACCAGGCAGCCTCGGACGTCCCGTTGAAATCCGCCGTCTCGAACAGATACGGGCCGTACGTTCGTGGCGTAGCCCCATCAAGCACGACGGTTACGCCGGCATTCGAGTAATCGTCTTGATGAAGAGAGAAGCTGTTGACCTTCACGGTATAAGTGCCCTCCAACGCGTGAGTCGCCGTAAAGGTTTCGGGACCGAATCCCACTCTGTCATCAATGTCCAGGCTCCCTTCATCAATCGACTTGTTCGCGTAGTAGGCGTGCTGTCCAATCGGGTTCCATACGTGGAGATCTAAATCGCTTGTCGGCGTGTCCCAGCTGAGAATAATCACGATGTCGGCCGCTGCGAAATCGCCAAAAACGGTAACGAGATCACTATACCCGGTATCTCCATTCGAGCTCGTGGCTCGAACCCTCAACCTGTTGGCGCCTTCCACGATTCCGATCGTCGCAACGAACCGTCCGTTTGGATCGACCGCGACCGTTTGGTCTACACCGTTCAAAGACAGAATCGCGGTGTCTTCATCAAAGGTAATCAGCGCCCCATCAGGGCGACGCATCTGGACGAGGCCGCGCAACGGCGTTACTTGGCTGGAGATCCGCGCCTGATCTTCCGGAGATTCGATGGTAATCACAGGAATCGGCGGTTGAGGCTGCGTCAGAACTGCGGTGACCGTCGCCACCCCTCCATCGTAGAAGAGATCTACCGTGTAGTCGTTATATCCATCCAACGACAATCGCAATCCATGCGTCCCCAGGGGGAACTCTTCCAACAACGCCGGCGTCACAAATCCAGTGCTGACACCATCCACACTGATCGTGGCCCCCTCCGGAATGCTGTTCACGAGCACTCCTGATCTGAGCTGATAGCACTCGTCAAACAGAGCGATCTCATCGGAAGCCAACACTTGATTGAAGTTAGCGAGTTCCAGATCCAGAATGTGCGCGCTGAATCCGAGGTCTAGGCCATAGCCAAAGTTGATGTCCGCACACCATTCAGTTGTGCCGGCCGAACCATTAAGAGAAACGTAGGGCTCAATCTGAAGGTTTGGGCCCGCGACGGAATACAGTTCGACGCTGATCCGAGGGCGGACGAACGCTCGTGCTTCCGCCTCGGCGTGAGCGCCAAAACTCGTCTCACCAGCTAGGGCCGTCGGCTGCACGCCAAATATGGGACTCCAACTATCATTGGAGTATTGAGCCCCGGCCGAGATCGCGGCGCCACTAGTTACTCCATATACTGAGGTCATTTCCGCGTCGAACACGAATGAGTATCCGGCGACGATGTCGAAGGTAACAACCTCGACCACCGGAAGCCAACCAACCATTTGGACGAACGTGTACGATGTGCTGTATACCAGCGTTGGTTCTGGAGAATAGTTCAGCCCACCGCTGACATCAATCTCGAGAGAAGCATCGAAGTCTATCTGGCCCCCAGCTATCGTATGGAACTCTTTGACTCGGGAGTCTTCCACCTCGAATCCAATCTCCAGATCTGGGCTAAAGCTCAAACTTCCGCTGACGATTCGCGCGTGTGCGCGGACCTCACCGTGGTCTCCCTGAACCTGACCGTCGAAGATCATCACATCGTTCAACGAGATCAGGTCGAGGCCATCTACTCGAACACCCTTCTGGAGATAGTTGACCCGTGACCCAAGATAGGTGCCCTCGGCGGCCGCCTTTTCTAGCGACTCGGGGTCGAACGAAAGGGTGCGATTCAACGTTCCGGTCTGAATGGCGTCTACAAGAGTCGCCTCGGTAGTCGTGATACGAACGCCATCGCCAGTATCCTCAACCGAGGAAACATGCCGAAGATACCCTCCTTGCTCAGTTCCTACGAGAATGTCACCGGGTTCTACTTGTGGGTCACTCCCCTGGTAGGAGAAGTTGAGTTCGGTCTCGGTCTTCGATGTCAGTGAGAGTCCGGCAGCGTTGGCAACGACCACATTGTCGCTGATCTGAGTTTCATCCGCTGACGGCGGGGGATCCATAAGGCCGTCATCATCCTTGTCCTTGCCGCATCCGCTTGGGGCGATCAGAACCAGGAGAAGGACCAACACCGCTTTGAGTTTCGGAGTCATTGCCAACACCCCATTTCCAAGGTACGAGACGATCCGCTCACGATTCCTTGGGGTTGGTTAGCTGCTGCAATCACTTTCTCTCGAGATCCGGAAGCCACTTCCAAGATATCAGAGTCCGTGAGTCGCTCACCGGCAACCCCACCTGCTCGACTGATACGGAACCGCGTGTGGACCTCTGATCTATGTCCGCAACGACCACGTGATTCGTCGCAACAGAGTCAATCAGGGTTCGTGAGGTGCGGACCGCTATCCTCGGAAGCCACCGTAACCCTAGAATGACTGAGATCAGCTCGTCAACCCAAGTCTATCGTCACGCAGATCGCACAATCCTGCGTTTTGACCACGGAGGACATGTATGTGCCTGATCGTTCTGACCCTGCGCCTCGGTCAAGCGCTCAACAGTCGCCGAATTGCGAGCACGCGATCAACACCTGAGCGATACGATGACCTGTCATTCCGACTAGACACCTCAGAGGTGGACGCTTGGACGTTGTGGGATTGCGAGAGATGAAGTGATCCAATACGCCCGGCCACGAATTCTATAACTCAACCTTGACGAATGCAGCGTGGACGCTATTATCGCGAACACTCACATGGGGTTCCCGGTTCACATTCGGATGATTGAGGAAAGATGCGCGAGCCCCCCTGTACGCAAGTGCGTTCGAGTTTGCTTATCGGTAGCAGTGATAGAATGAAGGCCCTGCGGGACCGAATAGAGACCCTCGCGGCTACCGATCCCCAAGTAACGATTCTCATTTGGGGCCCTTCCGGTGCAGGAAAAGAGCTCGTTGCGAAGGAGATCCATGCGAAGAATCCTTCGACCAATCACGGGGACTTTGTGGCAGTCGATCTCAGCTACGTTCCACGTGAGCTCGCGGGAAGCCGCCTTTTCGGTCATGTGAAGGGTGCATTCACAGGAGCCAATGAGCGGCATTCAGGCGCCTTCGAGGCGGGGGCTGGGGGTACGGTGTTCCTGGACGAAGTCTCGAGCATCAGTCTGGAGTTTCAAGGCATGTTTCTGCGT
Source organism: Candidatus Krumholzibacteriota bacterium (assembly GCA_024276305.1). GTDB lineage: Bacteria > Krumholzibacteriota > Krumholzibacteriia > JAJRXK01 > JAJRXK01 > JAJRXK01. Next base: position 15,383 of record JAJRXK010000055.1, read on the forward strand.
GTGCTGCAGGAACGGGAGTTCTCGCCGTTGGGAAGCACCAAGGTTCTGAGAATGAACGCTAGGATTATTGCGGCAAGCAATGAAAACCTGTGGAAGAAGGTTCAACGAGGCCTATTTCGGCAAGACCTCTATTTTCGATTGCAAGTGCTCCAGATTGTCGTTCCGAGTCTGGAGGCCCGCGTCTCCGATATTCCAGAGCTGGCGCGCCACTTCATAGAACGACACGGGCCGAAGGTGGGTTGCCGCGCAGATATGGATGTTGATCCGCGGTTCTTTGCTGCTCTCAAGCGGCGTCGTTGGCCAGGCAACGTGCGACAGCTCGAGAACACAATCATTCAATCACTCGCGATGGCCGTGGGTTCGGACACGCTTTCGCTTGAGCACCTCGCTTCGGAGGGACCCGAGATCGATGCGGGTACGAGCTTCGAGACGAGAAGTTTGTATGAATTGTCCTATTCCGAAGCGCAGAAACTCTCGTTGCAGCAGTTCAAGCGCGCGTATTGGACGCATAAGCTGGAGTTGGCGAATGGCAATGTGGCCGCTGCCGCACGAATGGGTGATGTGATCCCTTCGAGTTTGCATCGGATGTTGAAAGACATTGGTCTTCGTGAGGATGCTCCTAGGGCGGACGATGAGTTCGAAGGATAGAGCCGTATCGATAACATCGATGCGACAACATCGTTACATCAATGTTATGAACTCGGAGTGGTTGCAGAGAATGTGGGCACAGGGAGAACATCATGAAATAGTTGAGAGACAGACACTTAGACTGAATAGAAGGGTGAGTTCTCTGAATGGCACACCGATTGCGCTAGAGGTTGCGAGTGCAAGGGCTCCCGGGGCCTCTCACGCAGCGTGAAGTGGCTCGCTCGCAATCGCATGTTCCATCCATCGAGGAGGAAGTTAGAGTGATGATGCAACGAAGCGGGCTCGCGGTCGCTGCCCTTGCGGCACTGATCGCGTTTGCCGGAATGCTAGTTCCGTCCGCGGCTTCAGCTGGATGTATCAATGTCTACGTACCAGAAACGACCGAAGTCAACCCAGGCACCCAAATCTCCATCCCCGTGACGGTCTCCGATGTGGCCCAGGGTGTTTGGCCGATCTACAGCTTTGAGCTCGAGATCGAGTATTGCACGGGGCAAGACGCGATGCTGACATTCACTGGCGCCAGCAATGGTCCCATGCTGGACGCCGCCGGGTGGCCGTCGCTGACATACTTCGAATGGCGTGCCGGAGGCGTCAAGCTCGCCAACGCCGGGTCCATTCCTCTTTCGGGCGATGGGGTGCTGATCAATCTGAATTTCACGGTCAGCGCTGGTGCCCAGCCTTGCGACGTCTGCGACCTCAACATCGTGAGTATGGTGGCGAATGATGCGGCGCAGGCCGTGGACTTTTGTACGGATGACGGTCAAATCTACGTCGGAGCCGACTCTCGTACAGGCCACATCAAGTATCGTGATGGCGATCGTCCCGTCCCGAAGGTAAAGGTGCGCCTCTATGCGGATCTGAACGGATCCTCCTATCAACGCACGACCTGGACTGATGCCAACGGCGACTACCATTTCACGTGTCTGCCGAAGGGACTGGCGAATGCGCGAGTTGTGCCGAGCAAGTCCTATGACCAGGACGTAGAGACCGCGGTGGGAACCGCAGATGCTTCGATCATCCTGCGTCGCACGGTGATGAATCCCAATGCGAACGCGTATTTCAGGGAGGGTGCGACGCTTTGTGGCAATGCCCAGGACTTCGAGGCGGCCGACACTGCAGGAGATGGCGACATTTCGGCCTACGACGCGTCGTTGCTTCTTCAGTTCGCAGTGCTCGCTCGCTCGCACATGCCGGCATGGGACGGAAGAGACTGGATCTTCTGTGCGGAAGATTCAGAGAATATGTGGAACGAGGGCCCCACTGACACCACCGACTTCACGGCGATTCTGATTGGCGATGTGAACCGGAACTGGGGAAGACCCGAGCTCGGTAAGGGCGTTGGTGGAAGCGTCGATGTACATCTGGCGCGCGGATCTGTTGCTGAAGATGGGTCGGTTCTGTTGCCGATCGAGCTTGGGTCGGGAAGTGCGGTCAGCAATGGAGTACTCGAACTGCGCCTCCCGGCGGGCGTCAACTTGGTCCGGGCTACGGCCGGATCGGGGGCGCATGGCGCACTCGTTGCCGCAAACCAGGACGGTAAGACGGTTCGAGTCGCGTTCGCCCGCGCGGCGAACGTCGAGAACGAAAGCGGTCTCGTCACCCTTCGACTCCGCTCCAATAGTGGAGATGTGGAAGGCGCTGAGCTGGTGTCTGCGTCGTTCGAAGACGGCCAGGTGAGGGGCAGCATTGGTCAGATGAACCAGACCAACCTGCCGGCATCTGACACTCTGCGGCTGATGGGGAATCGGCCGAACCCGTTCAATCCTCAGACGTCGATCCGTTTCTACCTCCCAGATCGGGTGAAGACTTCGGTGTACATCTATGACCAGGCGGGCCATCGGGTGCGGACCCTCGTCAACAACGAAGCCCTCTCGGGAGATGTCTCGTTGGTCTGGAACGGGACGAACGACAGCGGCAGGTCTGTAGCGAGTGGCGTCTACTACTATCAAGTGAAGGCTGGCATGTGGTCGAGCACTGCCAAAATGACCTTGGTGAAGTAGCTCTCTCTGAATGGGGTGGTCCGCAGCGGTGAGCGCGGACCACCTCAATTCGCAGTTCGGCGCACTCCGTACACGACCGAGCGCAACGTCCGGGACGCAAGCACACCCTGCACTCGGATTGTCGATAAGGCCGCGTTCGCATGCCGAACCCGATGACTGGCCTATGAACCGCAGAGGCGACCGAGATGAATAGAACCTCACGACAGGCTCTGATGGCGGGCCTGATTTGTCTATTGCTTCCCGCGGCGTCGGCCGCGAGGGGCCTTCAGATTCTCAACGTCGATGAATCTGCATTCCCGACCCTCCGCGCTACAGTGGCGATACAGGACGACCGAGGGGCTGCCACTTGTGGTCTTCCCCTATCCGAGTTTCGAGTTACGGAGGATGGCGTGTCTGCTTCCGTTGGCGGAGTCCAATGGTCGGGCGACAGCTGCGAGCGAAATCTGATTCTGGTCATTGATCGTAGTGCGTTGACGAGCTTCCAGAACCGCTTGGAGTGTGCCAAGGACGAAGCAAACCTACTGCTCGACGAACTGGATCCAGGAGATTCGGTCACGGTGATCGCCTATGGTGGGTGCTCGGAAGTTCTCGTTCCTCGCACGAACGATATCGCGAGCGCCCGCGAGGCAATCAATGGCCTGACAGCGATGGGTCGGGCGGCAATGGCCGACGGGATCTATCACGCGATACAAGAGGCCTGCGCCCAAGGCGGTGGGTCCGTTGTCTGGATGGGCCACGGGGCAGATACGGGCAGCGCCGATTGCGGATTTCCTCCCGACGGGACGGATATTGATGGTCTGAGCGACGACGGGGATCTCATTCGAGACTTGGCCGCCGGGTGTGAGATCACCTTCAATGCAGTGATGTCTTCGACGGTCAACCGCGGTTGGATCGAGAGCCTGACCAACGACTTGGGGGGGCGTGTTACAGTATGTGGGAACAGTACCACCGCGGACCGTCGGGCGTGGTTGGGATCCTCTCCGGAGGACTGTTGTCAGGCGGTACTGACCTTCGTGAGCCCTCGACCAGACCTCGATGGGAGCCTTCGCGGCCTACAGATCTGTGTGGATCGCTACGCGGTCTGCGGCACAGGAGAGTATCGAGCGGAATGCTCATCGCAGCTTCGATTGACCGCGGATACGCGGAATCTTCTCGAATCGGGATCCTGTGTGATCGCGGATTCGACGACTACTATCGAGGTGGAGGGGAGGATCTGCGATGACTTCACCGGATTGATGCATGTGAACTCTTCCCTCGGTGGGAGTGTCGCTGTGCCGTTCCTCTCCCTGCAGAACGGGTACTCTGCACAGATGCCGTCGTCGTTGCTCGTGCCGAATGCCGTCCTTGACGTCTACCTAGATGGAATACTCGATGGTTCGTCGTGGCGAGAGCCGACAGCAGGATCCTACTCGCTGGCTGTCTGCTCCACGGACCCCAACGACTCGCTAGCTGTTTCCTTGGGATCTGTCTCTATCCGTCCGGGTGCAGAAGGAAGCATCGACTTGGTCATATCGGGCGGCACACTGCCCTATATAGCGTCCTATGAAGTCGATCTTCGGCTGGCAACGCCAGGAGTATCGATTCTCTCGATATCGCAGTCCGGATCAGTGACGGAGGCGGCTTCATGGCTGTCGCCGGCCTGGAACGAACTGAGCCCAGGAATCTATCGTGTGAGCGCAGCCGGTGCGTCGAGAATCCAAAGCTTTGGAAGTCTCGCTACTCTACGTATTGGTGTCAGCTCGAGTTCACAGCCTGGGTGTATTCCTCTGGAGATCGTTCGTGTTCAACTCAACGACGGTGTGCCAGACCCTCTAAGTGTTTCCGGTGAGGTCTGCATCCAGGAAGGATGCTTCGAGGGCCAAGTTGTGCATTGGTCTGGAACACAAGAGGGCCTGGAAGGTGTTTCTGTCCTGCGTGTTGGTGATGGGATACCAATCACGCGCAGCGGAGCCGATGGGAGATACGAGATATGTGACAACGTTGAATCTGGTGACCGGCTTTTCTTCGAATCGGAAACTAGTGCACGGCCACGTGTGACGCCTCTCGACGCGTCTGATGTGCTCCGAGCCACGGTGGGCCTTGATGATCTGCAAAGCGTAGAACTTACCGGCCCTTGTGGGCCCTCCTATCCCAGAGAGCTTGCTGCGGACGTTTCTGGGGACGGAGAGATTGGGGCCTATGATGCGTCGCTGATTCTGCAGTATGTCGTGCAGTCCATCCAGGGGTTCCCCGTGGACGAATGGACCTTTGTGTGTCCGACGAAGTTAGTTGAGTCGAGCCGGAGCCTCGGTGTGACCTACGGAATTGCGGCGGGCGATGTCAATGGGAATTCGGGTGCCTCAGATCCATTGCTTCGCACGCCGCAGCCACCTCAGGCCGCCAAACTTCGATTCGATCTCGGGGACGACGGAATACGTACTCTACGGGCGCTCGGACCAGAGGTGCGAGCTGGGATGCTGACGCTGGAACTCGACGACGTAGATGTAGATATCGAGGCACAGCCGGGGATTGTGGTTGCGGAATCCCGCAATGGAGGAACGGTGACCATTGCATTCGCGTGCTCCGGCCGTAGCGATGGAGAAGCCCTCTTGTCGATTCGCGGGGGGCACTTCTCGGTCGTAGAAGGATCGGTCGTTGTCAATGATCATGCATCTGTCGTGGAGAGTGAAGGCGTGTGGGCGGGTTCGAAGATGCCCAGCCGAATATTTCTGCGGGTCCGATCGCTGAGCGAAGGCGTTGAGTTCTCGTGGGCTACATCCGCGGCGGCACAATCAAAGATCAGGATCTACGATTCCAGGGGGCGCCGCGTGCATGAAGTGCACCTTTCGTCGGCCGAAGGGTCTCTGCGTTGGCGCGGCGTTGATCAACGCGGAGTATCGCTGGCACGAGGCGTGTACTTCGCTGCACTACACACAGGTTCCAAAGCCGAGTTGGTCCGGAAGTTCATCCTTTCCCCGAAACCCTGAAAGAGAAGAGGAACCCAATGCAGATGCAGAAGGTGTGTATCGCGAGTCTTCTGGCTCTAGCGGTCACAATCTCCACCATGCCCGCGGCTGGAGCCCCTGCGCGGGCGAGCATCGACGCCGTAATGATGCACGTTGGCGATGTGCGGACAACAACCATTCGCATCGATGTCGGAGATGTAGTGAACCTCTACGGAGCAGAAGCACGAATCGAATACGATCCGACGGTTGTACGGCCGATCATCGTTCGATCGGCAGATCCGATCCGCCAGGTTTGGGGAAGTCCGGTGTACAACATCATGGACGGTCTCGTCGCCATCGCCATCGCCGGCGTGACATCCGTGACCAGCCCCTCCACGCTCTTCGAGGTGGATTTCGAAGCGGTCGGCGTCGGGGTCACTACGCTCGGACTTCCGCGAGTGATTCTGAACGACGTTCAGGTGCAAGACCGGGTGACCGGAAGCGCTAGGGTCGTCCCGTTGGGAACCGTGGCCGCAGAAGCATCCTCTTGGAGTGCGATCAAGCAATTGTATTGATCGTGCCGGAAGGCATCATCACTCGGCGAAAGTCGGGTGGATGGGGAGTGCGCCGGGTCCAAGGGCCCGGCGCGCTTCTGACCCCCCCCTGAAAACTGGACCCACTGAAACAGGAATCTTCTGGCGAAGGTCTTACGGTTGGAGCCACGAGGGATTTGATGAAGAGATCGAAGTTTAGCGAGGAGCAGATTGCCTTTGCGCTGCGGCAAGCGGATCTTCCTCTATCCACTCCGACCGGAGTCCGCGAGGTCGTCGAAGATCGTGGGCCCCACACTGCCGCAAGCATGTGCGAAGTCCATGACGTCTCTCCACCACGGATGATTTCGCTGAAGGTTCAGGGCCGACAGGAGCTCCCGGGCTTGTCGAGGGCGATGAAGTTGCGCGCAGGCGATGGCTCCGAGCAGAACGACTTCGCCCGAACTGGGATAGCGATCTCGTAGGGTCGCCAGTTGAAGCAACGCTTCGAGGGGCCGGGCCCGTTGCACCCGAGCCAAAGCCAGTAGGTAGCGAGCGGCGGGGTCTTCTGGAACCACACGCACATAGTGGGCGAGATCCTCGTCGAGCGAAGCGACGGCACGGCGACGTCTCAGGGCACGTCGCAGAACCCGAGCGCGACGACGGGCCTCGTGATGTTGGGTCATGGCGTGCCACCGAAAGAGCATGACTGCGGAGGGAACCGCGGCGCTCCACCATATGGGCAGCCCGATCTCCCACAGCAATACCAGCGCTGCGATCCATGGCAGGAGTGTCTGGACGATCCACTTGGTCCAATGCGGGGAAGGCCCCAGACGCCAAGGAAGACGCGCCAAGGGCATCGACGCCATGCGGGCGAGGACGGGCTCGGCTGCGCGCCACGGCTCGCGGATCCCACCGGATCGTCCGCCTCGAGGAGAGAGCGGAGCATCGGAGGGTGCGGAAAGTCCGATGCGAGGCAACGCAGCCGAACGCAGATCGGATCCATGGTAATCGAGCATACACGTCCTCCGCGTCGGGAGCGGGCAACGGTAGGTTGCCCAATAGACCGCGTAGGGGGCTGCGGCGAGGCTTGGGGCGAGCGATGAGAGCCGAAGGGTGAAGAACAATCGCTCTTCTCTGAAGATTCAGTATCGCAGCTGCATTCAAGATGGGGTGCGAGGGCTCGGGATGCAAGTGGAAAACCGGGGGCCAAAACCGCTACAATAGGAGAACGCACCTGCCCTCGTGAGGACCGTTGATGCATCTTGCTCCTAGACTTCCGCTTCCGACCATTCTCGGCGCGATGGCCTGCTGTGTCATGCTTTCGTCAATTGCGGGAGCCGGGCCACGATTGAGTGAGATCCGCATCGACCAGCCGGGGCCGGACACCGGCGAATTCTTCGAAATCGCGGGCGATCCGGGCATGGATCTCTCGGGCTATTCCTACATCGTGATCGGAGATGGAGACGAAGGGCGAGGAGGCAGTGGCGTCATCGAAACGTGGATCACGCTCGAGGGTCGCCGTCTGAACTCCGAAGGATTGGTGGTGGTGGAAACGGCGGAGGCGTGTTTCGAGAACGCCGACAATGTGACGCACATGTTGGTCTGGGGTTTCCGAGGCCGACTCGGACAGGACCTTGACGACGACGACGACGGGATCCTCGATCACCAGCCCTTCGACGAGGTCACGGACTGTGTTGCACTCGTCGCCACGGATCCCGACCTTGCGGGAGACCGAATCTATTCGGAGACTCGAGTGGGTCCGGATCGCGGCTTCGTTCCGGCCCACGTTTTTCGCGATGGCAATACGTGGGTCATTGGCTCCTATGAGATCCAGGATGACAATACGCCGGGACGCGATAACCTCGAGAGTGCTCTAGCGCGGCGCAAGGCGGCGCGAGTGGCCCGCTGATCGCGGGTCGGAATCCGCAGATCCACAGTAGAGACCATGAGTACGAGACTGAGCATTCGTCCCGCCACCGAAGAGGACATCCCGGGGGTTCTCTCCATGCTCGGCGATCCCACCGATCTGGCCCAGGTCGCTCCCAACGAAAAGCCGCCCCTGGCCGAAGCGTCGATCGCGGCCTGGATGGACCGCGCGGATGAATGCTATGTGCTGGTGCGAGACGAGGAACTCCTGGGTTTTGCGGCCCTCTTGCGCGACGGGGAGGTTGCGGGGAGATGGTGGTTGGGCCATGTGGTGGTGGACTCGCGCGCACGCGGACTCGGTCTGGGGCAGCGCTTCGTTCTGGCAATCCTTCGGGCGGCGCGGCGTCGCGAGGACCTCGAGGAGATTCGACTCAGCGCATTTCGGGAGAACCACGCGGCGCGACGCGCCTACTTCCGTTGCGGCTTTCTCGAGACCCAGCGATGGCGAGAGAATGGTCGCACTCTGGTGGAGATGTGTTGGAAGAATCCCCTCAAGCAACGGATCATCAGTCGGCCAGTGGTGGCGGGTCTGTCCTTCATTGCTTCGACCGTCTCGACCATGCTCCTTCCCTGGACCGCGCGATCCTGGTTGCACGAAGTGCCGGCCTGGGGAGTGACGATCTTGCTCGTGGTGGCGGGCGTGATCACCGGTCTCTTGGGGTGGAGCCTCTACCCCTTGCTGCCACCGAGGGCCACCACCTTGGTCCACCGCCTGGGTCGTCCCCTTCTCTACGGAGCGGCGGTGGGGAGCGGTGCTTCGGCGGTGATCGCAGCGGGACTCTTCGTGGCCCAGAAGATGGGCGCTCCGGGACCCGAATTCCCCGCGCATGAATTGCTGCTTCGGGTGACTGCGGAGGGTTTGCGGCAGGGCGTTGCCTGGGGACTGGTGCTGATCCTGGCGGTGGACCTCGCCCCCCACCTATTGGGCTGGCACCGCAGGCCAGCCCGGGACGCCTAGAGTCACTTCTTTCTCTTGGCGCTGGCCTTCTTCTTGGTGCTTTTCTTCTTCGCCGTCTTCTTCTTGGCCGAAGCCTTCTTGCGAGTGGTGGTCTTCTTCTTCGCCGCTCGTTTGGGTGCAGCCTTCCGAGTACTCTTCTTCTTGGCTGCGGTCTTCTTCCCGGTGGCCTTCTTCGCCTTCGCCTTTTTCTTGGGCGCGCCCTTCTTCGCCGCCTTCTTCTTGGTCGAAGTCTTCTTGCGAGTGGTGGTCTTCTTCTTCGCGGCCTTCTTCTTCACGGCCTTGCGCGCAGGCTTCTTCTTGGCCGGGGCCTTCTTCTTCGCAGCGGCCTTTTTCTTCTTGGCGGCAAGCTTCTTCTTGAGGGCCGCGGCTTTCTTCTTGGCCGCAGCCTGTTTCTTCTTGAGGGCCGCAGCCTTCTTCTTGGCGGCGGCCTTCTTCTTCTGGGCCGCGAGCTTCTTCTTGAGGGCAGCGGCCTTCTTCTTCTCCGCCGCCTTCTTCTTGGCCTCGGCCTTTTTCTTGGCGGCGGCCTTCTTGCGCTCGGCCTCGACTTTCCTCTTCTCGGCGGCGATGCGCCGCGCTTCGGCCTTTTTCTCGGCGGCGGCTTTCTTGGCCTCGGCCTTCTTGCGGGCGGCCTCAGCCCGCTTTTCCTCGCGGATCCGCTTTTTCTCGGCCGCCAGGGCCTCGGCCTTGGCCTTTTTCTCGGCGGCGAGCTTCTCCGCTCGAATGCGCTTCTTCTCCGCGAGGGCTTCGGCTTCGGCTTTCTTGCGGATGGCCTCTTCGCGGCGGCGTTTGGCCTCGCGTTGCTCGCGGATCATCATCGGAGAGGGAACGGGCCGGGGGGTCTCGATGACCACTCCGGGAGGCAATGGCAGGCTCTTCTGCCAGTCCTCGTCGGGATGACAGGCAAAAACATAGAGAGGATAGAGCTTCTCGAAGCTCTCCATGACCTCGCTCACGAAGGAGCCGGGGGTGAGCCGGGAGCTCTCGGTGTGGATATGCCGTTTGACCACCCACCCGAGGGTGTTTTCCCATTCGCTGGCGAGTTCGGGGAAGGCGTCGACCTCTTTCATCCCCAGCCGTCCCGCCGCCCGGGCGTAGCGGTGGAAGTCGAATCCCCGCCGCAAATAGGTGCCCTTGATGAACTCGTCGAGGTGACGGACGTGGTGCCGCAGGCGCGGGAGGAAGACCCGCTTGAGCTTGGCCTGGGGATCGGGGACGTCGTAGAGGGAGAAGCCGATGGCGACGCCTTCGACCGAGAGCCCGACGTAGAGCGTGCCGTCGCTGAGGCGGGGATAGCGCTCGTCCCAGAAGAAACAGTAGACGCTGGTCTTGTAGGGCGGAGTTCCGGGAGGGACCCGCTCCCCCCGCTCAATGGTACTGATGTGGTCTTCGGGGTCGGTGTGGAGACCCATGGCGGGGCTGATCTTCGCCAATCGAGGGGCGAGTTCTCGCACCAGCGCCCGGAAGGGATCGAGAATGAGCTCCTCGTAGCGAGCCTCGTTCTCCGCGAACCATTCCCGGTTGTTGTTCTCGGTCAGCTCGGCCAGGAAACGGAAGGATTCCTGCGAAAAGCCGGGAAACTCCATGTCTTGCCCCTCCTGGGCTTCGGCGGAGTCGAATCCGGATGCCATCTGGGATGTCCTCGTTCGCAATGGGGGTGGCCGTTCCGGGCCCGCCTGGGCGTAGGGGAAACGCCGCTCGGCAGAGCTCCAACGCAATTCCGAGGCGAAAGTCTATCACATGCGCCCTGATTCGTCAGCGTCGAGGCGACAGGCCGATTCAGCCCGGAGGCCATCGCATCGGCCGGCCTCCCAGCAGATGCACATGAAGGTGAGGCACCTCCTGGCCGCCGTGGTCTCCGGCATTGATGACCAATCGATAGCCATCTTCGGCCAGACCCTCCTGTTCGGCAATGCGACGCGCCACCACCAATAGGTGCCCCAGAAGGGATTGGTCTGCATCTTGGGCGGCCTGGATTCCCGGAAGGGGTTGAATGGGGATGACCAGGAGGTGGGTCGGAGCTTGAGGGTGAATGTCGCGGATCACCACGCAGAGGTCGTCGCGATGGACGAATTCCCCGGGGATCTCCCCGTTGATGATCCGAGTGAAGAGCGTCGATTCCATGGATTCCCCCCGGTGGAGCCCGTTGTCCGCAGGAGTCTACGACCGTGCTGAGGGCCTGCCAAGCCCTGACCCCCCACCGGGAGGATGCGTCCGCGACGAGCAGACTCAGGTCGGGGAGGTGAGTCGTTCGCGCAGGATCCGGGTCGCGCGCCGGTACTCCTCGGGGCATTCGTCGAAGACCCTCTGGGCCTCTTTTCCATTGCCCCGATTGTAAAGGTAGTAGACCTCGCAGTGTTGGCAGACCAGGTCGCGGCGTGCGCTGTCGCGAGTGTCCTCGCAATCTCCCAGAAAGCCGGCATTGACCCAGCAACTGTGTCCCATCCCCTCGCGGGAGGCGATGCAGACCCCCAGCTCTCCGGCCTTGAAACCCCCTTCTTCTCGGCCACACGTTCTTATTTCCCAGCAACTTGGAATGGAATTCGGCTTGTCCATCGCAGATCTCCAATGGATGTGGATTCGGAGCCGGGCTCCTCTGGTTTCGGGAAGCATGCGGACGGGACGGGGCCGGAGCCCAAGATCCTGCATAGCCCGTGCCGTGGCCCGCGATCCGCCCGGCCAGAGTGGTCAGACCGCGGTGAACTGGCTACACTCCCCTGTCGGGTGCCGCGTGGAGCCCGTCGTTTCTCCCTCTCTCCCAAGATCGGTGATCCCGGATGCGTATCTGCCATCTCATTGCCAGCAACTTCGCGGGAGGCCCTGAGAAACAGATCGTGGAATTGACCACGCGCCTGGTCGAATTCGGGTGGGAGGTCCGGATCGGCTCCTTCCGGGAGGGGCGTTCCGAGGTGGAGATCATCTCCCGGGCCCAGGCCCGGGGACTGGAGACCTTCCTCATCGATACCCGCAGCCCCTTCAGCCCCGCCGCGGTGTTGCAGCTCCGCCGCCAGCTCCGGGATTTCGGGGCAGAGATCCTGCTCACCCACGGATACAAGGCCGATACGGTGGGGCGTCTGGGAGTGCGGGGCACCGGGGTGCGGCAGATTCCGGTGGTCCGAGGCTTCACCGGGGAAGACCGGAAGATTCGCCTCTACGAGGCCCTCGACCGCAGGATTCTCAAGAGCGCCTCGGCGCTGGTGAGTGTTTCGGAGGCCACCAAGCGGATGCTCGTGGACCACGGGGTGCGGGCCGAAAGGGTGCACGTCGTCCACAATTCGGTCGATTGCTTGTTGCAGCCCACCTCGGTGGACCTCCACGACCTCTTTTCGCTGCCGGCCGGCGCCCCGGTGGTGGTTGCCGCAGGCCGTCTCAGCCCCGAAAAGGGTCACCGCTTTCTCGTCGAAGCCCTGGCGATTTGCCAGGAGGCCTGTCCCCAGGCCCAGCTCGTCCTTCTGGGCGACGGGAAGCTGCGAGGAGCCCTCGAGGAGCAGGCCACGGCCTTGGGTCTCAGCGATCGGGTCCACCTGGCGGGATTTCGCCAGGATGTCCTGGAGTGCCTGGCGGCAGCCGATCTGGTGGTGAACCCCTCTCTCACGGAGGGCTTGCCCAATGTCGTGCTCGAGGCGATGTCGGTCGGTACGGCAGTTGCTGCGACTGACGTGGGAGGGGTGGCCGAGCTCATCCCCGATCCGGACCGGGGATGGCTGGTGGAGGCGGGCCGGCCCGAGGCCCTCGCGGCGGCGATGGTCGAAGCCCTCTCGAGCGACGAGGAGAGGAGGAGGCGGGCGGCGGGCGGCCGGGCCCATGTCCGAGAGCACTTCTCCTTCGAGGTCCAGCGCCGACGATTCTGCGAGCTCTGCGAACAACTCGCGGCGGATGCGTGCTAGAATCCCGGGTCCAAGGAGGCCCCATGAGCCGAGCTGAAGCGTGGATTACTCTCGCGGTCTTGGTCCTGATCCTCGGCGTTGCACTCGATGCCGCCGCGGCGCCGATCGCCTATCCCCTGAGCATCTCCTCCGACGGTCGAACCCTGGTCGACGCCAACGGTCGAGCCCTCTTCCTGAATGCCGCCGCGCCTTGGCACATCGTGACCCGGCTCGACCAGACCGAGGCCCTGGCCTACCTCGATGATCGGCAAGCCAAAGGCATCAATGCCCTGCTCATCTCGATCTTGGTGGCGCCGGTCTACAATGGCACCGAGCGCAACCGCGCCGGCGAAGGACCCTTCACCGCGGCCAATGATTTCTCTTCCCCGAATGAAGCCTATTGGGCTCATGTGGATTGGTTCTTCGAAGCGGCTCGCCAGCGGGGTTTCCTGCTCTTCGTGACCCCGGCCTATCTGGGCTTCGACTGCGGGCCGGAGGGGTGGTGTTCGGCCATGCAGAGCAATGGAGTGAATACCATGCGAGCCTTTGGACGCTTCTTGGGGGCGCGCTACCAGAATCAGGAGAACATCGTTTGGATGGACGGGGGCGACACCAATGCGTCGACCTATGGAGTCATGGATCTGGTCGACGCGGTGGCCGATGGCATTCGCGACTTCGACACCAAGCACCTCCACACCGCGCACTGCAGCCGTCTCAACTCCGCCGTGGATTGCTACGACCGCCCCTGGTTGGACTTCAACACGACCTATGCCGATTGCTCGACCACCGCGCGGGAGGTCCAAGGCGACCTCCTGCGCTCGCCTCCGCGCCCCTTCGTCTACATCGAGGGCCGCTACGAATTCGAATCGAATTGGACCGAAGTCTGTATGCGCAGCCAAGCCTATTGGGCCCTGCTGGGGGGAGCCCAGGGCCATTTCTACGGCAGCGGGCGGATCTGGGATTTCCCCGCGGGGTGGCGAGATGCCCTCGATTCGCCGGGTTCGCGGTCGATGTCCCATTTCGGTCGGCTGATCCGCTCGCGTCGGTGGGATCTCTTCGAGCCGGACACCGCGCATACCGTATTGGTGTCGAATTACCAGAGCATCGATTCGGCCAATTATGCGGCGGCGGCGCGGACCCGTGATGGCCAGACGATCATGGTGTACACGCCCAGCCAACGCACTCTGACCGTCGACCTCTCCACCCTCGCCGGCACGGCGGCCGATGCCTGGTGGTTCGATCCCGCGACCGGACAGGCGACTCGTATTGCGGGTTACGCCAGCGATGGCCCGGTGCAGTTCACGCCTCCCACCCCGGGAGACTGGGTCCTGGTGATCGACGATGTGGCGGCGAATCTGGGACCGCCGGGAGGCAAGGACGTCTTCGTGCCCACCGCGACCTCGTCCTTCGGCGGGGTGAAGGGACTCTATCGCTAGTCGGGCGCGCCGGTCTCTTCACCGCGGGTCAATTCGATGTGGTCGAAATAGAGGGTCCAGGGACGATCCATCTCTCCCAGGAAGAGGGTCAAGCTGTGCATGGCCCGCAGGTTCATGGCCCGGGACCGCGGCGCTTGCTTGACCTCCTCGAGGGGAATGACCAGGTGTTCGACTCCGGGGCCGATGGAAAAGGTGCCGTGATAGCGGTCGGAGTAGTAGCCATTGTGGGAGTTGTCGTCGATGCGGACGATGAGGTCGACGGCGGTGGAGTCCGGGTTGTAGACGTCGAATTCCAGAAAGTCATAAGCGGACCAGTCCGAGACCGGCTCCTGTAGAATGACGGCCGGGTATTCCTTGGCCTCGTAGCGGACTCGGAGGACCCGCCCCTTCCGTCCTTTCCACGCGGGAGGAGGCGCGACCGCGCGGACCTCGCTGTCGCGGGAGCGCACGAAGGTGCGTTCCCAGTCTCCATCGAAACTGGCCAGGACCGGAAACTGCGCATCCCGGGCCCGATAGTTCATGAGCGTCGAAAGCGGCGCGCTCAGGCCGAATCCCCAGAAGACGAAGGCGACGAGGACCAACAGGCCGACCTGAATCGGGGCCCGTTGCCGGTGGGCAGATCGCCAGAGTTGCCGCCAGGCAATGGCCAATGCGATCGCGGCCCCGGCCCCGCAGAGATCCCGCACGAAGTCCCAGAAGTCCGCGTCACGGCCGACTCGGGATTGCAGCAATTCGGTGATCGCCCCCATGGCGATGGCCACCAGGAGGGTCAGGATGTAGGCGGTGGAGCGCTGCCGCCGCGCCACGCGCCCCACTTCGAGGAGCAGGGAGAGGACCAGAAGGGTGAAGACGGTGAAGAGCGGGACGTGACCGGCGTCGAGGAGGGCCTCGATGTAGATCCGTTCGCGGGGGATGGGAGCGAGGGCCTGGGCCAGCATGGCCAGAAGGAGAGATCCGGCGAGCGCGATCCAAGTCCAGCGACGTAGTTGGGTCATGGTGGAGTCGGGGTTGGAGCCGACGGCATTGTGGGGAGCGAAGGGCTCGTGGTCCAGCGCGATCTGCCCGAGAAGGGAAAGGGTCCCGAGGCCCTAGAAGTCTCAGGGCCTCGAAAGGGTCGCAGCTTCGGCTCATCGCTTCCCCTGGGGAGTGTTCTGGGGCACACTTCTTGCCGCTCGGGGGGCTCCGACGGGGTTTTCTCGCGGCGCCCTCCCGAGCAAATGCCCGCTTCGATCCGGTCCGAGGATGCCATGCCTGAATCCCAGCCCGCTCCACCGTCGTCGTTGGCTCGCCGACTCCAGAATCGGGCCCAAGAACTGATTCCCGGCGGTTGCCACACCTACGCCAAGGGCGATGACCAGTATCCGGAGATGGCTCCGCCCCTCCTCGCGCGAGGGAAGGGCTGTCATGTGTGGGATGTCGATGGCAACGAATTCGTGGAATACGGGATGGGCCTGCGCGCAGTCACGCTGGGACATGCCTTTCCCGCGGTGGTCGATGCGGTTGGCGAATCGCTGGCGCAGGGGACGAACTTCACCCGGCCCTCGGTGATGGAGGTGGAGTGCGCGGAGAGAATCCTGGCCATGATTCCCCGGGCCGAGCAGGTCAAGTTCACCAAGGATGGGTCCACGGCGGTGACCGCGGCGGTGAAGCTGGCCCGGGCCCACACCGGCCGTTCGCGGGTGGTGTACTGCCAAGACCATCCTTTCTTCAGCTATGACGATTGGTTCGTGGCCAGTTTCCAGATGTCCGCAGGCATTCCCGAGGAGCACCGGCGGCTGAGCCTGAGTTTTCGCTACAACGATCTGCCGAGTCTCGAGGCCCTCTTCGAGGAGCACGAGGGAGAGATCGCCTGCGTGGTGATGGAAGCGGAGCGAACGGAGCCCCCTCGAGAGGGCTTCCTGCGCGGGGTGCGGGAGCTGACCCGCGAGCGGGGGGCTCTGCTGATCCTCGACGAAATGATCACCGGATTTCGGTGGCACAGAGGGGGAGCGCAGGAGGTCTACGACCTCCACCCCGACCTTTCCGCGTTCGGAAAGGGTTTGGCGAATGGATTCTCCTGTTCCGCCCTCTTGGGACGCCGGGAGGTGATGGAGCTCGGGGGATGGCATCACGACCGAGACCGAGTCTTTCTCCTCTCCACCACCCACGGGGCGGAAAGTGTGGGTCTGGCCGCCGCTCTGGCCACCATGGACTTCTACCAACGCGAGGACGTCACCGCTCGACTCCACCGTCAGGGGAAGCGCTTGCGCGAAGGGTGCACCGAAGCGGCGAAGGAGCTGGGAGTGGAGGAATGCTTTCAGGTCGAGGGGCGGGATTGCAATCTGGTGTACACCACGCGCGACGAGAAAGGCGTGCGCTCACAGCTCTTTCGGACGTTGTTCATGCAGGAGTTGATCCGGCGGGGCATCCTGGGCCCATCCTTCGTGGTCAGCTACTCGCATTCCGACGAGGACATCGATCGGACCATCGAGGCGACCCGAGCCGCGCTGGAAGTATATCGCCGGGGCCTCGAATCGGGGGTCGAAACCGTATTGGAAGGTCGGCCGGTCCGGCCTTCCGATCGAAAACGAGGTTGAAGGGGAGGAAGACGAGGATGATTCGATGAAAGTGGTGCTGTTCTGCGGTGGTCTGGGGCTGCGTCTTCGGGACTATTCCGAGGATGTTCCCAAGCCCCTGGTGCCGATCGGGGGCCAGCCCCTCCTCTGGCACGTCATGAAATACTATGCCCACTATGGGCACAAGGACTTCATCCTCTGTCTGGGCCATCGGGGCGACGCGATCAAGCGCTTCTTCCTCGACTACCGCGAAGCCTTGGCCAACTACTTCATCCTCCAGGGGAGTAGTTCCGAAGTCGAGCTACTGCGGCGCGACATCGACGACTGGCGCATCACCTTCGTGGACACCGGTGTGCACAGCAATATCGGCCAACGACTGCTGCGAGTCCGGGAACACCTCGAGGGCGAGGAGCGCTTCTTGGCCAACTACAGCGATGGTCTCACGGACCTGCCCCTCGATCGCTACCTCGACTTCGCCGGCCAACTCGATCGCACCGCCTGTTTCGTTTCGGTGCGCCCGACCGCCAGCTTTCACATGGTGGAGTTCTCGGAGTCGGGTCTCGTGCAGAACATTCGCCCGGTCCGCGAAGCGGGATTCATCAATTGCGGATACTTCGTCTTCAAACAGGAACTCTTCGACGAGATCGAAGAGGGAGAGGATCTGGTGGTCGAGCCCTTCCACAAACTCATCGCCAAGAAGCAACTGGCCACTTACGAATACGACGGTTTCTGGGAATGTGCGGACACCTTCAAGGACAAAGTGCTTCTCGACGGATTGGTCGATCAGGGAAAAACCCCATGGATGGTCTGGCAATGAAGATTCTGATCACCGGAAATCTCGGTTATGTCGGGCCCGTGGTGACCGAACATTTGCGTTGCCGTTTTCCGGACGCGGAGCTGATCGGATACGACACCGGCTATTTCAGCGCGGGGCTCACGGGAGTGGACCATCTGCCGGAGGTCGCTCTCGACGCCCAGATCTTCGGCGATGTTCGAGACTTCGATCCCCGGCATCTCCACGGCGTGGACGCGGTGGTTCAATTGGCGGCCATCTCCAACGACCCCATCAGCAATCTCTACGAAGAGGTGACCGCAGACATCAATGCTCGGGCGGTGATCGACATCGCAGACCACGCGCGGCGGGCGGGAGTGAAGGACCTGATCTTCGCATCGAGTTGTTCGATGTATGGCCTGGCCGACTCCGGACCGCGCACCGAGGATGCAGCGCTCAATCCCCTGACTCCCTACGCGAGATCGAAAGTCGCGGCCGAAGCGGCGCTGGCTCACCTCGCCCAGAGGGGTTTTCGGGTGACCGCCCTCCGCTTTTCCACCGCCTGCGGAATGAGTCCCCGTCTGCGATTGGACCTGGTCCTCAATGACTTCGTGGCCTGCGCGGTCTCGGGTCAGCCCATCACCGTGCTCAGCGACGGCACCCCCTGGAGGCCGCTCATTCATGTGCGGGACATGGCTCGAGCCATCGAATGGGCTCTCCTGCGGGCTAGCAATGGAGTGACTCAGGCTCACCTCCCCATCAACGTGGGCTGCGACGAATGGAACTATCAGGTGCGGGACCTCGCCGAGCGGGTGGCCGCCTCGGTGGATGGGGGCACGATGTCCATCAATCCCGACGCCCAACCCGACCGGCGATCCTACCGGGTGGACTTCGCGCGTTACCGTGAGCTCGCACCCGACCACCAACCGCAGATCGATCTGTCGGCGGCCATCGCGGAGCTCGACGCCGGATTGAGGGCGATGGGTTTCGCCGACGAGGATTTCCGGCACTCGACCCTCATGCGCATCCACCACCTTGGTCGCTTGCGGGAAAGCGGTCGCCTCGACGACCAGTTGCGATGGACCCCGCAGGAAAGCTCGGCATGAATTCGGACCACACTCCCCACTGTCGTTTTTGCGGGGCGCAGCTCCGCCAGACCTTCGTGGATCTGGGAATGTCGCCGCTCTGCGAGACCTATCTCCGGCCCTCGGAGCTCAACGCGATGGAGCCCTTCTACCCGCTCCACGTTCGGGTCTGTGCCGAATGTTTCCTGGTCCAACTCGAGGAATATGTGTCGGCCGAGGAGATCTTCACCGAATATGCCTACTTCTCCTCCTACTCGACCTCCTGGGTGGAGCACGCGCGTCGCTATGTCGAGACCATGATCGACCGCTTCTCTCTGGGCCCTCAGAGCTTGGCGGTAGAAGTTGCGAGCAACGATGGTTACTTGCTCCAACACTTCCTGCCCCGGGGGATTCCGGTCTTGGGAATCGAGCCGGCCCGGAATGTGGCCGTCGATGCCGAGAAGCGCGGAGTGCCCACTGTGGTGGAATTCTTCGGAGTCGACCTGGCGCGGCGGTTGCGCGACGAGGGAAAGGCGGCCGATCTCATCACCGGGAACAATGTCTACGCCCAGGTTCCGGATCTGAAGGACTTCACCCAGGCGATGAAGATTCTCTTGGCCGAAGACGGGGTGATCACTCTCGAATTCCCGCACCTGCAGCAGTTGATGGCCCAGAATCAATTCGACACGATCTACCACGAGCACTTCTCCTACTTCTCTCTCTTCACCACCCAGAAGATCTTCGAGCATCACGGCCTGAGGATCTTCGACGTGGAGGAGCTGCGTTCGCACGGAGGGTCGTTGCGGGTCTTCGGATGTCATCAGGACAGCGACCACCATCGCACACGAGATCGAGTCATGGAGCTCATCGATCGGGAGCTCGCGGCTGGTGTGGATCGTCTGGAAAGCTACGGACGCTTCTCCGATCAGGTGATGCAGACCAAGCGACGGCTCTTGGACTTCTTGATCCGGGCGCGGGATGAAGGCAAGAGCGTTGCGGGTTATGGTGCCCCCGGCAAGGGCAACACCCTCCTCAACTACTGCGGGATTCGACAGGACCTGCTGGACTACACCGTCGATCGCAATCCCTACAAGCATGGGCGCTACTTGCCCGGGACTCACATCCCCATTTTCGACGTCGACCACATCCGGGAGACGCGGCCGGACTACCTCTTGATTCTGCCCTGGAATCTGCGCGACGAAATCGTGGCCCAGACCTCCTACATCCACGACTGGGGTGGAGAGCATGTGGTCCCCATCCCGGCGGTGGAGGTGATCTCATGATCTTCCATCCCACGGAGATCGAGGGCGCCTTCTTGATCGAAGCCGAGTCTCACCGCGACGAACGGGGCTTCTTCGCCCGGACCTGGTGCTCGCGGCAGGCGGCCGAAGTCGGAATCGAGGTGGAGTGGGTGCAGTGCAATCTCTCCCACAATCTGCGTCGGGGAACCCTACGGGGAATGCACTACCAGTTCCCCCGCTTCGAGGCCAAGTTGGTGCGGGTCGAGCGGGGGGCGATCCACGATGCGATCGTGGACATCCGCCCCGAATCCAAGACCTATCTCGCCACCGTCGAGGTGCGTCTGGATTCGGAGGGATTCCAGTCCCTCTTCGTTCCTGCCGGGTGCGCCCACGGCTTTCTGAGCCTGGAGGACGATAGCCGGATCTTCTATCAGATGTCGGAGTTCTACTTGCCCGAGCAGGCACGGGGTTTCCACCATGCGGATCCGCGCTTCGCCATTGGATGGCCCTTCGAAGAGGTCGGCCACCCGGTGATTCTCAACGATCGGGACCGCGATCTTCCGGTGTACCAGCCATGAAAGAGTCGTCCTCGGGTTTGGGTTCTTCCATGGTCGAGTGGATGCAGGTCATGTATCCCTGGTGCCGCAGTATCACCGGCGAAGGCCTGCGGCAGACCCTGGACTTTGTGGGAGGAGAGGTCGAGGGGCTCGATCGAGTGCGCATTCCGACCGGGACGGCCTGCTTCGACTGGACCATTCCTCCCGAGTGGAATCTTCGCGACGCCTATGTCAAGGATGTCGAGGGAAAGCGAGTCATCGATTTTCGCTCGTCGAATCTGCACGTGGTCAGCTATAGCGTGCCCACGCGACAGAGGTTGAGCCTGGCCGAGCTGCGCCCCCACCTGCACACTCTCCCCGATCGACCGGATTGGATCCCCTA
>JAJRXK010000056.1 GCA_024276305.1 Candidatus Krumholzibacteriota bacterium
CCCGACGAAATGCGCGCCGACTTCGCTTCCTGGGCCAAGCTCTGGCCCTTCCGCGACAACGGTCCCTCCCTCAACCCCATGGGGGCCTTCCTCGTGCTGAGTGATATGCGCACGCTGCGAATGCGCTGCGCCCAGATGAGTCGCAGTGCCCTCGAGGTGGCGCACTTCTTGGAGGAGCATCCCAGAGTGGCCGCGGTGCACTATCCAGGCCTGCCTTCGCACCCTGGGCACCAACTTGCGCAACGCACCATGCGCCTGGCCGACACCGATGAAAACGCCTATGGATACATGCTCTCGGTGGAGATCGCCGAAGACGCGCCCGAGGAATCTCGCAATGCGCGTACCTTCTATGATCACCTCGACATGATCTGGCGGGCGACGGACCTCGGTCGCGTCAAGACCGTCGCCACTCTCAATGCCATCTCCACCCACCAACAACAGGGCGAAGAGGGCCGACGCCTGGCCGGCATCGGTCCTGCCACCTGTCGCATCGCCTGCGGAATCGAGGATCCTGCCGACATCGTGGCGGATCTGGCCCGTGCGTTGGATGCAATCTGAATCCGGAGGAAATCGATGAAGCACCGAATCGCTCTCGTGGGCCTGGGCACGGTAGGTCAGGGACTCTGCGAGATTCTGCGCGATCACCGCGATCGACTGGTCGAAGAACATGACTTCGATCCCGTGGTCGTCGCCATCTGCGATCTCCGCCTGGGGAGCCTGACCTGCGACGAAGGCCTCGATCTGGAGAATGTCTTGGAGCTGGCCCAGTCTGGATCCTCCCTCGAGGAATACGAAGATCCCGGCCACGAAGTGCGCCATGGCGGAGACGCCATCTCGATGCTCGAAAGCTGCTCCGCCGACACTCTCTGCGAGCTGACCTTCACCGATCTCGGGACCGGTGAGCCCGCCACCTCGCACTGCCGAAGCGCGCTCTCGCGGGGAATGAATGTCGTGACCTCGAACAAGGGCCCCGCCGCCCTCTTCTACCGAGAACTCTCCTCGCTGGCCGACGAGCACCACGTCGGATTTCACATCGAGGGAACGGTCATGTCCGGCACTCCGGTCCTGAACCTGGCGCGGCTGAATCTCGCGGGAAACCGGATCACCGCCGCCCGGGGCATTCTCAACGGCACCACCAACTACATCCTGTCCGAGATGGAGTCGGGGAAGACCTACCAGGAGGCCCTGTCCACTGCCCAGAAGCTGGGCTACGCCGAGGCCGATCCCACCGCGGACGTCGACGGGCTCGACGCCCTGGCCAAGGTGACGATTCTCGCCAACGTTCTCATGGGTGCGGATCTACGTCCGGCGGACATTCCCTGCGAAGGCATTCGTTCGATCACTCCCGACCACATCGATGAGGCCCGCGCTCAGGGAAAACGCTACAAACTCATCGGGGAGGTACGACGCGAGGACGGGAGAGTCTCCGCCCGCGTGGCTCCCATGCAGATCGAAGTCTCCCACCCCCTGGCCGGCATCATGGGCGCCACCAACGCGGTGACCTTCACCTGCGACCTCCTGGGAGAGGTCACCATCAGCGGGGCCGGGGCCGGCCGCATCGAGACGGGATATTCGCTCTTGGTGGACCTCCTCGAGATTCACCGGTCGGTTCTCCAGCGCAGCGAGGCCACGGCATGAAGATGATCCTGGGAGGGGAGTGGGTCGATCGATCCTCCACCATCGAAGTACGGGATCCCTACGACGACTCTCTCGTCGATACCGTCCCTCGAGGCAGCGTCGACGACGTCGTGGCCGCGGTCGAGATCGCCCGCCGCGGATATGCGATCAACCGGGCCATGCCTGCGCACGAGCGGATCTCGATCCTGAAACGCTGCGTCACCCTCATGGAAGAGCGCTTCGACGATCTTGCCACGACGATTGCCAGAGAATCCTCGAAGACCATCCGCGAGGCGCAGAAGGAAACCGCTCGCGCCATCAACACCATGACCATCTCGGCCGAAGAGGCCCGCCGACTCGACGGCGAGACCATCCCCTTCGACAGCGCGCCGGGGGGAGAGAAGCGCATCGGTTACTACTATCGCTTCCCTATCGGAGTGATCGCCGCCATCACCCCTTTCAACGACCCGCTGAATCTCGTGGCCCACAAACTCGGTCCCGCCATCGCCGGAGGCAATGCCGTGGTGTGCAAGCCGGCGTCGGTCACCCCCCTCTCTGCTCTGAAACTGGGCGAATGCCTGCTCGACGCGGGGTTGCCGGGAGAGATCCTCTCGATTCTGACCGGACCCGGGGCCGAAATCGGCGATGCCCTGGTGCGGAGCGAAGGGATGCGCATGGTCTCGTTCACTGGCGGTGTCGAAGCGGGTCGCAGAATCACCCAGGTGGCCGGTCTGAAGAAGATCAGCATGGAGCTCGGCTCGAACAGTCCCGTGATCGTCCTCTCCGACTGCAAGTTCGACGACGCGGTCGAATCCTGCGTGTCGGGATCCTTCTGGGCGGCGGGCCAGAATTGCATTGGCGTGCAGCGCATCTACATCGAGGAAAGCATCTACGATCGCTTCCGAGATGCCTTCGTAGCGCGAACCGAGCGCTATCGACTGGGTTCCAAGCTCGACCCAGAGACCGATATGGGCCCCATGATCACCGAGGACGAAGCGCAGCGGGTGGAGTCGTGGATCGCCGAGGCGGTGAACCAAGGCGCCAGGGTCGCCACCGGCGGAAAACGCGAGGGCGCCCTGCTCGCCCCCACCGTCATGGAGGAGATGCCTCGAGGGGCCAAGCTCGACTGCGATGAGGTCTTTGGTCCGGTGGTGTCGCTCTATCCGGTTTCAGATCTCGACGAAGCCATCGAAGCCGCGAATGGAGTGGACTACGGATTGTACGGCGCCATCTTCACCCAGGATCTCGACCAGGCCTTTCGAGCGGTGCGCGAAATGGAGGTCGGCGGCATCATGGTCAATGATTCCACCGACTACCGGATCGACCTCATGCCCTTCGGCGGTGTGAAGAGCAGCGGGCTGGGTCGCGAAGGCATTCGCTATGCCCTCATGGAAATGACCGAACCCAAGACCGTGTGCCTGAATCTGGGAGGGTGAGGAACGCCCGATCCTCCGGGCCACCACAGCATCCTGGGACGGAATCAGCGGCGGATCTTGCCATTTGGCGTCGCCGCGGTGTTCCACTCCTGAGGGTCCACCGAAAACGGTCGGGGCCTCGTGCCTCATTCAGGAGGGTCTCTGTGAGTTCCTTGCCTCGGTCCAAACCGGGTTGGTCGCCGAATATCGCTTCGAGCACAATGTCTCCGACAGCAGTGGCAACGCGCGCCACGGGACAGCCAGCGGCGGAGTCGTCTTCACGACGGGCTATCGCGGCGCCGCGGTGAACATGGATGGCATCGATGACTTGGTCTCCCTTCCCGGAGACCTCTGGGCGGCAGACTTCTCGACATCATTCTTCGTCCGCACCACAGCAGTAGCGCCCTCAGGGTCGGAGTGATTCCAGGGTCTGGGCATGGTCGACGGCGAGGTCTGTGGAAGCCCCCCTGGAGGCGACTTCGGCATCGCGATGATCAACGGAGGTCACGTGATCACCTCCAATGTGCCTTCGACGCGTCAGATCAACGACGGTGCATTCCACTCGGTCGTGGTCACGCGCTCGACGGTTACCGACAGCATCAAGATCTACATCGACGGCGTCCTCGACGTGGCCTACTACCTGAGCTTCAACGGTTTCACCGGCATGCCGTGGATCGGCGTGGGCAACAATCCCTGCGATGCGGGCTTCAATCGCGGTTGGTTCCCCGGGGTGATCGACGAACTCCGATTCTACGATCGCGTCCTGAACCCCACCGAAGTCACCCAACTCGCGGGCGGTACCGTCGTGGCAAATCCTGAGGCCACGGTCGCGACCACCGCCATCCAATCGGTCTTCCCCAATCCGAGCCACAGACTCACCTCCTTCGACTTCACTCTCCGTGCTCCTGCCTCCGCCCAGATCGCCATCTACGATCTTCGAGGCGTACGGGTACGAATTCTCGATCTCGGCAAGGTGGACGCGGGTCTGCACTCTCTGGTCTGGAATGGCATGGATGGTCGTGGCCGGCCGGCCCCGCCAGCGACCTCATCCGGGGCGGTAGAATATCGGCTGACCATCTGCTGATAGGTGCGACCGAGATGATGGAAAGAGCAGGTGCGCAACTCTGGGTGCGTCTCAGGACCATATTGCGCTGTCGCGCCACAGGTGCCCTGCAGTCTTCGAACGAAGGCCCGCGACGCATCATAGGTCCCACGACCATCTGATGCCAAGAACCCAAGACTCTGATAATGTCTGGAGCCCCCTTCTCCGGAGGTTCCGCATTGGCACCGAAAGCGCTCCGCCACTTCGTGCTCCTGCTATTCGTCGCTATCGTTGCCGTCGGCTCGGCTGGGGCCGAGCGCCGAACGGTGGTCATTCTGCACACCAATGACACCCACGCGGCATTTCGTGCTCGAGTCGCGAGCTGGCGTGACGACCATCCCTTGGTCGGAGGAACCCTGGCCCTCGACGCAGCAGTCCGAGCCGAGCGGGAACGGTGGAAGCGGGTTCTCTTGTTCAACGCCGGAGACGTGCTCACTGGGTCCCCTCTGAGCGAAATCGAAGTCGCCGGCGCGAAGGGAGGAGCGCTCTTCGAACTCATGGGTCAGGTCGGCTACGACGCCATGACCCTCGGCAACCACGACTTCGATCAGGGGGCGAAGAATCTCGAGGCGCTCATCGCTCATGCCCCCTTCGCGGTGCTCAGCTCCAATCTCGACCATCCCGACGGAACTCCCTACGCTCCAATGGCCGGGAAGGTCTTCGACCTGGACGGCGTCCGAGTCGGCGTCGTCGGGGTGATGACCGAACGACTGGCCCACCTCGTCCCCGTCCGCGTCCGCGAGGCAATCCGCGTCCGCCCGGCCGCCGACGCGGTTCGGCAGTGGATCGCGGCCCAACCCTCGGACCTCGACCTCATCGTGGCCCTCACTCATCAGGGAGTGGACGCCGATGAGGAACTCGCGCGCGCAGTCCCCGAACTGGACTTGATCGTCGGAGGACACAGCCACACCCGACTGGTCGAACCACGAGTCGTGGGAACCACGCGCATCGTGCAGGCAGGTAGTCGAATCAGCAATTTGGGTCGAGTGAGGATCGAAGTCGAGAATGGCGAGGTCGTCTCCATCGACGGAGAGCTCCTCGACCTCTTCGCCCAGGATGTCCGCGAGAGGCCGGAGCTCGCTCGAAAAGTTCGATCCTATCAGGAACAGATCGACGAGGAATATGGAGAGGTCCTCGGCGAGCTGGCCCGAGCCTGGCGACGACGAGGAGCCTCCACCAATGTCGGAATTTGGCTGTCCGAGGCCTTGGCCGACGGGACCGACAGCGATTTCGGACTGATGAACAATGGGGGAATCCGCTCCGACCTCACGGCGGGACCGATCACCCGCCTCGATGTCTATCGGGTCCTTCCCTTCCACAACTACGTGACGACCTTCACCATCAGCGGCGCTCAACTCCTCCACCTCCTCCAGATTCAAGCGGAGAAGGCCGCCGAGCGCGGGCGGGGAAGGCTGCAGATCGGTTACCTCACCGGGCGCTGGGCCCGAGAGGGCAACAAGATCGTCCTGGTCGACGCGACCTGCCGCGGAAAACCCATCGATCCTCAACGCACCTATCGTGGGGCCAGTGCGGACTTCATCGCCGTCTCTCAGGCCGATCATTATTTCGACTGCGAACCCCAGAATGTGCGCGTCCTCGACCAAACTCTGGCCGCGTTCATCGAGGATCGGATTCGGGAGGTCAAGGTCGTCGATGCCGTGGCCGACGACCGCATGGCGGAAGTCACGCCGGTGCCCAGCCAGAGGTGAACTCCGGTCGCGGACTCTGGTCGCCACCCCTCCGGGAGCGGATCAGCTGAAGTCCGCGCCCTTGAAGATCACGAAGAACAGGATGGTTCCCACGGCCAGCGGCGATACGAAGCGCACGAAGAAACTCCATGCCCCGTAGTGAAAGAATCGGGTATCGCGGTCCAGGAGCTCGGCCCTCGAGACGGCTTTGGGAATGAACCATCCCGCGGCGAGGGTGGTCAGCAATCCGCCTACGGGCAAAAGCCAGTTCGCAACCAAGTGATCAAGAGTGTTGAAGAGGCCGGCTTTCCCTTCGAAGATCTCGAAGTTGCTGATGCCATCCACCGATCCCAGCGATATCCCGCAGAGAATGGTCAGGCCGTAGATCGCGATTCCACACAGGAGACTCGCCCGAAGACGGGACACCCCGTGCTCGTCGATGAAATAACTCACCACCACCTCGAGCAACGACACCGTCGACGTCAGGGCCGCGAAGGCCACGAGCATGTAGAAGAGCGGAGCGAGTACATTCCCCAGGGGCACTCCGGTGTAGAAGAGCGAGGGCAGAGTGATGAACAACATGCCTGCCGTCGACTTGCCGATCTGCTCCCGCATCCCGGGTTGGGAGAAGATCACGGTGAACATGATGATGGTGGCAAAGAGGGCGATGAGGGTATCGAGCAACACCACCACCCCCGCGGCCTTCACGATCGAGTCTCTCTTGGACATGTACGAGCCGTAGGTGATCATGGCTCCCATTCCGAGCGAGAGAGTGAAGAAGGCGTGGCCGAGAGCCTCGAGAATCCCACGCCCCTGCAACCGACCGAAGTCCGGCTCGAAAATGAAGCGCAAGGCCTCGCCGGACCCGCTCATGCGAAAGGAATTGATGAGGAGCACCGCCAGAATCCCGAAGAGGACCGGCAACAAGATCCGGGCAACTCTCTCGATTCCGTTCTTCACGCCTCCAGCGACGACGGCGGTGGTCAAACCCATGAACAACAGTCCCAAGAATGCCTGCAAGCCGCCGTTGCTCGCCATCGCTCCGAAGTCCGCCCCCAAGTCGACCGCCGGATCGAAACCTCCGAAACTCCATCCCAGGCACTGCACGAAACTGCGCAACGACCATCCTGCCACCAGCGAATAGAATCCCAGCAGAACGAATCCCGAGAGGACCCCGAGCCCGCCCACGGGCGCCCATGCTCTACCTACCACCGAGCGCATCGCGCCCACCGGGCTGGTCTGCGCCTTCCGACCGATCATGATCTCGGCGATCATGATGGGCAGTCCCACCACCAGGATGCAGCCCAGGTAGACCAGCACGAAGGCGCCGCCGTCGTTGTGGTAGGTGATGTAAGGAAACTTCCACAGATTTCCGAGGCCGATGGCGCTCCCCGCCGCGGCGAGCACGAATCCGAGACTGGAACTCCAATGATCGCGATTGGGCATACCTACTCCTCCCAGACGAATGCGCCGCGCCGAATTTGCTCGGGATAGATCTCGTCCATGGTCGACGCGTCGAAGACCTCACCGTTCTTGATCGTCCAACGAACCGTGTTGGTGTTGCGCACGTCTTCGAGAGGATTGCCGTCGAGGACGATGAGATCGGCCAGTTTCCCCTCGGAGACCGTTCCCATGAGGGAGTCGAGGCCGATGTAGGTCGCCGGAGAGATCGTTCCCATCTTCAAGACCTCGTGAGGCGACGCGCCTCCCTGAGCGAGAGACCAGAGATCCCAATGACAGCCGAGGCCCTGGCGCTGCCCGTGTCCCCCCAGATTCACCATCACCCCGGAGCGCTGCAAGGCCACCGCTGATTTCGCAACCTCGATATGAAAGTAGTCGCCCTCGTAGGCATGAAGGCTCAGCCGTCGTGCCCGCGACTCCACCACCGCCTTGGGAGTGAAGCGGGTGAGCTTGGGATCGGCCCAAATCGGATCTTCATGCTGATAGAACCATTCCTCGCCGCTGATCCCCCCGTAGGCCACGAGGAATGTCGGGGTGTAGCCGACCTGAGTTCGACTCCACATGTTGCGTACATCGGCGTAGAGAGGAGCGACGGGGATGGCATGTTCGACCCCGGTATGGCCGTCGAGGATCATGCCCATGTCGTTCTCGAAATTCCCGCCCCCCTCGGGGAAATCGAGCATTTGTTCCTGACGACAGGCCTCGACGAACCACTGCCGCTGGATGCGCTTGGGCTGCATGTAGCTCTTGATGGCGAAGGCCCCCATCTTCTTCATCCGCCGCACGTGGCGAAGGGCGTCTTCGAAGCTCTTGGTGGGGGTCCGCCCGAGAATATCCGCACCGTAGAGAATGAATCCCGTGGAGTAGATCCGGGGCCCCTTCATGATTCCCGCCTCGACCATCTCACTCTGCCCGAAGACGAGGTGGGTACTGGCCGAAGGATCCATGGTCGCAGTGACGCCATAGGCGAGATTGGCATAGTACTGCCAGTCATGTTGGGGAAATACGTCCATGGAGTCATAGCCCATGTGCGCGTGCACATCGATCAGCCCCGGCATGAGAGTCTTTCCCTCGAGGTCCATGACCCGGTCGACCTTCGGAGGAAGAGAGATCTCCGCTGAAGGACCAACCTGGGAGATCCGATTGCCCTCGATGACCACCGCGCCGTCCTCGATGACCTCATCGCCTTCCATGGTGATGATCCGGGCGTGCTCGAGGACCAGAATTCCCTTTGGGCGAGCTCGCGCCACTTCGAGGTCGATGGTCACTACCGCGGCCTCGAATGCATGATCTTCAGTAGCATCGACTTCGTCCTCGGACTCCTCTTTCGAACTTTCCTCTTCGTCCTTCTTTTTCGCTTCGGCCGCAAAGAGGTGAGCGAGGGTCTGCCGGTGCAATTCATTGGCTTCGGCCCAGGTGATGGTCTGATCGTCTTCCCAGGAGATCCAGTCGGCCAGCATCTCCGTCAGCTTGTAGACCTTGACCGATCCATCGCTATCGCCCAATTCCAGCGGTCCGGTTCCGGGCAAGGGCATGGGCGCCACATACGCGTCATGGAGGTGCTTGTAGGCGACCCATTCTCCGTTGGGGGAAACCGCGAACTCCTCACCGTACTTCACCCGAAGCAGAACCTTCTCGTCGGTGCCGTCTCGAGCCACGCTCACCAACTCGGTCTGATTCTCCTTTCCATCCCGAAGGAAGTAGATCCGCTTTCCCATCTCCCCAAAGGTCGGAGTCGGCATCCGAGTCGCCGATCCTCGACTGGGGACGCTGGTCACATAACTCGAGGTCTTCTTCTGGAGGTCGAAGATCCAGATCTCGTGGTAGAGCTCATTGCCCAGATCCGCCCCACGCAATGAAGCTCCGCTCCCCTTCAGAGCGAGGAGTTCGGTTCCGTCAGGACTCCACGTGGGATTCACCCACTGCCCCGGTACTTGGCTCACCTGCCGAACACCGGTGCCATTGACCTTCGCAATCCAGACCTGCCCCTTCTTCGCGTCGGTCCAGCTGACGTAGACGATGCGGCGCCCGTCGGGACTGAGGCGCGGGGCGTATTCGAATTCGCGATCGTCATCCCCGCGCAGGAGCACCTTGGGAGACTGCCCGTCGGCATCGGCGCGGTAGATGCGGCCCAGAGCGGCAAAGTAGATGGGACTGCGAGCATCGTGGGCGTGCATCCACCGCAAAACCCGGGGCCGGAAGGTGTCGCTCGCCACGTCCGCAGTGAAACGCAGGGCCTTCTGGGCCGGCAACTCCACTTCGCAATGGAAAGGAATCTCCCGGGATTCTCCGCTCTCGACCTTCAGACGATGCAGCTTGCCGCCGTACCACAGAACGAGTTCCTGACCGTCGGGCATGAAGTCCATTCCCGGATAGACTCCGGCCCAAGCGAAACTCTCCTGCAAATCGTGGTCGAGGCCCCGAAAGACTTCACGCTCCGCTCCGCTCACCAGGTCGTGGGCCATCAACACGGTCTGGTTGGCATCTCGGGTGATGAAGATCAGAGTGTTCCCATCGGGCGAAATCGTGGGTCGCCCCGCGCCACCGAATCGGCTGGTCACCGGACTGATCTGTCCCGTCTGTCGGTCGAAGCGCCGAATCTGGTAGATCCCTTGGTAGGGATTGCGGTTGTAGCGGAAACGACTGGGACGACTGCTGAAGTAGAGGAATCTTCCATCGGGGTGGAAGACTGACTCGCTCACCTCGGGGATCTCGGCCTTCTTGGTCACCTGGATTCCCTCGCCTCCGCGGCGATGGTACATCCACAACTCGGTGGAGCCGATGGAACTGGCATCGGTCAAACGTCGTTTGGCCACGATCCACTGACCATCCGGACTCCAGGCCCCAGAATTCGTGTCCTTCTCTCCGGCATCCGTCAGCGCCTCGGGCTCTCCCCCATTGGCCGGCAGGATCCAGAGATTCACCCCTCCACCCCGGTCGCTGGTGAAGAGGATCTCCTGACCGTCGGGAGACCACCGGGGCTGGTAGTCCCACGCCAGACCAGAGGTCAGCCGCTTGGCCTCTCCTCCCTCGATGGGAAGGGAATAGAGATCTCCCAGGAGATCGAAAACCAACCGAGACCCATCCGGACTGACGTCCACACTCATCCAGCTCCCCTCGTCGACCTCGAAGGCAAGAGTGGAAGAGTCGCCTCGCGGCTCGTTGACATTCCAATCCTCGGAGGAGTCCTGGGAGGAACTATCCGTCGCCGCCTCGACTTTCGACGAGTCGGGATTCGATGCCAGCGAGGGGTCTTCCACCAAGCAGGTGGGGCTCGAATCGGCCGCGACGGCATCGGAAAACAATGCGATGGTCACGAGGGCCGAGAGCAGCCATGGGCCAGGGCGACGACCAGACGACATCCTGGCCAACGTGGAGCGAAGCATCGATTCCTCCGAGATAGGGACGATCCAAGCCGGGCGGCCCAGAATATCCCATCCTCCCGAAAGAAGAAATGCCCTAGCTCGAAGGAGATCCTACCAGATGAAGAATGATGCACCCAAAGAGACACTCAGCCACTGGAGGTCGTCGCCGAGGACCCTCCGATAGCTCGCCTCGAAGAAGGTGGCGGAATTGCGATGGCCCACGATCTCGAATCCGACCGCTCCGCTGATTCCGGGGTCTGTGGTGGTGCTCAGCTGCTGCTGACCCCGGTAATCGACTTCGGTTCGACCCCGAAACACGCCGGCTGTTCCCCGGAGGTAGAATCGATGGTCGCCGGAGTTCGTATAGGCCTTCACGAAGCCTCCGAATTCCAGCATGGTCATCGTCACGTCGATGGTGGAGGGGAAGCCCGCGGTGAACGCGGAATTCACGTTGAAGTTGTGGTAGCGGAAGTCTCCCCCCACCACGAGTCGGTCGGCGAGGCGATAGCCCAGCGAAGCCCCGGTCGCGAATCCATCGTCGGCCACGTCTCCGAGCGACGTGAGGTTGCCGTCGTACCCGCCCTGGAGACTGAGTTCGAAATTGGGCTCGTACTGCGCCTGAGCTCCCCCCACCACCACGAGGAGGAGGACCAGGGCCAGCCCGAGACGAAGACAGAGAATCAGCGACATGAGAGAAGCTCCCAGGTTCGGGTCCGAATCACGGCCCGATCTGCAACGCGCGTGCCACGGCGCGCCTCTTGCTATTTCCTCCTCGGACCGAGCCCGCGCGCAGGGAGCGGATGGCCCAATGCCGCCCCAGACCCCTGTTCACGCGCGGGAACCAGCATTCGACCGGGAGGCCTCATGCATTCGTCGGGTGGCGCATTGCGCCTTGCCACTGTCCTTCTCGTTCTCTCACTGCTTCCTGCCTGCAACAATGACGGGAGTTTTCTGCCCACTCTGCCCGATCCCGATTCCGGCGGGGGTGGGGGCAGCGTTC
This sequence comes from Candidatus Krumholzibacteriota bacterium, assembly GCA_024276305.1. Lineage (GTDB taxonomy): Bacteria > Krumholzibacteriota > Krumholzibacteriia > JAJRXK01 > JAJRXK01 > JAJRXK01. The sequence goes on from JAJRXK010000056.1 coordinate 11,649, forward strand.
CCACGGTGGAGGCCACTCAGTACCTCCAATCCGTGGAAGTCTCGTCGAGCGCCGGAACCTACGTCCAGCAACCCCACCCCAAGGGCACGGCGACCGCACCCTTGGTCCTCGGAACGACGACCTTCGTGCGAGGCGCCTCCCTGGTGATGGAGGTCTCGGTCGACAGTACCGCGACCGAGCTCTATGTCGGCGTATCCAACGCCAACCTCGGATACTACCGATTCGACCTGACCGCCCTGCCCACCATCGAAGACTATGACGGACCGGCCGTTCCCATGGGACGTGGCTACGCCGCCAAACTCGCCGCTGCGGGCGTCGCCTCCTCCATCGCCATGGTCGCCGCCAATACCTATGCAGTGAACATCCTTCCCGTGGACTCACCGAACATCCGTGGGTTCACCATCATCATGAGCACGAGCGACGGCACGACGGTGACCGACACCCGTCGCCACATCGTGAGTGTGAACTCCACCGCCACGGCATCGGACAAACTCCAAGTGAGCCTGAACTGGATTCACCCCGTGGATCTCGACCTGCATGTCATGACTCCCTCGGGGACAGACATCAACTTCGCCAACCGAACCGGGCCCGGCTGAGGTACGCTCGATCTCGACTCGAATGCCGCTTGCAGCATCGACAACATCAACAACGAAAACATCACTTGGGCGGGAACCGATCCCCCCGCCGGCGAGTACATCATCGCCCTGGATCTGTGGAGTGCCTGTGATGTCACCGACAATATGCCCTGGATCGTCACCGTGGTGGTCAATGGGAGTCCGCAGACCTTCAGCGGTTCCTTCTCACCCGCGAATCTCAACGATCCGCTTCTGGAAATCACTCGAGTCACCATCCCCTAGGGGCACTGGTCGGGAGTCGGGGCG
>JAJRXK010000057.1 GCA_024276305.1 Candidatus Krumholzibacteriota bacterium
CCCGGGCTCGGCGAGGGAGCGGCCGATGCCGGACTCGCACCGGATCTGTCGTCCATTCCGGGCAGTCAATTCGTCTCGGTGAGTCTGGGCGGAGGGGCGGTCCCGACCTCGCCCGCCGGACGATTGGAGTTGCGGGCGCGAAGCCGAGGCGGAAGCACCGACATCTTCTATTCGCTGGCCAGTTCCGCTCCCACCACCCTGAGGGTCTACGACCTCCGCGGGCGCCTCTTGCGGGAGCTATCGAGCGGACGGGCCGAGGCCGGAGAGCATCGCGCGCAGTGGGATCGTCGAGATGCCCGAGGACGGAGAGTGGCGGCGGGCGTCTATCTCCTGCGGCTCGAGTCCGGGACCGCAGCGGTGAGCGCGAAGACCGTGGTGATCGACTAGGCCTCGGCCGAGTCGGTGGGCTGAGGCCTCCACGACAGTTGACGTGCGAAGTCCTGGGGGAAGCTTTCCACTTCGGCGAATCCCAGATCGAGGTCGCGGCCGTCTGTGGGCAGGTAGGCCGTGCCGAAGAGATAGTCCCACAGGCTCAGACTGATTCCGTAGTTCATGCCGTAGGGATGTTCGGGAGGCATGGTCTTTGCGTGGTGCCAGATGTGCATGGGGGCATTGTTCAGGAGATAGCGCAGCGGTCCCAGGGGAAAGCGGAAATTGGCGTGGTTGAGATGGCCGATGCTCAGGCTCAACATGTGGACCGCAAAGAAATCTGAGACCGAGAAGCCCAGGGCCGCCAAGGGGAGCGACTCGACCAGGCGGTAGATCACCGTCTCCATCCAGTGATAACGCAGATGAGCCGCGAATCCCATCTCGCGGACCGAGTGGTGAACCTTGTGCCACTCCCACATCCAGGGAACGCGGTGCAACATGCGATGGACATTCCAGTGGAGAAAATCCCGGAGAACGAACATCACCGCGAGTTGGGCGATCGGAGGCCATTGACGAAGGTCGAAGAGCACCAGGGTGTCGATTCCCGCGCTCTGGCGGAGCTCGGTGAAGAGTCGTCCCACGGTGGCGGATGCGGCGATGAAGACGAGGGCCGGAAAGAGAAAGAAGTTCCAGAACATGTAGAACGCGTCGATCCAGAAGTCGCGGCGAATGCGCGCCTGGTATCGTCGCCAGGGGAAGCGTAGTTCGAGGAGGTAGACGACGATCGAGAGCAGAACGAGGGCGTAGAAGTAGTTGCGCGGGTGGGGGTGAAGGATCTCTCCGCCGAGGTAGCGAAGATAACCCAACCAAGCCTGAGCGAAGGTATCCCACATTTCCATGGTGGCGGTCCGTCCTTCGAAGTCGACGCGGCGGCCGTCCTGCTCTTCGGGCGAAGCCCGGCCGGCGACCGGAAGCATTCTAGGACGGAGCAAGGCGAAGCCCAAGGGATCCCTCCTGGGGGACGATTCTGGGATGCTGAGAAGGCGGCCATGGGCTAGACTCTCGATTCCCCGACTTCTCTCTCAAGAGCAGGTGACTCATGATTGGGTGGCGTTCGACCCGGACGATTGTTGCAGGATTCCTGATGTTGGTGACTCTGTCTGGCCTGGGGCAGGCGGAAGACCGCGGTCCGGGTTTGGACGAGGCTCTGGCCCAGGCCAAGGAACGTGGAGTTCCGGTGGTCGTCGATTTCTTCACGGACTGGTGTGTCTACTGCAAGCATTTCAATGCCGATCTGGCCCGGCCGGCGACGGGATTGAGAGAGGCCCTCGATGCGACGGTCTTCACCTCCATCGACGCCGAGAAGGGCGAAGGGCCGGAGTTGGCGAAGCTCTACGGGGTCTCTGGTTTTCCGACCTACGTGGTGCTCAATGCCGACGGGGAGCTTCTGGATCGCTGGTCGGGCTATGGCGGACCGGAGCACTTCCTGGGTGCGTTGGGACCTGCGCTGGCCGATCCCACGACGGTGGCCCAGAAGAAGGCTCGCTTCGAGGCTTCTCCCACCGCGGAGGATGCGGAGAAGCTGGCCCGCTTCGCCTCCGCCGACGGCGAGTATTCTCGAGCCATCGATCTCTTCCGGCGCGCCACGGAACTCGACTCCAGTCGAGACCTGAGTGAGGACCTCGTCTACACCGCCTATCTTCGAGCGCGGAAGGATGCCGGTTTCTCGGCTGCCGACTTCGTGGACTTCGTGACCGAGGAACTCGACGACGAAGCCGCGGGTGAAGGTTGGATGCTGGCTGTGAATCTGGCGTCGCGACTGGCCCAACGGGAGGAGTCGATCGAGCTGATGCGGCCGGTTCTGGAAGGGGCTCTGTCTGCGGCGAAAGCGCAGTCCGGCCCGGACGCGGAGTCCGGATTCGATGAGGTCGACCGCCGGGAATTGAAGATCCTCTCTCTGCTCCATCTCGAAGGCCGTGGGGACGAGGCAGCCCAGCTCAAGAAGGAGTCCATGAAGGAGGGGTGGCTCGAAGACGCCAACGGTCTCAACGCCTATGCCTGGTGGTGCTTCGAGAATGGAGTCAATCTGGTCGAGGCCGAAGCCTTGGCGCGCCGGGGAATCGAATTGGCCGAGCCCGGTACGGAGAAGGCGATGGTTCTCGATACTGCGGCGGAGATCTGCAACGCGCGGGGGAATTGTCGTGACTCGGTCACGCTCATCCAACAGGCGATTGCCGAGGATCCGGAAGACGAAAGCTACCCGCGGCAGCTCGAGCGTTTTCAGAAGATCTTGGCCTCTTCGGAGTGAAGATTCAGTCGGCGACGGTCATGATCTCGTAGCCGTCATCGGTCACGAGGATCGTGTGTTCGAATTGTGCGGACCAGGATCCATCGCGGGTGAGTACGGTCCAGCCGTCCTCCAGGACGGTGGTCGGGGCCGCACCCATGTTGATCATGGGTTCGATGGTGAAGGTCATTCCGGGCTCGAGGCGTATGCCCGTGCCCGGTTTCCCGTAGTGGAGCACCTGCGGATCCTCGTGGAACTCGTAGCCGATCCCGTGGCCGCAATACTCGCGGACCACGGAGTAGCCACTGGCCTCGGCAAGGGTCTGAATCGCGTGCCCGATGTCTCCGAGACGTCCCCCTGGTCGCACCGCTTCGATTCCGCGCATCATGCATTCATAGGTCGTGTCGACGAGCTTTCGGACTTCCGGTCGCACCTCTCCCACGAGAAAGGTGCGGTTGGTATCGCCGTGGAATCGCTTGAAGTAGGTGGTCACGTCGACGTTGACGATGTCTCCATCCTGCAGCACGACGCTCGGATCTGGGATCCCGTGACAGACGACTTGGTTGGGAGAAGTGCATACCGACTTCGGGAAGCCGTGGTAATTCAACGGAGAGGGATAGGCGCCGTGGCCCACGATGTACTCGTGGACGATGCGATTGATCTCCTCGGTATTCATGCCGGGGTAGATCTTGCCTTCGAGAAGCTGCAAGGTGCGAGCGGCCAGCACGCACGACTCACGCATGATCTCGATTTCGGCCTGGGACTTGGGCTTGACGGTCACTCCACGCATGGAACAGGAATAGGGGGAGGGGCGGTCTTCGTCAACTTCGGTGCGACGGGGGTGCCCCCTCCCGGTCTGGACAGCGCTAGCCGGAACCGTATACTCCGCTCGTATCCGTCTGAACGGCCGATTTCCCTTTCGCCATCACCAAGGATTGGATCTGTGCAACCGCCCGTGCCGCCCCGCCGCCCCACCATCCTCGAGCACCACGGAGTGCGCCGCGAGGACGAGTACTACTGGATGAACGACCGCGAGAGCCCGGAGGTCATCTCCCACATCGAAGCCGAGAATCGCTACACCGCCGCTCGGATGGCGGCGACCGAGGATCTTCAACGGGAGATCTACGAGGAGATTCGCAATCGCATTCGTCAAGATGATGCGACGGTTCCCGTCCGGATTCGCGACTACTTCTACTATGTGCGCACCGAGGATCAGAAACCCTATCCCATTCACTGCCGCAAGCGTCGACTCGATGCCGAGGAAGAGGTTCTGATCGATGTCAATCGCCTGGCCGAGGGTCACGAATACTGTCAGGTGGCGCAGCTGGCCATCCGCACCGGGCAGGATCTCCTGGCGGCATCGATCGACTTCGTGGGACGGCGCCAGTATCGGATTCGTTTCAAGGACCTGCGCAGCGGAGAGTGGCTCGACGAGGAGATCCCGGATGTGAGTGGAAGCTTGGTATGGGCGGAAGACGACGCCACCCTCTTCTACGTCAAGAAGGATCCTCAGACCCTTCGTCCCGACCGAGTCTATCGACACCGGCTCGGCACCGACCCGGCCGAAGACGAACTCGTCTTCCACGAGAAGGACGAGACCTTTCACGTGGGGATCACGAAGTCGATCTCCCGGCAATTCGTCTTCATCTACAGCGAGCACACGTTGCGTTCAGAAGTGCGCATGCTCTCCAGCCATGATCCAGAGGGTCAGTTCGAGGTCTTTCTTCCGCGCGGGGAATCCCACGAATACGAAGTCGATCATCTCGGTGGCTGCTTCTTCATTCGCACCAATGATCAAGCTCTCAATTTCCGCCTCTTTCGCTGTTCGGAAGAGGACTGGAGTCGGGAGAGTTGGCACGAGATCGTGGCGCACCGCGAGGATGTCTACCTCGACGGCTTCGACCTCTTCGACGAGCATCTGGTGCTCGAGGAGAGAAAGGACGGATTGGTGGGTTTTCGGGTTTGCGACCACGATGGCCGGATGCATTTCGAGGTGCCCTTCGCCGACCCGGCGTATGCCGCGTGGCCGGGTGCCAATCCAGAGCCCTCCGAAGGATCCTTTCGCTTTCACTACAGTTCGATGAGCATGCCGACCTCGGTCTTCAGTTGCGATCTGAACACGCAGGAGCAGAAGCTCCTCAAGCGAGACGAAGTGGGTGGAGGCTTCTCGACCGAGGACTATGTCACCGAGAGGCTCTGGGCCCCCGCTCGAGACGGGGTCAAAGTTCCGATTTCCCTCGTTCGTCGTCGTGACACCCCCGTCGATGGCACGGCCCCGCTGACCATCATGGGCTACGGATCTTATGGCATTTCCATCGACCCCAATTTCAGCGCGGCCCGGATCAGTCTCCTGGATCGGGGCTTCGTCTTCGCGATCGCGCACATCCGCGGAGGCGCGGAACTGGGGCGCGCGTGGTACGAAGACGGCAAGAAGTCGAAGAAGTGGAACACCTTTCATGACTTCGAGGACTGCGTCGAATTCCTGGTCTCCCAGAACTACGGCGCCGCTGACCGGGTCTTTGCTTGGGGAGGCAGCGCGGGAGGGCTGCTCATGGGCGCGGTGATGAACGATCGTCCCGACCTCTTTGCGGCGATCATTGCCGAGGTTCCCTTCGTGGACGTAGTGACCACCATGTTGGACGAGACTATTCCCCTCACCACCGGAGAATACGACGAGTGGGGCAATCCGAACGAACGCGAGTACTTCGAGATGATGCTGAGCTATTCGCCCTACGACCAGGTGGGAGAGAAGGCCTATCCGCACTTGTTGGCCAAGACCGGATTCCACGACTCGCAGGTGCAGTATTGGGAGCCGGCCAAGTGGGTGGCCCGGCTGCGCGACCGTGCCACCAACGATGCGGAGTTTCTTCTCAAGACCAACATGAGCGCGGGGCATGGGGGGGCGAGTGATCGCTACGAGAGCTACCGTGAGGCAGCTTTCAACTACGCCTACCTCATCGAGCGGTCACGGTCCTTGGATTCGAGCTGCGCGCGCTAGACCTCAGATTCGGACTCCGAACCAGAGCCCGAATTGCCACGCGTGGGTGGTCTTGGCGGGGATCTTGGGATCTTCCGAATCCCACCTCCAGTGCACGCTGCGCAATTGTGCACCCCCACGAAAGATCTTCCATCCTGATTCCACTCCCAGCGTGGCTTCGACCGCCTTGTCGCTGTCGGAGTAGTCGACGGGCAGGCTATTCGGTGGCCGGAATGGATTCTGCTGTGACTGGAGAACCCAGCCGTAGCCCAGGCCGATCACTGGGCGCACCGGCCCCCAGGCCAGCTTCGAGGGGCGCAATCGCAGGCTGATCAGATCGAAGCGCAGGTCGAGCCGGCCAAGGAGAATCGCCGGCCCGGCGGAATCGTCGCCGTGGATTGCCCCGACCCCGTTGACATCCACCTCGTAGTTCGTGATCCCGAAGAGGCGGCTCCATCCCAGTTCGATGTCGGGGTGGGGAGAGATGCCCACGCGGAAGCCTCGGAGATCGGTATCGTCGAAGCGGATCTCTCTCTCCTGAGGTCGATCTCCCTCTTCGGTGGCGAATCGGGAGTAGCTGGCCAGGGGAGAAAAGCGGACGCTTGCCCACTCTCCCGAGGTTTCGATCCGAAAGGGGAGCCAGCCGGCCTCGCTGCGGCCTGGGCCCGCCAGCAGCAATGCGCCCGCCAAAATCCACGTCTTGAGCATAGATGACCTCGTCCCGGGGCTCAGGGTGCGGTCGGGGACGGTAGCACGCAGCTGGGACATCGGCAAGACGGCGCCTTCTTTCATTTCTTTTCACTGGAGTTTCGACTCTTCCTGAATTGATGGGAAATTCATCGCAGATCAAAGAATTGGCGGGTGTGGCCCCTAGAGCTGCCACGTCGCATGTGTTAGAGTCGTGCTTGCGCGACGGGCCTCCCGAAGCGCGTGCCCATCTGCGCTGCGGATTCCGCGCAAGAATCTCGATTCGTAGACGGCTCTCTCCAACTCTCAATGTCCGAACGAACATCTCTTAGGGAGGGAACTCCGACGATGTTGCTCAAGAAAACGGTGATGGTCCTGGCCGCGGTCGCTCTCATGGCGGGTGCTGCCTCGGCCCAAGTCATCACCCCGATCAACGATATTCAGCTCTATACCGCACTCGGTGCTCCGAGTTCGCCCTTGACCGGTACCGTCGTCACCGTCCGTGGCGTGATCACCGTGACGGGAGGGACCTACAACGGTGGGACCCACTACATCGAAGATGCCACCGGCGGGATCAACTTCTTCGACAATGGCGCTCCGGCCCTTGCCCTCGGAGACGAGGTCGAGGTCACGGGAACCGTGGGGGTCTTCGGCGGCGAGATCAATCTCAGTGGCCCCTTCAGCTACAATTTCATCGGAGCCTCGACTCCGCCCGCGCCGCTGGTGCTCACCGTCTCGCAGGCCCTCGACAACGATGGTAGCGGCACGCCCACCTTCCAGGATTACTAGATCGTCGGACGCCTGGTGCAGGTGACCGGTAACATCGCCTTCCTGCCCGGCTCCGAGGCGCCCCCCTGGCCTCTGGCCACCGGGCAGGGCACGGTGGGCCTCACCGATGCCTCCGGCGACACTCTCATCGTCTTCGTGGATCGCACCACGGGGATCGATGCCTCGGCCATGGCCAATGGAGATCTCTATCAGATCACCGCGCCCATGGCGAATTTCAACGGTCTGCTCGAGCTCAAGCCGCGGTTCCAGGCGGATCTGGTCGAGAATCCGGGCAATCCCTTCCCCTTGGTCGAAAACATCGTTCCCACGCCCTGGACGCCGGTGCAGATGCAGAGCGTGACCGTTTCGGCTGCGATCAGTGACAATGGCACCGTCACCCGGGCGGAGCTCTTCTACCGCGACCGCGGGGGCGCGGGCTTCAGTGTGGTGACCATGGTCAACGATGGCTTCGGCAATTACTCGGGCACCATTCCCGGCACTGCGGCCGCGGGACTCGAGTACTACATCGAGGCCGAGGACGAAACCGGTCAGATCACCTCGGTGCCCGGCGACGCTCCCCTGAGCACCCTCGGCGTGGCGGTGGGGACGACTTCGATCGTCGAGATCCAGTCCGTCATGACTCCGGGAACCGACAACAGCGCGTTGCTCGGAACTCTGGTGAATGTGGAGGGTGTCGTCACCGTGGCACCGGGTGAGATCCAGACCAGCGGCTTCAGCAACTACGTCATCGGCGAAAGTGCCGGTGGCCGGTGGAGCGGTATCCTGGTCTTCGAGGGCTCCGGCGCCAACATCTTCCTACGGGGAGATCGCGTGCGGATCTCCGGTACGGTGGGTGAGTTCGCCGGATCGACGGAAGTGTTGCCGCAGAGTGGGGCTTCGATCGAGTTGCTGAGCTTCGGCAATCCGCTGCCGCCGGTGCCCGTTCTGAACACCACGCGCATCGATACCACCGAAGCCTACGAGTCGGTGATCGTGGCTGCTCCGCGGGCCGCGGTGGCGGACACCGTCTTTGCCGGGGCGGAGTGGTGGCTGCAGAGCGCAGGTGCCGATTCCGCGGTCTACGTGGATCCGGCTCCGGGCGTCTCTCACGTGGCGGTCCTGGCCGAAGAGATGTACGTGACGGGCTTGTTGGACACGCGCTTCGGTCGCAACGAGCTCGTACCCCGCAACGACAGCGATCTGGTGTTGGCCGGCCTGGTGGCCGCCGATCCCACTCCGGTGGCTCGGGGAGCTCGTTTCGAGCGCATCGCACCGAATCCCTTCAATCCGACGACGAAGATCTCCTTCGTCACGCCGCGTGAGGGCCTGACCCAATTGGCGATCTTCGATACCCGTGGGCGCCAAGTGCGGACCTTGGTGTCGGGGCGGATCGAAGCCGGTTCTCACGAGGAGATCTGGGACGGTCGGGATGCCAGTGGCAGCTTCGTGGGCAGTGGCGTGTACTACGCTCGTCTGCGATTCGAGACCGAGAGCCTCTCGGTGGAGAAGCTGACTCTGGTCAAGTGACCCCCTCCAGCTCTGTGAGCTGGACTACAGTCTGCCGAGGAAGGGGCGCCATGGTTGTGGCGCCCCTTCCGTGCAAGGTTGACCGGGTGAGGAGGGCTACGTAACCTTCTCCACCCCTCTCCACCGGGCTTCGGCTCCGGGGATCTGCAACTCCTTTTCCACCCCTTGGGGTCCTTTGGGTCATGGCTACTCGTGGACTGCTCCGGCAGGCGATTCTGACAGCGCTCGTGGCGATCGTGATGGGAATGAGCGGGAAGGCTCTGGCCCAGACCGATGAGGCGAGTC
>JAJRXK010000058.1 GCA_024276305.1 Candidatus Krumholzibacteriota bacterium
GGACTGAGCCCCTGCGCATATCTGGGTGTCGCCCAAGAAGGGAGGTGGAAGCTAAAACCCTGTCAGATCGTCAGATCTACGGAAGACGGGTGCGCGAATCTGGATGTCGCCTTAGTGCGAGAATCTGGGTGTCGCTGGACAATTCGGGCCGAAATGCCCCAACCGGCCCTCTGGCGGCCACTTGCCAGATTCACGGCCGCAGAGTATGGTGTTGGAGTCAAGCGTCGGGCGCCGTCGTGCGTTGCGAAGGGCCCGGGCGCGATCCAGATTCGTCACGCCGGAGCCAACGACCCGGCTTGGCCAGAGGCTCCGACCCCCATCTGGAGGCGGAGCTTTCTTGCAAAGGATTTCCTCCGACCGTCGGAGGAATAGTCCGGTCGAAGGACTGGACTGTCTTGGAAGCGCAGGGCTTCTCCCGGATTTGGCCGGTGAAGAACCGACGCTTTGGTTGGACCGGCGCCTGTCCGGTCTGTTGGAGAAGATACGTTGAAGAAGTTGTATGTGGGCAACCTGCCCTTCAGTGCTACCGATTCCGAGGTCAACGAACTGTTCTCGCAGCACGGTGCGGTTCATTCGGTGGCTCTGATCAATGACCGCGAGACCGGCCGCCCCCGAGGCTTTGGTTTTGTGGAGATGGACGACGAAGCGGCCATGGCTGCGATCGAGAAGCTCAATGGCTTCGAGATGGGCGGACGCCCTCTTCGGGTCAACGAAGCCCAGGAACGCCCTCGTCGCGGTGGTGGCGGTGGCGGCGGTTATGGTGGCGGCGGCGGCAACCGCTGGTAAGCCTCCTCTCGCAGAGCATCCCGCGGCTTCGACAAGTGGCCCCATCCTCTCCATGAGGGTGGGGCCTTCTTTCGAATTCGCTTGCCCCCCGGATTCGGGGTCCACATCATGGCGGCAGCCCTTGTCCCTACGCTGGGAGCTCGACGTGAAGAGACGAAGCTGGGCCTTTCTCCTCGTGACCGCTCTCGTTTGCGCCGTCGCCTCTCCCTCCTCCGCCGAAGAGCCCCGGCCTCGAGCGGGGTACTACGGAGGCCAATTCCTGGCCGGCATGGCGGGCACCGGCGCAGGTTTCTTCGGAGGAGGTCTGATCGCAGTCATCCTGGCCCGCGACGACCGCAACCGCGAATACGAATTGATCGGGAATTTCGTCCTCGGAGGCCTCATCGGAACCACCGTCGCCACCGCCGGAGGGGTCTATCTCGTGGGGACCAACGATCGCTTCGGGGGCTCTTTCGGTCCAACCTGGACGGGAGCGATCGCCGGAACTCTCGGTGGACTGGGATGGATGGCCCTGATGGAGGACACGGACCCGGCTCTCATCGCACTGGGCGTGGCCTTCCCCACACTGGGCGCGATCTTCGGATTCAACACTTCCCGTCACCTGAAGGTGACTCCAAAGCCGGAGGGAGCGGTGGAACTCTCGTTTGGCTTCGAGTGGTGAGGGAGAGCATCTGCGCCTCGAGAGCGCCCCAGCTCGAAGCCGGGGAGCTCCCTGCCGATACCTCCCGAGCGGTGTTGCCCCTCCCAGGATCAGATTCCGAAGCGTGATTTGACCGATCCCCAACGGTCCGACTCGGTCTCGACCGAGCAGTCACAGAGGGGAAGCGATCCGAAGATCTCGCCGAAGCAGTGGCCATCCTCTTCATCGGCATCGTCATAGACTCCGTCGTGGTCGTCATCGTCGAGATCGTCCACCAAGATGATCGGATGCGGGACCGCGTCTCCGGGAGGCAGCGGCGTGTAAAACCAGACCGACTGCTGAACGAAGTCATCGTCCTCGTTGCAGTTGTCACTTTCTCCACCGATGAACCGAATCGCAGGTCCGTTGAGAGGCGTGGGAATCTCCGGAGACCCCAGGCAGAGATACTCGCCGGTGACCGTACAGGCGCCGTCGTTGTCGTCATGGTCGGTCCCGATGATCTCACCGGCCACCGGCGGAAATACGATGAATCCGGGCTCGCACTGGCATTCACAATTCAGAATGTCCAGCATCAAGAAGAATCCGAATTCGTCGTCTTCGTCTTCATCGCTTTTGTCCAGAGTGATTGTGTACTTGTAGAGGTTCTCGAAGCCAGGATCATTGCTGTATTCCACACTGATGCTACCGGAGGCGGTATTGCAGATGTCGTCGTTGCTGGTGGGAGCAAGGGCCAGGGTCAGAGATACCAGCAGAGGCAAGAGCATTCGAAGGTCCTTCGCTGGATGAATGATGATACTCGCACGGCGAGACAAGGGACTCTCTTCGGAGAGCTCCGTCAGTCTAACCAAAGCACGCGCCTTCGTGCAGACGAAATGCGCAGAAGCCAAGGTCTCTCACGTTTTCTTCGCTTTACTTGCGTGGGTTTTTCAGAATTCCTGAAGGAAAGCCCTCAAGGTCGGAGCTGGGCCAGACGCGCGAGTTGGCCGATCACCACCAGACCGTCTCCGGCCTCCAGGGCTTCGTCCGCCCGTGGAATGTATCGGTACTCCCGATGACCGACCGGTTTCACCGCGATCACCTGCACATCGAGACGATTGCTGAGGTCCAATTCCCGCAGGGTCTTCCCCGCCCAAGCCTCGACGATGTACTCTCGAACGCCCATCGAAGGATCGAAGGGAAGGTGTTCGACGAAGCCGGGCATGGCCACCCGCGCAGCAACTTCGCGCGCCGCCATGTACTCCGGAATCACGACCTTGTCGACCCCCACTTTTCTCAAGAGCTTCTGATGGTCCCGGTGCACCGCCTTGGCCATGACCGTACGGACCCCCAGCTCCTTCAGATACATGCCGATCATCACGCTCGTCGCAATCGAGCTCCCAATGCTCACGAGAACGTATTCCAATTCCTTCATGTCCAGTTGTTCGAGCGTCTCCTTGTCCGACGCATCCGCTTCGAAGACCTGAGTCAACACTCCCCTCGCTTCCCGTACGATCTTCGGATCCCGGTCCACGCCAAGGACTTCGTGTCCGAGATCCATGAGCGTCTCGGCAAAATGCAATCCGAACTTGCCCAAACCGATCACTCCGGCTGCGACTTTGGTGGTCATGACTCTTCCGGTTCCTTTCGAATGCCGATCATCCGACGTTGAGTTCCTGCTCGGGCAGCGCATAGCGAATCTCGGCCTGCATCTCGTGCAGAGCCGTCATCAACACCAGAGGGCCCAATCGCCCCACGAACATGAGAATGATGAGCACGATCTTCCCCACCACACTCAAGCCAGGTGTGAGCCCGGTACTCAGGCCCACGGTTCCGAAGGCCGACACCACCTCGAACAGGATCTCCAGAAACTGCCCTCGCGCCTGCGGGTGGGGCACGCGCCCTCCCTCGGAGAAGTCCAGGATCAGTGTGCTCACCGCGATCAGAACCAGTGCAAGAAAGAGCAGAGTCACCGCCCGATCCACTGTTCCTCGGCTCACCGCAAAGTGGCCCGACATGGTCACCTGCCGACGCCCTCGCATGCGGGCCCAGACGAATGCCGCAAGAACCCGGAAGGTCGTCACTTTGATGCCTCCGGCACAGGACCCAGGTGCTCCCCCGATGAACATCAACACCATGAGGAAAAGCAGCGAGACATTGGTCATTTGCCCCACCGGAATCGTATTGAACCCCGCCGTTCGGGCAGAGACGGAGTGAAAGAGCGAGGAGAGCAGACGCTGACTCTCCGGAAGATCTGCATTCGGGTGTACGGACTCCGCAAAGAAGAAGAACCCCGCCCCGGCCACCACCAGAAACACCGATGTCTGGACCACGATGCGGAAGTGATCGGAGACTCGGGGAAACTCCTGCCCCCGCAGTCGGCGAAGGACCAGCTCCTGGCCCTCCACGAGAACGACGAAGCCGACCCCACCGAGGATGATCAGAGCCATGATGATTCCGTTCACCAGCAGATCATCCACCGAACCCGCGAGATTGTCGGAATTGAGGGAGAACCCTGCATTGCAGAACGCGGAAATGGCATGAAACACAGCGGAGAAAGGAGAAAAGTGGACTGGTGAGCACAGCCACAACAATCCAGCCCCCAACAATTCGATGATCACGGTGAAGGTGACGACTCTCCGCAGAAACCGGCCGATGCTGATCCGTGGATCCTGGAGCAGACTCCGTCCCACCGCGAGGCGATCCGAGAGCGACAGGCTCCTCCCTGCAGCCACGATTGCCAAGCTGGTGAAGGTCATGATTCCCAGACCCCCCAACTGAATGAGCACCAAGATGATCGACTGGCCGGCTGCAGTGTAGGAATTCCCAGTGTCCACGACCGTCAGACCGGTAACACAGGTCGCAGAGACCGCAGTGAAGATTGCATCGATCCAAGAGAGACCCTCACGGTGCGCGAAGGGAGATCGGAGCAGTACCGATCCCACCAGAATCGCCCCCGCGAAGAGAAGGATCGGCACCGCAGTGGGTGCTAGGCGTCGACGTCTCACCATCAACATCTTCCCCGCCTCGCCAAGGCGATCACCTCAGTCCTGCCCGCCACTGCGGTAGAAGCGAACCTGAACCCGTTCCACCGTCGCCAATCCCTCCGGAATCGCTTGATCGATGAGCGGAAGAAATGCCTCGATCTTTTCTTCGGTGTCGACGATTTCGACGATGATCGGCAGATCTGTCGACAGGCGCAGGATTTTCGCGGTGTGCATTCGACTGTGGGCTCCAAAACCGGCGATGCCGCGGAGAACCGTGGCTCCGGCCAATCCCTCCTCTCTGGCTCTCTTCACGATCCATTCGTGGAGCGGCATGCCGGAGAAACGATCGTTCTCCCCTAGGAAGAGGCGCAACAGTTTCCCATTCTCGGGCAGCACCATGATCTCTACCTCCCCACTCCGAAGACATATCCTGCACCCACGAGAGCCAAGCCCAAGATCACCTGTGCTCCCAGATTCACCAGAGCGAGCCCGAGTTCCTGTTCGCGCAAGAGGGCGAAGGTTTAGTAGCCGAAGGTGGAAAAGGTTGTGAATCCACCCAACAACCCGATGAGGACGAAGCTCCTAAAGGCCGGGCCAAAGAGCTGGCGGGCCTCTCCGATCCCGAAGAGGAGTCCGATGGCGAAACACCCCAGGAGGTTCACCGCGAGGGTTCCGTAGGGAAAGGCTCCCGAGGGAAGGGCTCGATGGACGAGCCCGCCCACGGTAAAACGCAATACCGCACCGCAGAAGCCTCCCGCTCCCACCCACATCGCCTGTAAGAGAATTGGGGGCACCGACCTCTCTCCCGTCAACTGCGCCGTCGCGCTCGAAGCAGATCGCATCGCCGCAGGATGATGCGCCCACCGCAGACATCTGGCAAGATCTCGGATCCGTTACATCCCCCGATTCGGCGAGGGGTCTGTGCTACACTCCCCTCTGTTCATCGCTCGTTGGTCAGAAAGGTGATCCCTGCGTTGTATACTGATCCTCAGGATTCGGATTCCTGCCCATGTTGTTCCTCGGTCCTCCGTCCCACTCCATTCCAAGCCCGGGACTATCTCACACGCCGCACTTTTCTTCTGTCCGAATGCCCGCGCTGCGGCCAGCTCGAGACCATCTTGCCCCAGGGAATCAAACTCTCTGACGCCTACGGACACGAGTACTATCGCAGCGAGAAAGGGAAATTCATCCCCGGAGTGGAACAGCTCTTTCGCGCAACTCATCGTCGCCGAGCTCAGGACATCTTGTCCCGATACCGTCCCGACTCCGTCCTCGAGATCGGATGCGGGCGCGGGGAGATCCTCTGTGCGCTGTCAACCCACGGTGTCCGTGTGGCCGGTCTCGAATCCCCGGACGCTCCGTCGTGGATTCTGGAACATCCAGATATCGACGTTCGGCCCTTCGATCCTCGCGACAAAGTACCGCTGGAGGGTGCCCGCTTCGATCTCATCCTCATTTGGCATGTGCTCGAACACCTCCCCGATCCTCAGCTAGTACTGCGAACCTGCCGCGACCTCCTCGAAGACGGCGGCGCGTTGATCATTGGCGTTCCCAATCGCTCCAGTCTACAGGCTCGATTGCGGTTGAGCTCCTGGTTCCATCTGGACGTACCTCGTCACCTTCATCACTTCAACCGCACTTCGTTGACGAGGCTCGCAGAAGCCAGTGGCTGGCAAGTCGAAAGCTGGGAACGCGGAGACCTCCTCCAAAACCTCTACGGAGCACTGCAGAGTGTGGCGAATCTCCTCACTCCCGGCCGGCACAACATCCTGTACTGGGCTCTGCACGGAGGGCCTTTCTGGCGCGAGCGCGCGGATAGTCTGGGCCTGATCTGGCAGCTCTTGACGGTCTGGATATGGGCTCCGCTCGGAGCCCTTCTCTTCCTGCTGGAGACCCGGTCTCACCAGAGTGGAACCCTCACCTTGGTGCTGCGCCCGACGTCAACCGAGACCGGCGACTAACCCGAATTCGCACCCTCCCCGAAGACCCGACCGTTCCGCAACTCCTCGAGATCGTAGGGTGCCGGCTCACCTCCGAGATAGCGGTGAAACCACTCGAGATGAGCATTGTAGTAGAAAATCATCTCGTGCCAATTGGGCCAGTGTCCCGAATTCGGAAAGACGACCAGCCGAGAATCCACTCCTCGGCGCTGCAGAGCAGTGAAATAGGCCAGACTCTGAGTGTAGGGAACTCGATAGTCCTTCTCTCCGGTGATGACCAGGCTTGGAGTGGCGAAGTTCTCTGCGTAGTTCGACGGTGACCACCTCTCGTAATCCCGGCTCTCCCACGGCACTCCTCGCAGGTCATGCTCGGGGAACCAGAGCTCCTCCGTCGCTCCGAAGAAACTCCGCAGATCGTAGAGACCCATCATCGCGGCTTGGCACACGAAGCGGTCGGTATGTCCCTGCATCCACATCATCATGTAGCCGCCGTAGCTCCATCCCATCGCCCCTATACGGTCGGCGTCGACATAGGAGAGCTCGCTCACCGCGTCGACCACCTGCATGAGGTCGTCGTAGACCCGTCCTCCCCAGTCGCCTGCGATGGCGTCGGTGTAGTCCTGTCCGAATCCCGTGCTTCCCGTCGGATTGGGAAGGACCACCACATAGCCCTTGCCCGGATAGACTTGCCAATCCCCGCGGTAGCGATCGTTCCAAGAACCCTGCGGACCACCGTGAACATTGACGATCGTCGGGTAGCTCCGAGAAGGATCAAAGCCGTGAGGCTTGATCACCCAGCAATGGATGTCGTAACCACGACCCGATGGAACCCGAATCTCCTCGGCCGAGCGAAAATCGACCTCTTGGAGAAGTGGATCGTTGAAATGAGTCAGTGCCTGCGGGCGTCCTCCGCGCAGGGATGCTCGAAAGAGCTCGAAGGGCGATCCAATGTGACTTCGAGTATAGACGAGAGAGCGACCATCGGGACTGACCTGCCAACCGTTGAATACGCCATCGACCAGAACCTTCCGGACCTTCTTCGACTTCAATTCGAGTCGGTAGATCGGTCCTCGTGCGTCGACCTCCGCTTCGAAGTAGAGTGCCTTCCCGTCCGGCGACCAGCGGAGGTCTCCGATGAGGTTGTCGAAGGTGGCTCGGGAAGTGAGATAGGAGACCGAGGCTGAGCTCAGATCGTAGGTGGCGATGCGATAGAGATCACTCTCGTAACCCGCCGTCTTCTGGCTCAGGAAGGCAATCGACTTTCCGTCCGGAGAAATGAGCGGAGCCCCGTCGAATCCCCGATTCCCTTCGGTCAGCTTTTGCGGCTTCTGGACGCTCTCCTCATCCTCGACATCGATCCACCAAAGATCGGCATTGGTGGAGGTGGCCTGATCTTGGTCGTGATTGCTGACGAAGCAGAGATGGCGGGAGTCCGGAGCGAAATCATAGCCGCGTGCACCGCCCGCGCTGAAGGTGGGCGCGGGATAGGGGCCCGGAGTCAGATCCCTCACGATCTCGCCGGTCTCCGCATCCACGAGCAGTACATGACTCACCTTTCCGTCGCTCCACGAAGTCCAGTGCCGGTAGAGAAGAACATCGGTCATGTGCACCTCGAGCGAGGAGCCCTCTCGAGACTTGTCCCGCGCTTCGTTGCATTCGGGATCGATCCCGCAGTCGGGATAGACTTCCGCGGTGACCACCAACCACTTGCCATCGGCAGAAACCAAGGGGTCGCCGAGGTCGAGGGGGGTGTCGGTGACCGCCTGCGCCTCTCCACCCCGCGTGCTGATTCGGTAGATCTCGGTGCCTGCATCCCCGCGATCGCTGCTGAAATAGATCCACTGGCCATCCTTCGAGAAGGAGGCGGACCCGTCGTTCTGACGACCGAAGGTGAGCTGCTGCAGTCCCGTCCCATCGCTTCGGATCCGCCAGAGATTGGACCAACTCTCCTCTTGGTCCAGGTCGTAGCGACGGACCGAAAACACCACCTCCTCGCCGTCCGGGCTCAGCGCAGGCCCCCCGACGAAGGCCGACGAGTAGTAGTCCGCGATCTCGAATCCGCGGCCGGAGTCCGCCGCGGCGGAGGAGGCTCCAGAACTCGAGAGGGCCGATCCCAGGGCCAGAATGCAGGCCACCCAAGGGAGAACAGTGGGTCTGATCATCATCACGAAATCCTCGGTGGAAGAATGGGGGCCCGCGCAGCATAATCCTCTCGCGCCGACTCGCAAAGCAGCGGGTCACCCCATCCGCCCCTCCCCCGCACGAGGTGTCTCATGACCCCGCTCCGAAGCGGACTCGAAGGGCGACTCCCCTTCTTCGCCCTCGTCATTCTCCTCCTGCTCCCCGCGGCGCCGAGCCAGGCCGCCGACGCCTTTTCCGACCACTGGCACGATGGGCTTGCCGAAATCGACGGCTATCGCCTTCGAGTGGAGCGCTACGGGCAAGTGCGGGTGGGGCAAGCGGTCATGATCTACGTCACCGAGCCCCTTCGAAAGAGCACTCGGGTCAAGGCCGACCATCCCGACGTGAATCCACAGGACGTCGTCGACGTCCTGAAGCTCAACTTCGTTCGCGACTTCCAGACCGGAATCTACGACTACAACACCATGACCTCGGTTTTCTCGCGCACTTCCGACTTCGAGGCCATGAAAGTGTCCTTCAGCAGTGCCGAGTGGTGTGGACACGTCTACTCCGAGAGCATCTTCCAGCCGACCCAGGTCGAGATCACCATCCGCAGTTACTTCGAGAACGAGAACGCATCCCTCGAGGTCGACCGTCCCCGTCATGGCATTGCAGAGGAGGAACTCTTCATCCGGTTGCGAGGCCTCCGCCAGGACTTTCTGCCTCCCGGAGGCTCGGTCCGCCTGCCCCTGCTTCCCTCTTCCTTCGTCCAACGGCTCCTCCACCAAGCTCCCGAGTGGACCACTGTCGAGATCGACCGCCTCCCGACCGAAGAGCGCATCGAGGTCCCCGCCGGCGCCTTCGACGCGATGATCTACAAAGTGCGAATTGCCGATGGTCGCGAAGGGACTTTTGCCATCGAAACCGAAATGCCCCATCGCATTCTGCAGTGGAAACTCGAGCCGGATGTGGAGGGAGTGCTCACCGGGACCCTCCGCACCCCCTACTGGAACCAGCACGACGAGGGGGACGAGGCCCTGTTGGAGAAGCTGGGTCTGAGTCCGGTGGTCTCTCATTCCGAGACGGGCCCCTGAGCGGAAATCGAAGGGCAGACCGACCTCTCCTGGGGAAACTAGTGCATTTGCATCATTAGATATTCGGCCTCCGTCCACCCGCCAGATCTGGATTTGCTTCATACTCTATGGGCTCATCTCGACAACGCATCGGAGAAACGAATCTATGGTCCCCACCACCTTGCCCGAACTGCGGGCCCAGCTGACTGAATTCTTCGTGGAAACCTACTATGTGGCCTCTCCCGACGAACTCCAACCGGACACCCCCCTTCTCGAGACGGGCATTCTGGATTCGACCGGGGTGTTGGAGCTCGTGGCCCACCTCGAAGAGCGCTACGGGATCTCGATCGGTGATGAGGACATCGTCCCCGAGAACATGAACAGCATCGATCGACTCAGTGCCTTCATCGCCTCACGGCGTTAGGTAGCTACCATGTCGCTTCCGCCGCCAGGAGATTGGCTGCAGCGGAACGCCGCGCGAGCTCCACGGCAAATCGCGCTCGTCGACGAGCACGAAAAGTGGACCTGGTCGCAGCTTCATGACCGAGCACAGAATTGCGCTCGAGTGCTCGGTCGCGCCGGTCTCACTCCAGCCGATCGCGTGGCCATCGCACTCCCACCGGGCTTCGACCCCGTGGCCTGGATCTGGGGTGCCCTCCTCTCGGACCTGACTTTCGTCGTGCTCGACCCCTCCCTTCCCGCATCGCGCCGGCACGCGATTCTGGAGGACTGTCGACCCCGAGTTCTGGTGACCGAAGAGGGCACCTATCCTCTGGCTCGAGTCGAGGCTGAGAACCCGAGCTTCGACTCCACCACGATCGCGAATCTCGTCTACACTTCGGGGAGCCGGGGAGAGCCCAAAGGCGTGGCCATGGGCCTCGACGCCATGACCGCCGTGGTCCACGCGATTCTCGACTATCTGCCCCTCGACGAAGAGGACGTGGTGTGGGGTGGCCTTCCCCTGCACTACGGATATGGCCTCTACCAGATCTTCCTCACCGCCAAATCCGGTGCCTCCCTGGTCCTCCCCCATCAGGTTGGATTCGTGGGTCACACTCTTCACCTCTTGCGCCAGCATCGGGTCACCACTCTCCCCGGAGTTCCATCTCTCTGGGCCCAACTCCTGGCGAGCAGCTCCTTTGACACGGGCCATCTACCGGATCTGCGCCGCGCCACGAATGCCGGTGACCGTCTCCCGAATTCAGTGCGTTCCGCGCTGCACCAGCGCTTCCCCGACCTCGAACTCCACTCGATGTATGGCCTGAGCGAGTGCACCCGCGTCTCCTCCTTGCCCCCATCCGAGATCGATCTTCACCCCACGAGTGTTGGCTATCCGATCTCCGGATGCGAAGTGCGGATCGTCGACGACGAAGGGCACGAAGTTCCCGAAGGATCGGTGGGCGAATTGGTGGTGCGAGGGCCCCATCTGATGTCCGCCTATTGGAATCGACCCCGCGCGACGGCGGAGACCCTACGTCCTCTGGCCCAGGGCCATCAACGCTGGCTGTGGACCGGAGACTGGTTCCGGCGGGACCGAGACGGGCGCCTGTACCACTGCGGCCGCAAGGACGACGGCTTCAAGTGTCGCGGTCAGAAAGTTGCACCCCAACGAGTGGCCGAAGTCTTGGAGAAGTACCCCTCGATTCAAGAGGCCGTAGTGCTGCCTCGGACCAAGTCCACGGGAGAAACAACCGTCCACGCAGTCCTGCGAACCGACGGGGAATCGGTCATCCTCCGAGACCTCCAGCGCTTCTGTCGCCATCATCTCGCAGTCCACGAGATTCCCACCAGTCACGATTGTGTCGATTCTCTGCCTCGAACACCCCGGGGGAAGATCGACCGCGACCAACTCTTGAACCCACGAAACCAAGGAGAGCAGGCCCAATGCTCATCAGCGACCGTCGACTGAATTTCGACGCCGATTCCTGTGTTCGCGAGATCGCTTCCTTCTTGTCGACGCAGTTGCGCGATTCCAGTCGCAATGGAGGTTTTGTCGTCGGTCTCAGCGGAGGCGTGGACTCTGCCACCACCGCCGCGCTGGCATGCCGAGCAGTCGGTGCTGGCCGGGTCTTCGGTCTGTTGCTTCCCGAACGTCACAGCAGCCCCGAAAGCATCGAGTACGCGGAGGAGACCGCTGAAACCTTGGGCATCTCCACCGAACAGATCGAATTGACTCCCGTCCTGGAGTCCCTGGGAGTCTACGAGGGGCTACGAGCCGCCCTCTGCGAGGTCGATCCCGACTATCGCTCATCGTGGCCGTATCGGATCGTGCTCCCCTCGGATCTCCGGGAGAGCCGAGCCTGGAACGTCTATCACCTCGAGCTCTTTCCTCCCGACGGTGAGCCTCGCCGCCACCGACTCCCCGCCCAGATCCTGCGACGCCTCCAGGCCCTGACCAATGTGAAGCTCCGTTTGCGCATGACCCTTCTCTATCGCGAAGCCGAATCACGAGGCTATCTGGTCGCGGGAACCACGAATCGCTGCGAGCTCGACCAGGGATTCTTCGTCCAATACGGTGACGGCGGCGTGGATCTCGAACCCATCGCCCACCTCTACAAGAGCCAAGTGCGTCAACTCGCCCTCCACTTCGGTCTGTCCGAACGTATCGCGCTACGTCCGGCCACTCCCGATACCTGGGGCGCTGATGTCACCGACGATGAGTTCTTCTTCCGGCTCCCCTACGAACTCGTGGACTCTCTGCTGGTGAGAGAGGACCTCGGACTCGACGATCAGACCATCGCGACCGAACTCGACCTGGACGTCGATCAGATCGTCCGCCTTCGGGCAGAGTTGGCGCGGCGACGGAAGGTGTCGGCTGCGATGCGATGCATACCTCCGTGCTTGCCGACGAACACTCTAGAAGAGGTGAATTGACATGGGATCCGAATGCATTCGTTGCACCCTTCCGGGAGTTCATCCCTTGGCCCACCTCGACGCCAACGGGGTCTGCCGTCCCTGTCACCACCACGAGCGCTGGGCTCCCACTCCAGAACAACGCGAAGAGCTGGTGACCGAAATGCGTCTGCTGCTGAACAGCACCAAGGGCGAGGGCTCGATCGACGCGGTGGTGGCAGTGAGTGGAGGAAAGGACAGCAGCTGGACGCTCTACGAAATGGCGAGGCAAACTCCCCTTCGTCTGTTGGCGGTCACCATCGACAATGGATTCCTCTCGAATCAGGCCCTGGACAACGCTCGTCGGATCGCAGACATCGCCGGTGCCCGCCACGAAATCTTTGCCCCACCTCTGAATGACATGCGCCGCCTCTTTCACGCCGCCGCCGAGACCGAGCTGCACCCCGAAACCGGCCAGGGGAGAGCCAGCAGCATCTGCAATGCGTGCATCGCCGTGATCAAGCTCTACTGCCTGCACGTCGCACAACGCGAGGGGGCTCCACTGCTGGCTTGGGGCTGGTCGCCAGGCCAAGCCCCCCTCAGTTCGGCCCTCTATCGACCGACGGCCTCGATGCTCGACATCTTTGTGTCGCGTCAACGCGAGCCGCTGGAGAAGGTCTTTCCCGGGGGAACGGATTGGATCTTCGAGCCCACTTTTTGCGAAGACGATGTCACGCCTCGATTCGTCCATCCCCTCGCACTCTGGGATTACGACGAACGCAGTATCGTGGCCCAACTCGAAGAGCTCGGCTGGCAGCGGCCACAGGATGTCGACTCCACGAGCACGAACTGTCGTCTCAACGGCCTCGGCGTTGCGCTCCATCAACGCAGATACGGATACCATCCCTATGCCTACGAACTCGCGGGATTGGTGCGTACTGGATCGATGTCCAAACGGGAGTCCCGTCAACGCCAGCTTCCCCTCGAACTCAATCCGGACATCATGCAGATCTCCAAGGAACTCGGCCTCTCCGAGGAGATCTTTCGCTGAGGACTTCAGGGGCCAGCCAGACGAGCGGGCGTCGGCCTGACCCGGTCGCGAACCAGAAAGCGGGTCAGGTCGGTCATGATCTCACGCATCCTGCCCGACGGCACCAATTCGATGGGGCCGGATCTCCCGTCGAGGGTGTAGGTTTTCAACCCGAAGGGTCGGCTCTCGTAGACGTTGTTCCCCACGATCACCGCGTGATTGAAGTAGCTGGCCACCACCAGTGCCCGCACCTTCGGGATCGCGCTCAACAGATCAACGCCATCACTGAAGGACCGGGCTTCACTCTGACACTCGAACATGAGTCGCATGAGCGTCGGCGCCAGGTCCAGATGAGACGTGCGGCGCTGAACGCGCCTCGGGGACATCTCCGGCACATGCACGATCAGAGGAACCTGAACCTGCGCCCGCGTGTACCGACTGCCGTGTCCCCAGTAATTCTTCCCATCGTCATCGAATGCCTCTCCGTGATCCGTGGTCACCACCACGATGGTGTTGCCCTCCAACCCCACCGCTGCAAGTCTGTCGAGCACGCGGCCCACGAGCTCATCGTCGTAGTGCAGAGCATTGCGGTAGTCGTTACGGTAGAGTTCCGGGTTCTCTCGAGGAAAGACCAGGGCAGGATTGAGTCTTGTCGACGGCTGAAACGGCGCGCGTTCACGGTCATAGCGATAATCGAAATGTGAAGCCTTGTAGAATGCCAGAGCCATGAAGGGCCTTCGATCGATCCCTCGCTCTTCCAGGAATCGATTCACCTGTCGCGTCAGATCCACATCCCGCTCCGCAGTGTCGTGTCCGGACTGACGATCGTGCACCCGGATTCCTGAGAACACCGTGTCCTGGATCTTGTGACGACGGAAGTCCGAATCTGCGAACACTCCGAACTCATAGTTGCGGTCCTGAATGGCGTCGATCAGCACCGGGTTGTGGATTCTGGTGCTATTCGCCTTCACCGATTCCCAGTAGGTCGGTTGGATGCCGTAGAAGAGCCCGAACAGACCGGCGATCGTCGAGTTTCCACTGCTGAAATGCTCTTCGAAGCGAGTGGATCGCTCGGCATAGGAATCCAGCCTCGGAGTGATCTCCGAATTCAGAGAATCCGCACGCCAACTCTCGAGGAGAACGATGAGAAGATTGTAAGGAGCGGAGTCCGGTGTTCCGAAACGAAGTGGCTCGAGAGGATAGTGCAGACTTCCGCCATCGCTGCCCTCCACCACCTGTCTACTGATTCCGGGAAGGCGGTCCCCGTACTTGACCGCGTTCGTGTGGGACCGCATTGGCAGATAGACCGGAAGTCGTGGGGTGAGACTCGTGATTCGCTCGTCATTCTTCTCGTAAGCGACGATGTGCACGACTTGACTCCCTACCAGACCCACCACGCACAGCCCCACTCCCCCCATCACCCACCGTCGGCGGTGGGTCAGGTTTGCAGCGATGTGGAAGACGACGACCTCGAAGAGCACGACGGCCCCGAGTGCGACCGCCGCCGCCGCCCACATGGCCATCGTGATTCCCATTCCGTCCGCGTCTCTCCACACGAATCCCAGCCAGAAGAAGTCGATGTGGAATTTGTAGATCGAATAGACTTGCCCGTCCAAGAGGAGCGCCCACAACATCAATGCCATGATGGCCGTAGTCGCCGGAATCACGACTTTCCGTGATCCCGCCAGCACCACCGAAACCGACCCCACCACCAGAATCATGAACGAGCCGTAGTAGCCCAGGATCGCACCGATTGCGTAGGGCGTGGCAATGCTGTGCGCAGGAATCCCCTCGAGATTGCGACCCAGAATCACGCACAGAAGGGGCAAGTTGAGGACTGCCGCAGTGAGTACCAGGCCGTGGTTGCGAAGATGAGTCGACACCAATGAGCGCAGTGTCGCCAGGAGTTTCGGCATGTTGGCACGGGGGCGAGACAGGTGCAACCAAGGGTCGCTACCCTCGATCTACGATCTCCCATCGAAAGTGTGTCACTCCATCCCAGCCCACGCCGCTATTCTCCATCGCGCAACACCCCAAGAAGAACCCACTGGTCGTCGGATCCCCCAGATGAACGAAGCCGATGCGATCCATCTGCGCCGACCCGTCGGTAGTGCGCGGAGGTGGGAGGAAGTCGCCGACCCTCCGGAGTCGAAGCGATCCACTCCACCACCACGTAGTCCTGTCCTTCGACCGTCGCAGAGTCCACCACCACCGATGGCAGGAAACCATCCTCGTGGCATTTCTGTCTCTCTCTGCCTCGTAGGTCGAGCACCCGCACGCAATAGGTCAGATCGGAATCCAACCCCGCCTCGGTGAGCGCGTCGACCGCATCCACGCGAAATCCATCCCCCGACGTCGCGACCGGATCGAGACCTTCCACCGGACTCACCTGCGTGAGAGACCATCGAAGGGTCTTGCGCCAGCGTTCGACCAGAATGTCGGTCAGAACACGCTCTGCTTCGGGGTCTTCGAAGCGTGCCGCCTTCACCGCGGCAGCAATGTGGAGCGGCGTGATCCATCGCAACTTCTGCCCGGCCCAGTAGAGATCGGCCGGATTCGCTGACAGAATCTGATCGTTCACGTAGTTGGAACGCCACCGAGCAGGATCGTAGTTCTTCGCATCGAAGAGTCCGATTTCCGGGTGCACCGCCTCATTCATTCCTTCGTAAGGCCGACGGTCCAGGCCCAGTTTCGGAATCGAGGAGAAGAACTGCCCCAGATCGAGATCGTAGGCCCACCCAATACGCGCCTCGTGACGCGCGGCCCAATAGCCGCCCAAGCACCCATCGAAATCGACCAAGTAGTGCTGCAGGTAGTGTCGGCCGTCGCGCTCGGTGTAGAGATCGAGAGTGTTGTCGATCTTCGTGTCCACGTGGTTCAACCAAGCACCGAAAACGCGCAGAGCACGCAGCGAACGCCTTCGTTCGTGAGGAATTCGGTCGTTGGGATCGTCGGATCGAGTCCCTCGGTAGGAATAGCCACCAACCGGCCGACCACCCAGGAAACGAGACACCAGACCGCGCCACCGACCGTCTCCGAGATGGGTGGCGTGACTCTCGAGGATTGCATCGACCGCAGCACCGCTGATTCCGCGCTCGATCGCAGCATCGCTGAGCAGCAAGTCTTGTCTGCGAAAGAAGACCACTCGATCATCGGGCACGTGATAACCCAAGGCCCAGAACAGGCGATTCGCCACTGCCCCCGCGGCGGTCGCAATGGTCGGAGTCCCCGGCTTGTCCAGCTTCAACAGGAAACGTTGACCGCTGGAGTCCCGAAACAGGAATCCCGGGTTCTGACCCCCGACTTTTACCCGAGTGAGAGTCCAGGGGAAGTGCTCTTCCGGACTGTCCAGGTCGCCTCCCGCACCACGGACCAGGTCTTCGGGCCGGAGGTCCTCACTTCGATTCACATACCACGACGAGGTCGGTACTCCGCCGAGTCGGTTCACGTCGAGGGCCGGAGCCGCCAGCAGGGGATCGAGACCGTTGCGGATCCTTCGATCGAAGAAATTCACGAAATGATGCTGAAGCCGATAGAACTCCGTCTCGGACGGCGGATCGATGTTTGCGCGATCGTCTACATCCCAGACCACTGGACCCTCGACGAATCGCGGCATCGTCGTCGAACAACCCGCTGCGCTCAGCGCAACGACCAAGAGAATCGCTGGACCACGGAGGATGATCCGGCCCGGCAGCATCTTCATCGCAATCGCCTCGAGCGGAGCGTGAAGAGGGTATCGCTCCCGATCGCCAATTGCACACCCTCCCGGCTCCAGGCCACATGAACCGACGAAAAGCGCTCTTGTCCAAAATTCAGTCCGAAGCCGAAACTCGGGTCGATTGCCCCGAGGCGAAGGTCCTCCCACCGAGAGGCGACACTTCCCCAGTCTCCGAAGAAAGCCGCCTGGGTTCGCTGGGTGAGACGATATCGATACTCGACGGTGACCGTCACCTGTCGCAGATCCGCAAATCGGTTACGGGGGTATCCACGCATCCCCAGTCTTCCGCCGGGACGCTCCATCTCGGTGAACGGCATGCGCTGCGCATCATCGGCCGCCACCCCCCCGGCGAAGACTCGGAGTGCGAGGGTCCGCGTGTGATGCGTCGAGAGGGGAATGAAGACCTGAGCCTGGGCTCGATAGTGCAGATAGTCGGTGTTCGAATCTCGCAAACTTCCGTTCCACCCGAACTCCGCTTCGAAGGCGCGCCCCCGTCGAGAGTAGGCGCCGCGATCTCGGCGATCGAAGACACATCGAAGTGCGAATCCCACGTACTCGATTTCTTCTGCCAAAGCAAAATCTCCGGGCAGTTGGACTGCCGCCGATTCCCCCGCTTCGTCGATCCGATCTCCAATGTCGTCCAAGTCGTGATGAGTGTACCAAGACGCCACATCGAGGACCGAGCCCTCTCCGAGGGCCAGATCCAACCAGGTCTCGAATAGATAACCCCGGGAATCATAGAGGAGCTTGCGAGAGGGTGAGTCCGGGCCGAGACCGTGGAATCGCCGATTGGTCTTGGACTCGAAATGCGAACGCAGGTGCAGACAGACCGCACGATCCTCGGGAGTCGAGAGTTTCAGATCGAGAATATTCCGGTCTCGATCGAGAAAGCCGGCCTTGGTTCGAAACTTCCACTGGCGACGCGGCCATTCCTCACTCCGGCTCTCGACTCCGAATTCCGAAAACCCCTCCCCGGAGTCAAAGTTTCCGAAAAGGGAAAAGCGAAACGCGCCGACTCGGGTCCCCCCACTCAAGAGACTGGCCGCAAGCCGCACTCTCGCGCTTCGATCATAGAGGCCCGCGCTCTGCTCGAGGGGCCAAGCCACGACCCTCCACGCTCCGTAGACCGGAAGAACCAAATAGTGAGCGCCTTGGCGCAGCATCCCACTGCGACCCGCGAGTGGCTCCTCGGTCCCCCGAAGAGAATCGGCCACCGTGCTTTCGGAGGCGAGTGCAACGTTGGTCGCCGCGAGCACCAAGCCCGCGGCGACCATCCAAATCCACTTCCATGTTCCTACGTGAACAAACACTCACGACCTACTTGAGCAAAGCACCCCGCAAGGTCTGCGTACCATCTTCGGTCACCAGACGGAAGAAATACACACCACTTGCTGCCGCTCGCCCCTCCTGAGTCTGTCCATTCCACGAGATCTCGTGTTCTCCCGCAGACATCTGAGCATCGGCGACCAGAGCCACTCGTCGTCCGCGCAGATCCAAGACATCCACGCGAGCCTGCTGCTCGCGGTCGAGACGGAAGACGATCGAAGTCCGCGGATTGAAGGGATTGGGAACGAGTTTCAGGAGAGCCGAGCCGCCCGGAGCTGCGGGAGCCGCGGTGGGCTGGGGCAGAACGGTAACCGTTCCGGTGCAGAACCCCAAGTTTCCGAATGCGTCCGTAGCCGTGAAGAAGACCGAATTCACCCCTACCGGGATCGGATCGGGAGTCAGACTCTGGATGACAGGATTCGGATCACAGGAGTCCTGCGCCACCGCCGAAGCGAAGAATGTCGCCAGAGCCGGATCGTTCTTGGCGATTCCATTCGGGCTCGTGGCCACGACCGTGACCGAGTCGGGACAAGTGACCACCGGAGGATCGGTGTCCTCAACGACCGTGAAATTGGCATCGCTGAGGTCGAACCACGTATTCGACACCCCTTCGATCCGCACCCGTCCCTCGGTAGTGGGAGTACATGTGAGAATCAGACTCTCCGCGCCATCGTTCGGAGTCGAAGCCACAACTTCGGTCCAGGTGATCCCGGCATCAGCAGAAAATAGCACTCGAACATTGGCATCAACGCTACCGCCCTTGTCCCAGCTGAGGGGGACCAGGGCCCCGGTGACAATGCTCTCTCCACCGTTGGGAGAGGTCAGAACGAAGGGAGCCCCGCTCACACTCACGAAAGTCGACGACCACTTCACCGACCCGACCCCCGGATGATTGTCTCTCGCGACCAAGCGGAAGGTCATGCTCCGATCCACGCCGGGAAGGAACTCCCAGGGAGTCACCGATCCCAACCGATAGAACGAGTAGGTGGGAAAGGATCGTGTCGCCGAAGCTACCGGGGCAAAATTGCGAAAGAGCGGACCCGACGTCTGAACAACTTGGGAGTTCGAAGGCCCTAGATCGTATTGCTCCCAGGAGAAGGTCAGCGGATCGCCATCGACATCCGATCCCGTACCTCTCAGTTCGAATGCGGTGTTGCGGGGAATCGTCTGCGACGGTCCCGCACTCACCACTGGAGCCGTATTCCCGGAATTCGTCCAAGTCCCGCATGAGGAACTCGCGATGATCTGATTGGAGATCTGCTGGAGCGCCCCCGCGTTGAAAACGTCGATCTGGGTATTCGACACATTGTCCGCGGCACAGATTCCAGCGTAGGACATGATCGTCACCCCGCTGCCGATCTCATAGGCGGAAAAGGCACTGCGATTCCCGGAGCAACCTCCGGTCTCGCTGTTGAAACTATGCGTGGCTCCGAGCTGATGACCCAGTTCGTGGAGCACCACATCGGAGAGGGCACCGGCGACGGGAAGAGATCCGAACGACCCTCCTCCTCCGTGGAAGTTGGCGACACATTGGACTCCCACATAGGCCAGACCATGGGCTCCGGAACCTGGCGACTGGCTGATCACATGCCCCACGTCATAGCCGTTGCTGCCCAACTTGGCATTCAGCGCGCTGGTGTTCTGGGCCAGAGTCGTCCCATCGAGAACGGTCCCATTGGAAAAGGGATCCGTGGCAGGATCGGGGTATACATTGAGATCGACGATCTGCAGAGTGACGCCCAGTTCATTCTCGTAGACCAGATTGACGGAGTTGACGAAAGCGGTCAGGTCTGCCTCGGCCGCCGCCACCGAACCATGGTACTGCGTGTATTCACCGGTACCGGTCATCGCAATCCGATAGGTCACCAGAGACTCGCCCAGCGCCTTCTTTTGATTCGTGATGGAGGCATCCGACCGAAAGTGCTCCGCGTCGCTGACGCCGCAACCAAAACGGACTGCCTGGAAATCACGGTCGTAAGCCGACATCCATTGACCTCGATCCAGACTCGGCTGACGCATGACGCTCCAGCTGCCCTTGGTGGTACGCACCAAGGCGTGGAAACCGTTCTCGCTCACACCGATCCTCACTCGAGCCGAGGGATCCTCTACCCCCACTCCCCGATAGGTCTTCAAGTCCGGACGTTTGACCTGCCACTCGGGAGAGAGAATCGGCGCATCGACCACTCGCACGTGGAAGATTCCACCGTCGGGAGCCGGCAATGGAATCTCGAGGCCTTGGTCGATGACCGAGGGGGTTCGGGGCGCCTGCGCCAACAACGCAGCCACTCGGTCCACGTCCACTGTCAGAGCCCGAAAGTGCGAAGGAGCCGGCACTTCCGCCACCAAGGCCGCGGGAACATCCGACCAGTAGACCGGCGCCGCGGCAGCCACCGAGACCTGCCCCAGGCTGAAGGCGAAAAGAAATAGAATGGGAGAACGAAGGGAATTCCAGCGCATAGCTCACCTCGAAGGGACCGAGTCAGGGTGTGTCGTCCGAGCATTCTATCAGAAAGATGCACCGAGATCGGCGGCTAATCTGCAGACTCGGCGGAGCGCTGGGCCTCGAGCACCGCGATGGCCGCGAGATTGACGATATCCCCCACCTCCGCATCACGCTGGAGCACATGAACCGGGCGGGAGAATCCCGTCAGAATCGGCCCGATCAACTCCCCCGATCCCAAGTGCCGCAGCAACTTGTAGGCGGCGTTGGCGGCCGTCAGATTGGGGAAGATCAACACATTGGCTGCTCCACAGAGGGTGTTGAAGGGATGACGAGCCCGGAGAATGCTGATGTCCACGGCCGTATCCGCGTGCATCTCACCGTCGATGCAGAGATCGGGATCGAGATCTCGGCACAGTTCCACTGCTCGTCTCACCCTCTCCGCCTCGGAACTCTTGACCGAACCAAAATTGCTGTGGCTGAGAAGCGCGACTCGCGGCTGCGTCTCCATCTCTCGAGCCACCCCCGCAGTCGCCAACGCGATCTCCGCCAGTTGCTCCGAAGTCGGTTCGAGATTCACCGCGCAGTCGCCAAAGAAGTAGGGCCGTCCCTGAAGCAGAAGAACATACACTGCGCTGACCACGCTGCGTCCAGGGCAGAGGTCGATGCACTGGAGCGCCGGCCGGAGAGTCTCGGGAAAGTAGGTGCTGAGCCCGCCCATGAGAGCGTCTGCCGCCCCCTCTCGCACCATCATCGCTGCGTACATATAAGGATTTCGCAGAGCCAGTTCCGCATCACGGAGGGTCATCCCACGACGCTGACGCCGTTCGAAGAGAGCCTGAGCGTAGGTCTCTCGGCGGGTGTCGTCAGATCTCGGATCGAGAACCGTGATCCCGGTGAGTTCGACTCCGATTTCCGCGGCTCTGCGGGTGACCTTCGCCACATCTCCCAAGATCACCGGATGAGCGATCTTCTCATCGACCATCCGGCGTGAGGCACGAATCACCCGACGATCCGCTCCCTGCGGAAGCACCAGGTGTTTGGGCTGTCGCTGCGCCCGCACCGTCACGCTGTGCATGAGGCCGTAACTCGCCTCGAACTTGCGGCGCAGGCCGTCCCGGTACTGCTCGACGTCCTCCAGTGGCAACCGAGCGATGCCCTCTTCCGTTGCGGCCTCGGCGACCGCCGGCGCCACATGCCACAGGACGCGCGGGTCGAAGGGCTTGGGGATGATGTAGTCGGGTCCGAACTCCAAGCGATCGAGTTCGTAGGCCTTGAGCACCGATGATGGGACGGGTTCCTTGGCCAGAGCGGAGATCGCCCGTGCCGCCGCGATTTTCATACGGTCACTGATTCCCTTGGCCCGCACGTCGAGAGCTCCCCGAAAAAGGAAGGGAAATCCCAGAACGTTGTTCACCTGATTGGGGAAATCGCTACGGCCGGTGGCAACGATCGCATCGGGAACGGCCTCCTTTGCCACTTCGTAGCGAATCTCCGGATCGGGATTGGCCAGGGCGAAGACCAGAGGTCGAGGCGCCATGGATTGCACCATGGCCGGACTCAACACGTCCTTCACACTGACTCCCACGAAGGCGTCGGCACTTTCCACCGCTTCGCCCAAGGTCCGTCGGTCGGTCGAGACCGCGAAGGCCTGTTTGTATTCGTTGAGATCTTCCCGCCCGGCGTGAATGACCCCCTTGCTGTCACACATCATCAGCAGAGAGGCATCGACCCCCATCAGCACGAGCAGGCGCGCGCAGGCCACTCCCGCCGCTCCGGCTCCGTTGATCACCACCCGGATGCTTCCGATGTCCCTTCCGGTGATCTCACAGGCATTGAGAAGACCGGCGGCGGCAATGATCGCGGTCCCATGCTGATCATCGTGAAAAACGGGGATGTCCATCGTCGCCTGGAGCTGTTGCTCGATCACGAAGCACTCGGGCGCCTTGATGTCTTCGAGATTGATCCCCCCGAAGGTCGGTTCGAGGAGCTGACAAGTTCGGATGATCTCATCGGGATCCGCCGTATCGAGTTCGATGTCGAAGACGTCGATA
The DNA here is from genome assembly GCA_024276305.1 of Candidatus Krumholzibacteriota bacterium. GTDB lineage: Bacteria > Krumholzibacteriota > Krumholzibacteriia > JAJRXK01 > JAJRXK01 > JAJRXK01. Next base: position 22,924 of record JAJRXK010000058.1, read on the forward strand.
TCGGCAAATCTCTTGAAGAGCACTGCCTTGCCCTCCATGACGGGCTTGCCTGCAAGGGCACCGATGTTCCCCAGTCCCAGGACTGCACTCCCGTTGCTCACCACCGCCACGAGATTGCCCCGATTGGTGTAGAGGAAGGCATCGTTCGGCTCGCGGTGAATCTCCAGACAGGGTTCGGCGACCCCCGGAGAATAGGCCAATCCCAAATCGTTTGCGGTGGCGGTGGGCTTGGTGGGTTGAATCTGGATCTTGCCTGGCCGACCCGAAGAGTGATATTCGAGGGCCTCACTGAACTTGCGGTCGTGGCTCATACTTCACGCTCGACTTTCACCTGCAGGTCTCGCAACGAGAGATTGACCATAGGCCCCCCTCCGGAGAGCGTCGAGGGCAAATTCCGCGGTCGGATCGCCGCCTGATTGGCGCCACGAAATCATCCGCTCAGCCTGGAAAAACCTGCTAGACTCGCGCCTCGAACCTCGACCCCTCCGGAGGAAGCGATGAACCGGAACCACGACCCTTCGATGGCCGAGCGCAACCTCGACACCCCCATCGGGACTCTGGTTCTGCGATCAAGCAGTGCTGGCCTCACGCATATCCTCTTCGAAGCATCCCAGACTCCACGTTCTCCTTCCAGCTCGGGCCGAGCCCGCGAGATCCTCGATCAGACCGAGGAGGAACTCGGCGAGTATTTCGCACACCGACGTCGCACATTCACGGTGGCTCTCGCACCAACCGGAACCGACTTCCAGCGCCAGGTATGGAAGGCGCTGCTGGAAGTTCCCTTCGGCCAAACCCGTAGCTATCGGGACATCGCGGCCCGAATCGCACGACCGCGAGCAGTGCGAGCGGTCGGCACCGCGAATGGAGCCAACCCCCTCCCGATCATCGTGCCCTGCCATCGCATCGTGGGAGCGAACCGCCGACTCACGGGCTACGCCGGTGGCCTCGACCGCAAACGTGCGCTGCTCGTTCTCGAGGGAGTCCCCTGTCACGGCGATCGCCTGGTCGAGGCATTGCCACTGGCGCTCGACCGGCCGAAAGAGGCCGCGTCTGCGATGCGCTGACTCTCCGTCCACTTCCCCCTCACCGCGAGTCGATCATTGCCCCGCCCCCATCGAGGGCCTACTCTCGGACGCCCCCATCGACTTGATCTTCGAGGTAGCATGATTTCTACGCGCACCATTTGGGCGGTCTTGGTCACTGCCCTCTCCCTCTCTCCGGCTTCGGCCCAATCGGCGGAATCACCATCGACGCAAGAGGAAGGATGGAAGGTCGAATCTCCCCCGGGAGATAAGCACGAGATCGATCTGGATCTTCGAAGCGGCACCTGGCTGAGCCTGGATGTCTCGCCCGATGGCCGGTGGGTGGTCTTCGATCTCCTGGGTGACATCTATCGCATCCCGATCGAGGGAGGTGAAGCTCAGTCCCTCAGTTCCGGTCTGGCCTGGGACTACCAACCTCGGTATTCGCCCGATGGGACTTCGATCGCCTTCACCTCCGACCGAGGTGGGGGAGACAATATCTGGATCATGGATGCCGACGGAGGCCATCCTCGAGCCTTGACCACCGAGGACTTTCGGCTTCTCAACAATCCCACATGGCACCCCTCGGGCGAGTACATCGCCGCCCGCAAGCACTTCACCACCCGCCGCTCCCTGGGCACCGGAGAGATCTGGCTCTACGACCTGCGCGGAGGCAGCGGGGTGCAGCTCGTGAAGCGACCCGGCGAACATTTCCAGAAGGAACTCGGCGAGCCCATCTTCTCTGCGGACGGCCGCTATCTGTACTTCACCCAGAGCTCGACCCCGGGGGATCGATTCGTCTACGCCGACGATTCGAACGGGGAGCTCTTCCAGATTCGGCGTTACGACCTGCAGACCAGGAAGATCGATCGGGCGGCCGGGGGTGCGGGGGGCGCGGTGCGCCCCACTCCCTCTCCGGATGGGCGTTACCTCGCCTTCGTACGCCGATTCCGAGCGGAGTCGGCCCTGGTGCTCCGCGATCTCCGCAGCGGTTCGGAGTCCACGCTGGTCGAGGACCTCGACCACGACATGCAGGAGACCTGGGGGGTCCAGGGCCTCTATCCGAACATGGATTGGACTCCCGACAGTCGAAGCATCGTCTTTTGGAATCGTGGAATCTTCCACCGCGTCGACATCGAGACGAAGGAGGTGGAAGACATCGCGTTCCGGGCCATCGACCACCGTACCGCGATTCGGCCGCCGCGACCCCAGATCGAAGTCGCTCCCGACAGAGTCGACCTCAAGATGCTGCGTTTCGCCGCGGTCTCTCCCGACGGACGGCGTGTGGTCTTCGAGACCCTTGGACAACTCTGGATTCGGGATCTCCCTCGGGGCAAGGCCCACCGCCTGACCGAGGAGACCGATGCCTTCGAGTTCTTCCCGACCTGGTCTCCGGACTCGTCCACCATTGCCTACTTGCGGTGGAATGACGACGATCTCGGTCAGATCCGTCTCTGTGAAATCGCCACCCGCGAGATCCGGACCATCACTCCCGAACCGGGGCACTACCTCCGCCCACGTTTCTCACCCGAAGGCGATGCCCTCGTGTTCGGGCGCAGCACCGGCGGACACCTGACCTCCCCCCTTTGGTCGGTCGATCCTGGAATCTACACCGTCGATCTCAGGTCATCCGAGATGAGGAGAATCCTCGATCACGGCCGCGATCCCCACTTCTCGAGCGATGGAAGTCGAATCTACTTCACCGACGACGTCGACTCGAAACATTTGCTGCGAAGTGTCGACCTCTCCGGCAAAGACCAACGCACCCACGCCAGCAGCGACTATGCTCTTCGTTTCGAAGTGGCGCCGGAGGGCAACTATCTCGCCTTCCGTGAAAACTATCACGTCTACGTGGTGCCCCTACCGCCCTCCGGAGAGATCCAGCTCTCTCCCTCCGAGAACGGCATCCCGTTGCGACGGGTGACCAAGACCGGAGGACAATTCTTCCACTGGACGAACGGCACTCAGCTGAGCTGGATGGTGGGGCCGAAACTCCACTCCGTCGATGTGGCGGTCCGGATGGAGGAGAAACAACCCGTCCCTGACCAAGACCGCTCCACCGAATTGGCGGATCTGTCGTTTTCGGTGCCCGCCGATCGCCCCACCACCACCGTGGCTCTAGTCGGCGCCCGCGTGATCACCATGAATGATTCCCGGGATGTTCTCGAAGAAGGGGTCATCGTGATTCGCGCCAATCGAATCGTCGCGGTCGGATCTGCCGAGGACGTGACCATTCCGGAGGATGCGGTGCGCATCGATCTCGCGGGACGAAGCGTGGTTCCGGGATTCATCGACGCCCATGCCCACGGGCCGCAGGCCAGCCACGGGGTCATCCCCCAACAGAATTGGTCGAGCCTCGCCCATTTGGCCTTCGGGGTCACCACCATTCACGACCCCTCGAATTCCGCCAGCAACATCTTCGCCGCCTCCGAGTACCAACGGGCCGGTCGCATCCTCGGGCCGCGAATCTTTTCGACCGGGGAGATTCTCTACGGTGCTCGGAGCGAGTATCTGGCCCGCATCGAAACTCTCGACGACGCCCTCGATCACGTTCGTCGACTCAAAGCTCAGGGCGCGGTGTCGATCAAGAACTACAACCAACCTCGGAGAGAACAGCGGCAAATGGTGGTGACCGCTGCTCGGCAAGAAGGGCTCAACGTGGTCGCCGAGGGAGGCTCGCTCTACCACATGGACATGTCCATTCTCGCCGATGGCAACACGGGACTCGAACACAACCTTCCCCCGGAATTCTTCTATGACGATGTTCTGCAGTTCTGGCCCGCCACCGGGGCAGGCTACACTCCGACCCTCATCGTGACCTATGGAGGGCCTTCGGGAGAACGTTGGTTCTACCAGGAGGATGACGTCTGGCTCGATCCCATCCTCTCACGCTTCGTGCCTCCCCACATCCTGCAACCCCGAGCGGTGCGCCGAGTCAAGGCCCCCATCGAGGACTACGACCACATGATCCACGCGGCCACCCAGGCCCGTGAGCTCATGCTGCGGGGGGTCTATGTGAATGTCGGGGCGCACGGCCAGCGCGAGGGACTCGGTGCTCACTGGGAAATGTGGGCCTTCGTCATGGGGGGAATGACCCCGATGGAAGCGCTCGCCACCGCAACCACCAACCCCGCCCACCATCTGGGCTTCGTCCAGGATCTCGGCAGCATCCAGGAACACAAGCTCGCCGATCTGGTCGTCCTCACCGCGAACCCGCTCGAAGACATCCGCAACACCCACTCCATCGAGAAAGTGATCCTCAACGGAAGAATCTTCGAGATTCCGGAGCTGACCGAGATCGTCACCGGAAATCGAAGGCTGCGCCCTTTCTACTGGCAGCGAGACGGGTAGGCAATAGTTTCCGGTCCCCTATTCCTGGACCACGGCACGATCGCCGCCATGAGAGGTCCCAGCCTAAAGGTTGGGACCTTTTCTCCCGATACAGACTTCGATCGAGATTCCGCGAATCCTGCATCCAAGAAAAGGCTCCGAAGCTGTGTCCACTCGCCACCTGCGCTATTCCCTACTCTGCCTGTTCTTCATTGGAGCTGCGGCTCGGGCCACGAGTGCCGGGGTACGGGCTTCACACCTGAACTTCGAGCGCCTCGATCTCCGCGACGGGCTCTCTCAGAACACTGTGAACGCCCTGCTCCAAGACCATGAGGGCTTCCTGTGGATCGGCACCCAAAACGGTCTCAACCGATACGATGGCTATCGGTTCTCCACTTTCTTCCACGAGAAGAAGAGCGACACCAGCCTGAGCAACAGCTACGTCCTCGCTCTGATGGAAGACCGGCTCGAGCAGATGTGGGTGGCCACCAACGACGGGCTGAACATTTTCGATCGTGACCACAGCACTTTCGCGTCGATTCTGGTCGACTTCGAGAACCCCGAGGCTCTACGCAATGGCCGGGTTCGGGCCCTGGCCGAAGACATCGACGGATTCCTCTGGGTGGGTACCGAAGGAGGGGGCCTTCACCGTATCGACCTCCAAACTCGCCGTGTGGAGCGAATCCTTCCAAAGACTCCCGCAACGGAATCGGGGAGCTTGGGAGAATCGTCGGTCATCTTGTCGCTGATGATCGATCGCGACGGTCAGCTGTGGATCGGATCGAGAGCCGGACTCTTCCGGATGGACACTCATCGCTACCAAGCGCAGAAGATCGACCTCGAGGCTGCGAACTTCGATCCGAGTTCGGAAGAGATCGACGCACTCCATCAGGATTCGCGGGGCCGAATCTGGGTCGGAACCCTCGGCAGTGGGCTCTTCTGCGTCAGCCCCGAAGGCAAGGTCATGGAGCATCTGCGCCATGACATCAACGACCCCACCACTCTCAGCGGCGACTTCGTGCGGGCAGTCTACGAGGACTCGAGCCGAACCCTCTGGGTCGGCACACGATCGGGCCTCAACATTCGCACGGACGGCGAAGAGGTCTTCCAGCACGCCAAACGAGCCTACCAAATCGGAGGATTGCCGGACAATCACATCACTCGGCTGTATCAGGACCGGAGCGGAGTGCTGTGGTTGGGAACCGCCACCGCCGGACTCGCCAAGCACGTGCAGGAGGACCATCGCTTTCCGTGCATTCGATTCCAGTCCGATGATCCCACACGGTCCGGCACCAATGTCATCCGGGCGGTCTTTCAGGACAGCGACGCCCTCCTCTGGATCGGCACCGAGGGTGACGGATTGCTCTGCTACGACCGACGTACCGGTCGTGTAGAGCAGTTCTCTCATGATGCGACCAACCCACAGTCTCTCGTGGGACCTACAGTTCGAGCCATCGCACAGGATGCCAGCGGTCACCTGTGGCTGGGAGCCGATGGAGAAGGCCTGACGATCTTCGATCCCAAGGCACGGACCTTCGAGCGCATGCCGCCTCGTCCCGCCTCTCCCGACGCCCTCCCCACAGGGGTGGTGCGAACACTCTTGCCCGACGACCAAGGCGGGATGTGGGTCGGACTCTTCGGAGGTGGCCTCCACTACTACGATCCCGAGAAGAAGATCTTCACCCGGCACTACCGCGAAGACGACTTCACCAATGGGGCAGGGATCAGCGACTACGTGTACACGCTGACCAGGGCCCGAGACGGGAAGATCTGGGTGGGGGGAGTGAATCTCTGCGTCTTCGATCCTTCTTCCGAACGCTGGTTCCACTACCCCAAAGGGTCCGACACCAAGTACGAGATCGACAGCAACTTCATTCTCCAGATCACCGAGGCCAGCGACGGCTATTTCTGGATCTCGACCACCAACGGCCTCTTCCGCCTCGACCCCAAGAATCAGACCTTCCTCCACTTTACCGAGGATGACGGCCTTCCTGACAACATGATCTATGCCGCCCTCGAAACCCAGGACGGCAATCTGTGGCTCTCGACGAACCGAGGTCTGGCGGAGTTCGACCCCGGCACCGGCGCCGTACGTCACTACGATTCCAGCCACGGGCTCCAGAGTTCGGAATTCAATGGCGGATCCTACTTCCAGAGTGCCGATGGAGAGCTCTTCTTTGGGGGAATCGACGGTCTGAACGCCTTCTACCCCGAGCGCATCGGACGAAGCGAAGCCGCACCCCAAGTTGCATTCACCGATCTTCAGCTCTTCAACGAATCCGTTGTCGTCGGACAGGAGTATTCGGGACGGGTTCTTCTCGACCGATCGATTACCGAGACGCGAGCAATCGAGATCTCTTACGACCAAAGTGTCATTGCGTTCGAATTCGCCGGCTTGCACTTCGTCAGTCCTGAAAAGAATATCTATGCCTACCGCCTGAAGGGATTCGAGCAGTCCTGGAACGAGGTCGGAAACCGGCGCTTCGCCAGCTACACCAGCTTGCCTCCTGGGCGCTACGAATTCCAAGTACGAGCGGCCAACAACGACGGGGTGTGGAATCCCACTCCGGCCACCATCGCATTGCGGGTCCTTCCCCCGTTCTGGATGACCACCTGGTTCCGGGGGCTGGCCATCCTGGCCTTCGTGTCCTTGGTCTGGCTCGTCCTCTACGTCCGCACCCGAGCCATCGCGATGCGGAACCATGAACTCGAAGAGCGCGTGCGAGAACGGACCAGCAAGCTCGAGAACGAGATCCAACAGAGGCAGCAAGCGCAGCTCGAGCTCGAAGAGGCAAGAGATGCCGCGGAGGCCGCGAGTCGCGCCAAGGGACAGTTCTTGGCCAACATGAGCCATGAGATCCGGACTCCCATGAACGGCATCCTGGGCATGACGCAGCTCCTACTGGACACCGACCTCAGCGAAGAACAGATGGACTATGCGCAGACCGTCTACGAAAGCACCCAGGTGCTCCTGTCGGTGATCAACGACATTCTGGACTTTTCCAAGATCGAGTCGGGCCGTTTGGACATCGAAACCATCGGCTTCGACCTGCACCGGAGCGTCGATGGCGTGCGCGACCTCCTCTCATGGAAGGCCGAGGAGAAGGGCCTGCAGTTCCGGTGCAGAGTGGATGACAGGATTCCGGATGTTCTCATGGGAGACCCTCTGCGAATCCGTCAGGTTCTGCTCAATCTCCTTGGAAATGCCATCAAGTTCACCGAACAAGGATCCGTCTCCTTGGATGTGCGATTGGTGGCGCGTCACGATCGTGTCGCCCGGCTCGCCTTTTCGGTCCGCGACACCGGCATCGGTATCCCCGAAAGAAAACTGGAGTCGCTCTTCGACTCCTTCTCTCAGGTGGATGAATCCACCACTCGTCGCTTCGGCGGCACCGGGCTGGGATTGGCCATTTCCAAGCAACTCGTGGAAATGATGGGAGGCACTCTCGTCGTCCACAGCTGTGAGGGACAGGGTTCCGAATTCCGGGCCGAGATCGATTTCGGGATCGGTCACACCAGTGATCTGGAAAGCGTCTGTCTCGATCCGGCCCCGGTGAACTCACCCTCCCCGACCTGCGCTCCGGGAACCATAGTATTGCTCGCCGAAGACAATCCGGTGAACCAGAAGCTGGCCCAGCGCATCCTCGAACGAGCCAACTATGAAGTCGTCGTCGCCAACAACGGGCAGGAAGCTCTCGATGCCCTCGACCAGAGTCCCCCCTTCGATGTCGTGCTCATGGACGTACAGATGCCGGTGATGGATGGCTTCGAGGCCACTCAAGCCATCCGAGGCGGAGAAATCGAAGGGATCGACACCGCAATCCCCATCATCGCTCTCACTGCGCACGCGATGCGGGGAGACCGTCAGAAATGTCTCATCGCCGGTATGGATGACTACGTGACCAAGCCGATTCACCGCGAAATCCTGATCGAGACCATCGAACGTCACATCGAAGCCTCGCGAGTTTCGGTCACGGATGTCTGAGCCCTTGGCCCGATCCTTCAATCCTCGTCCAGGCGCAGGGGGGACAAAGGGGCGTCGAGATCCAGCAGGTCGAGCGTTCTCCACACGACTCGCGACTGTTGGTCACGATCTCCAACGCGGCCCAGCGTCGCACCCCGCCCGAGCCGGGTGAAGGTTGCTCGTGGCGGGTTCAAGGACCGGGTTCGTCCCGGATGCCACGAGCTCAGAGTGGTAGCGATCCCTGCACACTCCAGCCCTCTCGCGATCAGCCCCACGGACTGACAACACAGAGGTCACGAGGGAACCAAGAATGCAGCATCGGCCCCCGCACCCTTGGCGGCGGCAATCAGCTCCGGAAGAGTTTCATCCGCGACGCACCCCAAGTCCGGCTGATAGCCCATGAAACTCAGCCAGATCTCCGCCACCGAGCCGATACGACCCTCTTCGACGCCCTCTTGGAGGAGCTCGAGGGGAAGGAGCACCCCAGGATCCTCCCGGACTGCGCTCTGGTCATAGTGGTCGTGGGCGAAATCGAGGCCGGCAAGCCCGTCTTCCCATCGGTGCTCCCGCACTTCGTAGTCCCCCAGCGGATCCGAAGCCCGAAACGCAGCGTGCCGCGAGGGATCATAGGCTCCGGAAGACGAGATCAGGAGTAGACGACTCGTGCGAAGATCGACTCCCGCCCCGTTCAACGGCGGCAGCGTGGGGGTCTTCGGATAGAGACTCCAATCGATCTCGCCGCTCCGGTCGAAATGCGCACGCCAGCCCTCGCGCAGCTCGGATTCCCATGACGGTCGCGCGGGGAAGAATTCTTCGGGAAAGTCCATCGGGTTCCTCGGGATTCAGAGTCGGAGAGTGGCCGAAAACCAGTGCTCCTGGTAGGCCTCGTTTCCTTCGAAACTGCGCTCGAAATCATAACCCACGCTCCAACGCGAGCCGATTTCTGCCTCCGCGCCCCATCCGAACCAGGGGTCGGTGAAATCGCTGAGGTCGTTGTCCTTGCCGTTCTCGTGGCGGAGCCCCGCGAAGAGTTCCAGGGTGAATCCTCGGTCATTGCCCCACCCCAAACGACCGGATTGCAACCATCCATCGACTAGGTCATTGCGATAGGCCGTGCTGCGCGAAACCACCCACCAACGGCCTTTCCAGTCCTCGCTGCCTCGCAGATCCAGGGTCAGCGCATCTGCCCCATCCTGACTCGCTCCGCGCCGGCTTCGCAGCATCACGCCCCAGCTATACGAGGAGTTCAACCGATGCCGCAAGCCGGCCCACAGGCCTTGCCGATAACGATCGTCGAATCGAGTCTCCGGAGTCTCCAGATCCCGATAGCGCCGAATGGGACGGCGGTTGTCATAGCCTCCGAAGACCACTACCGCATCGTCCAGCCTCGAGCGCAATAGTAGATGGCTTCGAGTCAATGAAAAAGTCTTTCCCTCGAGAGCATGCTTCCAAACACGGTTCACATCCACATCCTGGGTCGCCACCAGGGTGAATCGCCGAGAGGAATACCGTGACCTCAAGTGCACGAACTCGCGATCGAAGTGTCCGGAGTCATAGGATCCCGCATAGCCCATTCCCAGGCGCCACTTGTTTCCATGTGTCGTCGTGTGATGATGAAAGAGCATGAATCCGGCGCGAAGGCTCGTGGCCCGGAAACCCAGGTTCAACCCATCCGGCTGGGTTCCTCCGAGTGCCTGGAGTTCCCAAGATCCCCTACGCCAACCCATCTGGGCACCATCGACGAGTCCGAAGGCTCCGACGTCGGTGGAGTACTGTCGCCCGAAACTCCACCGCACTCCATGGGACTCGGTCGAGAGAGTGAATTTGTAAATGCGATTGCGCTGCAGTGTCGGTTGACCCTTCGCGGAATAGATGCTCCGGCGAGTCCGAATATCGATGTCCGCATCCCAACGATTCGCCAACACCTGGCGCCCCTTCAGCCTCAATCGGGCCGCGGGCTGCCAGAGATCCCGTCCGAGTCCGCTCTCGTCACGGAGGTAGAGGAGATCGACCGCCACTCTTCCGTGCAGACCGGAGCGGCGGCCTCGAGAAGAGGGATCGAGGCCATGGGCTCCGCTTTCGGACGGGGATCGATTCAACGCGCCGAGGGGGACCACAGAATCCCCCATCACCGGACGATCCACTCCCTCTACGAGGCTACAGGCCGCCCGTCGAGAAGAGAGCTCACGCACCTCGAGCTGGGCCACGACTTCGCCATCTCGTCGCAACTCGAGTCGCTGTCCCACTCTCAATCCGGCATTCGCCCCCAGGTCGATGTAGACCGTGCGCGCGGTGACGTAGGTCACGCGGGCCGTCGCCGGCTCCGCCACTCCCGTTCCGGGCCATCCGAGACCCACCAAGACCACGAGGCACCAGAGTCCGGCCTGCCACGCCCGCATCAACTCTTCCCCCGCGGATGACAGTCGAAACAGGCGAAACTGTCGTAGCTGTAGCCACTGACCTCGCGGTGATCTCCATCGGTCTTGGAACGATCGCTGTGCGGATGGCAACCGACACATTCGAAATCTCCGAAGTCACTCGAGTTCACGTGACAGTCGCTGCAGACATCCCATTTTCCACGGTGGGCTCCCGAATTGATGGGGAAGTAGTCTCGGTGGGAGCACTCTGCGTCTTCCCACCGTCGGGTGTTGTGACAGAGCTGACACTCGGTCGAGAACCCGAGATCCGCGTGCCGGGGATTGGAGGTCGCATCGTAAGCGCTCTGATGACACTCCGCGCACACCAGCGATGCACCTCCTAGCTGGCGTTCGTGATTGAAGAATCCTCCCACGAAGGTCCGGGTGCTGTGGCAGAACTCGCAATCCTGGGAGAAGGCATTGGCGACGTGATCGGGATCCTTCGCCCCCGAGTATTCCGCCTCATGGCAGGCAACGCAGGCGCTGTCGACGCCCAGGAATTCCAGGATTCCCTCCATGCCCACCGGATGACAGGACTCACAGGGGGCCGTCGCATGAGCCCCCGAAAGTGGAAAGCGCTCTTCGCGATGGAGCCGGCGCTGATCCACCACGTCGATGAAGCTCCTGGATCCGTGACACCGATCGCAATCGAGTCCCAATTGGCCCTGATGAACATCCATATGACAGTCCGAGCACTCCGAACCGGTGAACGAGAAGCGCAGATCCTGGTGACAGTCCATGCAGTCGAGGCGTGCATGTGCGCCCGAAAGGCTGAAGCCGAATCGGCGATGATCGAATTCCGCACCGATTCGAAGGGGGCTCCAGGCCGAAGAGCTGTGGCACCTCTCGCAGGCCAGTCCCAGATCGCTGTGTGGACTCTCGAAACCGACTTCGGCCACCGCGACGAGATGGATTCCCATCACCATCCCGGCGACCATCAGCCCTCCGAGAAACCGAACTCCACCCGTTGTCATCGGGGGACTCCCTTCGTATGACAGTCCTCACAGGCCTTGGGCACGCCAGAGAAGTCCCGCCGAACCTCGGCCGCTGCGCCGCGAATGAGCGTCGAAGCCAATGGCGCTCGGGTCAACGACGGGTGACAGAGAAAACAAGGAGTGGCCCGGTGCGCACCCTCCAGCGAGAAGGCAAAGCCCTGATGGAGATTCACGTCCACGAGAGAGGGACGAAACCGCTCGGTGCCATGGCAGTCCTCGCAACGATGGCGGAGCCCGTGGGGGGCAGAATTCGAGTACCTGCCCCCATGAACGTCGACATGACACTCCGCACACTCCGTCTCGATCCCGCGAAAGACGAGACCAGTCGTGCCCGCAGTGGACGCGTCGACCGAATCGAGGCCGGGACGGTCCAGTGCGTGGCAGGACTCGCACTTCACCCGTTGGTGGGCCCCCGCAAGCGGGAACGTCGCACTTGCGTGCGCGTCGATCCCGAAGGTCGAGGGTCGAAAGCCATCCACGACATGGCATCGGTCGCAGTTGCCCCCCCCCGAAGAGAACTGTCCTCCGTGGGCATCCCGATGGCAGGACGCGCAAGCGTCGAAGACCGGGCGCATCTTCACTCCCGCTTCCCCCCATTGCTGACGATCCGCATCGTGCGGATGGCACTTCGCGCATTCGACATCGCGGTGCTTGCCCTCGAGGGGATAGCGAGTCGCCGCATGGGCGACGAGGTCGAAGGTCGAGGGCCGGAACCCCCGGAGTCCGTGGCAGGCCTCACAGTCCTTGGAATCATTTCCGAGGGTCGCGGTCCCCTGGTGAGGATCTCCGTGGCAGGATCCGCATCTCTCGAAGGATGGCTTCTTTCCCCACCCTCCCAGCGCGGGATCGTGGCACTGTCCGCACTTCACTCGACGATGCGCACCCTGCAAGGGATAGCGGGTGCGTGCGTGATCGAAATTCGATCGAGAGACCACCTCGAATCCGTCGACGACATGGCAATTCTCGCAGGCCGCTCCGAAGCGACCTTGGTGCACGTCCCGATGGCAAGAGCCACACTCGGTGGTCGCAAGTCCCTGTAGAACCCATTCGGCCTTCTCCCGCCGGCTCGATGCGAAGCGTCCGTTCTCATGGCACTTGGCGCACTCGACCTGGGCGTGGCGACCCTCCAGCGCGTAGCCCGTCTTCCGATGATCGAAGTCCTCGACTCCGTGCCACCGACTCGACCCGTGACAGTCGGCGCACACCGTTCCCAAGCGTCCACCGTGCGGATCCGCGTGACAAGACGTGCAGGCCGAGTCGAGACCCACCCAACTTCGGGCCAAATCCTGGACCTGCATGCGCAGGGTGATGCTTCGCGATTGACGGTCGGCTCGATGACAGCTCCGGCACTCCTCTCTCGCGTGGGCTCCGGAGAGGGGCCAACCCGTTCGGCCGTGGTCGAAACTCTGGCTGGGATCCGATTCCCAGGCGATCAGCTCGAATCGACGACCCGCGTGCTCCGGATGGCATCGGGCACAGTCCTTTTTCCCCTCGCGAGCGTGCAGACCCCGCCCCTTTTCCAAGAGAAAGGCGATGCCCTCGTGGCACGCGAGACAACGGTCGTCGACCGATGCCTTGCCTCCGGCGTGACACCGCGTGCAATTGCGAACTCCTTCGAAGTCCGCGTGAGCACTGGAGAGCTCCCCGGGTGAGATCTGTGCTCTCGCGCCCCCAGGCAAGCAGAGCACCAGGATCACGACCCCCAGCCCGAAAGCCACCGGTCCTTCGAAGATCCGACGCAACTCATGCATCGACTTGTGACTCCACGAGGGGAATGTCTTTCTTCACGATCTGCACCCCGATGCGCTCGAGGAAGGGATAGGGTGCTTCGCCCCCGATGCGCACGATGAGATCGTCGTTGGGGAGCGTGTGCACCCCCCCGCCATCTTCGATGTCGATCTCACCGCTTCGAATTGCCCGCACCTGACTTTCTCTCCACACGCGCAAGGCACCTCGAGACTCGGCCTCGTCGAGCTTGGCCACATTGCGCTCCTTCGCCCGATCGAAGCTTGCCTTGCGATAGGAGAGAATCACTTCGGTCCCCTCTTGTTCGGCCAATCCCAAAGCCGACTCCAATGCGCTGTCCCCACCCCCTACGACCACCACCCGTCGTCCGGCGAAGGCCTCCATCTCGACGATGTCATAGAATACCGAGGCGCAGTCTTCACCCTCGATCCCCAATCTCCGAGGACTCCCGCGCCTTCCCATGGCCAAAATGACCCTGGCTGCCCGAAGGTCACCCTGTGAGCTGCGCAGGAGGAAGCTGCCCACTCTGCCCTCCACCGCGATCACCCGATGTTGGGTCTTCACCTCGACCCCGGTCACCTCCACGATGGTCTCCCAGGCTGCGAGCAGGGATTCCTTCGAAGTGTCGGCGATCCAGAGATCCCCGTAGAGTGGGATGTGGACCGGCTCGGCCAAAAGTAGTTTGTGGCGGGGGTACTTGCGGATCGTGTCCGCCAGAGAGCCTTGCTCGAGCACCACATAATCCACTCCGAGTCTCTTGCATTCGAGTGCCGCGCTCAGACCGGCGGGGCCCGATCCCACGATCGCGACCTGATAGAGGTGCGGCTGCGCCGAGGTGGAATCGGGCTCGAACTCTTCGGCCGCGACACTGCGCGCCGCCACGCAACCTTCGTTGATTGCATTCTTGATGAGTCCCCTCCCGCCCAGCTCTCCCACCACGTAGATCCCCGCCACATCCGACTGAAAATCGGCTCCGACGCGGGGCACCTCCACCCGTTGGGCATTCCCCGCTCCGACGACGATCGCGGAAACGGGGCAGGCCTCCGCGCAGTGGCCATGCCCCACGCACTTGGTCAGATCCACCATCGCCAACTTCCCCTCCATGCGGAGAGCGCCCTCTTCGGGGCAGGCCGGGACACAGACCCCACAGCCCACACAGAGATCGGAGCGGACCACCGCATGAGACTCGACCCCGGAATCGAGATCCGACAACGCTTCCTCCGCGCCCACGACTTCGAAGATCTGAAGGGGAATCCCACACTTGGTGCAACGGTTGGGTCGATCGTCCAACTTGGCTCCGCAGGCCGGACAGGTCGGCACCACCACGCCCCGGCTGCGCTCCCGCAGGTGGCGCGACGCGAACCATGCGGTCAGGAGAAGGAATCCGATCGTCCACCACATCTCGATGCGCCCTCAATAGAACCAAGTGGAGCCTACGACGACCACCACGATCACGTGGATCAACACCGCCAACAATGCGGTCATGGCCACCGGTTTGTGGAAGACATGCCAGTAACGGAAGATGGTCTGAGTACGATGGAGCAGCCGCGCCTGTTGAGACAAGGCCATCTGCTGCCGGGCCAGTACGACCACTCGATCGAGGGCGGACTCGTCGAAGTCTGCTCCCTCCGCGATCAAGCGGCGGCAACGGCCTCGGAGTCGACGCACCGCGCGTCGTCGTTCGAAGTCGTCGCGGGCCATCTGCAGGAGTCCGCCCAAGATGCTCAGCGAGGCCTTGGGAGGGTCGGCGGCCAGCTCGCTCTCGACCAGAGCCTGTTGCAGTCCAGTGATGCCGGCCAATTCCACGAGGAGCTGGCGGCGCTTCTGGGCCAAGTCCTCGGCGCTGAGCTCGAGACCGTTCCACCCTCTGGGAATGTGGACATAGACGTAGCGACCGATGACTCCACTCAGTGCCACGATGAACATCGCCCACCACCCCAGACCGATGACTCCATCGAAACGCCACGCCGAATGAACTGCTCCGAAGTAGCAGATGGTCAGACCGACCACGATGTGCACGTCGAGCCACTTGGGGAGGGGTCCGAAGCCCTTGCGAGCGCCGATCTTCTTGCGCAGGGGGTAGAGCCAGAGAAAGAGCAGACCGGCCAGAGTCACGATGCCTGCGCTCTGTCCCACCCATCCGGAGGGTCGCAGCCAGTCGTGCATCTCGTGACGCACCCGCACTTCCGTCGGCGCGAAGTAGTAGGAAGATCCCCAAACGCTGAGGGCGGTGAGCAGAACTACCGGCGCCCACACCCAGGGGGACACCGATCCCACCGCTCTCTTACCACCGCTTTGGTCATCTGCCATTTCGAACCAAGGGCCAGGGAGAAGGACCAGGTCCGGCGGGGAACCTTGGGCCACCAAAACGAACGGCCGCCCACCGGCCGCGTCCGAGAGCCATCGCACTGCATGGCTCGTGCCCGACACTAGTGCATCCACACCATTGTTGGGATGGGCGAATATGGTCCCTCTATTGACCACTGTCGCGAACTGGCAGGGATCGGGGCTGGCGCTAGATTTCGGGGGGACGGGGCGCGAACTTGGCCCTATCATGGCAGCTCGTCCCTGAAGCCCCCAACCCCGTTCACGACCTCTCGCGGAGGAATCCGATGCAGCACCGCCTCCTCTTTGCCCTCCTTCTGACCTCTCTGGTGGTCACCGGCCCAGGATTCGCCCGCGCCGAACGCCTCGAGCACGGCACCTTCGAATGGAGTTTCGCGGGCTCCGGATCACGAGAGAGCTTTCAGCTCGACGGATCCGAGAACGGCGATCGGACTCGGTTCTCCATGATCACCGAAGTGGGCTACTTCCTCACCCCGGTCTTCGAAATCGCGATCAATACCGGCGGAACTCACACCAGCATCGAGCCCCAGGGCCGCGCCCGGAAGAAGTCCAACTCCTTCATTTTCGGGGGACGCTTGATCGTCAATGTTCCCAACGAGTCCCGCGTGACCCCCTACGCCTACCTCGGCTCCGGCGTCCGCACCTATAGTGGTGACGAAGCCCTGGTGGGAAGCGAAACCGCATCCATCCTCCCCACCATGGGAGTCGGTGCTCGCTACTTCTTGGGTGATCACGTGTCCTTCAACATGCAATTCGACTTCAGCAAGATTCAGAACGACAATGGCGTTCTCAATGCGGACACCGATGTCATCACCTTCTCCTTCGGCTTTTCGACCTTCCTGAGGAGGCCCTAGCTTCTCTTGCCCTCTTTCGGATCCATGCACGGACTGAGGCTCAGATCCCTGGCGGTCGGGGTCCTCGTGGCGACCTTGGTCGCAGTGGTACTATTGCCGCTGTGCCATTTGAGCTCCGCCCACAGCGAAGAATGTCCCCTTTGCAATCCATTGGCCCACGGTTTCGAGCCCGTAATCTCCCTCGAAACTCTAGCGATTCCTCTCACCCCATCGTCGACGACTCCTTCCCGCCGCACTCCCCTTCCCAGCGGCAGTCCCGCCACTCAGTGGGCCGGACGGGCGCCTCCCACAGGATTCACGGTCTAGCCTCAATCTTCGCGGGAGCATTCTGCTCCTGACCGTGAACATCCTCGTGGGAAGGTCTTCCATGGATATACGATTGCCTTCGGCAAGTTGTCTTTGCCCTGCTGTCCTCCTATTCGTCGCCGCGTCCCTCACCCCTACCGGCAGCGCCTGGGGAGCGGGAGAGAGCACGACCACCGGGGTGTCGCGTGCGTTCAATCCAGCTCTCAGTCTCAACGGTCTCTTTCTCTTCGGACTCGACACCCGAAGCGACACGGAATCCGACGAACTCACCCAGGGAATCGAGGTGCAGGAAGTCGAGATGAGGTTGACTTCCACGATCGACGCCTACTCGAAGGCAGATGCATCTCTCTCGTTCTCGAACGACGAAATAGCCTTCGAAGAGGTGTACATCCGATCTTCGGTGCTGGGCCACGGCATCGGATTGAGAGCCGGACGCTTCTATGTCCCGTACAGCATCGAGAATTCGATGCACACGCACCAGCTTCCCTTTCTCCGGCGCACTCTCCAGGAATCCTCCGTCGCCACCGAAAACTACCGGGACACCGGATTGGAGCTGAGCTGGCTGGCCCCCACCTCATTCTATCTCGAGGCCTCCACTGCCCTCCTCGACGGGAACCTTCCTGGCTGGTTCGACTCCAGTCGCTCGAAGGACTACGCGTACCACGGACGCCTCTCTGCCCTTGTGGACCTTGGAGAGGCGACGACCGCCTCACTGGGGGGCGGGGTCGTCACCGGCCGCAACTCGCGTGGCGGTTCGAGCACCCTGAGCTCGGTGGCATTCACACTCCGATGGCGTCCCCTCCGACGAGCCATCTACCACAGCTTCCACGCCCGCGCGGAGTACACCTACGCAGATCGGACCGGAACCGAATCCTACTCCTCCGGCGGTTTCGATTCGATCCTTCAGTACCAATTCGGTCGCCGATGGTGGTCCGGCCTGCGCTACGACAACCTGGATCCGTCCGACCAGGACCAGAACTCATGGCGGTGGAGTACGCAGATCGCGTTCGTCCCCAGCGAATTCCAGGTCCTTCGGGCAGAGCTTTCGTCGGTGCACACCCCGAACGACCAATTCCGAGAGTTCTTCCTGCAATACAACTTCACGATCGGGTCGCATCCGGCCCACCGCTACTAGGAGGCCATCATGGGTTCTACCACACTCCTCCCGCGCTTCGTGGCCTGCCTCTTGGTTCTTGGATCCACGATTCCATTTTCCGCAAACGCACACGCAAAAACGATCAAGGTCGTCGCCACCACCACGGACATCGCCTATCTCTTCGAGGCGATCGGAAATTCCCAGGTCGAAGTTCGAACTCTGGCCAAGGGCTATCAGGATCCCCACTACCTTGAGGCCAAACCGAGCTATATCGCACGCATGCGCGACGCGGATCTTCTGGGCTACGTGGGTCTCGAGCTCGAGGTCGGGTGGCTACCGCTTCTCGTCGAAGGCGCGAGGAATTCCCGGCTCGGAGCCGGTGGGCAAGGAAATGTGCCGCTGTCCGTGGGAATCGAGATTCGAGATGTCCCGGCCGGCGAAGTCGATCGATCCAAGGGAGACCTCCATCCACTGGGCAATCCGCACTACTGGCTCGACCCCCGCAACCAGATCATCATGGCGGAAACCATCGCGACCGCCCTGGCCCTGACCGATCCTGACCACAGGGAAGACTACTCGGCCAACCTCGCGGAATTCCGCACTCGCCTTCGATCTGCGATCGACCGATGGGAAGAGGAGATGGCTCCCTTCCGCGGTCGCAAGATCGTTTGCTACCACACTCAATGGGAATACCTCACGGATTGGATGGGGCTGGAAATCGTGGATTACGTCGAGAACCGGCCCGGAATTCCCCCCTCTCCACGTCATCTCCACGAGCTGAAACAGCGGATCGTCGGTGAGCACATCCCCTTGATCCTGATGTCGAACTTCTTCGAAACCGGTTCCGTCGAAAAGATCGCGAAATCCACGGGCGCCATTCTGGTCGTCGCGCCGGCTTCGATCAAGGGCGAAGACTCCATCACCGACCCGGTGAAGCTCTTCGACCACCTCGTCGAATCCATCACCGCGGCCCTGTCCGATGGAGACACACCATGACCGAGATCATGAGCATCATGTGGTTGCCATTCCTCGCATGCCTGGTCCTGGTGACGATTCACTCCTATTTGGGCATTCATGTTCTGGCTCGGGGAGTGATCTTCGTAGACCTGGCTCTGGCTCAGATTGCCGCCCTGGGAAGCACGATCGCCGTACTCCTCGGCTACGAGCTTCACAGTCGTCCAGCCTACGCCCTCTCCCTGCTGTTCACGCTCATCGGTGCGGCAACCTTCGCGTTTTCCCGAGTGAAAATGCGCGGAGTGCCTCAGGAAGCCTTCATCGGCGTCAGCTATGCGGTCGCGAGCAGCGCTGCAATCCTGGCTCTGAACTCTGCGCCGCACGGCGCCGAACAGATCAAGACAATCCTCGTGGGGTCCATTCTGTGGGTCACTCCACAGGAAGTTGCGAAGACCGCAGTCATCTATTCACTCGTCGGCCTCTTCCACTGGATCTACCGTCGGCAATTCCTGCGAATGAGCTTCGACACCGACTCCGCGGAAAGGTCAGGAATGAAAGTTCGGTGGTGGGATTTCCTCTTCTACGCATCCTTCGGGTTCGTGGTCACGAGCTCCGTGAAGGTCGCGGGCATCTTGCTCGTGTTCAGTTTTCTCATCGTACCCGGCATCATGGGAACACTCTTCGCCACTACGATCCGCAATCGTCTATTGGTAGGATGGAGTACCGGGTGGATCGTATCGATGTTGGGTTGTCTCGTGTCCTATGAAGCCGACCTTCCAACCGGCGCCACCGTAGTATGTACCTTCGGTGTCGCCCTATTCGTCGCGGTGATGATTCGCAGATGCCGAGCTCAGAGCCCGGCCCGATGACTCGCCCTCGACCAGGGCGATGGGCAACTCGATCCAGAAGCGGCTACCTCGGCCCGGAGTACTCTCCACTCCGATCCGTCCACCCATGCACTCGGCGAGTTGCCTCGAGATTGCCAAGCCCAATCCAGTCCCCCCAAAGCGTCGAGTGGTGGAGCTATCCGCTTGTTCGAAGGGACGGAAGAGACCGTTGAGTTTTTCGGCTTCGATCCCGATTCCGGTATCCTCGACGCTGAAGCGGATTCTGCCGTCGTAGCAGGGCTTGGCGCGCAGCACCACCGAGCCCTGGTCGGTGAACTTCACTGCGTTGCTCAGAAGGTTGAGGAGAATCTGTCGCAGACGCGTAGGATCGACGATCATGGTTTCGGGAAGGTCCTCGGAAACGGTCATTCGCAGGTCGAGACTCTTGGCCTCCGCATTGGGCAACACCAGGGCCAGGGTCTGCCGCAGGAATCCCTCGACCTCGATTTCGAGGGCTTCGAGTACCACCTTGCCGGCTTCGAGCTTCGAGAAATCCAGAATGTCGTTGATCACCGAGAGGAGGACCTCCCCCGATCCTTCGATGGTCTCGACACATTCTCGCTGCTCCTCATCGAGTTCCGTGGTGTGAAGGATCGAGGCCATTCCCAGAACTCCGTTCATCGGAGTTCGGATCTCGTGGCTCATCGTGGCCAAGAACTGACTCTTGGCCTGATTGGCCGCTTCCGCCTCGCGGCGTGCGATCTCCAGTTCGCGATTCTGCGTCTCGAGAGCGTCGTGTGAGGCCAAGACCTCCATCCCTGCCCGATAGAGGTTTCCGGCCAGCCCCACGAGGAAGACCACGTACCAGCCCGAGTACAGGGCCAGACTGAGGTTGAATCCATCGGGGACGAGCACTCCATGGACCACGAAGGGCCCTAAGATCACCCCCGCGTAGAGCTTGGGCAGATACTTCTCCGAACTCGTGGTCATCACTCCACCCGCCGCGATCCCCACCGTCAGAATCATCATGGGCGCGTAGACCGCATCGAGGGTGCTGTTCCAGTTGATGAGAAGAACGAAGCTCGTCCAGATTCCACCGCACAGGAGGATGTTCGCCCGCAGCTGGTGACGCCAACTCCGCTTGCGCGCGGGAAAGAACCGGCCCGGATCGTGGAGAAGAACCTTGCGATGAAGAGCGAGGACCACGTAGCCCGCTAGCACGACCCAGCTCCCCAGCGGCGCCCGCTGATGCAGCGGAGTAGTCAGAAGCAGCATCACGATGGCTACGGGATAGAAAATCCCACCGGACCGGACCCGCTGGGCCAGCTCCTTCGCGGTCGTCTCCTCTCGGCGCGCATGAGATTCCAATGAGGCGCCAAGTCTTTGGTCGATGTTCTCGTCCACGATCCTGTACTCTGGCCCCACGCGGCCGCCTGATAGTCCTGGCAAGGCTATGTATCAGGGGTATCGGGCTCTCTCCCCAGAACTTGAGTTCTCGATGGAAATCCAGACTTTCTCCCTTCCCACCCCTCGGAGCGGCCACTATTACGCCGCCGGAGACAGGAATGCCCCGGAGTTGTGGGTGGTCCTCCACGGATACGGCCAGCTGGCGAGCCGCTTCCTGCGCCATTTAACGTCGCAGGCCGGACCCCACCGCCGGATCGTCGCCCCAGAGGGCCTCTCTCGCTTCTATCTCGACGACGCCTACGAGCGGGTGGGAGCTTCCTGGATGACCCGTCTCGATCGGCAGGACGAGGTCGAAGACGGTCATCGCTGGCTGGACCAGGTCTACGCCGAAGAATCCGAGCACCAGGGCCATCGCCTGACCGTCCTGGGATTCTCGCAGGGCGCTCCCACCGCGGGAAGGTGGCTCCTCCACCGCCGCCCCGAGGCCGCAGTCCGGCTCATCTGCTGGGGTGCCGGCCTCCCCCACGACATCGACTTGCGGGCAGACGCGGCCTATTTCGCCAGCCTCCGCATCGATCTGGTAGTGGGAGACCGGGACGAATACCTCGACGAAGAACGGATCGCTCGTGAGCGCGAGCGCCTGGAGATCGCCGGGATCGACGCGCATTGGACTCACTACGGTGGAGGACATCGGATGGACCGACGGGTCCTCGATCGTCTGGTCGAGGTCTGACCGACCTCGCCGCCGACTCTAGTTTGCCGATCCCATTCTCAGAATGGTTTCGAACTCTTTCCGACTCACCGGTGCCACGGACAGCCGCGAGTGACGGACCAACGCCATTTCCGCCAACGAAGCTTCGGCTTTGATCTCTGCGAGCGACACCGGTCTCGCCAGAGCTTTCTCGGGCACGACATCCACGACCACCCACCGCTCGTCCTCGGTCGTGGGATCGGGATAGTGCTCCCGCACGACTCTCACCACTCCCACGATCTCCCTCGGGCCCACCGAGTGATAGAACAACCCCAGATCTCCCTCCCGCATCTCCCGCAGATTGTTCCTCGCCTGATAGTTGCGTACGCCATCCCATGGGGTTCGACCCTCGCGCTCGAGGTCGTCCCAGCTGTAGGCACCGGGTTCGGTCTTCAGGAGCCAGTAGTGACGGGCCATGGGGCTACTCCCAAGGAAGAAAGAGGCGCAGGATCCCCGAGCGCGGGGCACCGCAGCCTAGCATCGGACCGGTGATCCCCGAAGTCGGAATCGGGAGGTGGCACGGATCCGGTCGAATTCCGTAGAGACAAGAGTTCGATCTGAGGGCATTCTCCATGATCCTAATCTTCGCCAGACCTCTCGAATCCCACCAAGGGCCATCCCCCATGCACTCTCTCGATCTTGCGGACACTTGGACGGCGGAGCTGCCAGAAGGCTGGCTCGCGGAGCGAGAAGGGGATACGGTCATCGCGGTTCATCCCGATGGCGTGGGGACTCTTCATCTGACGGAGCTCCGGACGAAGTCTCCCCTCCAAGAGGAGGAGCTTCGCCGCATCGCTCTCGGCCGCCACGGTGCCGACCCGCAGGCCCTCGAAGCGGCCGAGTGGGGAGAATTCTCGGGACTGAGTCTGAGGAGTTTGCGCGAACAGAATCACGTGTGGGAACTCTACCTCTGCCGAGGTCGAGACCTTCTCTTTCTGACCTACCTTTGCGAGCAGGGAGAAGAAGAAGTGGAGGCGAAAGCCATCGAGTCGATTTTGGCCACCCTCCGAGGCCGTCCACAACCCGACTGATCCCTCACCCCAGCTTCGGAGGGCGAAGTCCCGATCCTTTCTGTATACTGGGCCGCAAATGCTCGGGCGGATCCGTTCCGTGTGAGCCCAACCCGAAGGAAATCCATGGACGCCCTGTCTCTCGACGAATTCATCGCCCTCGAAGACGAACTCAGCGACGAAGAGAAGCTGGTTCGCGACACCACTCGACGGTGGGTGTCCGAACGCTTTCTCCCCATCGTCGGCGAGCACTTCGAGAATGCAACCTTCCCCGACGAGGTGGCCCGCGAAGTGGCCGAACTGGGGCTCTTCGGTGGAAGTCTGCCTCCGAAGTACGGCTGCGCGGGGATGAACCAAGTGGCCTACGGTCTGGCCCAACAAGAGCTCGAATACGGAGACAGCGGGCTCCGCAGTTTCGTCAGCGTTCAGGGTTCTCTCTGCATGTTCCCGATCTATCGATTCGGAAGCGAAGAGCAGCGCACCAAGTATCTCCCCAAAATGGCGGCCGGAGAATTGATCGGCTGCTTCGGTCTCACCGAGCCCGATGCGGGCAGCGACCCCGGCAGCATGAAGACTCGCGCCACCAGGGACGGCAGCGATTACATCCTGCACGGCCAGAAGATGTGGATCACTAATTCTCCCATCGCGGATCTCTGTATCGTGTGGGCGAAGACCGACGGTGATGACGCCAAGGACATTCGGGGCTTCATCGTCGAACGCGATCGCGAGGGCGTCGAATGCCCCACCACTCACCACAAGATGTCTCTCCGGGCTTCGCATACCGGAGAGATCTTGCTCGATGAGGTTCGGGTTCCCGCCGAGAACATCCTGCCCGAGACCAAAGGCCTGGGAAGTCCGTTGGCCTGCCTCAATCAGGCGCGCTTCGGAATCGCCTGGGGCGCACTGGGCGCGGCCCGCGCTTGCTTCGACGAAGCCCTGGCCTATGGCAACGAACGCATCGTCTTCGGCAAGCCGATCACCGCGAAACAGCTCATTCAGAAGCAGCTCGCCGACAGCGCCACGCAGATCGCGCTCGGACAGTGGATGATGCACCACCTCTCCCGCCTCAAGGACCGCCAAGGGGGAAGGATCCTGCCCTACCAAGTGAGCATGGCCAAGAGGAACAACGTGGCCATCGCCCTCGAAGTCGCACGTACTTGTCGCTCCATTCTGGGTGGCAATGGGATCAGCGCCGAATTCGCCAGCATTCGTCACATGCTCAATCTCGAGTCCGTCTACACCTACGAAGGCACTCACGAGGTGCATACGCTCATCGTGGGTCGTGGTTTGACCGGACAGGACGCCTTCTAGTCGGGAGAAGACCGGCGTGATGGGTGCCCCCGGGCTTCGGCCTCTCGCTGGGCCTGGCGCATGGCCACCATCCCCTGGAGCACCGCTTCTTTGACCAGGACATCTTCGATCTGGGGGTCGTAGACCTCCCAACGAAGCCATTCGGCGAGCATGAACACCAGTGCGAAGACCTGAGGGCCACGCTCCTGGACCCACGGCCGTGGAACCGAGACCTCGATGGACAGATCGTGATAGTCGAGACCCATCACCCCGTGCTCGTCGGCCTCTCCGAACTCGTAACGGCCCTCGCTCACTTCGACCACCCCTGGAATTCGGAGAAGTCGGGCCCGACTCTCGTGGCTCGACCCCGCCGCGTCGGATCGGGCAGAGGGCCGAAGACAAAGTGCGTAGGAACTCGCGGTCATGATCTCTTTGCTCCCGAGAGGTCGCGAATGCGTACTTGAGAGGCAGGCCAACATCGCGGATTCTCGGACCTGCACCCCGAATCGACGGTGGACCTTCAAAACATAGGATCTTTTCCGGAGATCGGCAGGAAGGGAGGAGAAGGATGCGACGGATTGCCACTGCAGGAATATTCCTCCTGGCCGTCGGATCCATTTCCGCTCTAGTCGGCTGTGCGAAACCCTCGGCTCCCGATCTTCTTCTGGTGGCCCCCTTCCACCGCGGCCTGGTTCTGGCCGAGGACGATCCAGACACCATCCGCTTCGACCTGCGCGGTGCGGTGGGGTCGCTGCGCATGCTGCCGCGCAACCTCGAAGACCCCGATGAGATGCGCGCCGCGGTCGCAGAGAATCCGCCCGCAATTCTCTGGCTTCGGGGAACACCACGCTTCGACCACTGGCTCGGCTCTCTCCCGGAATCTTGGCATGGCGTGGTGCTGCGCACTCTTCCCCCCGCCCGACTGGAGAATTGGACTTCCCCGGACCCACCCGGACATCTCACGGTCCTCTACGCTCCTCCGGCCCGTAGCGACCGAATCCATGCCGCCTACGTCCGTCGCCTGCTCCACGCCCTGAAGGAAGGGGTCGACCTGCGCGAGGCCAACCGTCGGGCCGCAGGAGACGAGATCGCCTGGACTCTGTTCGGAGACGGCACCTGGACCTGGAGGAACCATGCCTCGAAGCGCTGAATTCCTGACCAACCCAGAGGGCTGACCATCGGTGGACTGAATCCATTCTCGGCCGTACGGCCCGGCGAGCACCGCCTCGTCTACGGAGCCATGCTCACCCTATGGGCGGTCATGGCGGCGCACTCTCTCCTCGAGACCGCTCGGGACAGTCTTTTCTTGGCCAAGCTCCCCGCAACCTACCTCCCGTGGGCATATATCTGCATCGCAGCTGCCGCCATCCTGTTCATCCAGCTGCAGGCGCTACTTCCGTTGCGGGGGACCAATCGACAGGTTCTCGGCATGACCTTGGGGCTGTCGTCGGGGGTCACCCTCGGTCTGTGGTGGCTCTCGCAGACCGGTCAAACCTGGGTACTCGCAACGATCTACGTGTGGGCCGGCGTTTTTTCGACCCTGGTGGTCACCCGCTTCTGGATGGTCGCCGCGGATGTCTTCAGTCTGACCCAGGCCAAAAGGGTCTTCGCCCTCATCGGCGCCGGAAGCGTGGTGGGCGCGATTGCGGGATCGGGTACGGCCAGCGTCCTGACCCGTTTCTTCGTCGATCCACGCCAATTCCTGGTGGTGGCTTCGGCCTTGATGGCCGGAGCCGCGATCCTGCCGCTGCTCCTTCTGCGCTTGGAGGACGAAGGCCCAGTCAGGAGTCCCGACACTCCCACCTGTCCCAATCCCCTTCACTGGGGAAGTTGCACTCACTCCATTCGTCACACTCCCTATCTCCGAAACCTCTTCGCGCTGGTGCTCTGGTCCACGGTGGCTCTGACCTTCGTGGACTATCTCTTCAAGAGCATCGTGGCAGATGTCGTCCCCGCCGAGTCGCTCCCCGAATTCTTCGCCACGACCTACTTCTGTCTCAACCTTGCATCCCTGGGTCTCCAACTGACCTTCGTCGGATTCATGCTTCGGCGGGGTGGACTGCAACGATCTCTGACCACCATGCCGATCCTCCTCGGTCTCGCCGCCCTATGGCTGCTCGCGATGGCGATCCTCGGCCCCGCATTGCTCCTCTTGCCCGCCCTGGCTCTGAAGTCCGTGGATGGAAGTCTTCGCCACACGCTCCACCGAACCGCGATCGAAACCCTTTACGTCCCCCTCACTCGCGAGCTTCGCGACCGCGTCAAGACCACTCTGGACGTGCTCGGACAGCGAGGAGGCCAAGCCCTGGCCTCCTTGGTGTTGGTCCCGGTCATTCTCCTGCCCCATTCGCAGTGGATTCTTTCGGCGGCGGTCGTGGGCCTCTGTTGGATGTGGCTACGCCGGGCCCGACGCCTGCATTCGCACTATCTCGACCTATTCCGGACAACGCTGGGAGAAGGTCGATCGCATGTCCGCCTCGACTTCCCGGAACTCGATCTGGCCTCCCTCGAAACCCTCATGGCTCACCTCAACTCCGAGAACGACGCCGAAGTCCTTGCGGCCATGGACATCCTCGAGGAGCAGCAACGAATCCATCTCATCCCCGGCCTCATCCTCTACCATCCCTCGAGTCGAATCGTCGTGCGCGCCCTGGAGCTCTTCGAGCGCCATGACCAGAAGAACCTCGGCGGCATTCTCGACCGCACCGAACACCATGAGGACCCGGAGGTCCGAGCTGCAGCCCTGCGGGTTCGGATCCGCCATGCACCCGATGTGAGTCATCTCCTCCACGTCTTTCTCGATGATCCCTCACCCATCGTGCGTATGACCGCCCTGGTGGGCTTGGTCGCCGCCGAATGGATCACCGGGGAGGAAGCCGAGAAAGCCACCCGGAGCTTGGCCAGTGAAGCGGAAGACGACGAGATCGTGGCCCTCCTCAAGTCCATCCGTACCAACCCCGCGGCCATCCATACCCCTCTCCTCCTCCACTTCGCGGAGCACGAGAGCCTCGACGTCCGACTCGAGGTGGCTCTGGCCATGCGGCTCGTTCATGACGATCGCCATCTGCCGGCCCTGCTCCAGATGCTGGCATTTCGTCAGATCCGGTTCGCAGCCCGAAGCGCCCTGGTGTCGATGGGTCCCGCCGCCGTCGATTACCTCGAGGCATCGCTTGCCGACGCATCTCTGCCCCAGGAGATTCGACGTCACATCCCCCGCACCCTGGCTCGCTTCGCTCCCGAGACCGTGGTCCGGATTCTCAGCGATCGACTGGGAAGCGAAGGCGACGGCTTGGTCCGGTTCAAGATTCTCCGAGCCCTCGGTCATCTCCGTCGTGTCGATCCCAACCTGGCCATCCCCACCCGCCCTCTCGACGACGCGATCCTCGAGACGCTGCAAGGGTGTTTCCGCCTCCTGGATTGGCAGCTCCACCTCGAGAAGGCCGGAAGAGAGGACCCATCTCGGCTCACGGCCGTGCACCAGCTCCTCCACACAACTCTATTGCGCAAGGAGCACCACGCCATCGAGAGGCTCTTTCGCCTGCTGGGACTTCGGCACCCTGAGGAGGACTGGCAACAGATTCACCGCGGAGTCACGAGCTCCCGAGCCGACAACCGAGCCAGCAGCGCCGAACTCATCGAAGCGAACTTGAGCGGACAGCTCCGCGACGCGGTCCTGGCCCTGGTCGATGACCTTCCCGTCGTCCAGCGCCTGGTGGGAGGCCGGGCCTTCTATCGGGCCGAGGTCCGAGACTTCGCCTCCCTCCTCGAAGAATTCGTCGAACGGTCCAGCCTCGGACTGCGATCGCTCGCGTACTATCACATCGCGGAGACCCAATTGGGATCCCTGCGTCCCCTCCTGGAGGCCCGGCGAGAGGACGCGCCCTCCTTCGAACGCGACGTCATCGAACGCGCTCTGGCCCTGCTCGACGACCCCAACCCCCAGGTTCTGCGCTATGACGGTTGAAGCTCGCTTTGTCGGACCCGTGGATCGCCTCCTCTTCATGAAGACGATCCCGACCTTGCGCGGTCTCGACACCGAACTCCTGGCCACCATCGCCCGTTCCCTCGAGGAACGGACCTACGCCCAAGGCGACGTCGTCTTTCGAAGCGGCGAACTCGCCGACCGGATGTGCGTGGTGGTCAGTGGACGGATCGCTCAAACCCACGCGGGAAAGCCCTTCGCCTCCACCGCCCCCGGCGACACCGTGGGGCTTCTCCACGCCTTGGCCGACAACGACGAACTGGGAGCGACCGCCGAAGTCGACACCCTGGCCCTCGAGTATGCCATGGATCCGTTCTTCGACCTCTACGAAGAGCACTTCGCTCTCCTGCAGAACACCATCGTGCAGTTGGCCCGCTATCAACGGGGCCTGCTCGAGCATGTCGCGGACGGATCGGTCCGTTCGTCCTGGAGTTCCGACCAGGCGATGGCCATCCCTTCCCGTGATTTGGACGTCGTCGAGCGCCTGGTCCTCCTCAGCCGCGGGGAGGTCTTCCGCAACATCGGAATCGGCGCCCTCTCGTTACTGGCCCAAGCCCTGAAACAGGAGAGCTATCCCTCGGGCACCGCGATCTGGGAGCGGGGAGATCGCGCGGGCCACTTAGACCTCCTCCTCTCGGGCGAGGTCAGGGCGCAGTGGGAGAGCGGTAGTTTCGTCGCCCGGCCGGGCTATCCTCTGGGGAGTGTCGAGACCCTTGCCCGGCAGGATCGCTGGTACGATGCCACCGCCCTCGGCGATGTGGTGGTGCTGCGAGGAGACCACGAAACTCTCTTCGATGTCCTCGAAGACGACTTCGACGTGGCCATGGACTTCGTGGGAGCCATGGCCCGTGGGATTCTTCGCAGCGCGAGTCGCTTCGTGGACCAAGCGGGCCCGATGGACAGCCCCTTTCAGTTCCTGATGGGCTCTCCGGCCGAGGACCACGGCTAGAGCGGAAGCGATTGCTCGATCCCGTACTTGCGGCAGGCGTCCATCGCTGAGTCTCAGGTGTCTGATCCGTCATCGTCTTCCCTCCAATGATTGGTCCCTGCTACTCTAGCAGCTGTCCAGTCTCGGAGGGGGCAGTATACTTCGCCAGAATCCAACTGAGAACCTGGCGAATATCGAAGCCCCGTAACAAGTGGAACAGGATCGCTCTTTGTCTTTGTCTTTGTCTTCGTGTACAGTAGCGCAAGGATCGGATTGGGAGGCTTCGATGAATTCGCACATGGTGTGGATACTGACCGGAACAGTAATGTCGGTTGCCCTGAGCCTCGCCTCGCGTTTCTTGGGTCTTCGGATGCGCATGGGCAAGGCGGGGATCTTGCTACTCTCACTTCTACTGGCATACCCGGTGTTTGTGGGCCCCGTGGGGCACGGTGGAGTCTGGCTCAATCTGGTCGGAGGTTCTCTAGCTGTGCTGGCAATACTATACGACGTGAGCAAGAACAAGTAGGGCCCCTCACATTCGGTGGGGGGGCCGTATTGGGAAGTTCTGTGCTACCAGCCCCATGGCAAGTCATCGATGCCCCATGCACCGTCGCCTCCGCAACAGCCGCCGGTCTCGAGCTGATCGATCATCGCCATTACAAAGGCACTTGTCGCTCCTCCGACCGCCGTCCCTCCAAGCCAAGCCGCAATCGTATCAGCAGCGAGCACAATGTAGTCCTTGCCAGCGTATTTATGGAGGGTTGGCCTCTCTTCGATGTTCAACCCATAGGATCCGACGAATACACCGACAACCTGCTTCTCTAGATTTGTGCCACGTTCGTCAGTCGAACGGGTGAATTCATCGAGACCGTCGCCAACTGCGTGCCGGTCTCCGTTGTAGACGTCCAAGAGTCGACCGCGAATTTCCTCGCCCACGGCAGGGGTCATTTCACCGGATCTCCGTGATTCCTTGAGTGCACGCATAACCACCGCTCTCATTTCGTTCCGTTCGCTGACAGCCACAACAAAGTCGTGTGGAGTCGGGAAGATTGTCTTGAAACGCTGGAGTTCGGTAGATACAACAGCATCGAGTGATTTTGAACCTGGAGGAGAGAGGACAGGGTAGCGCTGATGTATCCTCTTCAGAATAGCCGGGAAATCCTTTCGAATTTCACCGGTGGGGTCCATTGTCACTGAGTACGTGTCGAGAATGTCGTGGACGATTTCGTTATGAATGCGAGCGTTGGCCATGACTGTCGCGCCGGAAGCGTCTGAGATGGGAGCCGTAACGTGCTGGGTAACCGAATCATGTGCGGCGCAACCGACCAGAGTGACCAGACAAAGGCTGAGCGAAATCGATCGTAGTCGAATCGTCGAATTCATCAGGAGATCTCCTGTTCAGGTTTGGATGCGCGAACTACGGCGCTTTCCGTGTATAGATTTCTCCGCTATTTTGGCTTACAGGTCCATCGGGAAGGCCGTAGTTCTCTAGGGAGTTGATTGAAGCCTCAACCAAGGAATCCTTAGAAGCTCCGTCAGCCAATATCTGGTCGCACAGATCACCGAGCCCTTCGAGTGTAACTGTCGCGGGGAACCTTGGTTTATTGGTCACAGGACTTACCGAACCAGCTTCTCTTGGAGACAGCATGAACGAGCTGGCCTAAGAACCCGCGCCAACACGTGAGGACCTTTCGTCGGAGAATACCTGCATCCTGCATGCCGCCGGATGTAGCTTCGCGAAACATGAGGTATATCGTTTGTAATTAGGGTCTTGCTATTGACGGCAAGCAGAAGAAGCACACATGAAATGTGTCCCGGTTCCCGAACATTGTCCGGAGATCCGTACACTATCTGTCGACGAAACCCAGTGGGGGCTCAACAACGAGGAATGCATGCAGCACGGTTTTGCGGCTTTCGATCGATCGTAGAATTGCGTGCGGCGTCATTGGGTGAGATCCCGCAGGAGGCCGGCGTGGATCCCGTCCCGCATCTTGTGGAAATTCTCTGACGTAGCCTCCGGGCTCGGATTGTCAGGCTATCGCGTCACGCAGCCTGGTTCAACATCTCTGCGACCTTCGGCATGTCCTTCCAACCGACAATCTTGCGAAACTGGATGTGACCGAGGGCAACGAGAGCCCACAGCAGCAGCAAGGCCGAGTTCGCGTTGCTGAACGATTCCTGCGTCTTCGTTCGCCTTCGAAACTCTCCGTTCAACCGCTCGATCTGGTTCGTCGTGCGAAGGCTTTTTCACTGCGACTTCGGATAGCGGTAGAAGGTCAGCAGATCATGCCCGGCCTCCTGGAGACTCGTCACCGCCTCCACGCAGAGCTTCGACCACTTTTCGCAGAGAGCGTCGTACGCCTTCTGGGCCGTCTCGAGATCAGCCGCGTAGACGATGTCGCGGTAGTCCCGCTTCATCTCCTCGTGACAGTACTTCAGTGCTGCCGAACGCAGGTTCCCGAGCTCGTGCTTCGTGCAACGCTGAATGTTCGTCGCGGGCCACGAGGTTAGTGCATCATACCTTCTCTAAATTCGTTCAGCCCGCAGCCTCGGCAACGAGCGCTTGAGCAGGCGGGCCATGTCGGGTCTCTTGTTGGTGAAGCCAATTCATCAACGAGGAAGGACCAAGCGACATGACCCACCCCGAGCAGCATGAATTGTCTGAGCTTGCGTTGGAAGCACTGGTCGAAGGAGAATTGGACGGGATGGCTACGGCGATTCAGATCCTGTTCAACGAGGCGATGCGGATCGAACGGAGCCGATTCCTGCAGGTCGAGCCCCACGAGCGAACGGAAGACCGCACCGGCTACGCCAATGGCTACAAGCCGAAGACGGTGAAGAGCCGCGTCGGAGAGCTTGACCTGCGGATTCCGCAGACGCGCAACACCAGCACTCCATTCTATCCGCAGTCCCTTGAGCGCGGCCGTCGCAGCGAGCGAGCGCTGAGTCTGACACTCGCCGAGATGTACGTCCAAGGGGTCTCGACGCGAAAAGCACAGGCCATCGTGGAAGAGCTCAGCGCGTGGCGCGAACGAGAAACAGGCGCCATCAAACACCTGATTCTGGACGCTCGTTACGAGAAGGTCCGCCATGGGGTAGTGTGATCGATTGCGCTGTGCTGATCGCCAAGGGCGTTGGTGCCGACGACGGCAAGCGCTGAATCCTTGGGGTGGGCGTGTCGCTGAACGAGGCAGAGGTGCACTGGCGGTCCTTCCCGGAGGGCCTCCAAGGGCGCGGGACGCGCGGCGTGAAGACCGTGACGAGTGACGATCACAAGGGGCTCAAGGCCGCGCTCCGGGCCCGTCTAACGGGCGTGCCGTGGCAACGTTGCCAGTTTCATCTGCAGCGCAACGCCGCTGGCTACGTGCCGCGCAAGGACGAACGGTCTCGAGCGCGTGAACAAGGAGATCAAGCGACGCACACGCGTCGCGACGCTCTTTCCGAACGAGGAGTCAGTCCTGCGACTGGTGAGTGCTCTGCTGATGGAAATCAGCGAGGAGTGGGAGGCCGGCCGCATCTACATCGCCAACCAGGACGACGACTCGACCTGAAGCGATTTACAGAAGAGGGGTTGCTCTATCCTCACCTCCTCCGCCGGACTCAATCTCCCCACGCGGATCACGCCGAGACGAAACCCGTGGGAGAGAGTCTTCGACCCTTCTGCAATCAACCCCAGTAGAAGGGGTCGTGTTTCACTTTGCGCGTCGTTCCGGCGTCGGGATGACGCGCTCGCTCGGCCTGCATGTCCTCCAACCAACGACCCAGTTTCCGCACCGCCCTGATACAGCGCTGACGCAGCTCTTCGTCGTAGTCCCAGATGTCGTAGTCTTGAATGCGGCCCACGGAGTCGTCGTGGCGTTTGGACACTCGTGGTTTCGACGTGACCATGGCTCCACTCCTTTGCTCCGGGCCTCAGTCAAGCACTCGCCTGCAGCAACAGCAAGCCCAAAGCGCGGTTCCCGGCCCACAATGGCCCAGATGCACTAGGCGATGACTCGCCCGTAGCACTCCCCCGGCGATGCGGCTACACTCGCATCCAAGACTCGACGATCGCTCCCTGCCGCCGGTGAGTGTCCGAATGAATTACGACATTCGAATCGAAGAAGGCATCGAGACTCGCTACGCCGCCGTCGCGGTGGAATGCTCTCCCGAGGACTTCTAAGTGCAGGTGGAGCAGGCCCTGACTCAGATCTGGGCGCTCATGGACGAGGCCGGCATCCCTCCCGCGGGCCCACCGATTTGCCTGGTGCCTCAGATCCAGACGGTGGAGGACGAAGTTCCACCGCCGTCTCCCTGGCAACTCGTCGCCGGATTTCCCATCGAGGACGAGGTCGCCGCAGAGGACCCGGTTCTGGTGGGGACCCTTCCGGGTGGCAAGACTCTGACCACGGTCCACGCTGGAGAGCTCCGCTCCCTTTCGACCGCCTATCTCGCCCTCCAGGTCTACATGCAGGCCAACGGACTCGAACCGAATGGTCCCCCCTGGGAGATCTACCTCACGGACCCGGTCTGGGAACCGGATCCGGACCAATGGCGCACCATCGTGCGGTGGGCCGTGAAATGACCACCGCTGGAGGCGACACCCGGCCCGAAGACTTCATGCGAGAGGCCATTGCCCTGGCCTGTGCGGGAGTGGATCAACACTTGGGAGGCCCCTTCGGAGCGGTGGTGGTGCGCGAAGGAGAGATCGTGGGCCGGGGTCAGAATCGAGTGACCAGCACCAACGACCCCACCGCCCACGCCGAAGTCCAGGCCATTCGCGATGCCTGTCGCCGGCTCGAGACCTTCCAACTCAGTGATTGCGATCTCTACACCAGCTGCGAGCCCTGTCCCATGTGCCTCTCGGCCATCTACTGGGCCCGGCTGAAGGCCGTCTACTACGGATGCCACCGGGCCGACGCCGCGGCGGTGGGATTCGACGACGCCAAGATCTACGACGAAGTCGCCCGGGACCTCGAGGATCGTGAACTTCCGCTGCATGCATTGATGCGAGAGGAGGCCCTCGAAGCGATGCGACAGTGGGAAGCGCAGACCGACCGCATCGACTACTGAGCGTCGGCGGTGACCGCCGCCTCCCGGCGACGACTGCGCTGCCAGCTCCATCGGGCCAAGATGGACAGAATGGTCCAGCTCGCGAGGGCCGTGCCCCGCAGGGTCCCCGTGATCTTCGACTTGCCCACCCGAACTCGATAGTCGACCGGAACCTCCACGCATCGCAGCCCTGAAGATGCCGCTTTGAGCTGCATCTCCACCGTCCACCCGAAGGCGGGGTCTTCCATCCCCAGCGACTCGAGACGGCCCCACCGCAGGGCTCGGAACGGACCCAGATCCGTGAAGCGAACTCCGGTGATCGCGGCGATGATCCGCGTCGCGAGCCAATTGCCCCACCGCGCCTGAGGCAGGAGAGCCCCTTTCTCGCGGCGTCCCAACACTCGTGATCCGATCACCAGGTCCGCCCGGTCTTCGAGGAGTGGCGCGATGACTTCGGGAAGCTGGGATGGGTCGTCGCTGTAGTCCGCATCGAGAAAGACCACCAGATCCTCGTCCCGTGCGCCGAGGCGCCGCACTTCCGCCAGCGCCGTCAGACAGGCAATGCCGTAGCCGCGGCGGAGCTGCTCGACCACCACTGCACCTGCCTCCCGCGCCACCTCCGCACTGCGGTCTCGACTCCCGTTGTCGCACACCACCACTCGGCAACCCAGATCGGGCGGCAGGCTCTGCAGGACCAGAGGGAGCGACTCTTCTTCGTCGAGGGCGGGAATCACCACCCAGATCGTCGGTAGGGCCGACAATGGGGAATCCTCGATCATGACGAGTCCCCCGCCCGATCCCTCAATGCACCAAGGTCGGGAAGGGTGATCCAACGGTCGGTGGTGACGACCAAGCCCTCCCTCCGAAAGTCGGCCAGGGTCTTGGAGAGGGTCTCCCGCGTGGACACCACCAGACTCGCCAATTCCTGGTGCGTGAGTCTCAGTCCCAATCGGATGCTCCCATCCTCTTGGTGCTCTCCATGGACCTCGGCCAAGGCCACCAGGATTCGAGCCAGGCGTTCGGCCACATCATCGAAGGCCAGGGCCTCGAGACGGTGCTTCGCTCCGAGCCAACGCCGACCGAGTTCGCGGGCGACTTCCAGGGCCAGAGATGGGTGGGCCAGCAGGGCCTCTTCGAAGTCCTGGCGGGCGATCCGACGGACCACGGACCTCTCCAGGGCCACGGCTGTAGAATCGCGAACCTGTCCCTCCTGCAGAGCCTCTTCCCCGAAGAACTCCCCCCGCTCGAGGATCGCCAGCGTGATCTCACGGCCTCGATCGTCGAAACGCGAGAGCTTCACCCGACCACTCTCCAGAATGTAGACCGCATCGCCCTGATCGTCGGCCGAAAAGAGGAGCTGCCGGGGTGCCAACGGCAACTCTCGGCCCTTCTCCCACAGTTCCGTACTGACTTCCACCGGAGCCGATTGGAGGAAGTGGATGCGCTTGAGAATCCAGGTCTTGTTCGACGAGAGTTCGCCCACCGGCTCGGATGCGCTAGAATGACTTCCCCCATCCACCGGCCGATCACAGGCGATCCACGGAGAAAACGGTAGGACGATGTCGGAAGCGAGTTTGGGCATCTTCTTGAAAGTCCCTCGACCGGGTGAGGTGAAGACCAGGATCGCCGCGGAGCTCGGAGATCGAGCGGCGACTGAACTCTATACGGCCCTCCTCCGGGACACTGTGACTCTCGCATTGAAGGAGCCTTCGCGCCACCTCCACTTTTTCGTCAGCGGAGGTTCGATCGAATCCGCCCTCGGCCCGGGTTGGAACCCCTCTCCCGACCGCCACCACGCCCATCAGCAATGCGGCAGAGACCTCGGCCACCGGCTGGACCATGCATTCGTGGACGCCCATGCCCTGGACCCACGACCCTTGGTCATTCTCGGCAGCGACAGTCCGGATCTTCCGCACTCCCTCCTGTGCGAGGCCCTCGAAGCCCTCGACGCGGGCGCCGACGTCGTCCTCGGCCCCGTGGCTGATGGTGGGGTGTGGTGCATCGGATTGGGTCGTCCCGTACCCCACTTCTTCTCGGATCTGCCCTGGAGCAGCCCCGGCACGGGACAGGCGCTGGTGGACCGCGCCCACGAGATGCGCTTGGAACTTGTCGAGACTGGTCCATGGTACGATTGTGATGAGGTCACGGACCTCGTGGATCTCTCACACCGCCTGCGCGAATGCGGCGACACGGCTCCCGCAACCCGTGCATGGCTCGCACATCACCCTCGATTCCTTCGGTTGGAGAGCCCCTGATGACGCATCTGTTTCATTTCCGCCCTGGCCGTGCGTGTTGTTGGAGCGCGGTGCTATTTCTCCTCGCGTGGGCCCCCACGGCCAATGCGCAGTCCAGTTCCTATGCCACCCCCGACGAAATCCCCGGCCACTACACCGTCGGAATCTACGCCGACAATACCGGCACCAGCCGTGAACTCGAACTTCCACCTGGCGAGCAGGTCTTCGACTGTTTCATCGGGATCACCGGCGATTCCACCAAGATCTTCTCGGCCTTGGTGTTCCGGCTCGAACTGCCGCTGGGCGCGACGCTGGACCGCCCCATCACTTGGGCCCCGGTACCGGGCTTGAAACAGATCGAGAGCGCTCTGGAGGGCGGAACCCAGATCGAGTTCAACAAGGAGTGCATTCTGCAGACCACCGACCTTCCGGCCATCGTGGGCCGCATGCGCATCCGCATGTCCGCGGACCTCGATCGACTGGAAATCACTCCTCTCCCGCACCGGAGTTTCGGACTCAGCGTCGAGCTCTGCGACGAATCCCGGGAGTGGCCCAAGCCCTACGCCGAAGCGCTTTCCCTCCAGGTCACCCGCAAGCGCAGCTTCCTCCAGCGGCTCCGCTCCCTCTTCGGCGGCTGACCCCCGCCGCACCGGCGGCCACTTCGAGGTAGCATGTTTCTCCCCCTCAAGGACTACAACCCGACGCAGCGACGACCCTGGGTCACTCAGGTCCTCATCGCTGCCAATGTCGGAGTTTGGATTCTGGAATTGAGTCAGGGCGCGGGACTCGGAGAGTTTCTGCACCAGTGGGGGGCCATCCCTCAGAAGATCCTGCACTCTCCCTTCCCATCCGCTGTGGACCTCACCTTGGTCAGCTCGCTCTTCCTCCACGGCGGATGGGCCCACATCTCCTTCAACATGCTCTTTCTCTGGATCTTCGGAAACAACGTCGAAGATTTCCTCGGACGCACCCGCTACCTGGTCTTCTACCTGGGCAGCGGGGTCTTGGGATCCCTCCTCCACATCGTCCTCTCTCCGAATTCCACCATTCCCACCGTCGGTGCGAGTGGCGCGATCAGCGGCGCCCTCGGAGCCTACCTCGTGCTCTATCCGCAGGCTCGGGTGCGCTGTTTGCTCTTTCTCGGATTCTTCGTCCAGATCATCGATGTCCCCGCCATTCTCCTCATCTCCGTTTGGACCGTCCTGCAGTTCCTGGGTGGATTCGCGGGACTCTTCGCCGACACCAACCTGAGTGGGGTGGCCTACTGGGCTCATGTGGGAGGATTCCTGACGGGGTGGATCTGTCTCCGCTTCGTCTACCGGGACCGGCGTCAACACGACCTGTGGCGTTCGCGGTGGAGACAGTTGCCCGGAAGCCTGTCGGAAGTCGATGACTTCGATCCTTCCGACGAATGAACTCCCAGACCTAGGTTTCCACTCTCCGCTCGGCCGCCATCCGACGCAACGCCCGCAGATCCCCTGGCCGCAACCCCCGGAGGATCACCAGGGGAACCGCCCACACCACCAAGATCGCTCCCCAGTGCAGAGAGGTCTGCACCGGAGAATAGCGCGTCGCCGCCCAGGCGATGGCCAGTGCGCAGATCGGGGTGAGCACGCTGCCCCACACGGGAATCGCCAATCCGCGGCGCCGAAGGAAGAAGAGGTACAGTCCAGCCGCGACGGCATAGCTGGTGAGGGTGGCGAAGGCCGCTCCTTCTTTGCCCCAGATGCCGATCCACCACCAGTTCAATCCGAAATTGGTGAGCATCGACACCAACCCCACCCACAAGACGTCGCGCTCGGCCTCGACGACGATGAGCATCCGGGCCCCGAGGTGGGCCGCGCCCTGGAAGAGAATTCCCCAGCTCAATACCCGCAATACGAAGGCGGCCGGAACGAATTCCGGACCCGGAGTCACCCGCAGCGCGAAGGGCGCGACGATCCAGGTCACGAGGCCGACCACCGAACAGGCCACCAGCGTGAGTCGAGTGGACTCGGCCACGAGTTCCCTCATCTTGGCGGGGTCTTCGTCGCGGTGCCGGCGCAATGCAGGATAGACCGCGGTGGCCAAGATACGAGGCACGAGCACCAACACATCGATGATCCTCACCGCGGCGGTGTAGAGGCCCACCTCCTCGGGAGTGGCCATCTTCCCGAGCATCAGAATGTCCATGCGGTGAAAGAGCAAGGACAGAACCGTTGCCCCGAAGAGCGGCGCGGCATTTCGGACCAAGTAGCCCATCTCGCTGCGATCGATGTGGCGCAGACTCAGATGGACGAAGCCGGTGCGGCGTGCGAAACGCAACATGAGAAGCCATCGCAGAACGAAACTGAGAGCGAAGCAGGCGGCATAGCCCAGCAGGCCAAGCCCTCCCAACAGGGCGGCACTCCCACTGGCGAAGAGAAAGATCGCGGTCACCAAAAAGGTGCGGCTGATGAATTCCATGCGCTCGCGACCCTGGAAGACGGAGTCGACGACATCGCTGAGATTCTCGAAGAAGACGGCGCTTCCCACGATCAAGGTGATCGCCAGAACTCCCGCGGGATAGTCGAGGGCGATGACCCACCCCACCATCGCGAAGTAGGCGAAGACCGCGAGGATGACCTTGATCAGGCTGGCGTTGGAGGCGACACGGTCCGCGCGTCCGGAGTCCGCGGCTACCTCTCGAGCCACGAGGAAGTCGAGTCCGGAAGCGGCCATGACCCGGGTCACTTCGACGATGGAGGTCCCGATGGCGTAAATCCCGAAGCCCGTCGTGCCCAGGGTCCGACCCGCGATGGCGGTGAGAGCGATGCTGAAGAACTTCGACGCTCCGTGGGCCACCGCCAGGAAGAGGCTGCTCTTGACGATGGTGCGACTGGTGCTCATCTCGACCCATCTTCCCGCGAGTCGGTTCGGCGACGAGGATCAGAACACATGGCCGGTACCGATGCTCAGCACTGGGCTTCCCTGCTCCGATGGATACAGCAGGGGCCACGCGAGGTCCACGCGGATCGGCACTTCATTGGCGGCGCGGTTGAAGCCCAGGCGCATCCCCACCCCGATCGCGCCTCGCAGATCTCCGCTGCTCAGATCGCGTTCCGACTCGAACCACGCCGTTCCCACGTCGCCAAAGGCCGCCAGTCCCGGAGTCACGAATCCCCACCACCCCGGTCGATGCACCCACCGCAACTCCATATTGCCTCGCAGGAGCCGGTCCCCGGTGAGTTCCCGGAATCGTGCGGCCCGCAGACCGGACTCGAGACCCAGGATGAAGACCCGGTGGCGCTCGAGTTCCGCCCCCATGGCTCCGAGCACCGAGGCCGCGGCCACCGTGCTGCTCCCCAGGGGACGGTAGATCGCGAGCTGGGCCTGCACTCGAGCGTCCGAGACATCGTCTCCCCGGAGCAGTCCCCCGGCGGAAATCTCCACCCGATCGAAACTTCCCCCTCCATGGCTGGCGAAGAACTGCTCGCTGGCCTTGAAGTAGAGTCCGCTCTCACTGCTCCAGAGCGCCCGCGTGGTCCAGCCCAGGCGCAGCTCGAAGTCCGAACCAATCGGGATGTCCTCCACTCTCCCCATCTCGAAGAGATAGCGGGTCTGCACGTACTTGCGGGTTTGGCGCTCGAGGGAAAGCAGGGGCGTATGCCACCGTCGGTTCTCTTCGGGATCGAGAGGCAAGGACCCGGTCTCCCCGGTGGGGCCGCTGGGATCGAGGATCTCCAGGGTCCGCAGCGATTCGAATCGCTGATGCCGAAGCGCGAATCCGATGCCCCATCGCCACACTGCCTCCGCGTGGACTGCGAAACGACTCTGCGCCAAGACCTCGAGCTCGGTGTAGTCGAGATGGGGTCGAAGATAGCGCCCCCGTGAAAGGTAGTAGCGGGGGGCGATGCCTCCGTGAAAATAACGGCTGCTGAATTGGTGCCGATCGGTCAATTCGAAGAAGGGCCGAGCCAGGGACCAACCGAAGCTCTGTCCGTCGTCCGCACTCGCCCGAAAGAAATTGCCCCGCCATCGTCCGCCGAAGAGTTGG
The DNA here is from genome assembly GCA_024276305.1 of Candidatus Krumholzibacteriota bacterium. Classification (GTDB taxonomy): domain Bacteria; phylum Krumholzibacteriota; class Krumholzibacteriia; order JAJRXK01; family JAJRXK01; genus JAJRXK01. Next base: position 63,429 of record JAJRXK010000058.1, read on the forward strand.
CGATCTCCGACCCCCACACTCCACGAAGCCCGGTCGAGGTCCTGGGACCGTCCGATGTCGAAGGACCGCGCCGAGCCCAGGAAGTTCCGCTCCCGGAGCCGGAAGGACCACAGTTTCTCGTCTTCGAATTTCTCGTAGCTGAAATCCACGGCCGTGGTCCAGAGCTCCCGGGTGAGGATCCGGATGTCGACGCTGTCTGCAGAGACAGGAATGGTCTGGACCTCGACGTCCGAGAAGAAACCCGTCTCTCGCAACTTCCGGGCGGATTCGTCGATTTGCTCCTGAGTGACCCGCTGACCTTCCTCGAAGACCAGCTCGCGCCGGATCACCGACTCGCGGGTGTCCACATGGAGGCGATCCACCCAAGCCAAGGGGAGCCACTTGAAGCGAGCCCGATCCGCGGCGGAGAAGATGGGCTGGCGATGGAGCTCCACCTGCCGCACCACCGGCATCTCCCCCGCATTGCCCGGCTCACCCCAACAGAGAGTCTGACACATCACTGCCACAACAACCCAATATTTCCGGGAAATGACTGTCATTTTGTCAGTAACCAGTCCCCGCCGGGAATCCCGTGGCAGACCGCCGGCGGACCCGAGCACGCTCCGATCAACAACAAGTTATTTATTTTCAACAACTTGAATGACCTCCGACCGAACGTGGACCCATTGGCCTCTCGATTGTAAGGGGACCGGCAGAAGGCGGCGCGCAAGGGCCGCCTCCGAAGACGCAAGAACCGCAAACCACAGGCCAAGTTTCCCTCAGGAGGAATGCCAATGACCAGCCTCATGACCGCTCTGGCGCCCCTGGACCAGATGGACCGCTTCTTCGACCAACTGTGGCGGAGCGACTTCGGAAAGGTCGACTCCCCCGCGATGGAGCAGATCCTTCTGCGTCCCCGCGTGAATGTCTACGAGACCGACAAGCACTACGTCCTCGAGACCGATCTGCCGGGAGTCGACAAGAAGGACCTGACCATCGAGGTCGAGAACGGCGTTCTCAGCATCCGAGCCGAGAGAAAGCTCGAAGAGAGTGACGATCTGCAAGTCCTCCGTCGCGAGCGCTCGGCGAGTGCACGCTTCGTGCGGCAGTTCACTCTAGGTGACGAGATCGATGCCGACAAGATCGAGGCGAAACTCCGCGACGGCGTGCTCCGGCTCACCGTCCCCAAGCAGGAGCGAGCGCTGCCGCGGCGCATCAACGTCGAGTAATCCTCGGGAATCATCCGGATCGGCTTGGACCGGTAGAGATCGCAACCAAAGGAATCGGGCTCGCTGCGGTTGTTCTCAACCGGTCCAAGAAGGGGCCCACGCTTCGGCGTGGGCCCTTCGGTTGAGAATCTGGCGCGGTCTTTGCCCATCGCAACTACAGACAACACAAGGGTTTCCAGGCCCCAACCAGGCCATGAGAGACCCCAGCGGTCAGCACGTGCAACTACGGGAAACAACATGTCCGCAAGCGCCACCATCGTTTCGAGCGATTTGGTCGAACTCTTCGACACCGTCCCCGACTATCAGGACTATTCCAGTCCGGAATCGATCAAGGACTTCGAGGCAGACTATCGCATCGCCCTCGGACGCCTGGCCAAAGGATGGGGAGATCAGCTCCTCGACCTGGCCGAACACCCCTCCGTCCCCCTCAGCCACGAGGACGCGCAGGCCATCGACACCCTGCTCGAGCGGATCAGCGAAGTCTTCGAACAACTGAATGCCTTTCGTGCCCCGGCCTTCGACCCCAATAGCGAGGTGGGCCGCCAGCGCCTGCAGGTCTCCGACGGTCAGATTCTCCACACCGTGGAATCCGCCATCGGCGACCTCAGCCACCTCAATCCGGCCAGCGGTCCCTGCCAATGGCTGGACGCTCACGCCGGGGACTTCCAACGACGCCTGCGTCGACTCAGTCGGGAACTTCGCCGCCGGAATCGACTCCTGCGCGGGCTGGACTCTTCGGACTCCACCCGGCACGCCCCCCGGCCCAAGTCTCGGCCCCAGGACAGTCCTCGAGGAAGGTCGAAACGATGAACACCCTCCACTACAGCCCTTGGTTCGATGGCCCGCCGTGGCTTCGCCCCCGCCCGTTGCACGAGTGGAGAGGCCAATTGTTCTGTATCGAAGTCGATGAGGGAGTGGTGGTCAGTATCTTCTCCGACCAACAGCTCGCGGCCACCCTCTTTCCCGCTCGCCACTGGATCTACGTTCTCGACTTCGGTCAACAACGCGGTGACCTCCGACTCGAGGAGATCGCCGATCGCTCCGGCCTCGAAGGCGCAGATCTGCAGGCCATTGCGTCGCGCATGCACTACTTCGGCCCCCAAGACCAGATGGTGGTCCTGGACACCGGTCCTCTGCCCACCTGGGAGATTCCTTCCGATCCCCCCGCCCTGCTTCGGGCTCACATCGAACGCCCCGGTCGTTTCTACGCCAGTTTCCTTCGCAATACCGAGGAACTGACCGAAGATCAGTTTCGCAGAGTGAGCTGCGCCCTCGCCGCCGACTGCCTCCGCCGGACCGAGGCCTCCGCGGATCAGGGAGCGGAATTCGTCGCCCGAGGCCTGGCCGAAGTCGGACTGGGCCTCGAGGAGATCGAGTTCGTGCTTTCCCACCGCGAGCCGAGGGAACATTCGTCCTCCCGAGTCGAGACTCCACCTCTGGCCACCATCCCCACCCCACGCTAGACTGCCCCGGTCGCCCCTGGGACCCCCGAGGATGAGGAGGCCGCTTTGCTATCTCGATCGATGCGCACTCGCCGGCCGTGCGCTCTGCTGACCATCATGGTCGTCCTGGGGATCGCTGCACCCGCCTTTGCCCAGAATCCGTTTCTCGCCAAGCACGGCCAACGCCAGGTCTCGGCCATTCGCTTCCACGGTCACCGAATCACCAAGGAATATGTCCTGCGCCGTGCGGCCGGAGTCGAGGTCGGCGATCCCTATTCCTCCACCCTCATTCCCGAGATCCGCGAGCGCCTCGATGCTCTTCCCTTCATCGCCTATGTCGACATCGACTCTCGTTCGGAAGGTCCGGGCAAGATGGCTCTGGACATCGAAGTCGTCGAGGACTCGCGCTTCCGGTGGTCGAGTGGCCTGCGCTACGAGCGGCGCTACGACGGGTGGCTCGGCGATCTCACGGTGGGGATGGTCAACCTCACCGGAAGAGCCGAGACCCTGGCACTGCGGGCCACGCTCGATGCCAAACGGGGCCTCGACCTCTTGTGGCTCAACCCTCATGTCCTCGGCCGCGCGGATCTGGGAGTGGAATTCGGGGCCCACATCGAGAGCTACGACTGGCAATACGATGACTTTTCCTATCGGTCCTGGGGATTCCACGGAGGACTCTGGCGGGACCTGGGGCCTTGGGTCCGAATGAGGACCGATGTCGACTGGACTCACATCAAGGCTTTCGACGGCGCCCCCTCTTTCGAGATCGAGCCCTCGCGATTCGGGGGGCTCCTGGGCGAAGACCTTTCCGTGCGCTTCGCCCTTGAACACGACTCCCGAAACCAACGCTACTATCCGTCCCGGGGTCTCTATCTCCTCGCCTCCCAGAGCTTCGCCAACTCCGCGACGGGGCAGGACTATGCGTTGACCGAAATCGATGTGCGCGGATTCCATCCCCTGCCCTGGGCCGGAATCCTGAGCGGCCGCGGTCGACTGCGACTCGCGGATTCGGACCTCCCCTTCTACCAGCGCAGCTATCTGGGTGGACCCATGTCTCTCCGAGGCATCGACTTCGGTGGAGTGCGCGGGGACCAGAGTTACTTGAGCACTCTGGAGCTGCGGCGGCCGATCTACGTCCTCCCCCTGCGCGATGGCAAGGCGATCGGCCTCGGCGTCCACCTCTTCCACGACTGGGGTCAGGCGGCTGACCGGGGCACTTCCCTCGGGGACTTGCGTCCCCATTGGGACTATGGCGGCGGATTCCACTTCAACTTCGGAACCCGCAACTACCGATTCGAGTGGGCGCGCACGGACGCCAACGAGACCGTTTTCGTATTCGAAGATCAATTCACATTTTGACCGGGTTCACCGGCGAAAGGGGGGGATCATGACCGACCACGAGCGCATTCGCCTGACGCAATTCGCGGCCGCCGCGGGCTGAGCGGCCAAGATCGCTCCAGGGGACCTGGAGCAGATTCTCGAGGGCCTCCCCTTCGGGCGGGGAAATGCCAATGTTCTCGTGGGAGCCGACTCGCACGACGATGCCGCCGTCTACCGTCTCGATACCGAACGTGCCCTGGTCTTCACCGTCGACCTCATCACCCCCATCGTCGACGACCCCGAAACCTTCGGTCGCATTGCGGCCAACAACGCACTGAGTGACGTCTACGCCATGGGTGCACGCCCCTTGATGGCCCTGAATGTGAGCTGTTTCAGCCCCGAACTACCCCCGCGATCGGCACGGGCGATTCTCCACGGAGCACAACTCTGCGCCGACGAGGCCGACTGTCCGATCCTTGGCGGGCACAGTGTGAAGGATGGAGAGGTCAAATTCGGTCTGGCGGTGATCGGGGAGGTCCATCCGGAGCGGATCGTCCGCAATGACACGCCCCAGGACGGCGACGCCCTCCTCCTGGTGAAGGGCCTCGGAACAGCGGCCCTGGCCACCGCGTTCAAGGCCAGAGCCCTTGACGAGAACGATTCTCGTTACCAAGCGCTCATCGCCGCTCTCACCCAATCGAATCGGGAGGCCATGACGGTGGCGCTCTCCCATGGGGTCCACGCCGCCACCGACATCACGGGCTTCGGACTCCTCGGACACCTCGGTGAAATGCTCGAGTCGAGCGGGCTGGGAGCACGCCTGATCCTGGACCAGATCCCCGCCCTCGAAGGGGCGCGATGGGCCCTGGACCAGGGCTTTCTCTGCGGGGGAGCCAAGGCCAATGCGGCCCACACCCAGAAGCGCGTCAAAGCAGTCAATGGATTGTCTTTCAAAGGTTTAGACCTCCTCCAGGATCCCCAGACCGCCGGTCCGATGCTGCTCTCCGTGAATCCCACCGACTGCGATTCGATGCTCCGGGAATTGCACCGGGCGGGATACTCCCAGGCGGCGGTCATCGGAGAAGTCGAGGCGGCCATTGGCGGATTCATCGAAGTCTCCTAGCTTCGGGCCAGGCTTTCGCTCCCGCGCCGGATCTCCCCCCGGGCTCCAGGGGTCCTCCGGCAATCGCACAAACTGCGGCTCCCAACGAGCGCGAAATGCCACTGTCCAGATCTTGAGCAGGGCTCTGAGCTTCGACTGTAGGGACAGAAAACGATCGGAATCACACACTGCGGATCATCCCGGGATCCGAAGTGACAATCTATCAGGAGTAGATCATGGCAGAACGGATTGCCGTTTTTGTCGACGGCTCCAATGCGTACTTCGCCCAGAAGGACGCGCTCGGCTGGTGGATCGACTGGCCCAACTTCCTGAGCTACTTCCGGCGCGGCCGCGAGCTGGTGTCCGGACGATGGTACCAGTCCTATCGGATGGCTCCGGGAATCGAACAAGAGAAGTTCTTGCACCACTTGACCCTGGCCGGCTTCGCGGTCCGCAAGAAGATGCTCAAGAAGATCGTCGACCGCAGCACCGGAGAAGTAACCCTCAAGGGAAATCTCAACATGGAGATCGCGATCGATGCTCTGAGCGAGGCAGATCTCTATGACACTGCGGTCTTCGTCAGCGGTGACAGCGACCTCGTGCCCCTCGTCGAGGCATTGCGAGCCAAGGGCCGACGGGTCATCGTGGCCGCGACTCATCAGAATGTGTCGATGGAACTCCGACAGAGCGTGGGTGTGAACTTCCTCGAGCTCGAAGAAATCCGCGAACACATCGAGAGCGAGCGCAAGGCCACCGACCGTCGGCAGAAGGAGTTCGCAGTGGGCGCGCCCGGCGAGGAGTTGGAGGAAGACTTCGACGAAGACTACGACGAGGACTTCGACGAAGACGACGAAATCGAGGGCGAAGAGGCCGAGTACGACGGCGACTTCGACGACGAGGACTTCGACGAAGACTACGACGAGGACTTCGAAGATGCTCCAGAGCTCGTTCCCGCTCCCCGAATCCGAGTGGCGCCACAGCCGCCGGATCCCGAGGACATCGATCTCCCCCTAGAGGGAGAGATCATCCGGGCGCGTGTTCAAGCGGTGAAGAAATACGGAGTCTTTCTCGACCTCCATGAACACGCCAAGACTATCCTCCACGTGAAGGACATGAACCGGGGCTTCGTTCCCGATGCGGGGGAATTCTACGAAGTCGGAGAAGAGGTCACCGCGCAGATCGTCTCCATCGACCGCACCAAGACTCCTCCGGAAGTCCGAGTCCAGGTCGTGACCCCGGAGATGGAGTACTGAAGAGACGAATCGTCCGCTCGGGCGCAGATCGAGTCGAAATTGGGCTCCGACCCCTCTCTCCGGCCTCCGCGCGGCCGGAGAGAGGTCACCACCCCCGCGGTGATTCAGTCCAGATCGACCAACAGCGATCCAAGCCCCATCGGCGGCATCAGGGTCATGGGCTGGCCCGGCCTCGATCCCATCTGCTGCAGGTAGATCCGCTCGAGAACCGACAATTTCGACAGGAAGTCCGGAGAGAATCCCAACGATACCATGGCATCTGCCGCAATCGGCGCAGGGGTGCCGTCCACTGCAATCACTCGGCTGTCGGCAGATCCCAAGAGATCGATCCTCGACCCGAAGATCTTGGGCTGCAACAGAGAAGACGGCAGCGGAGACAAACTCGGTCCGGTCACCAATTGCACCCGTTCCCACGGCGCCAATCCCGCGGCTTCTTTCGCGCGCAGCAATGCCTGCCACAATCCTCCGATCTCGTCGACGAGTCCGTGATCCTTGCCGGCCCGACCTCCGTAGATTCGGCCCTGAGCCACCGCCTCGACCTCTTCCACACTCATGGATCGACCCTCCGCAACCTTGGCCACGAAATCGTCATAGAGATCACGAATGACTTCCTCGACTCGTGCCCGTTCGGCCTCGGTCGAGGGTCGGTGGGGGACCTGGAATCCCAACAGGGGAACGGTGGGGCCGGATTCGAGATCTGCACTCCGGCCGATCTGCACGTGGTCGTAGTCCATCCCTACCTTCTCGCCGATTCCGTCATCGTAGAGATGACCACTGATCACACCGATCGATCCGGTGACGGTCAGGGGAGAGGCCAGAATCTGCTGTCCGTACATCGAGATCCAATAACCTCCGGATCCCGCCACCTGTCCTTGACTGACGATCACCGGCTTCACCGCTGCCGTTTCTCGGAGCTCTCGCGCCACCAGATCGCTGGGGAGCGGATCGCCACCGGGAGAGTCCGCCCGTAGGACCACCGCTTTCACCCGAGGGTCCTCGCGCATCTTGCGAATCAACTTCGACAGGCGTCGGCCCTCGATCCCCGAGTCCATCTCCGTAGGACCGATGGCGTAGAGCAGAGCAATGCGAGGGACCTCGCCCCATGCCTCCACCGCCCAGGTCTCGTCGCCGAAGAGCCGACCCAGGGCCGCAACGTGGTGATCCGACCCCGGGCGCGCCACTGCGTCCACAGCCGATCGATTCAACTCGTGGATGTCACCCACGGTGTCGATGAGACCGAGCTCCTCGGCTTCCGAGGGAAGGATCATTCCCTTGGCATCGACAAGCCCTTCGAAGTCCTCCCTCGAGATCCCCCGCGCGAGAACGATGTCCTCGACCATGGTGTCGTAGAATTCGTGCAAGAGCTCGGACCACTGCTCTCGATCTGCGTCGGAGAAGGAAGTGCGGGAGAAGGACTCGACCGCGCTCTTGTACTTGAAGAAGCGCCATTCCTCGAATCCCAACCCCAACTTCGACAGGGCATTCTTGTAGTAGGTGCGCCCGAAGTTGATGCCCCGGAGGTCGAGTTGTCCGAGCGGATCCATCCACAATTCATCGGCCACACTGGCCAACATATAGCCCGGCAATCCCAAGCGATCGAAGTAGATCACCACCGTCTTTCCCTGCTCTCTCAAGCCTGCGAGCTGCGATCGGAGTTCCCAGAGATTCGCCGCGGAAGCCTGAAATCCCGAGAGATTCACCACCACCCGGCTCACCCGGGGATCGGACGCCCACTCGTCGATCTGTTGGAGGAGGGAAAGGAATCGAGGTCGATCGTCGAACCACCGATGGGAGCGATAACTCAACCGGCCCCGGAAGTCGGCTTGTCGCTGACGGGGTCCGATTCCCAGAGCCCGCAGAAGATCGGATCCGTCCGCCACTTCGAGCGAGGCGGTGGTCGCGATGCGCTTCGCATCGTTGTCCATTCGGTAGCGCATCCCCGGGCGAAGCTTCGAGAGGCCCAGGTCCAGGCGGAACCCGAAGGCACCGTCATCGGTTCCGCGCAACGCCACCGTCACTCCAGGATAGACCTGGGCCTGGACTCCATAGCCCCATTGGAGATCTCGATAGTCATAGTTCTTCTCGTGAGCCAGAACGTCCGCGAACAAGGTCCACCGTGGTCCGAAGGGACGAAGCCCCAGGTCGGCCTGGGTGACGTGACGCTCTACTGCAAAGTCGTAGATATCCGTGGTTCCCACCGATAGCCAAGGAAGACGGTAGATCCAACCTGCGGTCACCCGTTGGCTGTCGCCGAAGACATCGTCGGCGCCCTTGACCCAGGAATAGGAAAGGGCGGTGGCGCTGTGCTTCGTTCCAAAACCAAGGCCCACGGTGTAGTCGTACCAATCCGCATTTCCGCGGGCCAAACGCCGGACCCCAAAACCCAGATTGCGTAGGGAGATCACTCCCCGGAAATCCTGGAGATCTCCATCGCGGGCTCGATCGTCGATGGCCAGATAGAGGCCCCCGTGATCTTGGATGCGCCAAGCGGCGGGATTGACCAGCCCCGCGGCCACACTCGAAGAGCTTCCCGGGCTTTCCACCAGCCTCGCGATCTCGTCGCGGTAGAAGTCCAGAACGGAAAACGCCTCCGCTCGAGCCTCGGTCACGCAATGGGCCCACCAACAACCGGCGACCAACGCCATTGGGGCCCAAATTCGGATTCCTCGTCGATCGATCATGGGTTCTCCTCACGGGTAGAAGCTGCGGCGGGAGCAGTCTACCATTCCACCCCAGCGTCACAGCAATGTGAAACCTCCGACTTCCAGTTGCCAACAGGTCCACCCCCAGCGATTTCTTGGTAGAATCTGGGGAGCGAAGCCCTCCGGCTCTCGCGCAGTCGAAGATCGGTGGTACCCACCCGGGTGGAGGAGTCGAGATGTCTGGACGAGTGTTTTCCCTGGCCATCGCGGTGATGATCGCGGTCGCTGGACTGCAGCTCCCGCCCGCCTCGGCCGGAGAATCCGGCGACCCTGCCATCTACGTAGAAGACTTCACTCTTCCCACCCACGACGGAGGCAAGGTGCGGTTGCGCGATGCACTGAAGAAGGGTCCGGTGATCCTGGATTTCTGGGCGACGTGGTGCACTCCCTGTCGCCTGGCCATGCCCATCTACGCAGAGCTGGCCGAGCGCTTCGCGGACCAGGGCTTGCAGTTCCTGCCGGTGAGCCTCGACACCAAGAAGGCCCAGAAGAAGATCGCGCCCCTGTTCGCGAAAGAGGGCTGGAACTTCGCATCGCTCCTGGATCCGAAGCAGAAGGTCGCTTCGAAGCTCCACGTAATGAGTTTGCCCACCATGTTCCTCGTCGATCGGGAGGGCCGCGTGGTGGCCAAGCACGTGGGCTTCCGTCCCACCATGAAAGCCACCCTGGAAAAAGAGATCGAGGCCCTTTTCGGGTCCGAGCCCTCCTCCGAGCCCACCGGTCGCTGAAGCGATCGGGACCCGCCCCGACAAATCTTTTTGATCCTCCGGAAACCTTTCCCGGGGCGGTGCGTAGGTGCTAAGAATTCAGCAGCTGCGGAGCCTCGCAGCTGTGATCCGGGAACTGCCGAGGGGAGAAATTCGTGGCGAAGCCTGCACGGCCGGAATTGAGCCGGCGAGAACGTGAGATCCTCGAAATCCTCTATCGCCTCGAATCGGCCTCGGCCGCCGATGTCCAGAAGGCCATGGCGGACCCGCCCAGCTATTCTGCGGTTCGAGCCCACCTTCGAATCCTCGAAGAAAAAGGCCACGTCCGTCACCGCAGCCAGGGCCAACGCTACATCTTCTCTCCCACTCTTTCCCGGGAGAAGGCCCGGCGCAATGCCCTGCGGGGGCTGTTGAAGAACTTTTTCTCCGGTTCGAAAGAAGAAGTCGTCGCGACTCTGCTCGACATGGGAACCGAAGGAGTCAGCGACGCCGAGCTGGAGCGCATCGCCGAACTCATCGATCAGGCTCGGGAGGAAGGCCGATGAACTTCCAACCGCTCTTCGACCCCTCCGAAGTCGAGTCCATCTCCACCGCGTGGGCCAATGCGATGATCGCCTGGAGCCTGAAGTCCTTCGTGCTTCTCCTCTTCGCCTCGTCGGCGGCCTGGCTCCTCCGACGACGAGCGGCGGCCACTCGGCATCTGGTCTGGACTTCGGCCATCGGAGCCATGATCCTTCTTCCGCTGAGCTCCGCATGGGTGCCGGAGGTCGGAACCCTTCCCCTGCGCGCACTCCGCACCCCACCGGCGGAGCAGAGCCGGCCTCCCGAAGGTCTCATTCTCGTGGCGCGAGCCGACTTTCCGCAGACCGCGACGCCACCTCCGATTCTCCATACCCTGAAACTGACCCCGATGCCTCCGGCGAGTCCGCCGTCGACGGCTTCCCTGCCCGCGCTGCTTCCTCGGCCGGGAAGCTGGTCCATCCGGACCTGGGCCCTGTTCCTCTGGGAACTGGGAGCCCTGCTGGTGATGGCTTGGCTCGGCGTGGGCACCTTCCGGGTGTGGAGGTTGGGCCGGCGCTGCACTCTCCGTCGCGATCCCCTCTGGGAGAGGGCCGCCGCCGATGCCGCCCACGCCCTGGGTCTGCGCCGAGTCCCCGCCTTGGCGTGGACTTCGGAGTCCCTGACCCCGATGACCATGGGATGGTGGCGCGGGTGCGTGGTGCTTCCACCCTCCGCGCGGGAGTGGAGCCCCAACCACCGGCATGAAGTGCTGCTGCACGAATTCGCACACGTCCAGCGGCGAGACGTCCTCTCGCAGAGCATGGCCCAGCTGGCCTGTGCATTGATGTGGTTCCATCCGATGCCGTGGATCGCGGCCGGAAGGATGCGTCTGGAGAGGGAGCGGGCATGCGATGATCGAGTCCTCATGGCGGGTTCGAAGGCCTCGACCTATGCCAGCCATCTCCTGGAGATGGCACGCTCCCTCCGCTTCGAATCGTCGCTCTCCGCGGCCACGGTCGCCATGGCCCGACGCTCCCATCTGGGAGAGCGCATGGATTCGATCCTCGATCGCCGGCCCCGGGGTCGACGCATGGGCCTCGCCGCACGGATCGCGGTGTTGGTGACCACCTTGTTGGTCGCCCTTCCCTTGTCGGCGATGCGTCCCGCTCCGGCGGTGTCGGAGGATCCCTCCGACGCCGAGAGAAAGGATCGACCCGAGCGCGTCCGATGGAACGACGAGCGCTTCCGTACGCGCGACGATCGGGAGGAGTGGAGAGTCGAAGCCGATGGCGTCGTGGACTTCGCTCCTGACGAGAGCCAGATCCTCTGGATGGAAGAGGGTGCCCGCTTCGAACTGGAGTGGATCGACCTCCAGAACGGAGATCGGCGGCGAGTGGTCTTCGACGGAAAGGGCGACGAAGGATTCGACGTGCACTACAGCGTGGGGCCACAGACCCTTCCCTTCGACCCCCAGGCTCAGCAGTGGTTCGACCAGGCCCTCCGGACCACCTTCGACCGCAGCGGAGTCCTCGCGGACCGGCGGGCCCTCCGCTGGCTGGAAGAGGGGGGAGTGGACGCGGTCGCCCAGCATCTGAGACAACTCGAATCCAGCTGGACCTTGGGACTCTATATCAGTGCCCTGATGCCGCGGCTGAAGGATCCTCAGGACCGTCAGATCATCGTGGCCGCGGCCCTCGACGGACTGTCCACCGACTTCGAAAGAGCTCGCATTCTCCAGCTCGTGCGGCCGGAATTCCTCGGCGACGATTCCTCTGCGGGGCTGTGGCTCGGCTGGATCGGCAATCTGGATCAGGACTTCGCCATCACCCAGAGCATCAGCGGAATCGGACGAGACCAGCTCTCATCGAATGCCCTTCACCTGGCGCTGCAGACCGGAGAGAGGATGGAGAGTGACTTCCTCAAGACCCAATTCCTTTTCGAACTCATTCCCCAAGTCGCCGGAGACCCCGAGTTGGAAGAGGCCTTCTACCGAGTTGCCGACGAGATCGAAAGCGAGGCTCAGTACGACGAACTGATGCGGATCCTGCACGCAGCCCAACCTTGAGCTGGACATCGACCTTGGACCCGGATTTCGGGAACTCCCTTGCTCCCGGAGCCTACGACCCCAAGAATGGAGGCCACTCCGTCGGTCTCCTTCTCGAACCCGGGACCTGCGATGCACATCTTGGTCATCGAAGACGAACCAAGTCTGCGCGATGGACTCCACGACCTTCTCTCGGGGAGAGGACACGAGGTGGAGAGCTGCGCTCGGGCCGAAGAGGCCTGGGAACGCCTCGAGTCATCGCAGCGGGGCCTCTGCCCCCCTTTCGACCTCCTGCTACTCGATTGGATGCTTCCCGGCATGAGCGGGCGAGAGCTCTGCCGACAGATTCGCGCCGCGAACATCGAAGTGGGCATTCTGATGCTCACCGCCCGCGCGAGCGAGACCGACAAGGTGGCCGGGCTCCGGGAAGGTGCCGACGACTATCTGACCAAGCCCTTCGGGGTGCAGGAGCTCCTGGCCAGAATCGCCGCCTTGGGTCGTCGCTTGCCCCAACTCTCTCGAGGACTCCGCCTCGAATCGGACGGCTGCCACCTCGACCTCGGACGCTGCCTTGCCATCCGGGACGGTCAGGAGCAGCCCTTGACTTCGCGCGAGTCGGCGATCCTCCGCCTGCTGTGGCAACACCGTGACCGGGCGGTGGGCCGCGACGAGCTGCTCGAGAAAGTGTGGAACGCCCCCGGAGATCTTCGGACCCGGACCGTGGATGTGACGGTGGCCAAGCTGCGGCAGAAGATCGAGCGCGACTGCAAGTGCCCCACCATCGTACAGACGGTCAAGGGAGTGGGATACGCCTGGGGAAGGCCCGAAGGATGAGGCAGCTCTCCCGCGGATTCTGGCTGATCGCGCTCCTGGTCACGGTCGCGATCACCGCTCCCTGCGTGGCCTGGTACGTCGCGGGCAGTCGGGCCGTCGACCAACAGAGCGACCAATTGCGGGAGGTGGTGAGAGATCGTGGCCAACAGATCGCCCTCGGTCTGGCTGAACGCCTGAGAGGGCGCCTCGAGGCCATGGCCGACGCCGAATCCCTGCGGCCCTTCTACTACTTCCAGAGCAGCTACCACGATCCCACTTCGAGCTGCGAGTGCGACAGCCGGTCTCCCTCGCCACTCGCAGTGGGCCCCACCGACCCCTTCATCTCCGGCTACTTCCAGATCGATGCCGACCGTCACCTGACCCTTCCTCTCGCTCCTCAGGACCATCCCACCCCAGAACAGCAAGCCCTCCAACGCGAACTCCAGGCCGCCGTCGACGAGTGCATCCGCGCGGTGGAACTCATCACCCCCACTTCGGCGACCTCTCGCCCCCAGGGGTGGTCACCCTCCGCGGCCAGCGGCTCGGGGCGGGTGGATGCCCTGGCCCTGGACCCCTTGCTTCGGGTCGATCCCTTCCAGTGGCACGGCATTCCTCTGGCCAGCGGTCCGGCTCTCATCGCCCTGCGCCGGGTCGAAGGCAGCCGCGAACAGCTGCTCCAGGGCTTCGTGCTTTCGCGCCGGGCGGTGCAGGAGTGGTTGGATGCGGCGGAATGGCCCTCGCAGTTGAGCCCGGTTCGCAGCGACGCTTCTCCGGCGGAGACGGTGGCCGCGTCAGTCCCTCTCGAATGCACTCAGTGGGAAATCGTGGTTCGAGTCGACGATGGCCTGCGAGAGGCCGAGACCCGAGCGGCCCAGCTCCGAGCGGGCTTCCTCCGCAACTTCGGTCTGGGATCGATCGCAGCCTGGATCACCGCCCTCGCGCTCCTCTCGGTCCTGGCCTGGAGAGAGAAGAGTGAACGGCAGCGTTCCCGATTCGCGGCCGCCGCTGCTCACGAACTGCGCACTCCCCTCACCGGCCTGCGGCTCTACGCCGAGATGCTCTCCGATCCCTCGCTCTCTTCCCAACAGCGTCAGAAATACGCGGCGCAGATCGCGGGAGAAGCGCAGCGCCTGGGTCGAGTGGTGTCCAATGTTCTCGAATTCACGCAGCTCGAACACCGGGGCGTCACCCTCGACCTCCAACCCATCGACCTGGGAACGGAGGTCGCTCGGATCCTCGACGAAGTGCGCGGTCCACTCCGCAGCGCGGGGGCAGAGATCGTCGCACCGTCGGACTGTCCCGAGTCCCCCTGCGCCGCGGACCCCTCGGCCCTCGGCCAGATCCTGCGCAATCTGATCGACAACGCGGAGAAGTACTCCCGGATGAGCGAAGATCGGCGCATTCACGTCGAACTCTCGACCACCGACGACGAAAGCCGGGTGGAGGTCCGCGATCACGGTCCGGGCATCGATCCCCAGATCGGCGATCGCATCTTCCGCCCCTTCCAGCGCGGCCAGAACCCGACCCAGCCCTCCGGACTGGGCCTGGGACTCATGGTGGCCACTCACCTGGCGCAGGCCCAAGGGGCCGAATTGCGGTGGACCAACGAAGCGACCGGGGGGGCTCGCTTCTCTCTCGTCTATCCGAAGCCGACTTGATTCTCCGCGCCGGAGGGCGCATCCTCGACGCTGGATGGAAAGTCTCCCGACAGCGAAGGGTCAACGTGAGGATCACGGTGTATGACTTCTCTCCCCGGAGTCTGGGATGGTCGTTCTGCGGTCTGAGCCTCCTTCTGATCGTCTCGATCTGCTCGGCCACCGAGATCCAATTGATCGTGGACCGTCCCGTCGACTTGTCTCCGAGCAGCTCGACCTCCCCCGTCACTTTGCGCTTCACCGCCACCGCCACCGATAGCTGCTCCACCACCGGCACCTGTCGCACGCGGAGTGCCGTCGCCCTCCAGATTGCGCCATGTCCTCCCAATGCCACTTCCTGTGTGGGAAGCTACGCCATCTACTTTCAGAATCGGGATTCTGTATCGAACTTCACGCCCATGCGCTTCGAACTCGTGGCCGGCACCGTCTATACCGTCACCGGCGAATGGACCCTCGAACAATGGCTCGACTCGGGTGGCGCTTGCACACAGCTCCGCTGCAACCACACTCAGTCCTTCTCACGGACCTTCGCGATCGCCGATCTGGTGGGGACTCACCGCAGCAGCTGGACCGCGATCAAGGCGAAGTGGTAGCGACGCTGGGCGGTTTTCTCGAGGCGCGAATCGATAGGCCAGAATCTTGAACGCCAGTTTTGCGGCCACCATTTCGTTCACCTGGGAACCGGCCATCGGAACCACTTCGACGATGTCCGCGCCTACGAGTTCCGCCGCACTTTCTCGAATGGTGGCCCGGAGAATGGCCAACACTTCGTACCATCCGAGCCCGCCCGGTTGCGGGGTCCCGGTCGCGGGGCAGAGCGTGCAGTCGAGACCGTCGATGTCCACACTCAAGTAGATCGGCCCTTCCAGAGTCCGCAGGTCTTTCAGGAGTTGATCGAAAAGCGCGGGCTCCTGAAGATCGTGCGCATAGTGGGTCTCGATGCGCTCGTCTGTTCGAGCCATCGCGAACTCCTCGGCCTCGCAGCTGCGAATGCCGACCGAGATCAGCCGACGGATCCCCAGATCCAGGACCCGACGCAGGGCGCAGGCGTGGTTGTGGGGACTACCTTCGTATTCGTCGCGAAGATCGGCGTGGGCATCGATGTGCACCACCGTGAGATCCTCGTGGGAGGGTCGGAGTCCCGCCAGGACCGCGGCTGTGATCGAGTGCTCTCCTCCCAGGAAGATCGGGAAAGGCGGCGCGAGACCCAGCGCCGCCACACTGTCTCGCAATCGAGGGAGATAGGCGGGGGGGCGCTCTCCTCTCTCCGGACCCAAGGGATTCAGGGTGGCCAGTCGCAGAAGATCCCGAAGATCCACCTCCAGTTCTTCGTCGAAAGTCTCCAGATGGGGACCCGCGGTGAGGACGGCTCGAGGTCCGTGGGCCGTCCCCGTTCCGTAACTCACCGTGGACTCCCACGGAATCGGAACCACGGCCGCATCGGCCTGATCGAGACGGCTTGCATCCAGGTCCAAGAAGGACGGACTGCGGTCTTCGCTCATGCCTCGATGCCCAAACTGTTCAGGAAGACCGCCAAGACCTCTTCGAGGCGTCGGTCCATCGTCTTTCTCGAGTCATGCAGAGAGGCCTCGACCTCGAGGTCCTCTCGCAACTCGAAGTAGAACTTGATCTTCGGTTCCGTACCGCTCGGTCGCACCAGGATCCTGCCGCCTTCACTCAGGTCGAAGGCGAGCACATTGCTCGGGGGCAGGCCTCCGATTCCCTGACCATAGTCGGTGACCTTTTCCACCGCGAACGGTCCGCAGGTCGAAGGAGGGTTCTCCCGGCAGCGATTCATGATTTCGGCGATTCGGCGCGCCCCCGCCTCTCCGGGCAGAGTCAGGCTGTACTGACGACTCGCATAGAAGCCGAAACTGCGGTAGAGCGACTCCAGATACTCCCCCAGGGACGATTCACGGGCCGCGCACCACGCCGACATCTCGGCGAAGAGGAGGGCCGCACTCACTCCATCCTTGTCGGCGACGACATCTCCGACCGTATATCCAAGAGCCTCTTCGTAGCCCATGACGAAGCGCCATCCCTCCTCGGCTCGGTGATGCTGGGCCGCATTGGCAATCCACTTGAATCCGGTGAGCGTCTCGTCGTAGTGCACCTGCAGACGCCCTGCCATCTCCCTTAGGAGACGAGAGCTCACGATGGTGGTCATCACCAGCCTCTTGGAAGCATCGCTCTGCGGTCCCTCTTCGAGGAGATAGTGGGCCAGCAGACATCCGATCTCATTGCCGGTGAGCATGCGGTAGCCCCCGGGAAGGTCGGCGTCCGGAATCGCCACTGCCAGACGATCGGCATCGGGGTCGTTTCCCAGCACCAGGTCGGCCCCGCACTCCCGCGCAAGAGCGAAGGCGAGGTCCATCGCTCCCTCTTCTTCGGGATTCGGAAAGCGAACGGTCGGAAAGTCACCGTCGGGTTCTCGTTGGGCGCTGACCACATCGAGTCGCGTGGCCCCCGCGCGGCGCAGGGCCTCCTCCACGAAGACCGCCCCCACTCCGTGCATGGGGGTGTAGACGACGTCCGAATCCAGGCTCAGCTCGGGATGGCAACGCAGGGCGGCGATTCGATCCATGTAGTCGTCGATGCAGGACCGAGGCACGGGCACGATCCGTCCCGTGGAGAGCCCCTCATCGACCGAGACCAAAGGGAGATCTTGCACCGGCCCCACCGAATCGATCGCCCCGCTGATCCCCCCGTCGTGGGGGGGAATGATCTGCGCTCCGTTCTCCCAGTAGACTTTGTAGCCATTGTATTCGGGGGGGTTGTGACTGGCGGTGACTATCACTCCAGAACACGCGCGCAGATGGCCCACCGCGAAGGCCAACACCGGCGTGGCCACGAAGTCCTCGAAGAGATGCACTCTCAGACCAGCCCCGGCGAGCACCCTCGCCGTGTCCTCGACGAACTCGGGCGACATGTGCCGGGCGTCGCCGCCCACGACCACCCCACGTTCTGCGGCGTCGGGTACCTTCTCGAGGAGGTATTGGGCCAGGCCCGCTCCCACCCGGCGCACCAGAGCCCGATTCATCCGATTCGGTCCCGGCCCGAGAAGTCCTCGCAGGCCTGCGGTCCCGAATTGCAATCGAGACCCGACATGATCACGGAGGGAGGTCTCATCCCCCGCTTCGACCAAGGCCTCCAGCGCGGCCCGCGACGCGGGATCGGGGTCGTCTGCAGCCCAGGCCCGCGCGGTCGCGCGGAGCTGTTCCAGAGTTGAAGGGGACATGGGTTTCCTCCGAGAGCCATCGGTCCTTGCCACCGCGATGGCGGCAATTCTCTGCGACCGGAAGAATGGCGTCAGACCACCGTCTCGCCAAGCTCTTGTTGCAATGCGACGCGAAGAGCCTCGAGCTCGGCCGCGATCTCCTCGATCGGCGCATCGGTGGGTGGCAGGCCTTGGTGGCGTCCATAGTCCTCGAGGTCCCGGCACAGACCGAAGAGCCTGGGGGCTCCCAGAGTCCCCGCACTTCCCTTGAGGGAGTGAGCCTCGGTGGCCATCGCCACCGCATCCCGATCGACATAGGCGCGCCGCAGGGCTGCGATCCGCTCGTCGGCTGAAGTGAAGAAAGTGGTGACCAGCTCAGCCACCAGTTCGTCGGCCTCCTCCTCTGCATAGCTGCGCATCTCGTTCAAACTACTCATGTCGAGAGTGGTGGTGGAGAGTTCTTCTTCCTGAGGAGCCTCGGCGACCACGGTCTGGGCTTCGACCGCCCACGCCGTCCATTCCTCCACCTTCTCGAGGAGATTCTCGGCTCTCACCGGTTTGGACACATAGTCGTCCATCCCCGAATCCAGACAGCGTTCGTGGTCTCCGGCCATGGCACTCGCGGTCATTGCGATGATCGGGGTGTGCCGTTGCGCGCCTTCGTATTCGCGGATCGCCCTCGTAGCGGCGAAGCCATCGAGGCGGGGCATGTTCACGTCCATGAGCACCGCCGCGAAAGGCTCCTCGCTCTGAATCATTTCGAGGGCGATCTGCCCGTCCTCGGCCTGATGCACATCGTAACCGGCCTTGGTGAGCATGAGCTGCGCCACGCGCCGATTGACCGGATTGTCGTCGACCACCAGGACTCGGTGGCCCGAAGAATCAGAAGGATTGGAAGGTGCACTCACGGTCGTTTCCTCGGATGGAGACGGGGTCGTCGATGGTGACCGGTGGGCGATGGACTCGATCACCCGGTCGAGGGACGGCGAGGGCTGATCCGCGGGAGACGCCGCCCTCTCCTCGACCGTCGGACGCTCACTTGCGCATTGCGGTCTGCCTTCGGCGCACTGCTCGAAGAATTCCAGGAGCTTCTCCTGCCGCACCGGCTTGGTCAGCGAACCTGCGAAGTCCAGAGCCACCGCCTGTTCCCTGCGGTGGTACTCTGCCATGTTGGCCATCACTGCGATGGGATAACGGGCCCCTTCCTCGCGAGGGCAGAAGCGAAGGGCCCGTTCGGACAAGCGACAGGGGTCGAGGTCCAACACCACCGCGAAATAGGGCTCCCCCTCTTCGTAGGCCGTCGAGAGGGCAGCTTCGGCAGTGTCTGCGTCATTGGCCGCCGATACTCGAACTCCCCAATGTCGCATCTGCTGGAGGAGCATCAGTCGGGTGTTGGCATGCGGACTCACCACCAGAATGCGTTGGCTCTTCAACCTCGGATCCGCTTCGCGACTCGCGGGAAGATCGGCCACTCTCAGTGGCATCTCCACCGTGAAGCGGCTTCCCTCTCCCACCACGCTCTCCACGGTGATTTCGCCCTCCATCATTTCCACGAGCCGACGGCTGATCGCCAATCCCAGACCGGTTCCTTCGATGGCGCGTTCGTCGTGCACTCTCGAATAGTCGTCGAAGAGGACTCGTTGTTTCTCGTCGGGAATCCCGATGCCGGTGTCGACCACCGAGATCCGAAGTCCGGGATATTCGTGGGGCGCGCTTCCCAGCTGGGCGCTCACATAGATCTGTCCCTCGGGAGTGAACTTCACGGCATTGTTCAGTAAGTTGATCACCACCTGTCGGATGCGGGATGCATCTCCCACGAAGGCCGGGGCGAGGTCGGGATCCACCAGTCCGGTCAATTCCAGACCCTTCTCCGCCGCCCGAGGTCCGACCATCTCCAAGCAGTCTTCGAGCAGGGCACGCACCGAGAATGGCTCGGGATGAAAGTCGACCTTGCCGGCCTCGATCTTGGAGAAGTCGAGAATGTCGTTGATCAGCACGAGCAGGGAATCCGCACTGCGACGCACGGCCTCGGTGAACTCTCGCTGGTTCGCCTCGAGGGGAGTGTCGAGGAGCAGATCCGTCATTCCCAAGATGCCATTCATCGGAGTTCGGATCTCGTGGCTCATCGAGGCGAGAAATTCGCTCTTGGCCAAGGTCGAGGCCTCGGCTCGGCGACGCCGCTCCTGCTCTTCGCGAAGGCTGCGGCCGAGTTGACGGTTTCGCTGAAAGGTGCGCTCCTCCGCCCGCTGAACTTCTCGGTGGCGCGCTTCCAATTCCGCCTCGAGGAGGTGGATTCGCCCGCGGAGACGTCGGCGACTGGCCTCGATCCCTTCGAAGACGAAGAGTGCAGCGAGGACCGCCCCCGCGGAGACCCACAATTCCGGCCGCCGAATCCACTCCGACTAGATCCAGGCGGTCGTTTCGCCCCTCCACGCCGGAATCTGCCACAGCAGAAGCAGAAAGATTCCCGCGCCGGCCGCGCGCAGAAGTCGAGGCAGCGGAGATTGGGGAGTCTCCGTGGGCGCGGCCAGGGCTTCCGATTTTTCTCTCAATTGCCTACCTACCAATACCTTACAGATGCGACACCGATGCCGGGGCGTCCTTGGGCCCGCCCTTCGACGGACCCGGACCAGGGTATCGGCCCCTGAAGGCCAATCCTTGATCCTCAACTGTGGGTGGTCTTGGCAGATTCGGGGCCACTCCGGGATCGGAGCGGCCCGGGCGTTCAGGAACCGGGCCGGCCCAAGCGGCGGAAGAGGTTGAGCTTGTAGGCTTCCACCCCCGGTTGGTCGAAGGGATTCACTCCCAGTAGACGCCCGCTCACGGCGCAGGCGAATTCGAAGAAGGCGAGCAGCCCTCCCAAGGATCCCTCTCGCAGATCATCAATGACGATCTCGGCCACCGGGACTCCACCCGTCTCGTGGGCCTCGGCTACGGCCTCCAGAGCCGTGGCGTTGATCTCTCCCACGCTGCGGCCGGCGAGGTATTCCAATCCGTCGAGGTCCTCTTTCGCATGCGGCAGAATGGGACCCGCCTCCGTCCGATCGGCCCTCAAGAAGGTCTCCAGGAGAATCCTCGGCCCATCCTGCAGGGCCTGGCCCAGAGAGTGGAGGTCGGTGGTGTAGTCGACGGCCGTCGGAAAGAGCCCGAGTCCCTCCTTGCCCTCGCTCTCGCCGAAGAGTTGCTTCCACCACTCCGCGAGCTGGTGGAGAGAAGGGTGAAAGGAGGCCAACACCTCCACCGCCAGACCGCGACGGAAGGCACAGTGGCGATAGGCCGCGTATCGAATCGCATGGACCTCTGCTTCGGGAGCGTGGAGGCAACGGTCCAACTGTTGTCGCGCCCCCCCGAGGAGCGTCTCCACATCCACCCCCGCCACCGCGAGGGGAAAGAGTCCCACCGGACTCAGGACCGAGAAGCGACCGCCCACATCCTCCGGAATCACGAAGCATCGATAGCCCTCCTGCGCCGCGAGCCTCCGCAGAGCACCTGCCTTGGCATCGGTGGTCGCGATGATCCGCCGGGCCGCGCCCTGAGGTCCATGGCGTCGGTGGAGGAGGTCGCGGATCAGACGAAAGGCGATGGCCGGCTCGGTCGTGGTGCCGCTCTTGGAGATCACGTTCACCGCGAATTCCCGATCCTCGAGGATCTCGAGCAATTCCGTGATCGCCGAAGCCTCGAGGTGGTGACCCGCGAAGAGGATCTCCGGCGACGCGGACCGCCGCCTTTGCCAGTGCAGAGCGTCGAGCAGAGCCCGCGCCCCGAGGTAGCTCCCGCCGATCCCCACCACCACGAGGGTGTCCACTTCGGTGCGAAGTTCCTCGGCGACCGCTCGCAGCTCGTCCACCTCCGTCTTCGCAACTCCGGGGAGATCGAGCCAACCCAAGAACTCGGAGCCCGGTCCCCGTCGCTCTCGGATGGAGGCCACCGCTTCCTTCAGGTGGTCGGTCGAGAGACACTCCTCGGCCTCCGCGGCCAAACTCCCCGCCCGGGCCAGCTTCAGCTCCGGTCGGTCCGCTTCGCGGTCATGCCTGTGCGTGGTGGGTGTCGTCATCGCCTCGCTCCATCGCATTGCCGGAATGCGCAGTGACCTCGAGGGCCACGAGTTCAGGGGGTCGACCCAACTCCGAATGCAACCAGCGGTAGCGGGAGCGTTGGCACGCCATCAAGAGCACCTGCTGGTGGGGTGCGATCTGTTCGAGGAGCATGCGAAGGCCCGCTACGAGCCGGGGATCGTCCGCATTCGCGAAGGGGTCGTCGAGGATCAGAGGCAGAGTCTCTTCACCTCCGCTCAAGAAACGAGACACCGCGATTCTGGCCGAGAGATAGATGGCGTCGAGAGCGCCGGCCGAGAGGTGTTGGACGGCATCCGCTCCGGTCAACTGCTGACCTTCCTGCTCCAGACGCAGACTCAGATCCTCTCCGAAGGTGAGCCGCTGTGCCCGACTGTTCAACCCGCGCAGAACTTCGTTGCAGTGCCGGTTCAGGGCTGCGGCCCAGGTTCGATGGGTCTCTCGTCCGATCTCCTCAAGGGCATCCCGTGCGAAACTCACCGCGGCCCGGAACTCTTCGGCCCGGCGCAGAGCGCGCTGATGCCCTTCGAGAGTGCTGCGCAGCGTCGGAGCTTCGGACTCGTAGTGACGGAGGAAGGCGCGGACTTCGGTCCGCTCCGCTTCCCGAGAACTACGCGCCTGGTCTTCACGGATCTTCAAGCGCTGCAGATCTTCGTCGAATTGCGACTGCGAGAGAGGAACGGCCAACATCTCATCGAGCTGAGAGGTGTCGGCTCCGGCCTCCCGGAGGTGGGCCTCGATCGAGGCCCTCAGCCGCAGTCCCTCGCTGCGAATCGTCTCGAGGTGGTGCTGATGCTCCTCCCGCGCCCGAGCTTCGAGCAACTGCCTTCGCAGCGTGGGGAGGGTCTCGTCGCGGAGCTGCCTCGCACGACGGAGGACTTCCACTTCCCGATGGAGTCTCTCGAAGGCAGCGTCGATGGAATCCGTCGCGCTGATGTCCAGACCGGCACTGCGCAGACGATTCCGCAGGACGGACTCGAGCTGACGGGAGACGTTCTTGAAGGTCTCCAAACGCTGGCGGGAGGCATCGGCAATCGCCGTCGCCCGGTCCGCCTCTTCGTAGCAACGCATCGCGTGCCGGAGGAGCGAAAGGAGTTCTCCCAGCGATCGGTCCCGATCTCGAGGAGGAAAGATCTCAGCGACCCCGCTCGCTTCCTGTTGGGCCCGGACCTGTGCGCGATCGAGATCCCGCACCCGAGCTCGCAGCGATGCGATCGATCGCGCGGCCACTTCGACCGTCCGGTATTCTCGATACTGGGCCTCGAGCTGCGATGCGTCGATCTGCAATCGTCTCGCGAGATCCTCCCATCGCCCCTGGAGCTCCGCCTCGTCTTCGGTGATCTGCAGCTGGGCTTCTTCGATCTGCCGAATCCGCGCTCGGCATTCGGAAAGTTCCGTGGACCCTCGACGAGAAGCCACCAGCACCAGGGCCGGACCCACCACCAGAAGTGCCCCGGCCACCGCCCGAGTGACCATCACCGACAGCGGCAGCTGCGATGCGAAGAGAAGGATGCTCCCGGCCAAGGCGACCGCGACGACCGTGAGCACCCAGCCGCTCCGACGAAGAGAGACTCGCGCTCGAAGCAGCTCGGCCTCGCATTGCCGCTCCACCGCCTCACGCTCGTCGGTGGCCGCGCGACGCTCCTCGAGACGCAGCATTTCCTGAGTGCGTCCTCCGAGACGCACGCGGTCCTCTTCGTGAAGGTCATCGAAACGCTCGGCCAACTCTTGGGCCCGATCGACTTGGACTCCGCGCGTGGCCAGCTCTCGCTCCTGGTCGGCGAGTCGAGTCTCGAGCCGGGACAATTCCCGGTCGGCGTCCTCGTGGCGCACCGAAGCCTGCCACAGAACGTTGGCGTCCTCTTCGGTGGGGCGGCGAAGGAATCCCAGGGCATCACGAAGCGCCACCGCCTCGGCCCGAGCTTCACCGCTGCGATCGCAGGCTTCGGTCTCGCGCTGGAGGTCCCGTAGACTGTCCTCGTAGCGCCGCCGATCCTCTTCCAACGACCGCAGCTCCGCCGCCTCGAATCGGTCGAGATCCCCGATCTCCTCGAGCTCCTCCTCGGTGGCGCGCACCCGCCTCTGCACCTCTTGGTCCTGGTTCAGAACTTCTTCCAGGGCATTCGCCTCGGACCGGAGCCGGCGGGCGCGGAGCACCTCCATCTGCCAGCTGAAGTTGTGTTCTCGAAGTTCATCGCGGGAGAGTTCCTCGATCTTCTCGCGAAACTCGTCGTGCGTCCGATCCAATTCCGCCAACTTTGCGGCCGACGTCTCGATGACCTGACGGCATCTCTCGATCTCCGTCTCCACTCGACCCGGTCCCGCCAGGGTCACTCCGTCATAGTGGGTGAGGGCATGATCGAGGGCCTCCACGGCGGCGGCGGCAGTGGCCTTTCCCCCCTGCGAATCCGCGACTCGCTGCAATGCTTCGGTGAGGCTTCCGGCGTCGCTCCAGACGATGTCCCCCTGTCCCACGAACGCGCTCAGAAGGAATTGTTCCCGACTCAGGCCCGTCAGGACCTCACCCACCGCGATGCGAGAGCCTCGCTGAAAACGATCGGTGATATCGGTGGACCCTTCGAAGACCCGCACGCTCGACCGTTCGAAGTCCCGATCGACGACGATCTCCCGGCCGCCGGCCTCCAGGGTCATGGAGAGTCCGAAGGCCCCCCCCGCCCACGGACGATAGAGATCTCGGGCCACCTTGGCCCCTCGGGCTCGACGCCGGTCGGTCTCGAGTCCATAGAGCGCCGCCACGATGGCCGCCGCCAGGGTCGACTTTCCGGCTTCGTTCCTCTCCAGGAGCAGAGATACCGTCCCCGCTCCACTCTCGAGCAACACCTCGCCGCGAAGCTGACCGAAACCCCGAATGTGAAGACGTTTGAGTCTCATCGCAGATCCTAGGCTTCGTAGCGAGTGTCGATGCGGCCCCGTTCGATGGCATCGAGACCGTAGAGCAGGGCCCGTCGCACCAGATCTCCCTCCGGACCTTCCAAGGCCGGGCGCAGCCGGGCTACGAATCGTTCTTCGGTATTGGTGGCGTCTTCCAGCGTGGGGTAGAGATCGAGATCGAGATCCGGACGCAGTCGGGAATGATCCACTCGGAGATGGAAGAATCGCTCGGACATCTCTTGGAGGAAGGTCAGATCGAGGCCCTTCGCCCGCAATCCCTCGACCTCGAGGAAGACGAGGTCCTCCGAGGCCGCTCCCGCGCTCTCCAGCGCGTTCACCACCCGCTCGACCGCCGCTTCCCGAAAGCTCGCACCGCTGAGATCGCAACTCACCCGATGAATCCGTCGCTGATCGAGTTGGACGAACTCCACTTCGCAGCCATGCTCATGGACTTCGACCACCAACGCCCCCTTGGCGCCCAACTCGTCGAGCCCGCCCGCGAAGGGACACCCCGCGTAGGCCGCCCGGGCCCGACCTTCGTCATCCAAGATGGTCTGCTGCTGATGGTAGTGCCCGAGGGCCACCCAATCGAATTGCTGAGCCAGGAGTTCATCCCTCGAAAAAGGATGGGTCGACTTGTGGCTCTCCAGCCAGCGACCATCGTCACGGCTGCCATGAAAGAGAAGAAGCGAAAGCCCCCCCTCGGACCGAGGAATCCGCTGGGCCAGGCGACGCTCCTGTCTCGGGACATTCGACGGAACCCCACATCCCACGACGTGGATCCCCTCGCGACCGGGCCACGGCAGCTCGCGCATCTCCTCGTGGTCGAAGACCCGCACGTGGGATGGCCACGAGATGCCGCGGGCATTGGCCGCACCCTGCCCCCGATAGGGAGATGTCCCTCCGTAGGGATCGTGGTTTCCCGGGGCAATGAACACCGGACGCGGCGCCACCCGACCGAGGTGATGGAGGACGAAGTGCAGAGTGTCGGTGTCGATGGATTCGTCGTCGAAGAGATCCCCCGGCAAGAGAACCCCGTCGAGCTCACGGTCGATCACCAGGTCCATTGCGCGCGCAAAGACTTCGCGGCGCTCCGCGCCTCGCTTCTGGGCGAGCGAAGCCCCGAGGCGGAGTTTCCCGCCGGTGAGGGGCGCACCGAAGTGCACATCGCTCAGCTGAAGGAATCTCAGTCCGCTGGACATGATCATTCACCGCGAAGGACAGGGGATGAGGGACTCCCCTAGAATCCACCGCCAATGCCCGGCTGGCAAGAAGAAGAAGAAGGCCGACGATCGCGAAGATCGCCGGCCAGGCAGGGACTTCCGTCTACCCTGCGGTTCGCTCTCTTCGGGTCGACGGCATACGCGCTGCAGCCTCTTCGCCAACCCGAGATTCGAACCCATGGACGAAGAATAGAATGGACCCGAGCGAGCGACCAACACTTTTCTTCATCAAAAGCGAAGAAAAAGCGAGTCACCAAGCACGCGCATATCCCAACTTCAACACCCATTCACCACGCCGCGGAGCATAGTCATAGGTGGCATCCTCGCGTTGGTCCGTGACCACGAAGAAAGCATCACTCTCGTCTCCGAAGATCCAATGTGCACGTAGCTGGGAAATGATCGTATCCGCTCCTCCATTGAATTGGGTGAAGATCTTCACGCCGAAGTGATTGTCGAGATCCCAGGCCAATCGAGTGCGCAACACATTCAAATCGACCTTCTGCATGGCGCCACCGGCGTCCTCACGTTCAAGGTGATTGGTCTCGTAGGTGAGCTCGAAGGTCCAGTGCGGAGCCGCCCGGAACCGGCCGTTCAACCGTACCGTGGTGCGGTCGCCATCATAGTACTCTCCGAATTCCGTCTCTACCGATCCGTTCAGGGTCCGACTGGGATCACTCTCCACGCTGAGCCCGAAGTAGTCGAAGCTGTAGTCGCCAACCGGATAGACCACTCCCCCCCGACCCTCCGGCACGAAGACATCGAAGAGCCGTTCGAAGTCCCGTTCCCAGAAGAAGCTCAGTCGCTGCTCCGAGGGACCGACGATCACTGGATTCACGTGAATGGCCCGGGATTCGAAACGGCGATGCACCACTCCAGTGGCCTCATCCGGAAGGCTGCGGTCGAACCACGAAATGAATCCTTGGTTCTCGAAGCGCCGAATCCACGACCAATTGGGTTCCGGAGTGAATTCCCAGCCGATCGCGGTGCTTTCGGTGGAATCGCGGGGCGCGAATCCCACCACGGGCCGGTAGTTGATGCCGAGACTCTCGTGGAGGAGAGTGAGCACACCCAGACGGTGACTCCACCTCGCCCGGCCACCCCAAGTTCGGGAGTCCCTCGAATCTCCTTCATCGTCGGTGAAGGCTGCGTAGAGGGACACCAAGAGAGCGTCCGTGGGATTCAGATCCGCGTCGAGCCCGTAGGCGCGGTGGAAGGACTCTCCTTCGGAATTGCGACTGACCATCATGGCTCCGACATTCGATCGCTCTCCGAGATCCTGTTTGACCCGCACGACTCCGAATCTGCGGTCCGAGACCCCACCCTGTTGGACGAAGAGAATGCCGACATCGGTGGACCCGGTCTTGCCCGTCGCCCTCACCCCGTAGTCGATGGGCACAGTCAGATTCGGCCCGCGAAGTCCCACCTTTCTGGAATAGAAGAGCCGATTGAGCGGAGAGCCGAAGTCGAAGAGATTGGCCTTTTCCAAGAAGAACTCGCGCTTCTCGGGAAAGAAGAGCGGAAAGCGGGTCAAATTCACCAATTCATCGTCGACCTCCACTTCGGCGAAGTCCGTGTTGACGGTGAGATCGACGGTATAGTTGGACGTCACGGAGATCTTCACATCTCCGCCGACTTCGAAGGAGCTCTTCCATCGATCCCGGTCGAAGGATCCGCGCTCCCCCCCGTCGCCTCGGTCCACACGACTCAGAGCATAGGGCCGAAACTGCGTGTTCCGACTCGGACGGATCCCCCGCAGACCCGAAATCCGGCCCGCATCGCTCACTCGAAATACGCTGTACTGCCGAGGGATCGCAGACCAGTGGCTCTGCTCGTTGACCACCCTCCGCTGCCGTTCGAAATTCACCCCCATGCTGAGGAGGTCGGAGCGTGGGAAGCGTATGGTCCGCCAGGGGATTTCGATCTCGCCCTGCCACCCTCGATCGGTGATCTGAGCCGCCGCGCTCCAGATCCCGTCCCAATCGCGGTTGCGCAAGTTTCCCTCGGCCCGAAACTCCTCGTCGGTCCGAGCTCCATTGGGATTGATCTGAAAGAACACCCCGTTCTGCCGGTCCAAGAAGGGATCGAGAACCACGACGAAATAGTCGTCCGCAGTCAGCGAAACGTCTCGACCCAGAGCCTTGTGGAAGACCTCCACCGGCTCCTCGCAGCGAAAGCCCACATAGAGAGCGTATTCGGTGTAGGTCACGAGAACCTGCGTCGGAGCGGATGCCGGCTGGCCTTCGTCGGGTCGTTGTTGCCAGAAGGAATCGGCCGACGCCGCGGCCTTCCACGCTGGCTCATCGAGCCAACCGTCTATGGTGGGTGCCACGGCCGTTGCCTCCAACCTCAGTTCTGCTGCATTCGCAGTGGCGATCGACATCGATGCACAGAGAGCGAGGACGAAGGATGGCACGAGGCCCCAGGTGCGATGAAGCATGCTTACCCCGGATCGAACGGTGCAGTATTGGCGAGGGATGCCCAGAATAAGACATCCTCGGGGCCTGGCAAAGTCACGATCGACCCGCATGAGGAACTCCGCTCCACTCGCAGGAATGCCTCCCTGCACCCCCCATCCCAATCTGACAGATCGAAGCCGAATGGAGTAGAATTGACGGAGTCGAAGGTGGATTCATCGGCTGAAAGGCGAGGGCCCTTGCAGGACGTGGAAGACAAGCAAGCACTCTGCGCGCGTGCGCGGGATCTGCTGCTGAGAAGTGGCCATTCGGTCCGCCAAATCCAACCCGCGGGTGAAGGAAGCCACCATCACCTCTTCGTGGTCGAAGTCGACGATGGGCCGCTCCGCCTCCTCCGGCTCCCTCGCCACAACGCCGAGACCCGCCTCTCGCCAGTGCTCCAGTCCGAGGCCGAAGCCATCCTCCGGGCTCGCCATCACGTTCAGGTTCCGCACCCCTCGATGCTCCTCCCCACGGTCCACGAACCCGAGGGCGCTCTGATGCCCATCCTCCCGGGAGACCGCGCCGTTCTTCTGCGCGATGCACATGCCCAACTCGATGTCTCCCGAATCTGCATGGAACTCGGACTGTCTCTCGCCCGCTTGCACCAGATCCGTCGACAGGTCGGAGAGCCCACCGTGATCCGCACTGTTCTCCCCGACGCGGCCGGATCTTCACCTTCGCTCTTGCATGGAGACGCACATCTCGGCAATCTGCTCGTCGAAGAAGATCCGCGACAGGGGTGGAGGATCACCGGAATCGTGGACTGGAGCTTCTGTGCCTGGGGTCCCCCCGAAGTGGACCTGGTGGAGATGGCGATCTGCGAAGCAGAACCCCGCCCGCACCTCGGCCGGGTCTTCTACGAAAGCTACATCGGGGCCGGGGGACTGCCCCCACGCGAACCCGTGTTTCGCGAAGCCCTCATGCGAGAGTTGCAACGACGGCTGCGTGAACACGTGCAGGCCCATGACCCCGCCGCCCGTGATCGCTGGACCCACTGGCTCGATGGACTCCGTCGGCCGGCCGCGATCGCCACTCGGGTCTTCGAAGTGGGACGCAGTCCGGGTCGACAGCTCTACTGATCAGGACCCGTGTCCAAGGAGACGACCGTGGCTCGCGAAAAGCGACACGCCTCGACCAAACTCCCGCTTCTCACCACGACTCTCTGGGACTTTCCCTCCCAGAATTACCGCGGAGGCTCCCTTCCTTCCCAGGGTGATACGGACTATGTGGGAGCCACCCCGAGTTACGTGATCTGGAATCTCCTGCAACGCTACACCCAACCCAAGTGGTTGGTCGTCGATCCCATGGCCGGCAGCGGCACGACTCTCGACGTCGCCCGAGATCTCGGCCGCCGGGCCCTCGGCTACGATGTGCAGCCAGCTCGCGACGACATCTTCCGCGTCGACGCCCGCAAGCTCCCGCTGGAGACCGAGAAGGCGGACTTCGTCTTCGTCGATCCCCCCTATTCCAACCACATCGAGTACTCAGGGCTCCCGGAGTGCATCGGAACTCTCGACGCCAGGGAAGGCCTGCAGTACTACCAGGCCATGGAGGAGGTGATCGCGGAAATGCACCGCATCCTCAAGCCCGACCGGCACATGGCCCTCTACATCTGCGACTCGGCCAAGAAAGGAAGGCCCCTCGAACCGCTGGGATTCGAGATCTTCGCCCGCCTGCGCCGTTACTTCGTCCCCATCGACATCGTGGCCGTGGTCCGGCACAACCGCACTCTCAAGAGAGGCCGATGGCATGACGCTGCGGCCGAAGGGAATTTCTTCCTCCGGGGATTCAACTATCTCTTCATCATGTACAAGGAGAAGGGACGCAAGAGCCCCAGACGCCCTCCCCGCCAGAAGCGCCGGCCATGACGCCCCGGCCCTGGCCCCGTCGCGATCGTCGTTCGATCGCCGACATGAAGATCTTCGAGTTGACCCGTTGGACCGCACGCTCCCCTCGGACCGGACAAGATCGAGATGTGGCTCTCATCGAGACCTGCGATTGGGTGAATGTGGTTGCGCTCACCTCATCGGGGGAAGTGGTACTGGTCGAGCAGTACCGACATGGGATCGACGCCGTCACTCTGGAGATCCCGGGCGGGCTCATCGATCCGGGTGAGTCTCCGGCGGATGCCGCGCGTCGCGAACTGCTTGAGGAGACGGGGTACACCGGGATGGACCCTCTTCCGATCGGAGTGGTGCAACCCAATCCTGCCTTCCTCAACAATGAGTGCTACACCTTTTTCATCGAGGATTGCCACTGCACCCACGACCTCGACCTCGACGAAGGCGAGGACATCGCCGTCCGCACCATTCCCCTGGCTCGGATCCCTTCCGTCATTGCCGAGGGAAAGATCTCCCATGCCCTGGTGATCTGCGGATTCTGGTGGCTGGCCCAGACTCGCCCGGATCTGTTCTCGATCTCCTGAGCCGCCGAGACCACGCTACGATCGCGAATCGCCCGCAAATGACGTAGAATCCCGAGCCCGCCTCGATTCACCCATTCCGCCGCAAAGAGGTCGCCATGAGGCAGCATCGACTCGGTCGGCTTTGGTCGACTCCATCCCTCGCCCTCGTCCTGACACTTCTGCTCTGCTCCCTGCTCGCCCGCGCCAGTAGCGCCGAGGAGAATCCCGTGACCGACGACAATCCCCTTTTGGCTTCCTGGGACACTCCCTTCGGAGTCCCGCCTTTCGATCGCATCGCTTCTGCGGACTACTTGCCCGCCCTCCGAGCCGCGATCGCCGAGCACGAAGAAGAAGTCGCCGCCATCGTGGCCAATCCCGATCCTCCCACCTTCGAGAACACCATCGAAGCTCTCGAGCGGTCGGGAGCGTTGCTCGAGCGGGACACCAGCACCTTCTTCGCGATCAACTCCGCGAACTCGGACGATGTGATTCGGGAGACCGCTCGTCAAATCTCGCCGGAGTTGGCGGCGCACAGCGACGCGATCAGCCTCAATCGCGACCTCTTTGCCCGAGTGAAGGCGGTTTACGACCGCCGGAAGAGCCTGGAGCTGAGTGCGGAACAGGCCCGCCTCCTCGAAGAGACTCACAAGCGCTTCGTGAGAAGTGGAGCCGCCCTTCCCGAAGAGAGCCAGGATCGTCTCCGGGAGATCAACCAGCGGCTTGCGCAGCTCACGCAGAAATTCGGCCAGAACCTTCTCGAGGAGACCAACGACTTCGACCTGCACATCAGCGATCCGCGTGACCTCGGCGAGCTGCCGGCCAGCCTCGTTGCCGCCGCGGCCGAAGAAGCCAAGCGCCGAGGCCACGAAGGCGGATGGTCCTTCACCCTCCAGCGTCCGAGCTGCAACCCCTTCTTGCAGTACTCGCCCAACCGAGAGCTCAGAAGAAGGATCTTCGAGGGCTACGCCATGCGAGGCAATCGGGGCAATGAATTCGACAACAATGCGGTGCTGCTCGAAATCGTGAATCTGCGGATCGAGCGGGCCCAACTCATGGGATACCCAACCCACGCAGACTACGTCCTCTCTGACAACATGGCCGAAGAACCCGTACGGGTCTTCGAGCTCCTGGACAAAGTCTGGGAACCCACGCTCCGTGCGGCCAAGGCGGAGCGCGATGCGCGGGCCGAGATTCTCCACCAAGACGGAGTCGACGGACCGCTGAGGGGGTGGGACTGGCGGTACACCACCGAAAAACTCCGCCGCGCCAAGTACGATCTGGACGAGGACATGACGCGGCCCTACTTCGAAGTGAATGCCGTCCGCGACGGCGTCTTTGCGGTCGCTCATCGCCTCTTCGGACTGAAGTTCACCGAGCTGACGGAGATCCCCAAGTGGCACGAAGACCAACAGGTCTTCCGGGTGGATGAGGCCAACGGATCGCTCCTCGGCATTCTCTACCTCGATTTCTTTGCCCGAGAGTCGAAGCGCGGGGGAGCATGGATGAACGCTCTGCGCCCACAATCCAATCTGGACGGCGACGTACGGCCCATCGTCACCACCAACTTCAATTTTCCACCTCCCACCGAGAGCGGCCCGTCCTTGCTCTCGTTCACCGAGGCTTCCACCCTCTTCCACGAATTCGGCCACGCTCTCCACGCCTTGGTGTCGCAGGTCACCTACAGATCCCTCTCCGGCACCAGCGTCCCGCGCGACTTCGTCGAGTTCCCCTCGCAGCTGATGGAAAACTGGATGGGAGAGCCCGAGGTGCTCCGTCTATTCGCACGGCACTACCAGACCAAAGAAATCATTCCCGAAGAACTCGTCCGGAAGATCCAGGCCACCGCCAAGTTCAACCAGGGTTTCGCGACCGCCGAATTCATGGCCGCCTGCTATCTCGACATGGCCTGGCATACTCTCGATTCTCCCATCCACACGGACCCGCGGGAGTTCGAAGCCCAAGAGATGCGACGCATCGCCATGATCGATGAGATCATTCCCCGCTATCGAAACACCTACTTCTCGCACATCTTCTCGGGTGGGTACTCCGCCGGCTACTACAGCTATCTCTGGTCCGAGCTTCTCGATGCCGACGCCTTCCAGGCCTTCGAGGAAACCCGTCTCTTCGATCCCGAGACGGCCCACCGCTACCGGGCCCTCCTCTCCGCCGGAGGCACAGTCCCCGGGATGGAGCTCTACCGGGCATTCCGCGGACGCGACCCCGAAATCGCCCCGCTGCTCGAAAGGCGAGGGCTCATCGACGGTTCCTGATCCTTCCCCGTAGACCCTCCTGATGGCGCCGTGCTCCCCCTCGAGGGGCACGGCCCTCCTGACCTTGGCGGCACAGGGGTTGCGACGCCTCGGGCCTGACCCTCGTCGTCACCCACGTCCTGTTCCCTTTTCGGAGGCCCAAGACCCATGCGATCCCATCCTCTGCCCCCACGCTCGGCCCGAGTCCTCTTCTCTGCCTGGGTCCTGGCTCTCCTGACCGCCACCGGATGTGGAAGTGATTCGTCGCCCGTCTCGCCGGGAATCGATCCCGAAATCGTGAACGTCACCGACAACTTCCAATTCCAAGTGAGCAATGTCCAGAATTACACTGGATCGTGGGAGTACTCGTGGACCAATACCGGCAACCTTGCGGTGGTCGATCACTCCAGCGCCGTCACCAACGGGAGCGCTACCTTGACCTTGGTCGACAGCAACGGAGGCGAAGTCTACACACGGGATCTTGCAGTAGACGGAAGCTACACCAGCAGCGCGGGTCAAAGCGGGAATTGGACGGTTCGGGTGGCCCTCAACGGAGCCAGTGGAACCTTCAACTTTCGCGTGGACAAGGCGACTCCCTGAACGAGCCCGCCTGAACTCTCCGGGGTCAACGCCGCTCGATCGAGGTCACGCGCAGGGGCGGTGATCCCGCCCACCGAACCTCGAACCGGAAGTCGATGCTGTCCCCGACGGAGATCGCGTCGAGGGAGAGTCCATCACTGACCGGGAAGCCCATGGTCATGGCGTTCATCCCCACCGTGTCTCCCCGTGCACTGATGAAGTCGGGAATTGCTTCGTGGGAAATCATGAGTTCCGTTCCCGGGCCGGCCGGTAACTGGGTCACCACTCCCCGAGCGGTGTAGGTCTGCACGGTGGACTCATCGGACGAAGGCGTTGACTCCTTGCCCATGCAGCTGGTGACACTGAGCGCCAAGACCAAGAGCCCCAGCCCCATCAGCCCCCGGGTCATCCGCCCCCCAGAAGCATCCGCAGACTCTGGTCTGCGAACTCCTTGAGAGGTGACCAAAACACACCGAGCACCAGGGTCGGCACTGCCAGTACCACCAACAGTATCAGGTGGGCCTGAGCCAGACCCACTCGGCCCGACAGCTCCGGAGGAGTGAAGTACATCGCACGCGCGATGCGCATGTAGTAGTAGAGCGAGACCACGCTGTTGAGCACACCCAGGATCGCCAACCACCACAGCCCAGCTTCGCCGGCGGCCGCGAAGAGATAGAACTTGCCGATGAAGCCCGCGGTCGGGGGCAGGCCGGTGAGGCTGATCAGAAAGAGGAACATCATCGCGGCGACCAACGGTTCGCGGAAGCCCAGTCCAGCGTAGTCGTCGATCTCCTCTCCCGACACTCGGTTGTTCAATGCCACCACCACCAAGAAAGCCCCGATGGTCATGATGGCGTAGACGAAGAGGTAGAAGAGAACCGCAGCCAGCCCATTCGCGCTCAGAACCACGAATCCCATGAGCATGTAACCGACATGCGCGATCGACGAATAGGCCAAAAGCCGCCGCACGCTATTCTGCCGAATGGCCGCCATGTTGCCGAGGGTCATGGTCGCGGCACTGATGATGGCCAGAACCCAAGGCCATTGCACATCGTCGAGCAACGCCAAGGTTCCCTGGGAATCGTCCTGGACCAGAGCGACATAGAAGAATCGGATCATCAGTGCAAAACCCGCGATCTTCGGCCCCGAGGCGAAGATCGCCGCGACCGGAGCGGGCGCGCCCTCGTAGACATCTGGAGTCCAGAAGTGGAAGGGTACTGCGCTGATCTTGTAGCCGATTCCAGCCATCACGAAAAGGATCGCCACCAGCAGGGCCATTCCTCCCTGGCCGCCGCTGAGACCGGCACGGATTCCTTCGTAGCTCGTAGCGCCGGTGAGCCCATAGAAGAGTGAGAGCCCGTAGAGCATCACCGCACTGCTGACCGCTCCCCACAGAACATACTTCAACGCGGCCTCACTGCTGCGAAAACTGAATCGAGCAAAACCGGCAAGAATGTAGCTCGTGATGCTTACCGCCTCGAGAGATAGCGCGAGCATGACGATGTCCGCCGACTCAGCCATCACCATCATCCCGAAACACAGCATCGCCGCCAAGGCGTAGAACTCTCCCTGATGCTCTCGATCACGCCCCATGATCTCTCGGCTGCTCCATGACAGCAATGCCGTCACGAAGGTGATCCCGAGAAAGAGTAGACGGAAGAAGTGCGCAAATCCGTCCACGACCACCATCTGGCCCAGAATCGCGTGGCTGCTCACTGGCGGATGCAGAAGAGCCAGAACCAGAGAAATCGCAGTTCCGACCAACAGCGTTCCGAAAGGCACCACGTGGCGGCGTCCCCGGGTGACTAGGTCGCCGAGGACGCAGAGCAGGAAGGTCAGTCCCATGACTGCTTCCGGGCCGAAGTACGCCGCATCGGACCAAGTGAAATTCATGACACGCGCTCCCCTCTCATCAACCTGGAATCTGAGCGATGAGATTGAGCAATGAGACCTTGATCATGTTGATGATCGGAGGCGGGAATACACCCAGGAAGATCACCAGGGCCGCGATGGGCAGAACCGTGATCAGCTCGCGTCGGTTGATGTCCGGCGTATCCGCATACTTCTCGTTCAACGGCCCCAGGAACACGCGCTGCAACATCCACAGCACATATGCTGCTCCCAGAATGATGCCGAGCACCGACACGATGGTGACCACCCGGTAGACCTCGAAGGCCCCCACGAAGACCAAGGCCTCACCCACGAAGCCACTCAGACCCGGCAACCCCAAAGCCGCAAAGAGAGCGAGGGAGAACACCGTCGTATACTTCGGCATGGACGTTCCCAGACCACCGAAACCATTGATTTCACGGTGATGCGCCCGATCGTAGATGACCCCCACCATCAAGAAGAGCATCGCAGTGATCGTCCCATGATTGAACATCTGGAGAACGGCGCCGGTGATTCCAGCCTCGTTGAACACCGCCATTCCCAGCAGCACATAGCCCATATGGCTCACCGAGCTGTAGGCCACCAACTTCTTCATGTCGGTCTGGGCCATGGCGCACATGGCACCGTAGATGATGTTCACCGCGCCCAGAATTGCGAGGGGGTAGGCAAACCACGCAGCCGCATCGGGCAGAATGGGATAGCAGATCCGCAGGATTCCATAGGTGCCCATCTTGAGGAGCACGCCGGCGAGAATCACGCTCACCGCAGTGGGGGCCTCGACGTGCGCATCGGGCAACCAGGTATGAAAGGGCACAATCGGCACCTTGATCGCAAAGCCGATGAAGAGCCCCAGGAAGAGAATGTGTCGGATCGTGGGATCGAGCAGCCACTCGCCATGATTCGCCTGCGCCATCATGTGAAGCATGTTGAAGGTGTGGCCACCGGTCGACGGGTCATTGACGTTGAAGTACAGCGCGATCATCACCAACAACATCAGCACTGAGCCGGCGAGCGTATAGAGAAAGAACTTGATGGCGGCGTATTCTTTCCGGGGTCCGCCCCACACGCCAATCAGGAAGTACATCGGCAACAGCATGACTTCCCAGAAGACGTAGAACAGGAAGAAGTCGAGCGAAACGAAAACGCCCATCATTCCCGTCTCGAGCAATAGGAAGAGCGCGAAATATCCCTTCGTGGCTCGTTGGATCCCCCAACTCGCGACCACACACACCGCACACAAGAGTGCCGTGAGCAGCACCATGGTCACCGAGATTCCATCGACTCCCACGAAGTACTGGATGTGAAAGGTCCGGATCCAGTCGACCTGTGTCCAAAGCTGCACATCGCTCGTGCTGCGATCGAAGACCATGAAGAGCTTCACTGCCAACACCAGCGGCACCAGGCTGAACCCCAGGGCGGTCCACCGATGGAGGTTCTGGTTGCGACTGGGGAGCAACGAAATCACCACCGCTCCCAGCAGTGGGAAGAATGTCATCCAGGTCAGCAGCGAACTGCTTCCACCGTCGGCTAGCTCGAGCATCGAGCGCTTCTCCTTCGCATTTCCTCGACCGCCGCTACGACATCCACATCGTGCGGTACACGAGAATCAGGACAACCAGGCCCGACACGAGCCCGAGGAAGTAATTCTGTACACGCCCGGTCTGTACCGATTGCGCAACCGCTCCCAGAGAGCGGAGAATGTCTGCCGTCGCGTTGACCATTCCGTCCACCACGTAGCGATCCGCACTTCCGGAGAGCCATGCCGCACCCCTCGTGAGATAACCCGCGGAATTGACGATGCCATCGACCACGACTTTGTCGAAGGTTGCGGCCGCGCGATTGAGTCTGAGCACTCCTCGCACGATCACTGCGTTGTAGACTTCATCGAAGTAGTACTTGTTCCACAGCCACCGGTGGACGCCCGGCAGAGCTTCGAGAACCCGGTCACTCCGGATGATCCGGCGTTGATAGGTAAGCCAACTGAGCAATATGCCCAGTCCTGCCGCAAAGAGACTCAGGAACATGGCCCGCCGATGGGCTACGTGAACGATGTGTTCGAGATCGTGGTTCTCCGGCTCCGCACTGTGCGCAGACTGAGTCTCGGGAAGGCGGATGTCTTCGTCATAAGCCTCGCCCGGAGCTCGGTGCGCCTCGAGAGTCTGGTGTGGCGCATCGATCATCTGTTCGGTCGCGATCTGGTCGGACTCGCCGGGATCGACAACGAAACGATCGAACCAACTGAGTCCGATGCCCGGGATCCCTCCCCCGATCACCGCCAAGGTCCCCAGAACGATCAGGGGCGATGCCATTCGCCAATCCACCTCGTGAGCGTGGTCGTAGGCGTGCTGATCACGAGGCTCACCCATGAAGGTGAGAAAGACGATCCGAAACATGTAGAACGCGGTGATCGCTGCCGCAGCCAGAGTCAGGACGAAGGGCAAGTAGTTGCCAGGATGGAGCATCCCGTAGGCGAGGGCAGATCCCAGGATGGCGTCCTTCGACCAGAATCCTGCAAAAGGCGGCACCCCAGAGATCGCAATCGTGGACATCAGGAACGCGGTAAAAGTGATTGGCATCTTGTGCCGCAAACCACCCATTTTTCGCATGTCCTGCTCATGGTGCATGGCATGAATCACGGCGCCGCTGCCCAGGAACAAACACGCTTTGAAAAAGGCGTGGGTCGTGAGATGGAACATCCCCGCCGCCACTCCGCCGACCCCGACCGCGGTGACCATGTATCCGAGCTGACTGATGGTCGAATATGCCAGTCCCCGCTTGATGTCTGTCTGCACGATCGCGATGGTTGCAGCGAGGAAGGCGGTGATCGCGCCGGTGTAGGCGATGAACTGCAGGGCCGCGGGATCGAAGAGGGGAAAGAGCCGCGCCGTCATGTAGACCCCCGCGGCCACCATGGTCGCCGCGTGGATGAGCGCTGACACTGGAGTCGGACCTTCCATCGCATTGGGCAACCAAATGTGCAGTGGCATCTGAGCACTCTTGCCCACGCATCCCATGAACAGAAGAATCCCAGCCCAGGTGAGGGCGGACCCGCTGATCACTCCCGCCTCCACTCCTGCAAAGAGGTCGCTGTAGTGAAAGCTCCCGATGGCCGTGAAGAACATCAGGATTCCGATGAAGAACCCGAAGTCCCCGACGCGATTGACAATAAAGGCCTTCTTGTTGGCGTGGGCAGCACTGGGCTTGTGGAAGAAGAAGCCGATCAGCACATAACTGGCAACGCCCACCAGCTCCCAGAAAATGTAGAGGAAGAACACCGAATTGCTGAGCACGATCCCCAACATGGAGAAGGTGAACCACCCCAGAAATCCGAAGTAGCGGGAGTATCGAGGGTCGCCCTGCATGTATCCCGTGCTGAACAGATGGACCAAGAAGCTCACGAGAGTGACCACTACGAGCATCACCGAGGTCATGCCGTCGACCAACAGCCCCAGATCGACGTGGAAAGCGCCAATCCTGAACCAATTCCAGCTCACTTCATAGGAGGCGGAGGGATCTGCAAGGGCCCAGAAACGCGCGAAGATCCCGAGCGCCAGCACCAACGCTGCGCCCATGATGGCGACCGCGAACCACGCCCCTCGCCCAGGCAGCCGCTCGCCGGCGAAGAACAACAGTAGGTAGCTCAGCAACGGCAGGAAGAGGATCGCCAGGGCAGAGCTGAGTATCGGATCCATGTCGCCCCCTAGCGCCGCAGCCGGTCAACTTGATTGACCTGGACTGTCTGAAAGTTCCGGAAGATCGTCAGCACGATGGCCAAAGCCACTGCCGCCTCGGCAGCCGCGATCACGATGATGAACACGGCCACGAGTTGTCCCGTGATGCCGTCAGTGATGTAGCGATTGAAGGCCACGAAATTCAACGCGGCGGCATTCAACATCAGCTCGATGCCCATGAGAATGACAATGGCGTTGCGGCGGCTGAGAACCGTGAAAATCCCACAGGCCATCAGGACCGCGCCAAGACCGAGGTAGTGAACGAGTCCGACCTCAAACATGGTCGCTGTCCTCCCCTGCGCTGTCCCGAGTGAACATGGCAGCTCCGATCAACGCGACCAGCAGCAGCACCGACGCAAACTCGAAAGGAAAGAGATAGTCCGTGAGGAAGGAGACCCCAAAGGCATGGGTCGTCGGGGTGATCGGGTCCAAGTGCTCCTTCGCGGGCCATACCTGCTCGAGAATCATGCCCACCGAGAGCACCAGGATCGCGACTGCCGCGATCAATGCCGCCACCGGCTGCACCAGCTCACTCTTCAGATCGGTGGCCGTGATCCGGTGCGTCATCATCACTCCGAACAGAATCAACACCAAGATCCCACCCACGTAGACGATCACCTGAGTGGCTGCGAGGAAATCGGCCCCCAGGAACACATACATCGCGCACACACCCAGAAGGGAGAACAGCAACCCAAAGCCGCAGTGCACGACATTCTTGCTCGTTGCCACCGCCAATGCCGCCATCACCGTCATGCCGGCAAAGAGACACCAGATCACGGTCGAGATCATCACGCCTCCTTCTCCGAAGATTCATCCGGGGTCGGCTTTGCTGCTTTGGCAGGCTTCTCCGGGCGCGGCGGTTTGAAGGGCGTGACCGGTTCACTCACGAATTCGTAGACGAGCCGATCCCGCCGATAGACCGAGTGGTCGTAGTCGTGACTCATGGTGATGCAGTTGGTCGGACAGTGCTCGGTACAGAGCGAACACCAGATGCACTTGTTGTAGTCAATGGCATAGCGGGTCATCTGCCGCTCTTTGCCTTTGCCTTCGATCTCGATGTAGATGCAATCGACCGGACAGTCCTTCGCGCAGAGCTTGCACGCGGTGCACCGGGGGACATCGTTGTGTACGAACCCCCGAAAGCGATCCGGGAGAGACCAACGCTCGTCGGGATACTGCTGAGTCACCGGACGTTTGCCCATGTACTTGCCCGTGATCCTCATCCCCACGAGGATGGACCACATGGTGTCCCGGATTTCACGCACGAATCTGACCATGGTTCAACCAACCATCGAGCGAATGAGCCCGTAGATGAAGAGATTGGCGAGGCTCAGGGGAATGAACACCTTCCAACACACGTACATCAGCTGATCGACTCGCAATCGAGGAAGCGTCCATCGAAGCCAGATCTGCACGAATACCAGGAACACCGACTTCAAGATGAACACCAACGGAGCCGGCACGAATGCGTCAACCGCTGGGATCCCGGTGTACCAACCGCCCAGAAACACACTCACTGCGATCGCCGACACCACGAACATGTCCGCGTATTCTCCCAAGAAGAAGAACGCGAACTTCATCCCCGTGTATTCGGTGTGGTATCCCGACACCAACTCGGATTCCGTTTCGGGCAAATCGAATGGCACGCGATTCACTTCGGCCAACGAGCTGATCAGATAGATCACAAAGCTGACGAAAAAGATGGGATTGAAGAGGTGCCAGCTCCACAGCCACCCCCGCTGCGCCTCGGCCAAGGTACCAAGATTCAGCGACCCAACACTCATCACCACCGGCAGAACCGCCAGACCGAGCGGGATCTCGTAGCTGATCACCTGTGCCGCCCCACGCATCGCGCCGTAGAGGGACCACTTGTTGTTGCTCCCCCATCCCGCCGCGATGACTCCCATCACCACCAAACTGCTGGTGGCGAAGGCGTAGAAGAGTCCAATGTCGAGACTCGCGCCCACGAAATCGGGTCCGAAGGGCAAGACCACGAAACTCAGGAACGCTCCGGTGAATACCAAAAGGGGCGCGATTCGAAACAGGAATTTGTCGGCGTCGGTGGGCCAGATGTCTTCTTTCAGCAGGAGCTTCACTCCGTCCGCGATGGACTGCAGGACCCCGTGGAAGTGTCCCACATACATCGGGCCATAGCGGGACTGGATGTATCCGGCCACCTTGCGCTCGGTCCAGATGAAGAACATCGCGCCCACCGCGACTCCGCCCAGGATCGTCCCCCCCGCGAACAACATCGCCAGGCCGGAGAGAGCCCAGGGTTGCATTCCCTGCGCCCAACCCGCCTGCGACAGCATCTGTTGGAAGGCTTCCACGGTTAACGCTTCCTCTTTCTCGACCTCAACGGTCGATTTCTCCGAGCACCAGATCCAACGACCCCACAGTGGCCACCAGATCGCTGATCATCTGACCAGCCCCCACCTCTTCGATGACGTGCAAATTGTGGAAAGCCGGACTGCGGACCTTGCACCGGAATGGGACATCTCCCCCATCGCTCAAGATGTAGAATCCGAGTTCGCCCTTGGGGCACTCACTGCGAAAGAAGACTTCACTGTTGGGGATCTTCAACCGCCGCGGCATCTCCGCCATGATCTCACCTTCGCGCGGCATCTGCTGCAAAGCCTGCTCCACGATTGCGAGAGATTGCTCCATCTCGAGCATGCGCACCCAATAGCGATCCCAGCAGTCTCCCACCGTCCCCATGTCTCCGCCGCCCACGGGAATCTCGAAATCGAAGCGGTCGTAGATCGAGTAACCTTGATCCTTTCTCAGATCCCACTTCACTCCCGCACCCCGCAGCACCGGCCCCGTACAGCCGTAGGCCACTGCTAGGTCTTCATCAATCACACCCACGTTCGCAGTGCGCTCGACGAAGATCTTGTTCGTGGTCAACAACTCGTTGTACTCGCGCAGCTTGTCGGGAAAGAGCTTCACGAAGAGTTCGATCTCTTCCAGCGCATCGGGTGGGATGTCCCACTTGACCCCACCCACAACGTAGTAGCTGTACATCAGACGGGCGCCGCAGACCTTCTCGAAGATGTTCAGGATCGCTTCGCGCTCGCGAAGCGCGTGGAAGAAGGGGGTCATAGCTCCGATATCGAGGCCGTAGGTTCCAAATGCAATGAGATGGCTCGCGATGCGATTGAGCTCGGCGATGATCACTCGAACGTACTCGGCGTATTCGGGGATCTCGACGCCCATCCCGTTGATCTCCATGAGCTTCTCCACCGCCATGCAATAGCCCCAATTGCTGTTCATGGCGGAGAGATAGTCCATGCGATCGGTGTATACGATGTATTGGTGGTAGGTATTGCCTTCGGCCTTCTTCTCGGCGCAGCGATGCAAGTATCCAATGTACGGAGTCACCGAGTGCACGACTTCGCCATCGGTGGTGATGAACAGGCGCAACACCCCGTGGGTCGACGGGTGCTGAGGCCCCATGTTGATGTGCAGGAGCTCGCTCTTCATGGTCCGTGCACGGTCCCCGGGACGCGATGCCGGAGCGTGTTGCAACTTCGGGAGAATCATTCCTTTTCCTCCCGAACTTCGCGAGGAGATGTCCGCACTGCCAATGGCGCGCCTTCGAGAGGTACGTCGTGATAGCGTGAGGGCATCGCATAGTCCTTGCGCAGTGGGAAGCCTTCCCAATCCTCGGGAAGGAGGATGCGACGCAGATCCGGATGGCCTTCGAATTCGATGCCGTACATGTCGTAGGTTTCGCGCTCGGCCCAGAGCGCGGTGGGCCACACCTGCCCCACCGAAGGAACCTTGGGCTCGGTCCGGCGGACCCTCGCCGCGATCGCGACCTCTCCACCGTGCGCCCGGCTGTGGAGGTGATAGACCACCGCTAGATCTCCACTGCCCGGTTTGGTGGGAGTAGGAGATCCATCCTCCTCGTAGCGAGAGATCTCGATGTGCTTGCCCTTGCCGCTCTCGTCATAACCTTCGTAGTCGATCCCACTGACGCAGAGCAAACGATCGAATCCTTGGGAGTCTCGGAGATAACGACAGACTTCTTCCAGCGCATCGACGGCAACATCGATGCGCCGCGGCCAGGCGGTGTCCCTGCCCTCTTCGACGGCACTCGACGACAGGATTCGGTCGCCGAACACCTCTCTCAGTCCTGCCTCCACCTCTGCCGGTGTCATACGCTCATCTCCATGGTCGTAGCGCCCATCTACCCTCAGTCCGGGATCCGGGTGATGTAGTCGTCGATCCATTTGGGGCGCACCAGGCGACCCTTCTTGCCGCGAATCTTGTCCTGAAGACGCATGAGTCCCTCGAGCAGGACCTCGGGGCGCGGCGGACAACCCGGTACGTAGACGTCCACGGGGATCATCATGTCGACCCCCTTCACCACGTGATAGCCATGCTTGAAATAGGGACCTCCGCCGATGGCGCAGCTCCCCATGGCGATGACCCACTTAGGATCGGGCATCTGGTCGTAGAGTCGCTTGACCCGAGTGGCCATTTTTGCGGTGACCGTGCCCGAGACGATCATGAGATCGGACTGGCGGGGAGTGGCTCGCATCGCGCCGGCCCCGAAGCGGTCCAAGTCGTAGCGTGTCCCCGCCGCCGACATCATCTCGATGGCGCAACAGGCGAGAC
Source organism: Candidatus Krumholzibacteriota bacterium (assembly GCA_024276305.1). Classification (GTDB taxonomy): domain Bacteria; phylum Krumholzibacteriota; class Krumholzibacteriia; order JAJRXK01; family JAJRXK01; genus JAJRXK01. The sequence goes on from JAJRXK010000058.1 coordinate 107,513, forward strand.
CGAAGGTCATGGGCCAGATGCTCGAGAGCTGCGCCCACCGGAAAAGAGACTGCACCTGCGCGAGAATCACGAGATCGCTGCCCGGCTGGACCACGCTGGCCAGATCCTCATCGGTGCCGAAGCTCAGGAGCTGCTCGCGATCTCCACCGATGTGATCGCCCACCGCATTGAACGCCTCTTCGGGATTGCGCCGGGGCCCTCGGGTCTCAGCCGCCATGTTCGCTCACCTTCACCCTTCCGTGAGGGGCCGCGTCCTTGGAAGTCAGGACGGAGAGGGGACGAACCTCTCGGAGATCGCGGGACTGGAGGCCCTTGACCCATTCGAGGTCCCCCTTGGACCAGACGTAGGCCAGACCCAGAGCCAGAATCGTGATGAAGAAAGCCATTTCCCAGAAGGCGAAGGCCCCCAAGGTCTTCAGCATGTCGTTGAAGGCGACGGCCCAGGGCAGCATGAAGATGATTTCGACGTCGAAGACGATGAAGAACAGGGCGATGAGGTAGAAGCGGACGTTGAATTGGATCCAGGGGCTTCCCTCGGCGTCCTCACCGCACTCATAGACCGTCTGCTTGGCCGGATGGAGGTTGTGAGGCCGAATGAGGTGCGAAATGACCTGGGAGACCACCACGAAGCCCAGCCCCAGGCAGAGAAAGACGAAGACGGTCGCGAATTGGATCAGCACCTTCATACTCCCTGTGGGGGCCCGGAGGCGAGCGACGCGCCCACCCTACGGTGGAAACTGGAAGCTGTCACCATCCGAAGCACTTCGCCATATAGCAGTTGTGAGTACAACTTGGTTAGTTTTATAATTGTCGAAGTATCAGTGTTCTCACCGACGAGACGACCGCCCCTGCGAGAGCCCTCCGGAGCTACCATGACCGCTTCTTCCGAAGATTTCTGCGAGCTGTGGACCGACCGATTCCGCGCCCTGGGCGATGGCAGCCGCCTGAAGATCTTCGCCCTGTTGGTGCGGCGGCCCCACTTCGGCGAGGAGCTCGCCCAGGCCCTCGGGCTCAGCCCAGCCACGATCACCCACCACATCCGAACCCTGAAGGCCGCCCGCCTCGTGCGCTCCGACCGCCAGGGTCGCTATGTCCTCCACCGAATCCGCTCCGGGCAGATCGAGGAATGGTCCCAGTTCTGGGCGCAGACCTCCACCCTCGCCGACCGCCTGGACCTGCCCGGAGAAGAGCAGATCTCCGAAGTCGTCCTGCGCCGCTACCTCGATCGCGACGGCCTTCTCACCCAGATTCCCTTCGCCCACCGGCCGCGCGATGTGGTGCTCCGCTGGGCAGCAAGTCATCTGGATATGGACCGTCTCTATCCTGACCGCGAGCTGCGCTTCGAATTGATGAGGCTCGCCCGTCAGCCGGAAACCCTCCGGGAAGCGCTGCTGCGGGAAGGGTGGGTGGCCCAGTCCGGGGCCGCCTATCGCCGAGTGGACCGGGAGGAGGAACAGTGATCCGTATCTTTCCCATCGGTCGCCTCCGCCTGGGCTGGGCCCAGACCGCCTGCGCGGATTACGAGAGGCGATTGCGCCGTTTCGGGGGGGTGGAGATCCTCGAGATCCCGGACTCTCGTCCCGAAGGGGAGGCCAAGGCCCTGCGCCGCAGCCTCCGCGGCAGCCCCGTCGTCGCCTGTGACCTTCGGGGAGAGCCTTGGTCCAGTGAGGCCTTTGCCCGCTTCCTGGGAGAACACGGCAGCCCCTCCTTTCTCCTGGGAGGGCCGGAAGGACTCGATCCTTCGGTTCTGTCCGACGCGGACCATCGCTGCAGCTTTGGCCCGGTCACCCTTCCCCATGAACTCGCGAGGGTCGTGTTGCTCGAGCAGATCTACCGAGGATGCACCATCCTCAGGGGCCATCCCTACCACCGTTGACCGGGTGCCCCCATGGACTCCGCCTCCGCTTTTCCCCAACTCGGCCCTTGGGGAAAAGTAGGGCAAGAATCGCTACCCATCGAGTGAAACTGTTGTGGTTCAATAATTTGGAATTGTCCTCGGGGCTGGGGAAAAGTCCCCTGCTTATCCCCACCCCCCAGGATGTGGGGAGCTGATGTCCCCACCCTACTCTCCCTTGGGTCGGCCCTTGGGTCGGCCCTTGGGCACCGCTCGGCATCACTCGCTGAGTTCCCGCAGCATTTCCCAGGAGTAGATCCCGGTGGCGTGGCCATCTCCCCATCCGATGGCCACCGCGTATTGGCCCACCATCTCGAGGGAAAGGACCTCGAAACTGGTGGCATTGTAGACGGGGGGGGCCGCCGGGCGCCGAATGGCCCCGGTCACATCCGGCTCCCCCGCGCAATGCGCACACTGGCAGTGGCGGCGGAGTCGTTCGAGGTCGACCACGGTCTCCCGGCCATCCGTCCACTTGAGGGCCAGAAACTCGCCCACCACCTCCATGCGTTCCGGTCTCATCGCCTTCTCCCCTCGCCGCCGGGCCATCGCCCTCGAGGTGCTGATGGTCTGTTCCTTGCAGAAAAAAAGCGTCACTCTGCGGAGCCCACGCCCTCTCCCGGTGCCTCGTCTCCACCACGATGCCCCTGAGGGAATGAAGAGGAGCGACCGGGAACCGCAAGGTGCTTTCCGAGGGGACGGGGATCGGACCTGCGTCCCAGTGGACTTCGCAAAACGCATCTCTCGCCCCGAACACGCACCATGATCCATCCCTCGGCTCCTCCCCCAACCTCGCCCTCGAAGCACCCGGCCCGAGCCGGGATCCGCCACCTTTCCTCTTGGGCCCTGTGGATTCCCCTGCTCACCTTGCTGAGCGGGTGCTACGACCGTCGACCGGCCGAGTCGCCGGAGGAGCACCGGGCGGAGGCCCTGCGCGGAGGCGCCTTCCAATTCACCCAGGTGGCGCCCACCAGCCTCGACCCCGCCAAGATGACCGACACCTACCAGGCCTCGGTGTTGAATCAGATCTACGAGGGGCTCATCGGTACCGACTCGAATTTCAACATCCGGCCCGGGGTCGCCGAGTCCTGGCACATTTCCCGGGATGGCCTCACCTACACCTTCCGACTGAAAGAGGGAGTACGTTTTCACGACGGCGCCGAGGTCCAAGCTTCCGATGTGGTCTACTCTCTGAGCCGAGTGTTCCGCATTCCCGAAGACCAGAGCTATCTGGCCCGGGAATACCTCGGTCTCATCGCGGGCACCGCCGAATACGCTCGCGGCGACACCGATTCGGTCAGCGGTCTCCAGGCCCTCGGACCCTATGACGTGCGGATCACTCTCGAGCATCCCTCCGCGTCCTTCCTGGCCGTCCTCGCCAGCGAATCGGCTCGCATCGTTCCCGAGCACTATGTCCGCAGCCAGGGCCAGGACGTCCTCGATCATCGCCCCGTCGGATGCGGACCCTTCGTGCTCAAGTCCTGGATTCCTGGAGAGTCGATCGTCCTGGAGCGCTTCGCCGACTACCATCTGGGTGCCCTCGCCTACCTCGACTCCCTGGTCTATCACATCCCGTCGAACAACATTCGCAAGCAAGCGCTGAAGAACTTTCTGAGTGGGGTGGACAATGCCATCGAGCTGACCACCGGACGCCTCGACGCGGTGGAACACCTTCCCGACGTCGAGATCTTCCGACGCCAGGAATTGAGCCTGACCTTCCTCGGGTTCAACATGAACGAGCCGCCCTTCGACCGCCTCGAAGTGAGACGGGCCTTCGCCAACGCGATCAACCTCGATGCCCTTCCCAGCTTGCGTCAGGGCGTACGGGTCAAGCCCAACGGACTCCTGCCCCCCGGCTTCCCCGGCTACACTCCCGACCCCAAGATGCCGGTCTTCAATCCGACTCTCTCGCGAAGTCTGTTGGAAGAAGCGGGTTATCCCGATGGGCAGGGATTGCCGCCCATCACCCACGGCTTTGCCGACCCCTCGGACGCGGACATTTCGCTCATCGAGGGCATCGCGGCCCAGGTTGCGCGGGTCGGATTCGATCTCCAATGGCAAGCCACGAGCTGGGACGAATTCGACCGCAACCTCCGGGAAGGCGTCTTCCAGACCTTTTCGCTCACCTGGGTCGCCGATATGCCGGACCCCGACTCCTTCTTCTACCCTCTCTTCCATTCCGCCGGGTCCGTGAACTACACCGGCTATCACTCTCCCGCCGTCGACGCCCTTCTGGAAGCGGGCCGGCGTGGGAACACGGACGGACCGCGAATTGCTTCCTATCGGAAGGTGGAACGCCTTCTCCTGATGGATCTGCCGGTCTTTCCTCTGAACCACTCGCTCGCAGTGATCGCGGTGCGAGCCAACGTGCAGGACTTCCAGATGACTCCCATGGGATTCGGAAACCTCCCCCTCGAAAAGGTCTGGCTCTCCCGAGTCGAGCGCGCGGGAGATCTCGCACGATGATCGGCTCCATTCGCCTCCCCCACCTCGGACGATGGCGCGCGCGGATGACCATCCAGACCCGCTTCATGTTCTATTTCGGAAGTGTTGTGGTTCTGCTGATGGCGGGAGTCATCCTCCTCGCGGGACATCGCCAATTCCGAACCGCAATGCAACAGACCGAATTGCGCGGCTTCGTGATGGCTCACTCCCTCGCCGGCCTCGTCTCCAATGCACTGCTCAACTATGACTATCGCTCCCTGCAGGAAGCGGCCGACGAAATCCAGGAGGAGACGGGCGCGGCCTACGTGATCATCCTCGACAAGGAAAACACCGTCGCCGGCTATAGTGGCCGACCCGACCTCCAGGGACGGTGGCTCACCGATCCCACCAGTCTCGAGGCCACCGACATCACCGCCCCCATGGTGCAAATGCACAGTGGCCTCTCGCAGGATTCTCACCTCGAGAACGGGAACAACATTCTCGAAGTCGCGGTCCCGGTGATGGTCACCGGTAGCGATGTGAGCTGGGGCACGGTTCGCGTGGGGCTTTCGCTCGCCACCATGTACGCAGACCTCAACCAAACCCAACGTGACCTCGCTCTCATCGGATTCCTGGCGGTGGTCGTGGTTCTGATTTCCGCCCGCTTCTTCAGCAGTCGCATCACCGTCCCCTTGAGAGAGTTGGCCGAAGCGGCGCAGCTCGTGGCCAGCGGGAAGCTCGACCATACGGTGAGTGAAGACATGGTCGGCGAACTCGGAGCGGTGGCGCAGAGCTTCAACAAGATGACCGGCGATCTGCGCCGAGGTCGTGACGCCATTCGCTACCAGAACCAGCACCTCGAGAACATGGTGCAAGAACGCACCGCCGCCCTGAGAGACAAGGCCCGGGAACTCGAACGTGCCAACGAAGAATTGAAAGTTGTCGACCGTCTCAAGAGCGACTTCCTGAGCAACGTCAGCCACGAGCTCCGAACGCCGCTGACCTCGATCCGCAGCTTCACCGAGATCCTTCTCGACTCCGACTCGCAGATCGAGCCCGATGAGCGGCGAGAGTTTCTGGAAATCGTGGCCAGTCAGACGGATCGCCTGACCCGGCTCATCAGTGATCTCCTCGACCTCTCCAAGATCGAAGCGGGGGAGCTCCGCTGTTCCATGGATCGCGTCCTCATGGGAGAGATGGTCCTCCAGCCCGCGATCGAGTCCATTCGGGCCATTGCGGCGGAATCGGATGTCTTGCTGGAAACGAATATCCCTCGAGACCTCGACGCCGGACTCGGCGACCCGGATCGCCTCGAGCAGGTGGTCATCAACCTCCTCAGCAATGCCATCAAGTTCACGCCTGCGGGCGGGAAGGTGAGTGTCCACGCCTGGAAGAGTTCCTCTCGGGTCCCGACCGAGACCGTCTCCGATGCCTTCTACGGGATGATCAGTGACACTCCGGAATCCGGGGAGTACGTCATCGTCGAAGTCCACGACACCGGGGTCGGCATCGCTGCCTCGGACCAGGAGCTGATCTTCGAGAAGTTCGGCCAAGTGGGGAATGTCCTCACCAACAAACCTCAGGGAACCGGACTGGGACTGACGATCTCCGCCAGCATCATGGTGCAGCACGGGGGGGCCATCTGGGTCCGGAGCGCACCCGGGGAGGGCTCGAGCTTCTATCTGAGCGTGCCGGTCGCGATGGAGAACCCCGGTCAGGAGACGGACCAGTCTCCAACCCTCGCTCAACCCACGGGCATCGACGAATTGGTGAGTGCGGTGCTCGAAGTGGCCGAAGGCCGTCGGGTCCTCGTGGTCCACGACGAAGAGGCCGCCGTGCAGGCGGTCACCCGAGCCCTCGAACCCCACGGGTTCCGGGCCGTGGGATGCACCCAAATCGACCGCGTGGTGGAACAAGTCCGAAATCTGGGCACCCACGCCGTGATTCTTGATCTGACGATGAGGAATGGAAGAGGATACGACACTCTGCGCATGCTCAAGGCCGACATCTCCACTGCCGACATACCGGTGGTGGTCATCGGTCCTGATAGTGAGGCCCAGAGTGCCCGCAATCTGGGAGCGACCACCTTGGTCGCAAAGCGCCCCCCAGAAGAGAGCGATGCCAGCCAACTCGAGCCGGTCGCATGAGTCCGAGGATGGGATTGGATCCAGCATGAGTCCAGACGATGCCTACATTCTGATCGCCGACGACGACCCCCTGGTCCTGAAGTCGATCGAGTTGATCCTACGAAAGTCGGGGTTCCCGCTCCGAACCTGCGTGAACGGCCGAGAAGCCCTCGAGCAGATCCGGGCCCAGAAGCCGATCCTGGCTCTGCTCGACATCATGATGCCAGAGATGAACGGCCTCGATGTGTGTCAGGCCATCAAGAACGACCCCGAGCTCGAGAGCGTCCCGGTCTTCCTCGTCACCGCCCGCGCCATGGCTGCCGAACGGCAGAAGGGACTCGATGCAGGCGCCGACGACTACATCACCAAGCCCTTCGTGAACAAGGAACTCGTCGCCAAGGTCCGCGCGGTCTACGACGCGGCCATGAGCCCCCAACAATAGACGGCGAGGTCAGGTGGTGACCCCGAGGAGCTCGTCGTGAGCGGCCACCTCTTCGGGATAGCGCCGTCGATACCAACCCACCGCCGCATAGAAGAGGGGCGTATCCAAGGCCGCGGCGATGAGCTTGAAAGTCCATCCGGAAAGGATCATCTGTCCGATCCTGGGCTGAAGATCCGTGCCCAAGAAGAGAAGTGAAACCACCAGGGTCGTGTCGACGAGTTGACTGAGCATGGTCGACGCATTGTTTCGCAGCCACAGATGTCGACCGCGGGTGAGTCTCCGCCAGAAATGGAAGAGCTGAATGTCCACCAACTGCGCCACGAGATAGGCGATCATCGACGCCGCCACCGCCCGGCCGGTCTTCCCGAAGATCTGATGAAAATGATGGTCGAAGGTCTCCCCGGAATAGGCGATCCCCGTGTCGACATCCACGCCTCCAATGCTCGGGATCCGATCCGCAACGAAGACCACCAGAACCACGAAGGCGCTGGCCACCAACCCGGCGAACACCACCTGATTCGCGCGCCGCTTTCCATAGCACTCGCTCAACACATCGGTGACCAGGAAGGTGATGGGGTAGGGCAGGATCCCCACGGAGAGATAGAAATAGTCTCGAAGACCAAAGGGTTCCCAGAGAAAGAACTTCTGCACGATCAGATTGCAGACCACGAGAGAAGCGAGAAAAATCGCGGTCAGAATCAGAAATGCCAGCTCGTACTCTCTCGAACGCCGTGTCCGGTCCTTTGACATGCAATCCGCCGATCTTCGGGAAGGGGATTGTGAGACTAACGGATTCTGCACGGGGTGCAACGGCGTGGGAATGCCGGTTGCCCCCAACGCATCCAGGCCCCAAGATCGCAGCACCATGAACCTCTTGTTCGCCACTCACCTCCTCGATTGGGGCGGTGGAGAGAAATGGATGCTCTCCGCCGCGGAGTCCATGCGCGCGCGAGGCCACTCCGTAACTCTCTGTGCCCCGGGAAATTCGGCCATTCTGAGACGGGCGAGAGAGGCGAGCCTCCCCACTCTGAGCGTGGACTTCCGCCGCGATTTCGACCCGGTGTCCTTCTTTCGAATCCTCCGTTTCTGCCGGACCCACCGCGTCGACCTGCTCTGTCTGAACATGGACCGCGTGCTCCGCATCGCCGGTCTGGCCGCGCGCCTGGCCGGAGTCCCCGCGGTGCTCCCTCGGCGGGGAAGTGAGTTCCCCCTCAAGGGTCATCTCAACTACCGCTTTCAGTACCAATGGGTCGCCACCGGAATGATCGTCAACTCGCAGGCCACCGAGAGGGCGCTCTGCCGGGGCATCTCGTGGCGACCGCGGGGGAGAGTCCACGTTCTCTACAACGGACTCGACCTCGGACCCTACACTTCGGCTCGGCCTCGAGGGTCGGTGCGCGAGGAGCTCGGTCTCGATCCCGCGGATTTCGTCCTGATCAACGTCGGAGAACTCACCTCGCGCAAGAATGCCGCCCTCCTCGTGCGGGTGCTCCCCTCGCTGCGCCGCGGATTCCCCCAGGTGAAGCTCCTCCTCGTAGGCGAGGGCCCCGAGCGAAGAGCTCTGACCGATCAGATCCACGAATTGGGACTCGAAGACTCCGTGCAACTCCTGGGATTCCGTCGGGACACTCCTGACCTTCTCGCGGCCAGCGATCTTCTCGTCCACACCGCGACGGTGGAGGGCTTCGGATTCGTGGTGGCCGAAGCCATGGCCAGTGGACTGCCCACCGTGGTGAGCAACGCCAGTAGCCTGCCCGAAGTCATCGACGACGGGCACACCGGAACTCTGTTCTCGAGCGGGGATGCCGAGGACCTCGAACGCGCCCTACGGCTCTACATCACCAACCCCGATCTGTGCCGGCGACATGGCGAAGCGGGGCGAGAGCGCGTGGCCTCGCACTTCCGCCTCGAGGATCGGATGGACGAACTCGAGACGATCTTCCGTCTCGAGTCCGATCGGAGCACCGCTCCCACTCCGACTTCTGACCGCGGCTGAGGCGTCAGAACGATGCGTCGTAGATCGGACGAATGTCGACCGGTACATCCTTCAATGCATCGAGAGCCTTCTGCATCGGCGCGGAAACTTGGCCGTAGTTCTCGACCCAGACCTTGGCCGCATCGTAGTCGGCATTCGCCTGCAGCATGAGAAGCTCATGGGCCAACTCGCGGATCGCTCCCCGCCACCGGCTCTCGACCGGAGCGAACTTCCCGTCCTCGGTGATCGAAAGCGCTCCCTTCTCGGCCAAGAAGTTGAACTGGCAGAGCACGCCCAGACCATGAGCCTCGGTGACTCCAAAACGTGCGGAACGGAAGAGCCCCGGTACCACCGTCCAGGACAGGCGCTCTCCCTTCTCGGGCGGCAAGACCCCCTTGTCGATGAGGGAGTAGATGTTGTACATGCCCAGCACGTCAGCCTTGGCCTCTTCGAGAGCTGAGTAGAGATCCTTCAGTTCGAGCCGGACTTCGGTCTCCCGCCCATCGATCACCAACTTGCCCGGTCCCAGGCCATGGCTGAGTTCGTGGTGGAGGACGAAATCGAAGTAAGCCTGAAAGTCGACCTTCTTCGCGTCGGTCGGGCTCATGACCGTCCGGGCAATGGGCACGAGGATCGCGTCGTACTTGGCCTGGATGACATTCTTCAACATCACCTTCTTGCTACCCTTGGCCTCTCGAACGCGCTCATCATTGGGGAGATTGAAGGCGATGGTTTGCACGCCGCTGCGGGTGTCCCCCGCGGTATAGACCTCATCCGCCACCCGAATCGGAGACTCCGCGCCCCGATCGAAATTCTTGTGCTGGTCAGGAATCGGGAGATTGCGCTCGAGCCAGGGCAGTTCACTCTTGTAGAGGTCGAGGGCCCGGGAGTCGGCGGGATTGACAACGCACAGGAAGGATTCGAAGGCCGCCTTGTATCCGAAAAGACCGTCCTCATAGGTTTCGTAGGGACCGAAGACCACTTCGAGATCTCCGTCGAGATCCATCCAGGCCATGTCGGACTCGTAGTAGTCGTCGGTCAGCAGTGCGTCGGCCCGGAGCGAGAGAAAGCGGGAGAGAGAGGCGTCGGTGGTGGCCTGAGCGGCCTCTCGGAGAAGCGCCGCCGCCTTGCGCAGAGGAATCTCGTAGACCTGGCTGTAGGGCAGAGCCACCAGAGCTTCGCCTTCTCTACGGATCACCGTGTGCAGGTTCCGAAAGCGGTCCTGGTCCTCGGGGTGATCTCGCAGCCAGGCCTCGAACTCCGTCTCGTCCATGTCCTCGGGATAATAGCCGGCGCCCTCGGGGTGGGGGGCCCGTCCCAACCAGGGCTCCTCCGCCGCCAGCCGATCCCAGGGTCCACGCATGATCCCGTAATACGTTCGAATCGCGTCCGCGTGCTCCCCCTCGTAGGCCGCGACCCATGCATCGGTCTCGGCTCGTGTCGCCCAGGCCTGCTCTTCGAAGATCGAGTCGATGAGGTCGCTGGCTTCGACCAGCAATGCGAGTGCCTTCCGGTCACCCGAAGAGAGATGGCCGAGGTCCGCGTTGAGGTGCTGGGGTACGAATTGCCCAACCCTGGCTTCGATGTTGTCCACGACCTCGAGCGACGACTCGTCTGGACTCTGGGAGCAGGATGCGGCTAGCAGAAGGACCACCGCCGCTACCGCGGGGCGCAGGATCTTCGGAACGGTCATGGAGCCTCCCCAGGCATTCTGCTCTCCTCCGAGACCTCCACCGGCCTCCATCAGAGTCGAGACCGGAACCACGGATGTCGATGAGAGAGCGTTCGGCCATTGAGCCTAGGGGATGGGGCTGAGTCTGACCACTACGAGATGGTCACAGATCTCGACAAACACTCGGAAAGGACGGCGCAGAGTGCTTCCTTGCGGATGGGCTTGGCCAAGTAGTGATCCATTCCGGTCGCCAGACATTTCTCGCGGTCCCCCGCGAGGGCATTGGCGGTCAGAGCCACGATCGGCAGGTCACGGTACGCCCCTCCCAGACTCCGGATCTTCCGAGTCGCGGCATAGCCGTCGAGAACGGGCATCTGACAGTCCATCAACACCGCGTCGTAATCCTTGGCCTGGACCATGTCGACGGCTTCTTGACCATTCTTGGCCAGGTCCGCTTCGACTCCCCACTTCTTCAACAGTGCGAGGGCCAGCATCTGATTGGTGGGGTTGTCCTCCACGAGGAGGAGATTCCAGGGACGGTCGAGCTCCGCCGGTTGGCATCCCACGCGGAGGCTGAGGTCTTCGGAGGAGTTCTCCGTGGGGGTGGCCCCCTCGAGGGGCAGGGTGAACCAGAAGGTGGAGCCGCGACCTTCCTCGCTGATGACCCCGATCTCTCCGCCCATGGCTTCGACCAGGCGCCGCGAGATCGCCAGCCCCAAGCCCGTCCCTCCAAAACGCCGGGTCGTCGAGGAATCCGCCTGCGTGAAGGAGTCGAAGAGACGAGCCTGAGCTTCTTGAGGAATCCCGATTCCCGTGTCGGTGACCTCGATCTTCAGTCCCGCTCCGCCTTCCATGGGGCCCATCTCGATTCGAACCTCCCCTGACTCGGTGAACTTGAGCGCATTGGTGGTGAGGTTGAGAAGGATCTGCCGGACTCGGTTGGGATCGCCTCGATAGAGGGGGCCGACTTCGTCGCAGATTTCGACTCTCAAGCGCAGGGACTTCTCCTGGGCTTGGGGCCCCAGAATGTCGACGACCTCTTCGACCAATCGGCGCGGATCCAGATCGATCTCCTCGAGTTCCAAACGACCCGCTTCGATCTTGGAGAAATCGAGGATGTCATTGACCAGAGTGAGCAGGGCCTGGCCGGAGACGTAGATGGCATTGGCATAAGCTTGTTGTTGATCGTCGAGTTCGGTTTCCGCCAACAGATCGGCCATGCCCAGCACGCCATTGAGGGGCGTACGAATCTCGTGGCTCATATTGGCGAGGAATTCACTCTTGGCTGCATTCGCCCGGTCGGCCTCGACGACCAGAGCCTCCGCCTGCTCGATGCTCTCACTGAGCATCGCATTGAGATCGTCCGCCTCTTCCTTCGCCGCCAGGAGCGACTCTTCCTGCAACTTGCGGTGAGTGATGTCATGGTAGGCGCAGACCACCCCGCTGACCCGCCCATCGCCATCCCGCACCGGCATCCGATTCACACTCATCCACCGTCGATTGCCCCGGGCGTCCACGACTTCATCGTCGGAGGTGGAAGGATGGCCCTCCTCCAGTACCTGCTTCGACTTCTCCCTCTGATCCAATGCACATCCAGACGGAAGGATTTCGGTATCCAATGCGCCCAGGACTTCCTCTCGATCGCGCCCGACGAAGTCGATGAAGGCCTGATTCGCGGCCCGGTAGCGATGATCGCGGTCCTTCAGCACCAACAGGTCCGAAGTGGACTCGAAAATGGCTCGGGCGTGTCGCTCCGCCTCTTCCAGAGCATGAGCACTTCTTTCGAGTGGACGCAGCAGATAGCGATGCGCCAACCACGAGCTCAGGGCGAGGATGATCAACCCGGCCAGCCCGACTCGGGTGATGAATCCTCGCAGGAGGGAACCCCGAGCCATCCGTAGGGCCGAAGGGTCGATGGTCAGCCGGACCTGCAGAGGCAAGGCCTCATGCTTCTGCACCACGGTCGGGCCCTCGAAGACGGGACCCCGCTCGAGGATCGTCTGGCCGTCGTAGTCAATGGCCACGTGGACGGATTCCGTCAGGGTCGCCATCTCTCCCTGGAACATGGCCGCATCCACCGGGAACTCCGCCACCAGAACCCCCTCGGGATAACCGTGGTTGAGGATCGGAGCGGCCAAGCTCCAATACCACTCGTCCCCGGACCGGCTCGCCCCGATGAAGTCTCTTCTCCTGCCCTCGAGAAGCTCCTGGACCCAGACTCTCTGGGGATAGTCGAAGCGAGGGCGCGAACGGGTGGTGTAGAGAGGACGCCCCTCGAAGTCCAGGAGCGTGAGTTTGGGGGCCGTGCCCAGGATGTACTGAGCGTGGAGTTGGTCTCCCAGCCAGGCCCGATTCACCTCGGGCTGGACCACCGCCTGGATCAGATCGCCCTTCGCTGCGACCCCCGTCAGGGCGATCATGCGATCGCGCAAGAAGACATCCAGCGATCGAACGGCACCCTGAGCCTCACCGTGGGCATGCTCGTTCTGTGCGGCCTGAACGTGCTCTTCGATGATCCTCCAGGCCACTCCCGCCGAGATCGTGGCCAGCAGCACGAGCACCAGGCCCGAATAGAGGACGAGCGCCGCCGACAGTCCGATTCTGCGCGCCAGACCCTCGACCCACCGTGCCGGGCTGATCATCACTTGCCCCAGGCCTCCAGATGGATGACGCCGTCCGCCGCATAACGGGCCATGGTCAGGTCTTCGGCCGAGAGGGCCTCATGAGCATCCGGGTGTTCTTGGTCGTAAGGGCGAAAGGGGGAGCGGTAGGTCTTGATCAGGCCTCGAACCGGAACCTTCAGATTCTCCAGCGCCTCTCGCACCCGCATTCGATTGGTCGACATATCCGCTTCGAGTCCCACCGCCTCCACCGCTGCGATCAATATGCGCGTCAGATCGTAGGCGTGAATGAAGCCGGTGGGGGCCGAGAGATCAGAGGGATTCCGGAGAGTTTCGGGTTCCAGTCTGCTCGCGCGGGCGAAAACCTCCTGCCCGAAAGAGTCGTCCGGACGATCCACGAAAGAGTAGCTCGTCTGCAAGAAGGTCAGATCGACCCGAGCCCGCAGGGATGCGGGCAGGGACTGGGCGAATCTGCCTCCCGTCAGACCCCAATGACTGCAGATCGGCAACCTCTCGGCGAGGTCGAGGGAGGCCATCGCGCGCACAATGGTTTCGGCTTCCGGAGCGTTGGCCACCAAGAAAATACAGTCCGCCCCGGTCGCACCGATCTCCCGCAGAAGGATACGCGCACTCTCCTCGGTCAGACTCCAATGGAACCACCGAACGCCCGCCGCCTCCACTCCTCGGTCGAGCAGGGCGCGACCGAGGGTCTCCGCGTTGGAGTGGCCCCATCCCGTGTCCTCGAGCAGGAGAGCGGGATTGCGCAAGCCTCGGTGATCGAAGGCATAGTCCACGAGGACGAAGCCCGCCTTGGAGTCGTCCACGCTCAGGCGAAAGATCCAGTTCTCGGCCTGGTGGGTCCGAGTGATCGGCCCCGCCGCAGCCCAGGGATCGAGCAAGAGAACCCGGTTGCGGTGAATCCACTCTCGATGGGCCAGAATGGGCGGAGAGTGCTGACCAGAATAGACGACCAATGCTCGAGGGTCGGCCAAGTAGCGCTCCAGATTCCGGCGGCTCCTCCCGCTATTCCCGCGGTGATCGAGAGAGACGATCTCTACCGGGCGGCCTCCAAGACGATTGCCGACTTCCGACAGCGCGGTGCGAATGCCGAGTTCGATGGACCGCGTCGCGGGCAGGGTGGTGGTGCGGTCCGCATCGACGTAGATCCGGACGGAGTCCCCCTCTCCCACGGGCAATGCCGCACGGACAGGGTGTCCCAAGGCCACCAGGCCCAGGCAGATCACACTCAGAATTGCGAGCAATGGAATCCTCCGACCGATAGCATGCGCGGGCCGTCAGAGCCGAGGCGGCCCCGCATTTCGCCTTCGCTATTATCGGATGGAGATGGAAGGACCTTGAGTCTCAGTCCTTCTTCGAAGGCGGCAACTCTTGCCCCTTGGCAGAACCCCGCGCCAGCTCGAAGAATTGCAACTCCCCGGCCTCGCCGCCGAGGCGGTCGAGGTCGATCGGGCCCTGGGAGGCCAAGCGTCGGGCCTCGTGCTCGGCAAACTCCAGAGCTGCGCGATAGCGGCCGCGCCGATCGCTCTCGGTCAGGGCAGTCGCTCCGAAGTGAGTGGCGCAGAGCGCGGCCTGAAGCGAGAACTCCCCCGGATGCTCGATCTCGTCCCGATGAGACCAACCCCCGGTGGCCTCGTCGAATCGATAGAGGGGCAAGAACCGGCGGCCTTCCCGGGCCAGGAAGTCGATGGCCTCGATGACATAGTCAGCCTCCGCGTCATCCATGACATAGTGAAAGCCCACCCGACACCATCCCGGCTTGATCCCACAGCTCCCGGCGGCGATGACCGCGCGGAAGCGCTCGCTGGTTTCGGAGTCGATCCCCAGCAGTCGATGGCCATAGGGGCCGGCGCACGAACATCCCGCTCGGGACTGGATGCCGAAGAGATCGTTCGCCAAGGTGGTGACGAACTTGGGGTGCAGATAACTTCCGTCCTCGCCCCGGAGATTGAAGCTCACGATCGCAATGCGAAGGGTCGGATCGGGGTTGCCCAGGATTTCGATCTTCGGATTGGAAGTCCACCGAGCGAAGGCTCGTTCCACCAATTCCGCCTCTCGGGCCTCGATACGCTCGACTCCAACCGCCTCTTTGACTTCGAAGGCCAGGGCCGCCTTGAGAATCTGGAGAACCCCCGGTGTACCCGCCTTCTCACGCTCCTCGATCTTGTCGATGAAGTCGTGACCGGCATAGCCGACGTAGTCGACGGTCCCACCACCCCCTACGGTAGGCGGAAGATCGCGCCGATAGAGATGGTCCTTGAACACCAACACCCCGGAACTGCCCGGTCCTCCCAAGAACTTGTGCGGGGAGAGAAAGACCGCATCGAGTGAGGGATCCCCGCCGTCTTCGTCGAGGGGAGGGGACATGTCGATCTCGACGTAGGGTCCGGTGGCCGCATAGTCGAAGCAGGCCATGGCACCGTAGCGGTGCAGCAGTCGCGCGACCTCGGACACTGGAGTCCGCATTCCGGTGACATTCGAACCCGCGCTGAAACTGCCGATGCGCAATCGACCCTCGAATCGTGAGTCCTTCAGTTTCCCTTCCAGATCGTCCAGATCCAACCGCCCATCACTCGTGAGACCGATCTCCACTACCGTGCACAGGCCTTCGCGCCAGGTGACTTCATTGGAATGATGCTCGTAGGGACCGACGAAGACCACCGGCTGCGTCGCGTGCAGTCGTTCCCGGAAGGCCTGGACCTCGGCATCTCCGAATTGCTCGCACAGCACCGTCAGCACGGTCTGCCGGGTCACCGGGGGGAGGGCTACACCCACCATCTGTTGCCACTTGTCGATCGCCCCCGTGGCTCCAGTGCCACACGAGACGATGCGTCCGTGGGGTCCTGCATTCACCGAAGCCTTGATCGCCTCTTCGGCCTCATGAAGGAGTTGGGTCATGCTCCGACCCGTGATGTCGTCCTCGGTGTGAGTATTCGCGTAGTTCCTCTGGAGCCCCTGCAGGTACTCCTCCACGAATCGCAGACATCGACCGCTCGCGGTGTAGTCGCAGTAGACGAGCAGGCGCGGACCGAAAGGGGTGTCGAAGGTCGAGTCCACTCCCACGATCTGCTGGCGCAGGTAATTGAATTCCAGGCGAGGACGCGTGGGGTCAGGGGCCATCTCAGTCCACGCTTCCATCGGCATAGGTCGCACGAATATTGGGAATCAGGTATTCGTCAAAGGCCTCCTCCAGCCCGAAGCGGGGGGAGAATCCCCAATCCGCGCGAGCCGCTCGATCGTCGACGGCCTCGGGCCAACTGTCGATGATGGCCATTCGCTTGGGATCGAGAGTGTATCCGATCTCCGCCCCGGGGAAGGCCTTCAACACGAGCTGACGGATTTCCTCCGCCGACGGATGGAAGGCCTCGAGGTTGTAGACTTCGCGATGAAGATTCTCCGCGGGTGCAAAGGTGAGCTTCAGGATTGCATCCACGGCATCGGGCATGGTCATGAACGGAATTCGCGCGTCTTGTAGGACGAAGCACTGGTAGGCTTCTCCCTTGGCCGCCGCGTGAATCATCTCCGGCGCGAAGTCGCTAGTACCACCACTGGGGACGGTGAAGGCACTGATCAAACCTGGAAAGCGCAAAGATCGAAAATCGACCCGGGCCCGAGGGGTCTCCACATCGAGCTGCTTGTAGTGCCGGGTATAGTAACGCCCGAGATGCTCGCAACTCAGTTTGTTGCATCCGTACATGGTGGTGGGTGAATTGTGGACGTCCTCTCCCACTGCACCCGCTGCAATCTTGGCCTCGAGTGACTCGAATCCATAGGCCGCGATCGAACTGGGATAGAAGAAGGTGACACTCTCACCGTGGCTGCGCCCCTGCGCCTGGGCGAACTCGAGGAGGTTCATCGTCCCCCCGACGTTCACCTGATGGGCAATCCGCGGCGTGAACTCACTCCGAGTGCTGAGCAGGGCGGCCAGATGAAAGATGAGATGGACGGAGTACTCGGCGAGAATGCTGTCCAGCAGGTCGTTGTCGACGATGGACCCAACGTACTGCCTCTCCACGTAGGGAGCCAAACTCTCGTCCAGAGACTTCAGGTCCAAAGTGATGATCTTGGCGTCTCCGCGCTCGTGCAGACGGCGGATCAGACTGTGGCCGATCTCCCCCGCAGCGCCGGTGATCAGGACGACGGACTTGCGCAATGTTGGATTCCTTGTCGTGAGACGTGCCGGGCCAGAGCCGCCTCAATGGTCAACTCGGAGAGCGGGAGTGTCAACTCATCTGGACGCTCTGGCCGAGCAGGGATCCGACCTGGTCGCGGAGTTGACTGAAGTTGTAGGGCTTGCCCAGAAATCCGTCCATGCCCACCGCCCGACACTTCGCCTGGTCCTCGGGAGTCACGTTGGCCGTGACCGCGCAGATCGGGCAACGGGTCGATCTCCGCGCTTGGACTTCCCGGATACGACAGGTGGCTTCGTATCCGTCCATCACCGGCATCTGGAGGTCCATGAGAACGAGGTCGTAATCCTGGGCCTCGTACATCTCCACCCCGACCTTCCCGTTTTCGGCGATCTCCACCTCGAGACCCATCAACTCCAACATTTTCTCCGCCAGCTTTTGGTTGGGCAGAGCATCTTCGATCACCAGCACCCGTCCACTCAGCTTCGTGCCGACCTTCGAACCTTCGTTCGGCCCCGAGGCACCGCGGGAGTCTCGACGACCTCCCGCCGTGGAAGCGATGCGCCCGAGCTCGCATTCGATGGTGAAGGTCGACCCCTCTCCGGGCGCGCTCCGAACCGAGATCGACCCTCCCATGGCCTCGGTCAGACTTCGGGTGATCGCCAGCCCGAGTCCGGTCCCTCCATAATTGCGAGTGGTGGACGTCCCTGCCTGGACGAAGGGGTCGAAGAGCGAGGACTGGGCTTCCAGAGGGATTCCGATCCCACTGTCCTCGACTTCCAATCGGATCTGCGCCCGGTCGTCGCCGCTGGGGCGGCTCGATGCCCGCAGCGTCACGTAGCCCTCTGCCGTGAACTTGATCGCGTTGCCCAGGAGGTTCACGAGCATCTGACGGACCCGCGTGGGATCCCCCACGACCTGCCCGACCTCGATGCCCGAGGTCTCGACCCGAAGGTCGATTCCCTTGTTCTCCGCGGTGGCGCCCAACAGGCGCCCCACATCTGCAGCCAGGGCCGCCAGATCGAATTCCTCGTTTTCCAATTCGAGGCGCCCGGCCTCGATTTTCGAGAAGTCGAGAATGTCGTTGATCAAGCTCAGAAGAGCATCGCCCGAACTCGCGATGGTCGCCGCGAACTCTGCCTGCTCCTCGTCGAGATCCGTGCTCCGCAACAGCTCGCTCATTCCGAGGACTGCATTCATCGGAGTGCGGATCTCGTGGCTCATGGTGGCGAGGAATTCACTCTTGGCCCGATTCGCCTCCTCGGCCTGCACCCGCGCCCGGCGCAGCTCGTCTTCCACCAACTTTCGGCTGGTGATGTCACGAACGACGGCGAAGAGTTCGGGCTCCGGGGCAGTCGCCAACACGGTGAGGGTCACTTCGGCGGGGAAGACGGTTCCGTCCCGGCGAAGGTGGGTCCACTCGAAGCGGTGGTAGCCCCGGCGATAGGCTTCGTCCATCATCGCATTCGCCTTCTCGAAGGACGACACCCCATCGGGCTGGGTTGGGGGCGAGATGTCTCCCGGATGAATCTCGGCGAAGGATTCGGAATCCGCGTAGCCCAGGATCCGGCAGGCGGCGTCATTGGCCATGACGAATCGGTTGGCGCGCATCACCCACATCGCATCTTCCGAGGACTCGAAGAGTCTCCGATAGCGTTCTTCCTCCCGCTCGAGGCGGCGGTGGCTCTGCTCGAGCTGCTGCTCGCGCTCCTCCGCCAGGAATCGCAGGTGGACGTTGTCCATCGCCCCCGCCCGGATCTGACGGCCCAGCATCAGGGCCACCAGGGTGAGACCGGCGAAGAAGCCCGCGATGAGCCGGGCCTCGAAGGTCCCCAGGGTCCAGAGCTGGGTCACGAGGGTGATCCCCACCGGGATCAAGTAGGCGGCCGTCGCAGCCAGAGAAGGGGCGAGCGCAGCCACCACCCCCGAGCTATGAGCCACGAGGAGGCAGGCCAGTACCAATTGGTGGCCCATGGCGAGGGGTTCGAAGAGCAGACCGACCGCCGCCGCCCACACCACTCCCTGAAGGAGGGATCCCGCCACGAAAGCCCGGAGGCCGAGCACCGGATCCAGCTTTCCGGCCTCATAGACCGCCCACAGGCCGGTGCGTGCGGCCAAGACTGCGGTCCAGGCGATCAAGGTGGTCTGGAGGGAGGTCGAATCCTGCCACCGAGACAAGAGGATCGCGCCCACCCCGGCCGCCATCAGGTGCCCCGAGCCCTCGACCCGAAAGGCCCGATAGAGCATCTTCACGCGGTAGCGGAGGAGGGAGGAGGCGGCACGATCCGAGGCCCGATCGCGGTCCAAGCTCTGGATTTCGTGCGGGCGCATGGGATCCATGGGGTCGTGGGATGGCTTCAGGGGTGGTCTCGGAAGATATCGGCTCTCTACCGCCCCCTCTTGAGCCTTTCTTCCTCCTCCACCCATCCGCTCCTGCGCCGTCGACCCGTCCTCGATCGACCTGTAACCTCAGTCCACCTACCTCGTTTCTATGGAGAAACCTGAGAACGACGGACGGACGCATGGATCGCCAGACCTTCGACAAGCTCCTCCGGGAGCACCAGGACGCGATCCACGCCTATGCCCGGTCGTTGACGAAGCATCGGGAGGACGCCGAGGACGTGGTGCAGGAGTGCTTCCTGCGACTCTGGCGATCTCGCGAGGAAATCGAGGTCGATTCCGCCCGCTATTGGTTGCTCCGCGTCTGCCGCAACCTCTGCCTCGACCGACACCGACGAAAGCAGGTCCGAGATCGGGCCCGCGACCATTCGGAGCGTGCCGTCGTCGGCATCGAGACCGTAGAGGACGACGGGCGGGAACGAAGCCTCGAGGTCTCGGACCTCGGCGGCGGTGCGCTTCGAACCGAACGGAACCTGGACATCGAGCGGTTGGTCCAGGCCATCTACGAACTCCCGGAGCCGCATCGGTCAATCATGATTCTTCGCGAAATCCAGAACCTGGCCTACGAAGAGATCGCCGAGACGCTGGAGATCTCCCTATCGGCCGTGAAGGTCTACCTCCACCGAGCCCGAAAGAAGCTGCGGGTCGCCTTTGCCGATCTGAATCCGGACGAGAGAGGAGCGAGCGCATGACTTCTCGACGCGAAGATCGCTCTTCCAAAGCGGGTTTCGAGCGGAGCCTGTTGAGCCCCGCCGAAGTCGCCATGATCGCCTGGGCCGACACCATCGATGCGGCCATTCGGGGTCAACTCCGAGGTGAGGACCTCGACCGATTCCACCGCGAAGTCGACCGCGATCCCGCCCTCCGTGAAGCTTATGACGAGGCGAAAGCAAGTTGGACCCTGAGCTCGCAGATCCCGATGGAGGGCTGTCCCACTCATCTGCACGACGCCATCAGCAGCCTCGTCGACGCCGAATGCATTCCGAACCATGATTTCCCGACTTCCCGCCCCCTTCGTACTCCCGCTCCCCGCGGCCGCCGTGAATCGTTGCTCCAAGTGGGCGGCCTCGTAGCGGCAGCGCTGGCTCTGGTGGCCATCCTGCTCCCGAATCAGCTCCTCGTGACTCACGAGTCGCCACCCTCGGACGGCCTGACCGCGGAGTACAGCGACGCTGAGCTTCGCGCAGCTCTCGACGAGATGCGCACCGCCATGGCCATGATCTCCGGCGCCATGGACGGAACGGCTGAGGTGTTGCGGAGCGAGATGCACTCCGAAGTGAGCGAACGTCTGCGGGGCCCTCTCGAGGATGGCCTTCGTCGAAGCGTCCGTTCGATCCCTTACCTGATCCCAGACTCAGGGAATGACCAGCATTCCAGGAATCTATCCCCGCCCCGGAAGAAGTCCGAGGTTCTGGAGATGGTGAACGCCCTGGAAAGGACCAAGACATGAATCGCAACCACTCGAGAATCACGGCCGCCGCGGTGCTGGTGGTCGTCTTCGCCCTCGGCGCCCTCGCCTCGCCCGCGATGGCAGGAAAACGCCTCTCCGACAAGGCCTTGCGAGCTCTTCCGGGCTACGTCGACTTCGGCGACGTCTGGAAGTTTTCGGACGGCAATGAGGAGGTCGAGGTCGAGCTCAAACAACCCCTGCTCGGCGCTTTTGCGCCCTTCCTCCGCGGCGACGACCCTGATCTCGCCAATCTCATCCTGGATCTGCAGCTGGTGAAGGTGAATGCCTTCAGCTTCGATCCCGATGATCAAAAGTCGGTGATCGGCGTCATGCGGGACACCTCGAGCGCGCTGCGCGACGATGGCTGGGACAACGTGGTCAAGGTGCGCGGAGAAGACGAGAACGTGAATGTCTTCGTCCGCATCGAAGGCGACGGGGAGGATGATCAGACCTTCCTCTCGGGGCTCGCGGTACTCTACGTGGGGGACGACGACGAGGCGGCCTTCGTGAACGTGGTGGGACGGTTCCGGATGGAGGACATCGCGCGCCTGAGCGAGCAATTCGATCTCCCCCACTCCCAGGACTGGGGCGACCTCCAAGACGAGATGCGCAAGCACGACCAACGGCGCGAGGCGGACAACTGATCGATCCCTCCGCCTCGAATCTCCCAACACGACGGGGGGCGCAGCTTGCGCCCCCCTCTTGCATTGGCCCTCCCGGGGTCGGATCGACCCCCCTGCGGTTTTTCACCCGAAGTTCTTCTGGTCTTCATCGAATCTTTAAACGGGTTGCTTATTTCCTGGGGGCCCGGGGAGCGATTCCCCACATCCCATCCTCGGACCCGAGGGCACCTTGTTCTCACCGCGATTCTACTGGCGATACTACCTGAGCTACGCTGCGCTGCTGGCGGTGGTCACGCTCGGCGTCGCGGCCCTGGGGTCGGCGAGTGTCGAGCGCAACGCCCGCCGCGAGCTCGGCCGCTCGTTGGAGATGCAGGCGAGTCTCCTGCGGGAGGTGGCCGCGCCCGTGGTGGCTCGGAGCCACCGCTTCCCTGCCCGCAGGGACTCGCTCTCCGCGGTTCTCCAAGCCCGGCTCGTCCTCCTGGCGGCGAAGCGCCCGGCACGCTTCACCATCATCGAAGCCGATGGCCGGGTCCTCGCCGACTCCGACCACGACCCCCGTTCGATGGACGACCATTCCGAGCGGCCGGAGATCGTCCAGGCCAGGGTGGAGGGTTCGGGGAGCAGCGAACGCTTCAGTCACACCCTCGGCGAAAGGCTCATGTACGTAGCCCTCAGCCTCCGCGACGACCGAGGTGAAGTTCTGGGCTTTGCCCGTGCCTCCTATCCCCTCCGCTCCATGGAAGAAGAACTGGCGCGCTTGCGATCCGCCGTCCTCCGCGGCGCGGTCCTGGCGGTGGCCCTCGCCCTCGGGGTGGGGTGGCTGTTCACGCGGCGGCTCACCCGTCCCCTGCGCGAGATCGCAGTGGCAGTCAGCGCAATCCGGTCGGGCAACTACCGTCATCGCCTCCTCATCGAAGACGACGGCGCCGTCGGCGACCTCGCGCGAGCCTTCAACGCCATGGAAGAGCAGATCGAGGAACACCTCCGCACCATCGAAAACGATCGCCAGAAGGTCTTCGCCATCCTCGAGGCCATGCCCGACGGAGTGGTAGCCGTGGACTCTCAGCAGCGGATCCTCCACCTCAACCGGGCCGGTGCCCAGGCCTTCGAAACCGACGCGGCCGACGCCGAAGGCCAACGCCTGTGGGAAGTCGTGCGATCTTCGGAGATCCAAAGCATTCTGGACCGAACCCTCGAGAGCGGCACCAGCCAATCCCTCGAGGCCCGCCTCCACCTCGGGGGAGCCTCCCGAGTCTTCGACTTGCGAACCATCGCCCTCCGCGATGCCCATCGGCAGGTCGAAGGAGCGGTCCTAGTACTCCAAGACCTCTCCCGCCTGCGTCGTCTCGAGGGAATGCGCAGCGACTTCGTGAGCAATGTCTCGCACGAACTCAAGACTCCGCTCACGGCCCTGCGCGGTCTCATCGAAAGCATCCTGAATGATCCCCAGATGGACCGCGAGGTTCTGAATGGCTTCGCGGGCCGAATGCACGTGCAGACCACTCGTCTCAACACCCTGATCGGCGATCTGCTCAACCTCTCCCGGCTCGAGCGCGACGACGCGCCCCTCGACCGCCACCCCATCGATCTATGCCACGCCGCCCATCACTCGATCTCTCAGCTCCAGGAGTCGATCACCGCCAAAGAGCTCGAGGTGAGGATCGAAACCACCGATGCCGAAATCCTCATCGAAGCCGACGAGGAGTCACTCCACCAGATCTACGACAATCTCCTCACCAATGCGATTCGCTACACGCCCGAAGGAGGCTGGATCCAAGTCCGGATACGACGTCTGGAGAATCTGGATCAGGCCCTGCTCGAAATCGAGGACTCCGGCATCGGCATCGAGTCGCGTCATCATCAGCGCATCTTCGAGCGCTTTTACCGGGTCGACAAGGCGCGTTCACGGGAGGCGGGGGGGACCGGATTGGGCCTCTCCATCGTCAAGCACGTGGTCGCACGCCTCGACGGCCAAATCCAGCTCGAAAGTGTTCCCGGCCAAGGGAGTTGCTTTCGAGTCACCTTCCATCTCTCCAGGAGATCCTGACCATGTTCCGATGCTCTGTGCACCGTGGAGTGCGGGTCGCCGCATTCGCTCTGCTTCTCTCGGGATTCGCCGTGACCCTCGCGCCGAGTCCTTCCCTTGCCGAGGACCTCAACCTGAGCTTTCACCACGGACTTCGCATGCAGTCCGAGGATGGTGCCTTCCGTTTCAAGATGGGCGGACGGATCTTCTTCGACTGGGTCTATTTCGACGAAAACGACGACTACCTTCGTACCATGGCTCCGGTGGAAGACGGCGAGGAGTTCCGCACCACCCGTATCTACACCTCGGGCACGATCTACGAGAATGTGGAGTTCAAGGCCCAATACGACTTCTTCAAGGGGAGCGCCACCTTCAAGGACGTCTATGTCGGGCTCAAGTCGATTCCCGGCCTGGGGATCGGTTTTCGTGCCGGTCACTTCAAGCAGCCCTTCGGCATGAGCGAACTCACGAGCAGCAAGTACATCTGGTTCATGGAGCGACCGACCACCATGGCCTTCGCTCCGGGCCGCAAGTCCGGACTCATGCTCCACGACTCCTTCGCCGCCAAGCACGGGAGTTGGGCCGTGAGCCTCTACCGAAACAGCAACGCCCAGGGAAAGGCTCAGGATGACGGGGAGTTCAACGCCGCCGCGCGGCTGACCTTCGCAGCCTGGGAGGACGAGAACGGTAACGTCGTGCACCTCGGGGCCTCGGCCACCCGTCGCAGCGACACCACGAATATGGCGACCTTCAAGCTCCACCCCGAAGCCCATCTGGCCAAGACCTTCGACTCGGTCGACGTTCCGGCCGAGAGCTGGGACATGCTCGACGTGGAATTCGCGGCGGTGGTGGACCGGTTCTCCGTGCAGAGCGAATACCTCACCGCGATGACCTCCGCGCCCACCGGCTCCGAAGACGCCACTTTCCAGAGCTACTACGCCCAGGGCAGCGTATTCCTCACCGGAGAGCACCGGCCCTACAAGAAGAGTGCGGGCACCTTTTCGAGGGTCTCTCCCCAGGAGAATGCCACCGCCGAAGGCGGAAGTGGTGCCGTCGAGCTCCTTGCCCGCTACAGCCACACCGACCTCCAGGACTCAGGCTACGATGCGGGGACCCTCGATGGGCTCAGCTTCGGCTTGAACTGGTACATGAACCCCAACTCGCGCATCATGGTGAACGTCGTCCGATCCGACGGAGACACCCCCGCCGTCCGCGGCGTCGTCACCGCCTTCATGTCGCGCTTCCAAGTCGACTTCTAGTCCCAACAAGGAGATTCTGATGAAACGATTCCTAGGAACTTGCGCCATGATCAGCGCCATTGCGCTCGCCGGCTGTGGCGGAGGCGCGCAAGAGCAGAACACGTCCTCGAAGTCCCTCGAGGGCAGGATCGCCATCGACGGATCGAGCACCGTTTACCCCATTTCCGAAGCGGTGACCGAAGAGTTTCGCGCCGAACATCCGAGGGTGCGCGTCACCATCGGCATTTCGGGGACCGGGGGCGGTTTCAAGAAGTTCACCACCGGAGGCACGGACATCAGCGATGCCTCCCGGCCGATCAAGGGAAAAGAACACCAGAAGGCCGTGGAGAACGGAATCGAGTACATCGAGCTGCCAGTGGCCTTCGACGGTCTCTCGGTGGTGGTCAACCCGAAGAATGACTTCGTGGACCACCTCAGTACCGAGGAACTCCACCGCATCTGGCAGCCCGGAAGCGCGGTCCGAACCTGGCGGGACGTGCGGGCGGAGTGGCCA
Organism: Candidatus Krumholzibacteriota bacterium; assembly: GCA_024276305.1. GTDB lineage: Bacteria > Krumholzibacteriota > Krumholzibacteriia > JAJRXK01 > JAJRXK01 > JAJRXK01. The sequence continues at coordinate 133,063 of JAJRXK010000058.1, forward strand.
GATCATCCGATCAAGCTCTATGGACCGGGTACGGACTCGGGGACCTTCGACTACTTCACCGAGGCCATCAACGGCAAGGCGCAGGCCTGTCGCTCCGACTTCACGGCCAGCGAGGACGACAATGTTCTCGTAGCGGGGGTGGCCGGAGACATCGACGCCCTGGGCTTCTTCGGCTTCGCCTACTACATCGAGAACAAGGATCGACTCCGGGTAGTTCCCATCGACGGAGGCCGGGGTCCGGTCGCGCCATCCACCCGAACCATCAATGACGGCAGCTATTCCCCTCTCTCGCGGCCTCTCTTCATCTACGTGGCCAAGGCCGGACTGGAGAAGCCCCAGGTGAAGGCCTTCGTGGACTTCTATCTGGCCAATGCCGCGGCCCTCGCCGGAGAGGTCGGATACGTGGCCCTGCCGAGTCGAGCCTACGACCTCGATCGCCAACGGGTGGCCCAGAGGGTCACAGGTTCAGTATTCTCCGGCAAGAACACGGTCGGACTCGATATCGCGGAACTGCTGGCTCTGGAGTAAGCTTCCTGCGCTCTTGGGGGTGGCCGGCGCCGGATCAGGGACGGCGGCCACCTCGAACGCCCCACCCTCCCGAATTGGCGGAGAGTTCCCATGCAAGAGATCGCTTCGGCCCCGTCTCTCGAGACGATCCGCGCCGGACTGCGCAAGCGCCGCCTCCGCGATTGGCGGGAGAGCGGGGTGGGGAGCCTGCTGCTGGTCTGCGCCCTCGTCTCGGTCCTCACCACCATCGGAGTGATCGCGGTTCTGAGCGTGGAGACCTTCAGCTTCTTCCGCGAGGTCTCGGTCGCCGACTTCCTCTTCGGGACCCGATGGACTCCACTCCTCGAACCGCGTTCCTTCGGAGTGCTGCCACTCCTCGGAGGCACCCTCCTCATCGTGGCTGGATCTTCTCTCGTCGCCATCCCCCTCGGTCTGGGGAGTGCGCTCTACCTGAGCGAGTATTCTTCGGCCCGCACCCGGAATCTGCTCAAGCCGATTCTCGAGGTGTTGGCCGGGATTCCCACCGTGGTCTACGGCTACTTCGCCCTCACCTTCGTGACCCCGATCCTACAGCGTGTGCTTCCCCAAACTCAGGTCTTCAATGCGGCGAGTGGCACCATCGTCGTGGGGATCATGATCCTGCCCATGGTGGCATCGCTCTGCGATGACGCCTTTCGAGCGGTGCCCAGCACCCTCCGTCACGGGGGCTACGCGCTGGGGGCGACCCGCCGCGAAGTCTCGCTCCAAGTCGTCCTGCCGTCGGCGCTCTCCGGGGTTCTAGCCTCGTTCATCCTGGCCGCATCCCGTGCCATCGGCGAGACCATGGCCGTCACCCTGGCCGCCGGAGCCACCCCCAATCTGACCCTCAATCCCCTCGAGAGCATCCAGACCATGACCGCCTATATCGTGCAGGTCAGCCTCGGAGACACCCCCCAGGGGACCATCGAGTACAAGACCATCTTCGCGGTGGGATCGCTGCTCTTCCTCATCACCCTCGCCATGAATCTCCTGGGGCATCGAATCCTGCGCCGCTTCCAGGAGGTCTACGAGTGAACGCGCTCTCCGGAGACAGTCCGGGCCTGCAGCGGCGACGCCGGATGGACCGAGCCTTCCGCGTCCTCTGCACCACCATGGCCTGGACCAGTGTGCTCATTCTCGCCATTCTACTCCTGGACATCATCCGCAATGGAACGCAGTGGCTCGACCTCCAGTTCCTGCAGAGTTTTTCCTCGCGATTCGCACACAAAGCCGGCATCTACGCCGCCTTGGTCGGGAGCGTGTGGCTCGTGGGCCTGACCGCGGTCATGGCCATCCCGGTCGGTGTCGCCACCGCCGTGTACCTGGAAGAATACTCGCCGAAGAACCGGCTCAGCCGGTTCATCGAAGTGAATATCGCCAATCTGGCCGGGGTGCCTTCCATCGTTTACGGAATGTTGGGGCTGGCGATTTTCGTGCGAGCCTTCGGCTTCGGTCACAGCATCCTCGCCGGCGCGGCGACCCTCAGCCTGCTGATCCTGCCAGTGATCATCATCGCGTCGAGAGAGGCCATTCGGGCGGTGCCCCAGTCCCTGCGCCATGGTTCCTACGCGCTGGGCGCCACGCAGTGGCAGACCATTCGAGCTCACGTTCTCCCGGTGGCCACTCCCGGAATCATCACCGGAGTCATTCTTTCCCTCTCGCGGGCGATCGGAGAAACGGCTCCCCTGGTCATCGTGGGGGCGGCCACCTACGTGGCCTTCCTGCCCGAGGGCCCCCTGGACAACTTCACTGCGCTGCCCATTCAGATCTTCAACTGGGCCGCCAGGCCTCAGCCGGACTTCCACGACCTGGCCGCGGCCGGAATCATCGTTCTGCTCGCAGTGCTCTTCGTGATGAACGGCACTGCGGCCCTGATCCGATTTCGCACCCAGAGGAACCGACCATGGTAGATCCCCGATCCCTGGCCACGACCGAAGAGGCCCCCTCTTCCTCGACCGATGTGGAGCTGGACTCCCCCACCATTCTCGAGGCTCGGGGCATTCGTTTCGCCTATTCCGCGGAGGGCCCGGATGTTTTGCACGGGATCAGCATGGAGATCCCCGAGAACCGCATCACCGCGATCATCGGGCCCTCGGGCTGTGGCAAGAGTACGCTCCTGCGACTCTTCAACCGGATGAATGACTTCATTCCCGGAACCGACCTGCGGGGGGAGATCCTCTACCGTGGCGTCAATGTCTACGGGAACGAAGTCGATCCGGTGGAAGTGCGGCGCCGCATTGGCATGGTCTTCCAGAAGCCGAACCCCTTTCCCAAGTCCATCGCCGAGAACATCGCTTGGGGGCCCAAGATCAACGGCCTCGACAGCGGCGCTTCTCTCGACGAGAGAGTGCGGCGTTCGCTCGAGCAGGCCAGTCTCCTCGACGAAGTCATCGATCGCCTGGACGCTCCGGGAACCGCACTCTCGGGGGGACAACAACAACGGCTCTGCATTGCCCGAGCGATCGCGATGGAACCCGAGGTCATTCTCATGGACGAACCCTGCTCGGCCCTCGATCCGGTGAGCACCATGCGCATCGAGGATTTGCTCTTCGAGCTCAAGAAGCAGTACACCATCGTGATCGTGACTCACAACATGCAGCAGGCTGCGCGAGTCTCGGACTACACCGCCTTCCTCGAGAATGGCCACCTCATCGAGTACGGCGAAACCAATCAGGTGTTTACGAATCCACGCCAACAACGTACCGAAGAGTACGTCACCGGCCGATTCGGATAGGAGATTCCCATGCCCAAGCACTTGCAGCGCGACCTCGACAACCTCAAACGCCAGATTCTCGACTTGGGCGCACTGGTCGAAGAGAGCATCAACGATGCCCTTCACGCCTACATCGACGACCAGCACGAACTCATCGAAATGGTCATCGAGCGCGACCACGAGATCGATCGCCGAGAGCTCGAAGTCGAGGACGAATGCCTCAAGATTCTGGCTCTGCACCAGCCCATGGCCGCCGACCTGCGATTCGTCGTCGCCGTATTGAAGGTGAACAACGACCTCGAGCGCATGGGAGACCTCGCCGTCACCATCGCCAAGCGCTCCCGGATCACCGAACGAAAGCCCGATCATGTCGCCCTGGTGGACTTCGGTCATATGCGGGAAGCCACGGTCAGCATGGTGCGCGGCGCGCTCGACGCCCTCGTCAATCTCGATTGCAACCAAGCCCGTGAGATCTGTGCGTCGGACCAGATCGTCGACGACCTGCACAAGGCCAACTACAAGGCCCTCCGTCGAGCCATGAAGAATGATCCGGCCAACGTGAATCCCGCCGTCAATGCCCTCTCGGTTTCGAGAGCCCTCGAACGCATCGCGGACTTGGCCACCAACATCGCTGAAGATGTGGTCTTTCACGTGGAGGGAGACATCATCCGGCACGGAGGCGGCATCGAAATCGACGAGGGCGAGAAGGACGACTAGGCGGAACTTCGGGAGGATCGTCGCCGCGGGCGTCGATCCTCCACCCCGAGCAACCGTGGCCCCTCACTCAGCCCAATCCCACCGAGATCACTCCTCCCACCAGGAGAGCGCCGTCGACGACCGTACTGGTCCACCGAGGAGTAGGACGATAGAGGGCCAGAGAGAGCGCCACGCAGAGGGGGATGGGAGCGAGAAGCGCGGACGCTCCCCCGAGAGCGAAGCCGATGGTGGCCCCACTCCCCGCCATCCCCCGCGCGATCCACCACACCCTCCGGGGACCGTATCTCAGAGCCTCGGCCTCTCGGTCTGCCGCATCGCAGGCCAGGACATTGGCTCCGATGGCCAGACCCAGGGGGAGGACCGTGGCCCATTCTTCCCCGCGGAGAGGATCGGCCACCCGACCCAGGTGGTGGGCTAGAGGAACTCCCACCGTCACCGCCCACCAGCTCAGCGCAATGTAGAGGGGCTTGAACCAGGCGACCCCTTTGATCCAGTGGTGGACCGAGGCCAAGAGGAAGACCCCCGCCAGAAGGGCTTGCACCGCGCGGGGCTCTTGCCAGGTGAACCACCCCGCGCCTCCCACGCAGACCAACGCCACGGCGCTGACCCACGGGCGGTGGGCCGCGAGATGGGCACTTCGAGCGGGGTGGGCCACGCGATCTCTCTGCAGATCCCGCAGGCGGTCGAGGAGGTAGACCCCCAGGCTTCCCAGGAAGACCAGAGCCAGAGTTCCCGGGGGAGGGTCTCCGCCGAGAGCGTGCGAGGCCGCCCCGAGCAGGACGGCCGCCGTCGCGGCCACCCCAACCCCCGAGTCGACGACCGCCACCTCGAGGACCATCCCCATCCTCTGCACTGGTCTCATCCCCCCGATCCTCTCCAGATCGAATCGAAATCCTTGGAAAAGCACAAGATAGACCGATTTCGACCTCCTGTCTCGGTCCGGAGACAGGCCCCTGCTCCGGCGCGGATCACATTGTTGGGAGTGGCCACGGAGAGGTCTTCCATCTATAATGAAAACCATTCTCAAGTAAGGGGCCCCAAGGGCCGATCCCTTGGTGAGAATCCCCTTCGAAGGAGAGCACCATGACCTGCCTGAGTGATTTGCCGGTGGGAGCCCGCGCCCGCGTCGTCGAGATCGGTGGTGAACGGAACTTTCGCCGTCGCCTCATGGAGCTCGGCTTGTTGCCGGGCACCCCGGTGCGCCTCGTCCGCAAAGCGGACATCGGCGGCATCCTCGAGGTCGAAGTCCGCGGCTGCCATCTGAGTCTCCGTCAAGCCGAGGCCCGGCACCTGGTATTGCAGCCATCATGACCCCCGCCGCTGCCACCGCTCCCGCGCTGGTGGCCATCGCGGGAAACCCCAACGTCGGCAAGACCTCCGTATTCAACCGCCTCACCGGACTCGATCTCAAAGTCACCAACTATCCCGGGGTCACCGTCGAGCGGCAGGAAGGCCGTCTGGATCTGGGTCCGCACCTCCAGGCCCGCATCCTGGACGTCCCCGGAACCTACAGCCTGAGCAGCCGCAGTGCCGAAGAACAGATCGCCATCAGCGCCATCACCGGGATCCCCCCCTACGAGCGCCCCGATCTGGTGATCATGGTCATCGACGCCACCCAACTCAGTCGCAATCTCTATCTCCTGCTCCAAGTCCTCGAGACCAAGGTTCCGACTGTGGTCGCGCTCAACATGATGGATGTGGTCCAACGGCGGCGGCAACGCATCGACGTGCGCCGCCTCGAGGCCGAAATCGGAGTGCCGGTGGTCGAAGTCTCCGGCAACCGCGGCACCGGAATCGACACCCTCCGGGCCACGGTGGTCGAAGTCCTCTCTCATCCCGACCGCGGAATTCCCGGGTGGCGGTGGCGCCCGGAGCACCCCGCACTGCTCGAGGACATCGACCGGGTGGGGCGCGCCTTTCCCGAATCCTGGAGCGGCGGCGACCCAGAGCGGGCCTGGGCCTGGGGAATGTGGGCTCTGCTCAGCGTCGACGAGAGCGACGAGCTCGAGGGGATCCCCGAGACCGTCCGCCGCGAGGTGCTCGACCGTATCCGCCGAGCCGAGGCCGAAGGGCGACAGATCGAGACCGAGGTCATCCAGGGGCGCTACGAGTGGATCGATGAGCACATCACCGGACTGCTGAGCGGCGACCTCGAATCCAAGACCCGCACCGAGCACTTCGACTCGGTCCTCCTCCATCCCGCCTGGGGCTTCGCCCTCTTCCTGCTGGTGATGGCGATCGTCTTCCAATCGCTCTTCAGTTGGGCCAATCCTCTCATCGACGGCATCGATGGAGCATTCTCGTGGCTCGGTACGGGCATCGAAGGCCATCTCGGTCCGAGTCTCTTCCGTGATTTTCTGGTCAACGGGGTGATTGCCGGAGTGGGGAGCGTGGTCGTCTTTCTTCCACAGATCCTCCTGCTCTTCTTCCTCATCGGGATGATGGAGGATTCGGGCTACATGGCCCGAGTGGCCTTTCTCATGGACCGGATCATGAAGAGACTGGGCCTGCACGGGCGGGCCTTCGTGCCCATGCTCTCGGGCTATGCCTGCGCGGTTCCCGCCATCATGGCCACTCGCACCATGGAACGCCGGCGGGATCGCATGGTCACGATGATGGTCATCCCCCTGATGACCTGCTCTGCCCGCCTGCCGGTCTACACCCTCCTCATCGCAGCCCTCTTCCCTCCCCGACGCATCGCGGGCATCTTCGGAGTGCAGAGCGGCCTGATGGTCGCCATGTACCTCTTCTCGACCGTCGTGGCGCTCATCGCCGCCGGCGTCCTGGGGCGTTTCGTATTCAAGGGCCAGAACGTCCCCCTGCTCATGGAGCTCCCCCCCTATCGGGTGCCGCATTGGGGAAGTGTGGTCCGGATGATGTGGCAGCGGGCATCGCTCTTCCTGAACGAAGCGGGCCGCGTCATTCTGCTCTGCACCATCGGCCTGTGGATCCTCCTCAGCTTCCCTCGTCACCCAGTCCTCGACGTCGACTACGATGCTCTCCGCACCGAGGTCGGGGCCAACCCGGATTCGAACGCCCGGACCCTCGCCCTCGGGGAGCTCGACGCTCGCGAATCGAGTGATCGTTTCCTCCGCAGCTACGGAGCCCGGCTGGGACACTTCATCGAGCCGGTGATCGAGCCCCTCGGTTTCGACTGGAAGGTCGGCATCGGACTCATCGGCGCTTTCGCCGCCCGCGAGGTCTTCATCAGCACCCTCGGCGTGGTCTATGGAATCGAGAGCGGGGTCGACGAACACTCCAGCACCCTGCGGGAGAAGATCCGGGCCGAAGTCCGGGCCGATGGCAGCCCCCTCTACACTCCGCTCATGGGACTGTCCCTGATGATCTTCTTCGCCCTCTCGTGCCAGTGCATGTCCACCCTGGCGGCGGTCTACCGGGAGACCAAGACGATTCGCTGGCCGCTCTTTCTCTTCGCCTACATGACCACCCTCGCCTGGACCGTGAGTTTCGCCGTCTACCAGGGCGGATTGCTCCTGGGATTGCGGTGACCGAAGAGCAGCTGCAACTCTACCTCGACCGCCTGGGGTGGACCTCCCCGCCGGAACCGACCACATCCACGCTGCAGGATCTTCACGCAGCTCACCTCCGGCGGATTCCCTTCGAGTGCCTCGATGTCTGTCGAGGAATCGACCTGAGCCTCGACCTCGACATGCTCTGTGACAAGATCCTCCGTCGGAGACGAGGGGGATTCTGCTACGAACTCAACACTCTCTTTGCCCACCTGCTCGCTGGGTTGGGCTATGCCGTCGACCTGCTGAGCGCGCAGGTGATGAATCCCGACGGAGTGCTCGGACCTCCCTTCGACCACCTCGCGCTGCGAGTGAAGGGAGAAGAGGCGCTTCTCTGCGATGTGGGCTTTGGCCAGAGCTTCCTTCTGCCTCTGCCCTTCGATCGGCGCCATCTCTCCGATGCTTTCGGAGAGCATCGCCTCGTGGAGCAAGGGCCCCACTCCCTCTGGCTGGAGCGGAAGGAAGATGCGCAGTGGAGGAAGATCTATCTCCTCGATCTCCGCGCACGCGATCTCGAGGAATTCACCGAGATGTTCCTCTACCACCAGAGGAACGAGGCATCCCCCTTTCCCCGTACCTTCCTCGCGACCATCGCGACCGAGAATGGCCGCCGGACCGTCCGTGACATGGACTGCATCGAGACCCAGGGCCCCGAGCGCAAACGCCGTCGTTTCCGCAACGAGGACGATCGCCGGGCCTATCTTCGCACTCACATGGGTGTCGAGATCGAAGAAGTCTAGGCCAATCGGGCCAGGGCGTCGTGGCTGCCCACCACCACGATTTCGTCGCCGAGTTCGAGCATGGTGTCGGGACCGGGTACGAGTTCGATGGTTTCCCGATCGCGGTGCGGAGAGGGTCGTCGCACCAAGACCACCTGCACCCCGAATCGATTGCGAACGTCGAGTTCGCCCAGCGTGTGGTGGGCGAAACGACCGGGCACGCTGATTTCGCGCATCCAATGCCCGTCGCCGAGAAAGACCTCGCTGTTCTTCGAACTCGAGAGGTCGCTCGCCATCTCGCTGACCATGTCCCGCTTCATCAACTCGCGGTTGTAGGCCTCCAAGAGATGAGCCCTCGAAACCGTCCCCTTCCACCGCATGGTCTCGAGATCTTCGACCACGGGCAGCTCTTCCCGATTCTTCCCTCCGAAGATGCGCATCACCGCATCGAGGTCCTGCCCCGGAGTGACCACCGGAACATCCTTGCGAGCGAGGTCCTCGGCGATGACCAGATCCCGCAGAGCCTCGGCCTGCAACATGGCCTGTCGCATCTCCAGAGTTCCGATGACTCCCTGGAAACGCCCTTCGTCGTCCACTAGATAGTAGTATTCGTGATTCGACCGAGAGGCCTCGTCGATGATGGCGGCCAGCTTCATGGTTGGGTCGAGGGTCACCGCATTCTCACTCATGACATCGGCCACACTCAACGAGCGCAAGACGTTCAGCTCCCGTCCGGCGCTGATGTCGATCCCCCGGCGCAGGAGCTTCAAGGTGTAGATGCTGCCCTTGCCCATCCATCGAGTCGTGAGGTTCGCCAGGATGCAAGCGCCCATGATCGGAACGATGAGTCCATAATCGTGGGTCAGTTCGAAGATGATGAGGATGGCGGTGATGGGAGCATGGGTCGCTCCAGCCACCACTGCTCCCATGCCGACCAGGGCGTAGGCGCCGGGCTCGCCGGTGATTCCGGGAGCGATTCTCGTGACCGCGGCTCCGAAAAGGCCCCCCGCGGCTGCGCCCACGAAGAGCGATGGGGCGAAGACTCCTCCCGATCCACCGCTGCCGATGGTGACGGAGGTCGCGAAGATCTTGATGACCAGGAGAGTTGCCAGGAGGGTCCACCCGAGATCTCCCCGCAGCGCGGCCTCGATGGTCTCGTATCCTCCCCCGAAAACCTCCGGCCGGAAGATGCCAATGGCCCCCACGATGAGTCCGCCGATGGGGGTGAGGATCCACGAAGGACCGGGAATTCGGTCGCAGAGGTCTTCGAATCCGTAGAGCACCCTCACGAAGACGAAGGCCACTCCAGCGGCGACGATGCCGAGGAGTAGAAAGAAGACCAGCTCGAGAGGGTGGGCCATGTCGTAGCGCGGGGCCACGAAGGCCGGGGTGTCACCGAGATAGGCCCGCGACACCACCGTCGAGACCACCGACGCGATCACGATGGGACTGAACTGGCTCACCCCGAAATCGCCCAGGATGATCTCGACCGCGAAGAGAGGACCCGCAATGGGAGCGTTGAAGGTCGCAGCAATCCCCGCGGCCGCGCCACAACCCACCAGGGTCCGCAATCGCCGTCCGCTCACCTTCAGCCATTGGCCGAAGATCGATCCCATCGCGGCACCGATCTGGACGATGGGGCCCTCCCTCCCCACCGAGCCACCGCTGGAAATCGACAGGGCGGAGGCCACGCTGCGCAACAGGACCGTCTTGGCGGTCATGACCCCCGCGCTGCGGGCGACCGTCTCCATGACCTCGGGCACTCCGTGCCCCTTCGCCTCGCGCGGCCAGAAGTAGGCCAATGGAGCCACCAGAGCCCCGCCGATGGCCGGCACCAAGAGAATCCACCAGTCCGAATGCCCCCGCACCACATCGAGGTTGGTGACCCACTCCCCCCAGGCGAGTCGCTGGAGGAGCTGGATGAGCCGCCGGAAGCCCACCGCGCCGTAGCCTGCCAACACTCCGATGACCAGGGCGGCCACCACCATGAAGGTGGCTTCCGGCATCCGGAATCGGGCCAGGGGGCCCCCGAGAGTGTGCTCGGTGCCCATGAGATGCGGCTTGGGAACTTGCATGATCGCCGCATGATGGGGGAATCTGAGCCGATGCGCCACCCCTCAAAACGGCCGGAATGTCCACCGCCCGCCTTCAACCCCTGCGGTGACCCAGGAGATACAGGCCGAGATCGCCGCTGTCCCCGTCACTCCTCCAGGAATGGTCCACCTCCAGGCCCGCTCCTTCGCAGAGGCTGCGCAGCTCCTCTTCCTCGAAGTGATGCACGTAGCGCAGGGCCCGGGTTCCGCGGCGCCAGTCGATAAGGAGGTCGCCCGGATCCACCTCCGCTTCCCGAAGTCCGATCTCCGCCCAATCCACCAGCCGCCGCCGAAAGCGCGGGCGATGGAGGACCTGCCACACCGACAGAATCCACACCCCATCTTCCGACAGCACTCCTTGCAGACTCTTCAGAAAAGCCTGGCGTCGGCTCGAAGTCGGGAGGTGATGCAGCACCGAGAAGCTCACCACCGCGTCGAAGGGCCTCTCGAACCATTCGGCCGGCCAGCTCTGGTCCAGGAGATCGCAGTGGACCGCCTGCATCGAAGCTCCGAAGGCCCCTTGTTCCAACAGAGCGTCGCAGACATCGGCACCGACGTAGGACCGCGAAGCCTCGCTCCCACCCACCCACGCCCGGCCGAAGCGACCGTCGCCACATCCCAGATCGAGGAGTCGGCGTCGGTCCGTCACGAGGTCGAGGGCTCGAAGGAGGCCTGGCTGGAGCTTCTGCCGCGACCGGGAGAACTCCTCCGCAGTCCGTCGATAGAACTCCCGATTCAGCTCCAAGAGCTTGGTCGCAGTGGCTTCTTCCACGCTTCCCTCGCTATACTGGGGTCCGATCTCCGCTCACCCCTGCCCACCGCGGTGTGACCATGGCCCGACCCTCCGACATGACCCTCGAAGATCTCGAACGATATGCTCCACAGGTGGAAGCGATCGTCGAAGAGATTCGGGAGGGCAGCCCTCTGCATCGCAGCCTGCGTCGCCACCCCCGCGACGGCAAGGGAATGTTCAGCAAGACTCAGCTTCTCCACATCTACCGCTGGGATTGCCAACGCCACCAGCGAAGGACCGATCCCGAGGTCATGAGCGTCCTCCAGATGAAACCGGTGCGTACGGTCAGCGGCGTGGCTCCGGTGACCGTCCTCACCAAGCCCTGGCCCTGCCCGGGCCAGTGCGTGTTCTGTCCCACCGACGTCCGTATGCCCAAGAGCTACCTTCACGACGAACCCGGTGCGATGCGCGCGGAGCAATATGGCTTCGACCCCTTCGAGCAGACCTCGTCACGCATCTCCCAGCTCGAGGGCAATGGACATGCGGTGGAGAAGGTCGAGTTGCTGGTGCTCGGAGGAACCTGGTCCAGCTACCCTCGTTCCTACCAAGAGCAATTCATCAAACGCTGCTTCGACGCGATGAATCGACATCCCGCAGAGGACCTGTCCCAGGCCCAGCTCCGGAACGAGACCGCAGCCCGCCGCAATGTGGGGCTGGTCCTCGAAACCCGTCCCGATCATCTGGATCCCGAGGAAATCCGCTGGCTCCGGTTCCTGGGCGCGACCAAGATCCAGATGGGAGCGCAGTCCCTCGACGATCGGGTCCTCTCCCTCAATCGGCGTGGCCACAGCGTGGAACAAACCCGCGCGGCCATGCGATTGCTGCGGGCGGCAGGGTTCAAGTTGGTCCTGCACTGGATGCCCAACCTCATGGGAGCCACCGTGGAGAGCGATCGCCGGGACTTCCGGCGCCTCTTCGAGGATCCCGCGCTCTGCCCCGACGAGCTGAAGATCTATTCCACGCAGTTGCTCCCGAATGCCGAGCTCTACGAGTTCTACGAGCGAGGAGAGTACCTTCCCTATTCCGACGAAGACCTGCTCCAACTCGTTCTCGACTGCAAGATCGCAGTGCCGGAATACTGCCGCATCAACCGAATCTACCGGGACATTCCCAGCACCAATGTGGTGGCCGGATGCCGCATGACGAATATGCGTCAATTCCTCGACCAGAGAATGCGGGCGGAGAACCTGCACTGCCGATGCATTCGGTGCCGCGAGGTGAAGTCCGAACCCATCACCCACCCCCGGATCGTCGATCGCGCTTACCGGTGCGACACCGCCCAGGAGCACTTCCTGTCCTTCGAGGAAGACGATCGCCTCGCGGGCTATCTCCGCCTCTCCTTGCCTCGGAGTCCTGGTCGGGCCGGAGAGATCGATCTGGGAATGAGGGAGCTGGACGGGGCCGCACTGGTCCGCGAGATCCATGTCCATGGCCCCGCATTGCGCCTCCACGCTTCGGGGGACGGCCAGTCCCAGCACCAGGGCCTCGGACGAAGGCTCCTCGAAGAGGCAGAAGGCCGGAGTCGACGAGCCGGCTATTCTCGCCTGGCCATCATCGCGTCCGTGGGCACTCGAGAGTACTATCGCAACCGCGGTTACCACCTCGAGGGAACCTACATGGTGAAGGACTTCTCATGAACGATGACTACCGATCCGAGGGAAATATCGGAGCGAAGGGCATCCACAATCGCCTCGTAATCGGGGTTCCGCTGTTGATCGCCGGTGCCATCGCCTCCTTTCTCAATCCGAGCTTCCTGGGCCAAGTGGTGGCCTTCTTCGGATTCCTGGGCATCTTCCAAGCCCGAGACCGAACCTGCGTGGCCTTGGCAGCGCGAGGAGCTCGCAACCTCGACGGAAACCAGGAGCTCCTCCGGGACACCGAGAGCATCGAGTACTTCCAAGGACGGGCAAGGAAAGTCTACCTCAAGACATTCTTTGCGACTCTGGTCTTGATGTTGGCGGGGCGGGCTTGGCTCTACTTCGGCCCCTGAAGGTCGGCCTCGACCTGCTCTGGCTGGTAGGATCCTTGCACTCCGCAGCGTCGGAGTCCTCAGTTCGGAGTGCCTCCCGACGGTCCAGAATGCCGGCGATCCCCGCTTCCCGATCCATCTTCACCACCGATGTCCACCGAGACCGCGCCTGACCTGCAACAGCGCGAGCGGCTTTTCCACCGGCTGGCGGAAGAATCTGCCCAGCCCTGGGCCTGGGTCCTGCCCAACGGGGAGATCGAAGAGTGCGGAGGATTGTGGCAACAGCGATTCTCGATCTCGCCGCCGCGGATCGGACCCCGAACTCTGTTGGACGGACTCGACGCCGCCGATCAGGTCGAACTTCGAGCCTTCGTGGCCGATCCCACTCGACCCCGCGCAATCTTCCAGTGGACCCCCCCCCACGCGACCTCTCCCCTCCCGATTCGCATGACGCGGCCGGGCCGGGCCCACGACCAACCCGACATCGGACAGGCTCAGCTCCTGCGTATCGAGCCCTGCGAGGAATGCATCCACGAGACGTCGAATCTCTACGCACAGATCGTGGACTCTCTCGACGACGACGATTCCGTCCTTCTGCGGGTGCTCAACGTTCAATCGGGTCGCCTGGTCTATGCCAACGCCGGCATCCGCCGCGTCTTCGAAGTCACTCGCAACGAGATCTCCAACTGGACTGTCGAGACCTTCCTTTCGAAATGCGAGACCAAGAGTGCCCAGATGCTGCGGGACTCCCTCGAGCGAATCCTCGAGCATCGCAACGATCCTTTCGTGGAGTGCGAGTACGGAATCGGGAGTGAGGAACTTCGACCCCGGTGGGTGCGAGAGCGGCTGACGACCATCGAGAACGATGCCGACGGCCGTCCGGTCCTGGTTCTCGGCGTGGGAGAGGAGATCACTCAGACCCGCAGTGCGGTCGAGGCTCTCGTTCGCAGCGAACACCGCTATCGCACGATCTACCACCGCACGCCGGTCATGCTGGTCTCGCTCGATCGCAGCGGAATGCTGATTTCGGCCAGCCACTATCTCCTGGAAAAGCTCCACACGAACCGCGCGGACACTCTTGGACAGCCTTTGCGCCGCCTGGCGAACGATCCATCCCAGGTCGACGAGCTCGTCCGCAAGCTCTTCCGGATCGGATCCATCCACGAAGAGGAACTCCAGCTCCAGACCCCGACGGGGAGAATCCTCGAATGCCGATTCTCCGCCGCGATCGAAGACGAAACCGACGCGCAGGGCACTCGGGCACTCGGAGTCATCGTCGACATCACCGATCAACTGGAAACCGAGCGGGCTCTTCAGCGCAGTCAGTCTCTTCTCGAGTCCATCAATCAGAACATCAACGAGGGACTCTACCGCAGCACCCCGGGCTCCGGACTGCAATATGTGAATCAGGCCATGGTGCGGATCTTCGGCTACTCCTCCCCCGAAGAGCTCTGCGCGGCCGACCCCCACTCCCTCTACGCAAACCCCGAGCAGCGGCAGGTGCTCCTCGATCAGGAAGACGCCGAGGGAAGACTCAACTCGGTTCCGGTCCAGATGCGACGCAAGAATGGCGAAGCATTCTGGGCCCTCATGAGCTCCACCCCCATCCGCAACGACCAAGGGGAGATCGAGTACTACGACGGGGCGATTTCCGACATCACCGATCAGCGCGAGACTCTGGCGGAACTCCGTCACTCGCAGCGGCGCCTCACCGCGCACATGGCCCATTCTCCCCTGGCTTGCGTCGAGATCGACCAGCAGTTCCGCGTGAGTGAATGGAATCCGTCGGCGGAGCGGATCTTCGAGTACTCCCGAGACGAGGCGGTGGGCAAGTCCGTATTGGATCTTCTGGTGGGCGCCGACGAAGAATCCCGGAGTGCGGTGGAGCGCCTGTTCCGATCGCTCTTCGACCACACCGGCGGCACGCACCACATCAACGAGAACATCACGAAGGGCGGTCGATCGGTGACCTGCGAGTGGTACAACACTCCCCTCATGAACGAGGACGGACAGGTCAACCACATCCTGTGCATGGCTCAGGACATCACTCAGCGGCTCAAGAGTGATCTCGAGCTCAAACGCTATGCGGGCGACGTCGAAGCGGCCAAGATCCGACTCGAAGTCCAAGCCGCCGAGCTGGCGGCGACCATCACGGATCTCGAAATGGCCCGAGAGAAGGCCGAGGCCGCGACTCAAGCCAAGAGTCAATTCCTGGCCAACATGAGCCACGAGATCCGCACCCCGATGAACGGCGTCATCGGAATGACGAGTCTGCTGATGGAGACGCCGCTCGACGAGGAGCAACGCGAATTCGTCGACACCATTCGGACCAGCGGAGAATCCCTGCTGACGATCATCAACGATATCTTGGACTTTTCGAAGATCGAAGCCGGCAAGCTCGAACTCGAAGAAACCCCGTTTTCTCTCCTCGACTGTGTCGAAAACGCCCTGGCGGTGGTGGCCGAGCAGGTGGGCAACAATGGCGTGGAGATCGCCTATCGATGGCATCGAGAGGTTCCAGAGTGGATTCGCAGCGATGTGACCCGAGTCCGTCAGGTCTTGCTGAATCTCCTGTCGAACGCTCTGAAGTTCACCAGCGATGGAGAAATCATCGTCTCCGTTCGATCTCACCGGATCGAGTCCGACCTCCACGAGATCCAGTTCTCGGTCCGGGACACCGGAATCGGGATCTCTCCCGCCAAGCTCCAGCAACTCTTCGAACCCTTCACTCAGGCGGATGCCTCGACGACGAGAAAGTACGGCGGAACCGGCCTCGGCCTGACCATCTCTCGCAAGCTCTGCGAGATGATGGGAGGACGTCTTTGGGCGGAGTCCGTGGAAGGACAGGGCACGACCTTCCTCTTCACGGTGATGGCGCGGCCGGCGGAAGTCCCCGAATCCCAGCGGGAGAAGTGCCTCCCCGCGCTCCCCTTCTTGGAGGGAGTGCGGATGGGTGTCATTGAGCCCAACGCCGCCCTGCGAGGGATCTTCCTCCAACTCCTCACCGACTGGGGGGCGCATGTCGAAGACTTCGGAAGTGAGCAAGAGTTCCTGCTGAGGCTGTCGCACCACTACGACTTCGACGGACTCCTCGTCAGTGCCCTCACCGAGGCGGAGCTCTGCGCACTGATGAGCGGATTGGAGAGTCACGAGATCGATCGCCCAGTCTTCCTCGTGGGACCACGAGGAGAGAAATCGCGCCTCGAAGCCCACTCTCCCCGCTTCCTGGCCAAGCCCCTCGGTCATCGGGAGCTGGCAGAGGCCCTGCGCCCCTTGAGCCGCGACCCGAGCCATTCCGAGTCTCGCTCTCTGGTGGACCCAGATCGCCCCGAGGAGGAGAAGACCCCTCGGGCCCGCATCTTGATCGACGCGACCTCCTCCCGGGTTCTTCTGGCCGAGGACAATCTCGTCAATCAAAAGGTCGCACGCCGCATGCTCGAACGCTTGGGTTGGTCCGTGGATGTCGCGGCCAACGGCCAGGAGGCCATCGATGCGCTGAACCAAGCCGACTACAACCTCGTTCTGATGGACGTCCAGATGCCGGAGATGGACGGCCTCACCGCCACCCGTCTCATCCGTCGAGGACGGGCTGGAACCAAGCAACCCACCATCGTCGCCATGACCGCCAATGCGATGGAAGGCGATCGCGACCGTTGCCTCGAAGCGGGGATGGACGACTACATCGCCAAGCCGATCTCGCTCGAGAAGCTCAAGGCCCTGCTCGAGTCGCTCACCATCTCGGCCTAGTCTCTCTCGAGTTCCTCGATCCTTCGGGCTGCCCACAAGATCTGGTGGGCCAATCCACGTAACATCCTCGCCTCGCGACGATGCAACTGTGCACGAGCGAAGATCTCTGCGTAACTGCGGATCATCGAGTCGACGGTATGCGGATAGGCGTAGCCGATGGACAGAAACGCCTCCCGCAGGTGGTCTTGCAGATCCGCAAGATCCTGGGCCTGGGCCATCGGCGCCGGCGACGGCCGACGAGTTCGGCGAGGCGCTGAGCGGGGAGCCTCGGGATCGATGGCCAAGCTCGCCATGAAGAGCTCATAGCCCACGAGCAGCACGGCCTGAGCCAGATTGTAGGACGGATGTCGAGGATGAGCAGGAATCCATGAGATGTCCGTGCAGAGATCCAGCTCTTCGTTGGTGAGACCATCCCGTTCGCGTCCGAAGACCAGAGCGGTCGGGGCCACGGAATCCGCCGCCGCCGCGGTCTCCACCCACTCCTCGGCCAATTCCCTCAGGGGAAGCATGGCGCGACGATGGCGTTCGCGGATCGTGAATCCGACCACCCGCTGCGCAGACGCTACCGCGTCGATCAGGGTGGCGTGGGAGGAGGCCTCCTCGAGCACTTCTTCCGCACCGTGGCTGAACATCCGTGCTTCGGCGTGATCCTCGAAAGTCGGCGCCACCAGGGAGAGCCCACCCAAGCCGGTATTCTTCACCGCGCGGGCCGCCGCCCCGACATTGCCCCCGAACATCGGTCCGACCAACACCACTCGGCAGGACTCCAACACGATCATTCCTCCGGCGCTACGGCATTGTCCCCGATGCTCGCCCGAGGAGCCACCTCCAAGACCTCTTCGAAGAAGACCTCCAGATCGGACTCCTCGATGTCGTCGGTCACACAGGCCAGCCGAATCACCCGCCGACCATCGACGATCCCGTAGCCCACCAACGCCCGCTGCTCACGACGCAGCAGCTCGCAGACTTCCTCGCTGCGCCGACCTTCGACTTCGAAGCAAACCGTGACCGACTCCGGATCCTTGGCGAGAACCAGCCCCTTGATGTCTCGGATCCGGGCCGCCGCATAGCGAGCCAATTCCAACAATCGATCCACTCGAGTCGCCAGGCCCCGATCGCCCTGGGACTTCCACACCGCCCACAGCTTGAGGGCGTCATTGCGACGGCCGCACTGAATGGACCTCGTTCCCAGATCATAGTCGTCTTCGTCACTCTGGAAGAGATAGCTCGCCTTTTGGCTGAGACTCCCGAAGAGATGGCCCTTCTGCCGGGTGAGAATCACCGACGCGCTCAGGGGCACGCCCAGAAGCTTGTGCGCATTCCAAGTCATCGAGTCCGCAGCTTCGCAACCTGCGAGCAGCCCACGGGCTCTGTCGCTCAGCAACAGGCTTCCTCCCAGAGCTGCGTCGAGATGCAACCAGAGCCCCTCTTCGCGAGCGATCTCCACCAGCTCCTCCACTGGATCGAAGGCTCCCAGAACCGTAGTGCCGCAGGTTCCCACGATCAGGAAGGGATCACAGCCCGCACTCCGGTCCTCTCCGATCGCGCGACGCAATGCATCGGGAAGCATGCGGCCACGCTCGTCGGTGGCGATCCGTCGCACATTCTCACGCCCAATTCCCAGCATTCCCGCATTCTTGGGGATCGAGTAGTGACAGAGTTGCGAGGCATAGACCGTCATGCGACGACCACCCACCCCCTCTTCGCGAGCCCGGGGCTGGTGCACATTGCGGGCCAAGAGCATCCCCGTGAAGTTGGACATCGATCCTCCGGGTGTGAAGATCCCTTCCCCCTCTTCGAAGCCCGCCAACCTTGCCATCCGACGAGTCAGCTCTCGCTCGATGAGTACTTGAGGTCCACCCGCCTTGAAGGTGTACATGGAGGAGTTCAAGAGGGCGGCCAGAAGCTCGCCGATGGTCCCGATGTCCCCGCGCCCTCCGAAGAGCTGATTGAAGAATCGGGTGGAGGTCGTACGAGGCGTGCGTGCGAGGATCGAACGCAGAGCTTCGAAGAGGACCTCATCGGCGGTGCCCTCGGCCGAAAGTCCGAGGTCGAGCTCTTCGTGGAGCTCTTTCGGGCTGCGATAGGCCGCCACCGGCTCGGACCCTTCCCGTTCGAAGTGCTCTCGTATCAAATCGAAGGCTCGTTCGTAGCGGTCGCTTCGAACCCTCGCCTCCGAAGACCTCGAAACCTTCGGGCGGTCGGTCGGCCGTGGCGCCTGCTCCGATGGATCTCTAGTGTTCATGGCTCACCTCTCTCGTAGGACGAGATTCTGGGTCGAGAGCCGGAAAGAGGAATTGCAGAAGCTCCGGCAGTCGGGCCGACCACGCCCCTTCGTGGTGCTCCCCACCCTCGATCTCCACCACCCGGAGTTGGTCGGATTCCACGAAGCCTGCTTCCAACAGGCGGAGCCGGAGTTTCCGAAGACGACGAAGGCCATCCCTCGGACCCTCCTCTTCCACGCCGGACGAAGGTGTGCCCTCGCGCGTTCCCATGTCTATCCACAGCCGCATCTCCGAGGGGGGTGGGCGATCCCATCCCTCCAGAATGTGGCCTCCGTCCCACCACAGACTCGGTGAGAGCGCACCCACCCGAGCGAAGACATCAGTGTATTCCCGCGCGACATAGAGCGCCATCAACCCTCCCAGCGAGGAACCCGCGAATCCGGTGGACGCCGCTCCGCCCTCGATCCGGTAGTGACCGTCGATCCACGGCTTGAGCTCCTCCACGATGGCCCGCAAGTGTTCGACTCCGCCACCGCCCCGCGCCATCCTCGCATCCGGCCAGGGGCTGTATTCCTCCAGGCGACGCTCCCCGCCGTTGTCCACTCCCACCACGATTAGATCTTGGATACGGCCGGCGGCAATAAGGTCATCACAGATCTCGTCCACTCGCCACTCGCCTGCGAAACTCGTCTGGTCGTCGAAGAGATTCTGTCCGTCGAGCATGTACAGAACGGGATGGCCTGGGTCGGTCCCTTCGTAGTCCGGCGGCAGATAGACCCAGAACCGGCGGCCGTCCAGGATGGAGTCGATCCGGTGTTCGGACACCCTCGGCCCTTTGGTGCGGGCGGGGCCCAGATCACACCACCGCGCCACCCACAGCTCGACCTCACGTGGCGCATCGATTCGCAATCGGCGTTCAGGAGAAGATTGGCCCTGAGGCCCGCACTCTCGGCTTTCGACATCGCCGCGAGAGAAGTGGAATTCGATCTCCGCGGGTCCCGCGAATAGCAGTCGAGTGGTGAAACGCCCATCGGGCCCGCGGTCGAGTTCCTGAGTCCAGGCGAAGGTCTGGCTCCCCGCCGACGGGATGCTATACTTGCCCCAGAGCTTCACTCGAATCGTGGATCCGGCTGGGGTCTCCGAGGGAAGGTGGACCCACAGTCGGACTTCGAGGGCAGATCGCGCACCATTCGGCCCAAGCATCTCGGCGGCTGCGCACAACAGAATCACGATCGGCCACCAACCTGTCACTCGAACTCTCCTCGCTGCAACGCGACCTGTGGGCCGCTCACTCCAGTCAGACAGAAATGCGGTGATGGATCCATGGCCATCGACATCTGCCCCGGGCTTCTCATCGATGAAGGGGAACTCACCTTTCAGACCAGCACCAGCTCGGGCCCGGGCGGACAGCACGTCAACCGAACCGAGACCAAGGTGACCCTGCTCTTCGATGTCCGCAGGTCGGGGAGCATCGATGACGACCAACGCCAACGCATCCTCGACCGTCTGGCCACCCGGATCAACCGAGAAGGTATTCTGCGAGTGAGTTCGCAGAAGCACCGGAGTCAGAGCGCCAACCGTGAAGTCGCGATCCGGCGCTTCGTCGAGCTTCTGGCCGATGCCTTGCGGGACGCTCCCCCTCGGAAAGCCTCGCGGCCCACCCGCGCATCCCGAAAACGGCGAGTGGACGCAAAGAAGCAGCGGAGCCGGACCAAGGAGCTGCGGCGCAAGCCCCGCGAGGAGTGATCCAGCGTCTACGTCCGGCCCTGCTGAAACAGCCCGGTCATCCTGACGACGACCGGGCTGCTGCAATCGACATGCTGGCCGAAGTCTACTTCAGCAACAGCATTTTCTTGGTGAACACGCGCCCTTCGCTCGAGATGCGGAAGAGATACTGACCGTTCGCAGCAACGCTTCCGCTGTTGTCCTTCCCGTCCCACACCACCTTCTGGTATCCGGCGGGCATCTCCCCGTCCACCAGGGTGCGAACGAGCTGCCCGCGCAGGTTGTAGACGGACAGGTTCACCCGACCTGGCGTCGGAAGGTCGAAGGCGATGGTGGTCGAGGGATTGAAGGGATTGGGGAAGTTCTGATGGAGAGCAAAGACCGCCGGAGCCTTGGAGGGCCCGGGGCTGAACTTGGCCAATCCACCGGTGATCGACAGGGTGTAGCTGCTGGTCGCTCCCTGGTATCCATCCACCCACAGGAAGTAATGTCCCGCGGCCAGAGTGACGCTCCCCGCCTCGGGGTTGCCCGTGGTGTACCCACGCGCTACTTCGGTGAGGGAATTGTCATAGAGGAACCAGTCGAGATCGGCCGAGCTTCCAATACTCAGGCTGACATTCACATTCCCCGATGTCGCAACATCGAAGAAGAACCAGTCGTCATCGCTACTCGAACTGAGGGTGCCCGACACGTTCACACCGGCTCCCACCGGTCCATTGGCGGTGGTAGACGATCCGTTTGGCTCGGTCTCCGACGTGATGTAGGTGGGACCGCCTCCACCACCCCCTGAGGTCGTCACCGAGATGTCGTCGAAACCGAAGCCATCCGAAGTGAGGGGGTAGTTGTCGTACTGCGTGAAGCGCACCACGAAAGTGTTGGTCAAACTCAGTCCGTTGGCCGCCGCCAACGCATCGACGTCCAGACTGAAGGAATTCCAGGTCTGGTTGGTGTAGCTCGACCCATTCAAGTCCTGGACCTTGGTGAAGGACCCGCCATCGTCGTCCGAGAAATAGACGCCGTCTTGGCTATGGGTCTCGTCCCCGAACTCCTTCCACCAGAAATCGAGCTGTACCTGAGTCTGACCCGAGAGATCCAACCGCAGATCCACATCATTCTGCGAGAATCCTCCGGAGGTCGAGTCGTCGAGAAGAAGCTGATAGCTCCCGCTATGCGGGCCATTGGTGGTGGCCACGCGCACTCGGCCATCACCCGTCGACGCACTCGACCAGTATTGATCCAGAGCGCCGGACTCGAATCCCGTCGAGTAGGGAATGGCCGCGAAGTTCCCCGACGGCGGCGGGCCGCCACCATCGACATCAACGCTGATATCGTCGAAGGCGAAGCCATCGGAAGTCATTGGGTAGTTGTCGTATTGGGTGAAACGGATGACGAACGTGTTCGTCAGGGAGAGTCCATTCGCGGCCGCCAGGGCGTCCACATCGAGGTTGAAGGAATTCCAGGTCTGATTCGTGAAGCTCTGACCCTTCAGGTCCTGGACTTTGACGAAGGAACCCCCTCCGTCGTCGGAGAAATACACGCCGTCTTGGCTATGGGTCTCGTCTCCGAATTCCTTCCACCAGAAACTCAACAACACCTGCGTCTCCGCCGACAGATCCACATGGAGATCCACGTCGTTCTGCGAGAACCCGCCGGAAGTCGAGTCGTCGAGAAGCAATTGATAGCTTCCCCCGTGCGGTCCATTGATCGTCGACACTCGAACCCGACCGTCATTCGTCGATGCGCTGGTCCAGAACTCGTCCAGAGCACCCGATTCGAAGCCCGTGGAATAGGGAATCACTGCGTAGTTCTGGGTCGGGGGCGGAGGACCTCCCGCTCCCACTGCTGCCGCCGCATCTACCATGCCGTAGCCGGTGTAGCGATCCCATCCCGATCCCGATTCCACACTCACCACATCCATGGCGGTCGACACCAGCTGGGTGCGAATCTGAGCCGGGGTCCAGGTTGGATGGGCGGACTTGATCAGAGCCGCAACTCCTGCAGCATAGGGGGTTGCACAGGAGGTTCCGTTGAACCACATACTGTAGTCCCCAGCATCGAACCCTCCAGAACCGCGGATGTCGGTGGTCGGGAGAATCGTGGGGGCAATGATGTCAACGCTTCCCGCGCCATCTTGGACCGAAGTGCCGTAATTCGATCCCCACCAACGCTCCCCGTCACAGGTGTAGCTGTTGGGATCCGCACTCACGCCGGGATTCAGATCAGCGCTATTGCTGCTGCTTCGCTTGCGCTCTCCACAGGGAGAGGCTGCCCCCACTCCGATCACCAACGAGTGGATGGCCGGATAGCTGATCGTGCTCGCATTCTCGTTGCCCGTCGCAGCCAGGATGGTCACGCCACTGTTGTAGGCAAAGAGGATCGCGTCGTCGGTCGCGGGGTCACTGGTGATCGCAGCCCCCAGGCTCATGTTCACGATGTCCGCACCGTTGTTCGCAGCATAGGTCAAGGCATTCTGAATCGAAGAGAACGCCATGTTTCCCGCGCTGTCCGCAACCTTCAGAGGCATGATGCTGCATCCACCGGCCACTCCGGCGACGCCGATACCATTGCCCGCGATTCCGGCTGCGACACCGGCCACTGCGGTCCCATGCCCCGGAGACGCGCTGTCGTCATTGGGATTGCTGTCATTGTCTCCGTAGTCCCATCCGGTGACCTGGCGCAGATCGGGGTGTCCTTGGTCGACCCCCGAGTCGATGATCGCAATCACCACCGATGCGCTCCCGAACCCCTGCGGGGCATCCCACGCCGCTTGCGTATTGGCGTCGAATCCCGGAGTTCCGACCGGGGTTCCCGAATCGTGTCCACCACAGCCCCAGCAATAGTCCTTCATCTGTCCGGTATTGTTGTGGCCCCATTGGCTCGAATAGAGAGGATCATTCGGGATCGCCATCGGGAAGGCGTAGTAATCCGGCGTTGCCGCTTCGACATTGGGATCATTGCGGTAGCGTTGGGCCGCATCTTCCATGTCGACGCCAGTGCCGAGCTCGAGAGTATACCACCGATCCAGCCCGATCTGCTGTGCGACGCTGTTGAAGGCCACGCCCGCATGAGACTGCTTCATGGACCGAAGCGCGAGCTGGCGGTTCAAGGCTTCGACCGAGGCCAGACTCGGGGTGGTCAGCGCCTTGCCCAGTGAAGCCGCGCCCTCGACCGCACGGCTGGCCGCAGGTGTGAACTTGACGAGTAGACGACCCGGGGCGTAGGAGGGGCGCGCCGACACTGCAGGGTTGCGCGGTCCCTTCCGAGGAGCGACGACCGAATAGCGGTCGCTCCCTTCATCATCGCGACCTTGGGCGAGAGCCGACTCGAATCCGATCGCGAGCATTGCGAAGATCAGAAGAGTGGCGAAAGAAAACCTCTTCATTTCTTCTCCTTTGTAAGGTTGGTGTACTGGTATCCTTGATTGCCTCCGGCATATGAGGGATTCGCCCAGTATTTCCTTCTGCGAAGGATTGTCAACGAATGAGGATGTGAGCCAAATCACCAATCAACGACCGCTGCTCAAGATCCACTGAGTCGATGCCGGGGCCATCACAGTTCGAATGCAATGCAGAAGCCCCCGCAGATCCCTGCGGGGGCCGACTACTCATCACTCGAGATCGATTCTACTTGCCGCGCAAATAGGCCACATGAATCCGGGCTTCGGCGCGTTCTTTCGCGCGTCGCGCTCGGTCGGCATCGATGCCTTCCTCGCCGGCGAGGGCCTTGGCCAGCATCTCTCGAGCTCGTTCCAATGCACGTTCCGCTCGAACGGTATCGATTTCGGCCGCCTGTTCCGCGTTGTCGACGAGGAGGACCATTTTGTTGTCGCTGACTTCCGCGAATCCTCCCCCCACGGCATAGAGTGCGGTAGGGACCTCGCTCGGCCCCTCGTGAAGAGTCAACGAGCCGGGGACCAAAGCCGCCACCATCGGCGCATGATTGGCCCACACCCCCAGATATCCGCCGTCCCCGGGGAGAGTCGCACTGCTGACTTCCCCCGAGTAAACCGTCTTCTCCGGAGTCACGATATCGAGCTGATAGGTCTTGCGAGCCACCGGTGCTCACTCCCGTCGAAAGAATGTCTCATGGGGGGCGAGTCATCGACTCGCCCCCCATAGCTTGGACCCTAAGCCGCCGCGCCCGCTGCCTGCTGCTTCTCGTAGTCAGCGATCACTTCTTCCATGGTGCCCTTCATGTAGAAGGCCTGTTCGGGAATGTGATCGTATTCGCCGTCGACGAGAGCCTTGAAGTCTCGAATGGTGTCCTCGAGCTTGACGTACTTTCCGGGGATTCCCGTGAACTGCTCCGCCACCTTGAAGGGCTGACTCAGGAACTTCTGAATCTTGCGGGCGCGCTGCACGATGATCTTGTCGTCCTCGCTCAGCTCATCCATTCCCAGAATCGCAATGATGTCCTGCAGCTCCTTGTACTTCTGCAGCACTTCCTGAACCTGACGAGCCACGGCGTAGTGCTCTTCGCCCAGAACCTTCGGATCGAGAATCCGAGAGGTCGAGTCGAGGGGATCCACCGCGGGGTAGATTCCGAGCTCGGCGATGGAACGACTCAGCACCGTCGTCGCATCGAGGTGGGTGAAGGCGGTCGCCGGCGCCGGATCGGTGAGATCGTCCGCCGGCACATAGATGGCCTGCACCGAAGTGATGGACCCCTTCTTGGTCGACGTGATGCGTTCCTGCAGCGCGCCCATCTCGGTGCCGAGGGTCGGTTGATATCCTACCGCGCTCGGCATGCGGCCGAGCAGGGCGGAGACTTCACTCCCCGCCTGCGTGAAGCGGAAGATGTTGTCGATGAAGAGAAGAACATCGGTGCCGATTTCGTCCCGGAAGTACTCGGCCATGGTCAGACCACTGAGCGCCACACGAAGGCGCGCTCCCGGCGGCTCGTTCATCTGGCCGTAGACCAAGGCGGTATTCTTCAGAACCCCCGACTCCTCCATCTCCAGATAGAGGTCGTTGCCCTCGCGGGTGCGCTCTCCCACTCCGCAGAACACCGAATATCCGCCGTGCTCCTTGGCGATGGAATCGATGAGCTCCATCACGATGACCGTCTTGCCCACCCCCGCGCCGCCGAAGAGTCCAATCTTTCCGCCCTTCGCGTAGGGAGCGAGCAGATCGACGACCTTGATCCCGGTCTCGAAGATCTCCTCGGTGCCTGCCTGCTCCTCGAGCCCCGGCGACGGACGATGGATCGGCCAACGATGGTCCGGGTCACTCAGATGGTGATCATTCAGGGGTTCGCCCAGCAGATTGAAGATCCCGCCGAGGCACTGATCGCCGACCGGAACCGAAATCGGCTGCCCGGTGTCGCGCACCTTCATTCCTCGGACGAGACCGTCGGTGCCGTCCATGGCCACGCAGCGCACCTGATTGTTGCCCAGATGCGTCGCCACTTCCACCGTCAGACCCCGTTCTCCGCGCGCCGGATCTTCGACGATCAGGGCATTGAGCATCTCGGGGAGTTTGTCGGAGTCGAACTCCACATCCACCGTGGGTCCGATGACCTGGACGATCTTGCCGTAGTTCTCAGCCACTGGGGGCTCCTTTCAAAACACGATTCTAACCGAGGGCGTCGGCCCCACCGACGATCTCGCTGATCTCCTGGGTGATCGCTGCCTGTCGCGCGCGGTTGCGCACGAGAGTGAGATTGTCGATGAGCTCGCCCGCGTTGTCCGTGGCCGCACCCATGGATGTCATGCGAGCGCCATGCTCGCTCGTGAATGCCTCTGCCAAGCCGGTGTAGATCTTGTTCCGCACCGATTTGGGCAGGATGGCTTCGAGTACTCGCTCTGCCGACGGCTCGTAGAGGTAGTTCTTCTGAGAGTGCTGCGCACCTTCACCCTCGAGCTCTTCGGTGGTCATCGGCAACAGCACTCCACGCACCGGACGCGAACTCAGCGTGGAAATGAACTTCGTGTAGACGAAGACGATTTCCTGGTACTGATCGCTCAGGTAGAGGTGCATGACCTCGTCGGCGATCGCGGTGAAACGCGAGAGATCGATGGTTCCACCCAGATCGTCGATGACCTTCAGGATCGGCCACCGCCGACGCTTGAAGTAGTCGTTGCCCTTGCGACCGACCAAGAAGAGCTCGGTGTCGGCATCGTTCAAGGTCTCGAGCCAGTGTTCCGTCTCGCGCAGGATCCCCGCGTTGTAGCTTCCACAGAGTCCCTTGTCGGAAGTGACCACGACCACCAGTCGCTTGGTCACCTCGCGTACCTCGAAGAACGGGTGCTCCACGGAAGTCCCCGCCAAATCCGCCATCAGGGCATCGAGCTTTTCCCCGTAGGGCCGAGCGGCCATCAAACTGTCCTGGGCACGCCGCAACTTGGCCGCGGCGACCATCTTCATGGCCCGCGTGATCTGCTGCGTGTTCTTGACCGACCGTATCCGGCGATCGAGTTCTTTCAGCGTAGCCGGCACGGCTTACTCCTCGACTCGAAAGGTCTTGTTGAAACCTTCGATCGCGGCCTCGAGGGCCTTGACCGTCTCGTCCTCGAGCTTGCCTGACTGACGAATGGCGTGCAAGGCGTCGGAACCGCTCTCGGCCATGTACTCGTGGAATGCCTTTTCGTAGCGCTCCACTGCCTCGACCGGAATGTGGTCTACAAAGCCATTGGTGACCGCGTAGATGATTGCAATCTGGCTTTCGACCGACATCGGCACGTACTCGCCCTGCTTCAGAATGACCATGGTGCGGCGACCACGCGCCAACTGCGCTTGAGTGGCAGCATCGAGATCGCTGGCGAATTGGGCAAAGGCCGCCAACTCGCGGTACTGAGCCAGATCCAGGCGCAGCCTTCCGGCCACCTTCTTCATGGCCTTGGTCTGAGCGTTCCCCCCCACTCGGGAAACCGAGATTCCGGCGTTCACCGCCGGGCGCTGCCCCGAGTAGAAAAGGTCGCTCTCCAGGAAGATCTGACCGTCGGTGATCGAGATCACATTGGTCGGAATGTAGGCCGAGACATCGCCGGCTTGGGTCTCGATCACCGGCAGCGCGGTGATGCTTCCACCGCCGTGCTCGTCGCTCAGCTTCGCCGCGCGTTCGAGCAAGCGGCTGTGCAAGTAGAACACGTCCCCAGGGAAGGCTTCGCGTCCCGGCGGACGACGCAGCAGCAGTGACAACTGCCGGTAGGCCTGGGCTTGTTTGGTCAGATCATCGTAGAAGATCACCACATGCTTGCCCTGATGCATGAGATGCTCGGCCATCGCGCATCCGCCGTAGGGAGCGATGAACTGCAACGGGGCCGGATCCGAGGCATTGGCCGCCACGATGGTCGTGTACTCCATCGCACCGTGCGCCCGCAGCTTGCGCTCGACCTGGGCCACCGTCGATGCCTTCTGACCGATCGCGACGTAGATGCAGTACACGTCGGTGTCGCGTTGATTGATGATCGTGTCGAGAATGATCGCGGTCTTGCCGGTTTGACGATCGCCGATGATCAGCTCACGCTGCCCTCGTCCGATGGGAATCATCGAATCGATGGCCTTGATTCCCGTCTGCAACGGTTGGGATACCGGTTGGCGGTCGAGCACCCCCGGAGCCTTCACTTCGATCAGACGAGTTTCGTCGCGCGGGATCGGCTTTCCGCCGTCGATGGGGTCACCCAGGGGATCCACCACTCGGCCCAGCAGAGCATCGCCGACGGGCACCGAGGCGATCTCCCCGGTCCGCTTGACCGGGTCGCCCTCCTTGATCTGGCGATCATTGCCGAAAATGGCGACGCCGATCGAATCCTCTTCGAGGTTGAGCACCATTCCCTTGATGTCCCCAGGGAACACCACGAGTTCACCGGCCATGACGTCGGTCAATCCGTAGACTCGGGCGATGCCGTCACCAACCTGCAAGATCGTGCCGACACTCTCGACATCGAGTTTCTCGCTGTATTGCTTCAGCTCTTGAGTGAGGACAGAGCTGATTTCCTCGGGTCGAAGCTTCAAGGCATTACTCCTTGTGAGACTCTCTACTGGAGAGGGGCGGCCATGAGCTGCTTGCGCAGCTCGCCAAGAGAGGAACGAAGACTACCGTCGATGACACGATCTTCGATGACGGCAACCACACCGCCGAGCACTCGTGGGTCGATACGGGTCTGAACGAGGCAATCCTTGTCGATCGTCGCATCGAGGGCGCGCTTGAGACGCTCTCGCATATCTGGCGGCAACTCGAAGGCTGTCGTCACCTGCACCCGCACTTGGTTGCGTCGCGCTTCGACCATGCGAGTGAATTCGTCTGCAATCTCCTCGAGATGATCGATGCGGTGCTTGTGGAGCAACAGCCGTAAGAAATCGAGGGTCTCGCGCTCGACTTTCTCGCCGAAGATCTTCTTCACGAAGTCGTGCTTGTGGGATTCAACGATGTTCGGACCTTCCAAGAAGGCCTTCAGCTGGGCATTGTCGGACACCAATGCGCTGATCGCTCGAAGCTCGTCGCAGATCGCGTCCAGACGCTGATCATCTTCGACTGCTCCGAGCAACGCCTCAGCGTAGCGGTTGGCGACGACTCGATCAGCCACGGACATCTCCCAGATCCTGAATGAAGGACTCCACGAGCTCGCGATGCTTCCGATCGTCGAGCTTTTCCTTCACGAGCTTCTCGGCCGCTGCCAGAGCCATGTCGACCACCTGGCTCCGGAGTTCCAACCGAGCCGCAGTGACCTCACGAGCCAGGTCGCCCTCGGCCTTGGTGAGAAAATCACCGGCCTTGGCTCGGGCATCGGATTCCAGGCGCTGAGCGATTTCCTCGCCCCGCTTGACGGCCTCTTGAACCCGCTCCCGCTCGAGGCTCTTGATCTCAGCCAGCTTGGCCTCGTAGTCGCGATGCAACTGTTCGGCTTCGCCGAGCTTGTCCGCCGCGCTGTCGTAGTCCGCCTGGATCTTGTCCCGGCGACTGTCGAGCAACGACATGAGGGGCCCCCAGGCGTACTTGCGCAACACCCAGAGAAAGAGCAGGAAGGCAAGGATATTGGTCGCCAGCAGCTTGATGATATCAGCTGGCCCCAACCCCTGTGTCAGTGCTTCCATCGAAACTCCCGTTCTTCGATCGCCGTGACGACCTCACATCTACCCACAGACCGCGTCACGGTGCGGCACCGGAGGGAGTGAACTCCCAAGAGTTCACTCCCCGGGTAGAAAACAGGTGATCGGTCGGACTAGCCGAGCTTGCCCTGCAGAACGAAGACCGAAACGAAGGCATAGATGGTGAGGGCTTCGATGAAGGCCGCACCGATGATCATTGCGGTCTGGATCTGACCGATGGCCTCAGGCTGACGACCCATGGCTTCCATTGCGCCACCGACCGCCTTGCCCAAACCCAAGCCACTCCCGAGAGCGGCGATTCCCAGACCCAAGGGGAGAGAGAGTCCCAGAAGATCCATTGATCTTTCTCCTTTTTTCTACCCGTTGCGTGACCGGCAGACCGAAGTCCTTCCGGCCACCGATTGTTGTGAGGCGACCTCTCGTCGCCTCCACCTTTGGGCCCACCGCCGGAGCGACCGGACCAAAACATTCTGCGGCAACTGCGACCGCTCAGTGCGCCTCGGCATGATCGTGATCATGGGGCAGCATCAGAGCAATGTACACCGCAGCCAGGAGCGAAAAGACCAGGGCCTGAATCGCTCCCATCATCAGCGACAAGAACATGAACGGAAGGTGCAGCGGCAGGCCGATCGGCAGACCGGTGGCGGACAGCACGACCGTTCCCAACAGAGCGAAGACCGCGAGGAGCATATCCTCTCCGAAGATGTTTCCGAAGAGACGAAGACTCAGACTCAGCGGCTTGATGAATTCCCCGACCACTTCGAGGAAGAACATCAGAGGCGAGAGCATCCACCCCACCATGTCCTTGGGAGAACCAGCGAGGTGGTGCAAATATCCACCGATACCGTTGCGACGGATCCCGGTGTACTGCACGTAGAGAAAGATCACGATCCCCAACGAAATGTTGTTGAGGAAGGTCGAAGTCGGCGACTTGCCCAAGGGGATGAGTCCCGAGTAGTTCATCACCAGAATGTACACGAAGAGCGTGGCGATGAACGGAGCGTACTTTCGGCCGTCCTTCTCACCCATCATGGTGCAGGTGATGTCCAGAACCTGCTCCACCAGGAGTTCGGCGAAGGCCTGCAGACGTCCGGGAATATCGCTCCGCCGAGAGTAGATCCTGCGTGAAAGCAGGGTCAACAGTCCGCCCGCGAGGAAGATGTAGAAGACATTCTCCCAGATATGCGAGTAGTGGACGAAGCTCCGGCTGAATGCATCGTCGCCGGTGAAGACGAATTGACGCAAGACCATGGGAAGATTGGGGAGTTCCATCGGCTCGTTGCCGTTGCCGTGGCCCCCGCCATGTCCCGCTTCACCGTGGTCGCCACTATCGTCGGTGGCCTGCTCCGGGTCGTGGACAGCCCCGTGCTCCACCGCTGCGCCGTGGCCCTCCGTGTTCCCATGTCCATCTTCCTGGTGGGCCGCGGGTTCGCTGGCCCCTGCGATCGCCGGCGCCAACGCCAGCACCAGAACCAACACCCAGACCTTGGAAATCGATGACATTGCTTGGCGAGCTCCACGCATCATGAGGGATCCACCGTCCGAACCGACTGCCCGGGACCGCTCACCCGAGCGGCCACCATCTGCCCCGCGACCTTCAGAACGATGACCACCAGGGGCAGAGCCAAACCCAAGAGAATCGAGGGGGCAGGAAAATGACCCACGACCAACATCGCGATCAGAATCCCGTACAGAACGGGAATCTTCACGAGAACTCCCAGGAGCACGACCCGCAGCGGAGTGCCCTCGGGGCGAATCGTGGTCCGAAGAAGGCGGTCGAGGGTCCAGAGATTCGCCACGCTCCACAGCGAACAGGCGAGAAAGCCGAAGCCCCACCAGGGCCCGATGTAGACCGCGGTGGCCAAAGAGATGAAGAGCGCGAGCACGATTCCGGTGCGATGGACGCGGCCCAGGAACCCCGCGTCAATGCCAGCGGGGCCGTGGGCACGTCCTCGATCTGTAGGCTGTTCTGTGTTCATGGCCAGGGGATCCGTGTGGGGTGCGTGTCCCTCTAGAACCGCGGGTTCGTCGCGCGGTCGTGTTCCCGCGCTTGTTTTTGCCGACGCTGCTCAGATTGCACCGCCTGCACGACTTTTCGAACGCTCGCCACACCACCCAGGACCATCCCGCTGAAGCTCAGCCAGGGTTCGTGTCCGTAGCGTCCCTCGAGCCAAGCTCCTGCGAAGTAGCCACCGAGCAAACCGATCACCAACATGGTCGGTAGCGCGGTCCAGGTTCCGATACTTCTCGCGGTGGACGCTTTCTTGGCCAAGCGCGAGGGAGCGTCGGTTGGTCTGTGCTCATCGGTCATGAGAGGCCGCCTCGCCCAGGTTCCGTCGACCCGAGTCGAGCGCCTCGCCGGGCCCGATCCGCCCAGAGCGACCGGGGAAGTATAATTGCACACAACCCCGCGTCAACCCACGTAGGGGCCGTTTTTTTGGATTTCGTGGGTGTGGTTGGCCGGGGAGGATTCGAACCCCCACAACTAGGACCAAAACCTAGTGTCCTACCCTTAGACGACCGGCCACCCCACCGCGCCGGGCACCGCAGCTCGGATCGAGACCACGGCAACCCGCGTGCATCGGAAAGCAGAGTAACATCGGCACTAGCCATTCTGCCACCTCGAGTCCCACCCCCGACACTCCCCCGCACCCTCTCCTGGGTTCGGGGTCGAAGATCCTCACTGACTCAAACGAGCAACCAGTTGACGGAGCAGGAGATAGATCAACGCGGCCACACCCACATCGATGGAGACCAGGGCCCAGATCCGGACGCCCTTGCGGGATCGCCGCCGAGCCTCCCACCGTTGGGCGAATCGAAATCGATGCTCTGAACCCTTCCGGGGGTGCAAGCGCAACCGCCGGGGGGTCTCGTCACCGTCCGAATCCTTCTTCTGCATTGGCGGAATTCTCCCCTCTGCAGCATCATAGGGGCGCAGTACGGGCTCGGCCAGGGCTCAGCCCGTCGTCCAGCACGACCGAGGGAGAATCATGCGGCACCTCGACCTCCTGTTGATGCGGCATCCGCACCTGCGCAAGATCGACTACCAGCGCCTGGTCCAGACTACCAAGGAAGACCCGGCCCAACACTGGGAAGCCTTCGTCGAGGCCTGCGCGCCGATCGTCCACACCATCGCTCTCCGTCTCGTGGCCCACGCTCCAGATGTGCGGTCGCGGGCCGAGTTGGCCACCCGAGAGGTTTTCGAGACCCTCCGGGCCAATGACTACCAGATCATTCAGGACTACGTCGGGTACGGAAAGTTCCCGTCGTTGCTGGCCCGGCTGACCCAGCTGTCGCCCGCGGTGGCCGAAGTCCGCGCTCCCCACGAGAGGGACCTCGATCGACCTCTCGACGATCCCGATCGACCCATCGAGGTTCTCGACCCCCGCTACTCGGAACTCCTGGCCAAGGAGGGCGAGGCTTTTCTTCATGCCATGGAGCAGGCCTTGGGACTCCTGCACCGCATGGATCGGCTCATGCTGAGTCTCCGCTACGACCAAGAACTGACCTTGGCCGAAGTGGACCAGATCCTGCGCCTCGGGAGTGCCCAACGCGTGGATTCTCTCCTGAACCGACTGGTCGCCAAACTCCAACCCCTGCGGGCATTGGCCGATGCCTGGGATCTCTCCGACGAACAAGGTCAAGCCCTCACCCGCGTGGTCATCCACAAGGTCTTCGACCGCGGGAACATGGCCACTCACGACGAGGCCGCCGTCGCACCGGCGACCCAAGGACGCTAGGAGGATTCCGTGGCTGCACCGAAGAACTGGGGTTATTCCCGCGACGAATCCTTTGGCGACGAGATGCTGGTGAGTTGGACCGATGGCGATCTCACGGAGATCCTGGCCAAAGAAGTGGTCGAACGCCTGCTCCGGCATCCCGAGGAACGTCAGCGAGTCGCCGAATGGGCTCGCGCCGCCCACGCCTCCACCCGATTCCGCGGCAAGAACTGGATCGAGGATCCCCCCCGGGCGGTGGTCGAAGCCTGCAAGGCTCTCTAGTCGTCCACGTTCCCGCCGAGGTCCATCTCCTCGAGGCTCGACTGCCGTCGACGATCCACTTGCAGGCGCAAGACATCGGGCCGGCCATAGTGCCCCGTCGCATCGAAGTTCTGCCTCTCTTCGCGGATGCGCTGGTGATCGAGTTCAGCGATGAGAAGCCCGTCCTCTTCGACGAGCGGCTCGCAGATCCACCCTCCGTCGGGCCCCGCGATGCAGGTCCCACCGTTGGCCAAGAAGCTCGGAGCGTCGGCCAGGATGAGATCACGGTGCGGGGTGTCCTGCGGGATGTCCTCGGGCCGACACAGTCCGCTCACCGATACCACGAAGCTGCGAGATTCACGGGCAATGAAGCGGGTGATGTCGCGGGTGTTGTGCTCCCCTCCCGGCCACAGACCCACGTGAAGATCCTCGCCCAGAGCGTACAATGCGGTACGCGCCAGCGGCATCCAGTTCTCCCAACAGTTGAGGGTGCCCATCCGGAAGGCCTTCACTCGGTGGGTTCGAAGCCCGTGTCCGTCCCCCGGTGACCAGCTGAGTCGCTCCTCGTGAGTGGGCATGAGCTTGCGATGAACATTGGCGATCTCACCCCGATGGTCGATGGTGACCGCCGACGCAAAGACGCTGTGGCCCCCACGGTCCTGGGGGCGCTCGATGCACCCGATCACGATGGTGATCCGATTCCGGGCCGCGACCGCCTCCAACGACTTCAGATCGCCTCCTTCGAGGTCCACGGCCTGGTCGAGGTAGTGAGCGTGGAGTCTCTTCTGCACCGGCGATTCGAATCGAGCCCCATCGGTGCGCTCGATCCAGAAGGGATAACCAGGAAGGAGCGCTTCTCCGAAGACCACCACTTCACAGCCCTGCTGGGCCGCTTCCTTCGCCTGCGCGCATACTTTGGCCAGGGTTGCCTTACGATCCAGCCAAATGGGAGCGATCTGAACCGCACCCACCGTGAGCCGATCTTCGTCTCGAATGGCCATGAGATACCTTCGGCGAGAACTCGCCCTCCACGGTCTAGGCCCGGAGGATCGTCCACAATCCAATGCCGATGAACCCGCTTCCGGCCACCCAGGACATCGTCCGCGGTGACACCTGTTGGCCCAACCACGCTCCAGCGACGACGCCCAAGGCGGAGGTGGTCACCAGTGCCGCGGCGGCGGCCCCGAAGACCATCCACTTCCCGTGGCGCTCATCGGCGGCGTAGAGCATGGTCGCGAGCTGGGTCTTGTCACCGAGCTCCGCCACGAAAACGGTGAAGAAAACGACCAGGAATGCGGGAAGATGCACCGAGCTCAGCCTCTCGTGCTCCGCTCGTGCTCGGGGAGCAGGGCCTCGAGTTCCGCTTGAGCGTCTTCCAGTCGCTCCAAGAATGCCCCCTGCCCACGCCGCACGATCTCCCTCGCCTTGGCGCGGTAGTGCGCGATTCCCTCGAGCAAATTGCTCTTGCACTCCAGTGACGACTCGAGAGTGGAGGTGGCCAGGCCGCTCGCGCGGCGCTGGACCTCTTCCTTGAGTCGGTCGACGTGGAGGGAGAGTTCCTTCAGGAACATGTGGGGGCGATCCGGACTCAAACCAACCTGTGCCCGCCCGTAGATGTGATCGACCATCTCCCGCAGGGAGGAGGGACGCTGGTAGTAGACGGTATTCGGCCCGCAGCAGACCGTGGTCTGGATCGACTCGTCGAATCCGTGGTTGCGAGCCGCGCTGCCGGCCAGATCACGGCAGAGGCAGGCCTTGGTCAGGGTCAGATCCAAAGCGTCGTCGCGAGCCACGGGGTCGAGATTCGCACTCGCGATCTCCTGCAGTTTGCGATTCTGGTAGCGCCGACTCGCGGTGCAGATCGCCCGCTCCGTGTACTCCGTATTCGAAACCAGGAATCCCTTGGGGCAGTCGCTGCCCGGCTGACCTTCCTCGATTCGCCGGCGTCGCAGATTCTCGCTCGCCGATGTCCGCAGACTCCAGAAGGGCACTCCGAGCGGGGAGTTCCGACTCAGCTCCACATCCTTCGGAGTCGATTCGCACAAACGCTGCAGATGCTCGTCGTCGATGTTCACGGCCTCCGGGCAGAAGAGGAAGGGGCTGCCCCAACCCGTACCATCGACGCCGTAGACCTCATAGAGCATCTCGTTCTCTTCGGAGGTCCCGATGCCGCCCTGCACGGTGATGCGCACCGGCAACGGATCCTCGAGAGGATCGCGCCCCACGGCCTTCAATCCCGAATTGAGGACGCGGTGGAGCTTGGCCACGAAGGCTTCGCGCTCGCGGCGGAACTCGTCGAGAATCGGACCCAGAAGGCGCCCGCCCCCTCCGAAGGCGTGCCCACCACAATTCAATCCCGACTCGATTCGGTATTCCGAGACCCAGAGTCCCTTCTTGGCCAACATGCGCCCTTGGATGACCGCCGACCGAAGATCACTCACTTTCAGGACGATCTTCTTCCTCAACTCCCCCGCGCTGTTGGGATAGAAGTCCTCGAAGTCCGCCATGTGGGCGAAGAGCCCCCGGTTCATTCCGGCCGAAAGGATCACCGATGAGTGCAGGCGGCTCCTGGCGAAACCCCGCAAGGCGGTGAGAGCATCACTGAAGAGTGGACCGACCGGCTTTCCCCCTCGGAGGTGAGGGCGATCGAGCTTGGTCATGATGTTCACGTCGATGGAACCCGGCTGGACCAGAGATCGCAGTTTCTCCTGAAGCTGCGCCCGGTGATCCTCGTCCACTGCCTCGCGCATGCGCTCGTAGAGAGTTCGCGCCGGCCCCGGCGGCAACATCTCGAAGTACTTGGTCAGCTCGCTACCCTTGTCGAATGCGCTCTGACGCATCCTCTCCACCTGCAGTTGGACTTCGTCGTGGAGCAGATTCAGATAGGCGCTGATCCGCCGCTCCCGACATTCGACATCCTTGGCGTCGATCTCCTCGCAGGACCGGCCCAGGGTCTCCGAAAGCTTCTTGCGCATTTGATCGATCAGCACGTCGTCGACGAGGGAGACGACGGACGAGATTCCGAATCGGGCTACTCGGAGGGGAGTATCAATGGTGAAGCCAGTGCCCATCACCGGAATATGGAATCGGTGGGGGGAAATGGGACAGGGCTCGGACATAGGGTCGACCTCGAAGGCAGAGAGAGCCACGGCCGGTCCATACCCGCGGACCCGCCTGTGGTTCCCAGCAAGATCGGCCGAGTTGTGGGCCTTGTCAATCATCTCGGTACCCGGAGCGGGAGGCTCAATCCTCGTCGCGATGGACGATTTCGGGAGAAAAGGCCGGTGTGCAGATGGCCACGTATTCGGCGCCCTCGGGCTCGGGGCTGCTGTAACGCACCCATTCCCCGGATTCGACCACCATCGCCTCCCCGGCTCGGAGCTCGTGCACCTCTTGACGGCCTTCGACTCGGAGCATTCCCCGCAGCACGAGGGTGTATTCGGTGAATTCCGGACTCTGACCCGGCTCGGTCCAGCCGCCCGGGCTCACCATCCGGGCCAGGCTCAGTCCCGAATCACCGCTGTTGACCCGGCCCACATACTCTTCGATCCGTTTCGGCGCGTTTCCGGCCGCCTCGATGATGCTCGGTTGGTCGATCTTCCGCACTGTCAGCTCCCTCTTCAGAATTCCCTGAGTCGTCCCAGGAACATGAGACCGACCAGGAGAATCAGCATGAGAATCCACGAAGTCACCGCAATCCGAGTGGCCCGTCGCGCCCTCTTCGCCTCCCACCACGTCCGGGGTCGAACTTTCTGGGCCAGGAAGGTGGCCACCGCGGCCAGGTTCACACAGGTCACGTTGGTGGCGACCAGAACCAGCGCTCCCGACGCCAGTTGCCACTGAGCCGTACCGGCGAAGAGACCCGCCACCACCAGGGGAGGCAGGAGCGCAACCGCGACCATCACTCCCACCACCACCGCCGGAACTCCGCTGGTGAAGGCCAGGGCCCCGGCCGAACCCGCGGCCAGAGCCAGGGCGATGTCTCCCACGCTGGGTTGGGTTCGACTCAGAAGAGCCCCTTGATCGGGGTCGAAAGGAAGGACTATCCCCAAGAGCACCGCGATCGCTCCCGCCAGCATCACTCCCACTCCGATCGCCTTCGCGGATTGCTTCGCCAGGTCCACATCGCCCAAGGTCGCGGCCAGAGCCAATGACATGTTGGGGCCGAGGAGAGGAGCGATCACCATCGACCCCACCAACACCGCGGTATCTCCCCGCATCAATCCGATCGCGGCGACAATGGTCGACAGAGTTACCGTCACCAGATAGACCGCATTGGGTCGGCTCGCCTCCGAGAGATCGGCGTAGAGTTCGTCACGACTGATCCGATGGGGCTTCGCGATTCCCTCGGAGTCGGCCGAAGTCCCTGCGTCCTCGGATTCGGCTTTGGGCTCTTCCACTTTGGGAAGCGTGGCCTCCACGTTCATCGACACCATGCGGAAGTTGGTGTGGCCTCCGAAGGACTGGAAGAGCGTGTCCCCAAGGGCTTCGGAGTACTCCGCATCGACGAGAATCTGAACCCAACCGGACTCCTCACGCCCGGCGATCATCGTGAGGTCCACCAACCGCAATCCCTCGAGGGCGGCTTCCACCCGCTCGAGCTCCCTCACGGGAAGGGTCACATGTACCCAACGCAGAGCCATCTCGACCTAGAGCTCCCCGGCTGGAGGCAGTCCCAAGAGATCGACCGTCACGAAGTCTGGCGATTCTGCCCCAGCTTCTGCTGCGGCGTCCATTCGTCATCGAGGGGAAGGCAGGTGTCCATCTCCAGAATCGCGGGCTGTGTCTTCAGCACCTTCTGCACCGACTCCTTCCAGAGTCGGAAATGCGGAGAGATCTCGTGGGCCGCGAAGGCACGACGATCCCGGTAGACCTCGTAGAAATAGAATCGCCCCGGCAGGTCGGGATCCCGGCCGATGTCGAAACGCAGACAACCCGGCTCTCGATTCACCGATCCCGCCGCATCTGCAGTGCTCGCCTCCAAGAAGGCCTCCGCGTGCTCGGGATCCACCTCCAGGGTCACGAAAATTGCATACATGGGATCCCCCCTAAGGTCGAATGGACTAGGCCGATGCGAAGAGCTGGACGGCGGCCAGGCCCGCCACCCCCACCACGATCCACAGGATCACGCCCAGGATCATGGGCCGCAGCCCGGTGCTCCGCAGAGCCTCACGAGAGAGCGAAGCGCCGATGAGAAAGAGGGTCAACGTGAGCCCGATCTTGGCCCCACGATGGGCCAAGGCGAAGAACTCCTCGCCCGCAGGCCAAAGAGTACGGATCAGCGCGGCCAGAATGAAGAACAATATGAACCAGGGCCATCGAAGCTCCGCCTGGTCCGAGCGTCGGCGCCACGCGAAAAAGAGAGTGAGGGGAACGATCCACAACGCGCGGGTGAGTTTCACGGTGGTGGCGACGGCCAGCGCCTGGTCCCCGTACTTCGCCGCCGCTCCCACTACCGAACTCGTGTCGTGGATGGCGATCGCCGCCCACAGGCCGAAGGCATTCTGGCTCATTCCCATCGCATGGCCCAGAGGAGGGAAAATGAACAGCGCGATGGAGTTGAGGATGAAGACGGTCGCCAGTGACACCGACATCGCCCGCGCATCGGCTCCGATCGCTCCTCCCACCGCCGCAATGGCGCTTCCTCCGCAGATCGCGGTCCCGCTCGAGACCAACTGGGCCACGGTCCGGTCCACCCGGAGGAATGCTCCCAGCAGGGCTCCCAGCACGAGAGTCCCCAGAATGGTCGCCGCGGTGAACGCAAAGCCGGTGCGGCCCGCCTGCCAGATGGTCGGCAGGTCCAGGCCGAATCCCAATCCCACCACGGACCACTGCAGGAGTCGCTTCGACCATCGCGCGCTGGCCGCCGGCGCAGGGTTGCCCACACTGAGCGAGAGGAGCAGGCCGGTTGCCAAGGCCCCCGGAGGAGAGAGAAGTGCGGTGAAGACCATGGAATGTCCACAAGAAGAATGGGTGGCGACCTCGAAGGGTTCAGGTCAGTTCGGCTGCGTAGGCAAAGATCGCTGGAGAGCCTCCGGTGTGCCAGAACAGCACGCGATCTTGGGGCCTGAAGTAGCCCGCGCGCAACATCTCGATGAGGCCGGCCATGGCCCGTCCCGTGTAGACCGGATCCAAGAGAATCCCCTCCAGTCGGGCGACGAGGGAGATGGCCTCCCGCTCCGCATCGCCCACCACCCCGTAGCCCGCTCCGGCTCTGGATTCGTCCAGTCGAATGTGCTCGGCTTCGATGCGGTCCTCGACGGCGACGAGTTCGGCGACCTCCCGGGCCAAGTCCAGAACTCGAGAGCGGAAGGGCACCGGCCCGCACTCTTCTTTGTCGATGCGAATCCCGATGAGTTCGTGACGAGCTCCCACTCCCAGGCTTCCCACCACCAACCCGGCCTGGGTGCCGCCCGAACTCGAGGCGAAGACGAGGTGGGTGAATTCGACTCCCAGATTCGAAGCCTGAAGGCTCAATTCCTCGGCCGCTCGGACGAAGCCCAGTGCGCCGACCGCATTCGAGCCCCCATAGGGAACCACGTAGGGCCGGTGCCCC
The DNA here is from genome assembly GCA_024276305.1 of Candidatus Krumholzibacteriota bacterium. Taxonomy (GTDB): domain Bacteria; phylum Krumholzibacteriota; class Krumholzibacteriia; order JAJRXK01; family JAJRXK01; genus JAJRXK01. The sequence goes on from JAJRXK010000058.1 coordinate 173,405, forward strand.
CCGCTGCGGAGTGAAGCCGCGAAGTGCTCGAGATCTTCGCCCCGGCGATGCTCTCCACGCCACTGAATCCGGGCCCCGAAGATTCGATCCAGGAGGAGATTTCCCTCCCAGACTTCCGGTGCAGTGCCGCCGACCAAGAGGTGGCATTCCATCCGGGCCACCGCGGCGGCGGCGGCGGTCTGCCGACAATGATTGGACTGCATCGCACCCGCGGTGACCAGGCTGTCGCAACCCTGCGACAGCGCCTCGCCCACGAGATACTCCAGTTTGCGGCTCTTGTTGCCCCCCAGAGCCAAGCCGCTCTGGTCGTCGCGCTTCATGTAGAGTCGGGCCGAGCCGAAGTGATCACTCAACCGTTCCAAGGCCACCAAGGGGGTTGGCCAGAATCCCAAGCTGCGTTGCGAGAAGCGGTCAAGTCGCACTCGAAGCTCCTCCCGGATCGGTCGGTCGCAGGCGCGTCGGTCGGGCTCAGCTTAGTCCTGCTCTCCCTCCCCATCCACCCGCAAGAGGAGCACCGGCCAGAAAAAGGGCCCAACCCACCGGTTGGGACGACTCCAGCCTTCGCCAGGTCCAAACTGGAGTCATCGCAAGCAGATCGTTCTTTTCACAAGGGGTGTCTCTCCATGCCGCGTCCGAATACCGTCTCCATCGTCCTCGGCGGGATCCTCCTGCTGCTGGGTGCCCGAAGCGCCTCCGCTCTCGAGCTCGTCTACGAGGTCCACTCCGAAGGCCATCGTCTCGGGCAGCTGAAAGTCGAGAACCGTCAGTGGGTCGAGAACGACATCTCCTACGTCGAGTACACCGCTCGCACTCGGCTGCGGGTGAAGGCCCTCTTCCTGACCATCTTTTCTCTCGACTCCGAGGAAGTTGCCGTGGTTGGCCCCCACGGCCTCGAACGCTACACCGGCCGGGTGAAGGTCGACGGCACCAAGATCCAGAGCACCGGGCGGCGCGAGGAGGGACGACTCGACTTCACCACCACCATCGACGGCAAGGAGGAGCGGGTGTCCTTCGATGTCGACACTTTCGACTTCAGCACCGTCGAGGGCCCCGACCTCCGGGCGTTGCCGACCGATTCTCCCGACACTTTCCGCGTCCTCGACCTCGATCTCCTCGAGATCGTGCCCCGCACCTTCGCCTGGCAACCTCCCGAATCGAGAAGAATCCACGGTGAGGAGATCCTCTGTCAGGTGCTGGCGGTGCGCGATGCCCAGTCCCACGCCCGCCGGTGGTACACCTTGGGCCCCGACCCCATCCTCGTCGCCGAAGAGGGCGTCGACGCGGACGGCCCCTACCTCGTGGAGCTAAAGAAGCTCCCCCCCTCCGAGGCCCCGCAATGACCGCGGCGCCTCCGACCACCCACCGACTCGATGGCCTCGATCTCGCCCGCGGACTGGCCGTCGTGGGGATGGTGTTGGTGAACTTCATGTACGTCTTCAGCCACGACCCTCTGACGCAGCTCGACGCGGGCCTTTCCCCCGCCCACGAACCGTCCTTGGTCGGAATCGGCGCCGCCCTGCTGGTCTTCACCCTCCTGGCCGGGCGAGCGGTGGCGATCTTCCTGGTCCTCTTCGGAATCGGAATCTCCCTCCAGTCCCGTCGCGCCCAGGGCCGGGGCCAACGCGCGTGGCGGAGCCCACTCGTCGCCCGTTACCTCCTCCTCATCCTGGTGGGACTGGCACTCCTGCCGGTCTGGGAGGCGGACATCCTCCACTTCATCGGATTCTTCGGGCTCCTCAGCCTGATGGTGGTTCGCCTTCCCTCTCGTGTCCTCTTGGCCGGGTGTGTGGTGCTGCTCCTTGCGGCCGAAGTCCTGCGCCTCCAATTCGACTACCACGCGGGCTGGCAAGCCGGCGCCGTCGGCTCCGAATACCTCGATCTGTGGACCGCCACCGGACAATTGCGACAGCTTGTCTTCAACGGCTATCACCCCCTTTTCCCCTGGTGGAGCTACGTGCTCTACGGAATGGTGCTGGGGCGCCTGGACCTGCGTTCGCCTCGGATCCTGCGCCGGCTGGTCTGGGCAGGAATCGTGGTGACTGTGGATGGGTCCATTCTGCAGTGGCTGGGGGTTCCCGCGGAGTTCTTCCCCCCCCACAGTCTGTTCGTGGTCCTGGGCATGGCCAACGCGACCTGGGTCATCGCAGCCTGTCTGTGGCTCTGCACCTCTCGAGGCGGGGGATGGCTCCGCGATGCGCTCCGCTCGATGGGACGCTTGGCCTTCACGCACTATCCCGGCCATGTCCTCCTGGGAATCCTACCGGTGATGGTGCTGCGATCCGAGAGGATGGACATGACCCTCCAGAACTCCTTCTTCCTGTCCTTGTTCTATCTGGGGAGCACCCTGCTTCTCGGATCCTGGTGGCTGAACCACCACCCCCAGGGCCCTCTCGAAGGCCTGCTCCGCCGTTGGTCGCTCCGGCTGTCCCAGTCTCTCAAGGTGCGGCGCGCCGCGACTTGACCCAGGCGGAGGGGGTGGTGCCCGTCTGCTGCTTGAAGATCCGGTTGAAGCTGCTCTTGGAGTTGAAGCCGCAGTTCATCGCCAAATCGAGGAGAGTATGCCGAGCGACCGCCTCGGGGGTCGCTCGACGCTGAAACTCCTTCACCCGATAGCCGTTGACGAATTCGTAGAAGGTCTGGTTCAGACCCACATTGATGACCTGGGAGAGATTGTGCTCGGAGAGACCCACGGACCCCGCCAACTCCCGCAGGGTCAGGCTGCGATCCAAATGGGGTTGATGCTCTTCCATGTGGTCGAGGAGTTTCTGTCGGCATTCCCCGAGCTCCTCCTCGTCCAGGCCGGCATGGAGATAACGGGACTCCGGAGGCGAGGCGATCGCAATGGATGGATCGGTCGTAGCGTAGACCGCGGTCTGACGGATGCCGAAGTAGGCCAAGTAGAGAATGAGGACCGTTCCCAACGAGAACCCCAGACCGAGAACCGTGTCCCCGGTCATCCGATCCGTGAAGAGGATTCCCAGGAGGGGCAAGTCGATCACCGCCCACAGGATACCCAGCGCCAGGATGAGACGTCGCAGCCAGGCGTAGTCGATCGAGGTCAGATCCGAATAGCACTCGGCGATTCGGCGGCGGTGGCGATTCAGGTGAATCCATGAGGCCAACAGGCAGGCGGGAAAGGAAATCAGGTCGACCAAGTAGAATCCGTTGAAGACCGCCGACCGACGACGGAAGTCCCGTTCAGCGAAGATCGCCGTGAGCTCCGCATCCGACCGCGTGAGGACCAACCAGGACAGATAGACCATGGCGATAGCGAAGGGGAGAAACCAGCGGGGAGCGGAACGAGGTGCTTCTCCCGCGGGATTGACCATCGCCGCGACATAGCTCAGCAGGAGGGGCCCCAGAAAAAGATTCATGTAGGGCAGGAAGAGCAGCAATCCATCCACCGCCCATTCCCGGGCGACGAATACGACGGCGAAGATGGCTCCGAGTGAAGCCAGCAGTCCCGCGAGAACTCGATCTGCCGCAATGAGGGGGCTCTTTCGTGCGACCAGAACACTGAAGAACCATGCATTCACGGCCCCCACCGCGATCCATGCGTTCACGACCGATCCGCCATCTCCCGAAGAGCATCTCCTGCCAATCGGAACACCCTCCACTCCTCCAGAGGACGAGCTCCGAAGGACTTGTAGAAACCGATGGCCGGATCATTCCAGTCCAGAACGGCCCACTCGAGCCGACCACAACCTCGGTCCACTGCGAGCCGAGCCAGGTAGGAGAGCAGCGCCTGCCCCACTCCCCGACCCCGAAGCGCGGGTCGAACGAAGAGATCTTCCAGGTAGATCCCCGGCCTTCCCAAGAAGGTCGAGAGATTGGGGAAGAAGAGGGCGAATCCCGCGGCTTCGCCCTCGACTTCGGCCAGGACGACTTCCGCGACCGGTCGGGGGCCGAAGAGATGGCGGCGGAGGGATTCCTCGTCCGCCACCACCTCGTGGGAGAGGCGTTCGTAGTCTGCCAACTCTCGAATGAACTCCAGGATTAGTGGAAGGTCGGCTTCTTCCGCCGGCCGCAGTGCAATTCCCTGAGCTTTGCGATTCATGGCGTCACCGCTTCCCGACCAGACCTCCGGTGGATCCGTTTCGTTCGAATCTAGTTCCAAATGAACAACTTCTCCACGAACCAACCGAGGCCCTTCGCCACGTGCCCCAAGGGCCCGAGTACAACGGCGCGCTGGACCACGACGCGGAGCGTGGCATCGTCCACTTGGGACCGGATCCAACTCAGTCGTCCCGAGATCGCGTCGACCTCGCCCTGCACTCGCGCGAGCTCGGTCTCGATCGCCAGAACGTCCTGCACCTGCGTGGCCTTCGCGAGCAGCTCGCGCAAGCGATCTCGCAACGCCCGTGCATTCTGGAGCGTCGCCCCGGCATCGATCATCTGCTCCCGCACATCGCGGGCACTCACCGTCCTGGATTTCTCCCGACCGAAGGCTGCAATCTCGTCGAGGGAGGCATCGAGGTCGGCCACCGGAACTCTCGCCACGAGAACCGCGTGTTTGTCCCCCCTCAGCCGACGCTCCTCCACTCGGCCCTCTCGGGACGAAATCACCCCTACGATCCCCTCGACTCCCAGCGCAACATCTTCGACCTCGACCTCGATGGTCGCATTCCACACGAAGCGCTGCGCATACGGAGCACGCGTCGGCGCTTCGGGGAAAGGAACCGCAGAGAGATCAGAGGAGGGATGAACCGAGGCGCAACCGGCCAGGAGGGTCAGCAGAAGAACTCCCGCCAGACTCCCAAATGGCATTTGCATTTCATGCTTCCTTTCCTGGCGGTGCTGCCAGGATGCCCGAGGGACGAGGCCAGATCAAGGCTCCGGCACCCGGGGGACGCGAGTCCGGTCTCCGCCGCCAGCGGGGCGAAACGAATTCGAAGCTGTGAACTCTCCCGCAGAGACCTTGTGGCGCGGGATGGACCATCCTATCGTGCCCCGCGATGCCCCACACAGCCTCGCGAGGATTCCGCTCGGGCACGCTTCCTGCAGTCCTTGCCCCAGAACTCGCCGGATTCGATCATTCCTCCCGGAGGCGGGTCTCCATGCCTTACCGATCCCAACCCTGCATCCCCACCCCGCGCGCGACGATCGCGGTGCTCGGCCTGATCCTGCTCCTGAGCGCTCCGGCCGTCCAAGCCGCCTTCGTCCACCCCGGACTCCTGAACAGTGCCGAGGAGATCGCGGTGGTCCGCGCCAAAGTCGCCGCCCAGGCCGAACCCTGGAAGAGCGCACTCGACTTCATGCTCAATCGACCGGAGGGCAGCCTCTACTACGCCCCGGTCCCCTACGCCCGGCCCTTCCAAGGATCCTACGGTCAGGGAGACAGTGGCGGATGGCGCATGATGATGGACGCTCGGGCCGCCTACCTCCATGCCCTGGCCTGGGTCATCACCGACGATGTTCCGCGCAAGCAGAAGGCCATCGATCTCCTCAACGCCTGGAGTTACAAGCTCGAAGGCGTCGACGGCGTCAACGCCAAGCTCATCGCCGCGGCGGCGATCACCGGATTCGCCAATGCGGCGGAATTGCTCAAGTACACGGATTCGGGGTGGAGCGCGGTCGACCAAGCCCAAGCCGCCTCCATGTTCCGCAACGTGTACTACCCACTCATTCGGGATTTCCAACCGGGCTACAACGGGAATTGGGATGCCATGATCACCCACGCGATCATGGCGATGGGAGTGTTTCTCGATGACCAGGCGATGTTCGATTCCGCCCGCGCTTATTTCGAGTCGGGCAGCGGGAATGGCTCATTGCCCAATTACATCCGCCCCGACGGCACCACTCAGGAGACGACCCGGGACGCCGAACACGAGAACATGGGAATCGCCGGATTCACGGGCACCTGTGAGACCGCGTGGCACCAGGGCATCGATCTCTATTCCTACCTCGACAACCGTCTCCTCGCCGGGGCCGAGGGAGTGGCGCAACGGGTTTCCGACACCTTCACCACTCCCGTTCCCTGCTGGGAAACCATCTACAATCACTATCACAATCGCCTGGGGCTTGCGATGCCCCAGACCGAACGGGTCCTGAACAGCTGGGGTTACCGCCCCGAGAACTTTGGCCTCATGCAGGGAATCGGCTACGGAACGCTCACCTCGTTCCTCAAGACCGTACCCATCTCGGCGGCGACCATGGGCGGTATCAAGGGCGCTTTTCGGCCCTGAGTCGACCTCGGTCCAGGGCATCTTTCCAGAGCGTTTCTCCCTTGACGAACCAGGAAAAGCCGAAGGCCCACAGAGCCGTCGACTCCAACCAGAACCGGGGATGAAGCCGGGAAACCTCTTCGTTCTCACCCTTCCACCACACCACTGCAATCAGCAACAGGCTGATGAGGATCAACGATCCACAGATTCGATAGACTCGGTTACGGATCTTCTTCTGGGGAGTGATCGGTTGCCCAGGAGCGGACTTCGTGAACCGGAAGATCGAAAAGTAGGCCAGCACGAGGAAGAAGCCGGCCGCGGACATCGCGTGGATCACAGAAACCCACGACTTCGCGCTGTTCGAAGGGAAGAGGGCCACGGCCATCGCCAGGATTCCAGCCACATTGCCGGCCCAGTTGTCACGGCGATCGTAACCGCGATACGAGAACAGGAACCACCCGATCACGAAGAGCACGCCCACCAGAACATCGCGCATGGGGGTCGCATAGTAGGCGCTGATCGAGGATTGCGGGACCGAGCCCGCCCCTCGCAGGGCGTTCCCCGCGAAGAGGACCCCGGGCAGGAGCACTCCCAATAACCCTACCCATCGCCTCAAGCGCAGGTAGGAGATGATCAATTGGGTTTCGCTTCGTTCCGGAGTCTTCACCGGGCACCACCGCTTCGGGGCGCATCAAGTGCACCCCGAGGCGAAGGCGATGTCAAGCGGATCTGCTGCGGCGACGACCACGGGAGGGCTGACCACGTCGGCTCCCCTGCGATCCGCTCCGCGAACGGCTGCGATAGGTGCGTTGGGAACGCGACTTCGAATGCGGCTCCGACGCCTCCACCTGCACGTCGCTCTCGAAGCCTGCGATCTTCTCTCGCCGGATCGCCGATCCGATCATCTTCTCGGTCGCTCGCAGCCAGGCGTGGTCCTCACGGGTCACGAAGGTACAGGCGATCCCACTCTGCTCCGACCGCCCCGTTCGTCCGATGCGGTGAGTGTAGGCCTCCGGAGTGGTGGGCACATCGAAGTTCAACACGTGGGTGACCCCACTGACATCGATGCCTCGAGCGGCCACGTCGGTCGCGACCAAAATATCGAAACGGCGCGATCGAAATCCAGCCATGGCTCGATCCCGCTGGGATTGGGACATGTTTCCCTGCAAGGCGACCGCTCGGCGCCCCGCCTTCGACAGTTGTTCGGCCAAACGACGTGCTCGGTGCTTGGTGCGGGTGAACACGATCGCCGTCTTGCAGTCCTCGAGGTCCAGGAAATGATCCAGAAGCTCTCGCTTGCGGCGTTCCACCACATGGACCAGGCCGTGGTCGACCAGAGCCGCCGGCGCCGAATCATTCAATTCGACGACATGGGGATCGCGGAGAATGTCGTCGGCCAAGTGTCGAATCTCCTTGGGCATCGTCGCCGAGAACATCAGGTTCTGGCGATCCGACGGAAGCGCACGCAGGATCCTGCGGATCGTGGGAAGGAAGCCCATGTCGAACATGTGGTCCGCTTCGTCCAAGACCAAGGTTTCGACTTGGTCCAGCCGCAGGAGTCCCTGCTCCACTAGGTCCAGGACTCGTCCCGGACAGCCCACGACGATTTCCGGTCGGGAGCGAAGGATGCTCACCTGCTTGTGCTGGGGCACTCCACCAAAGATGATGGCCAGCTTCACCTTGGTGAAACGCGACAACAGGCTGATTTCGGCCGCAATCTGGGTCGCCAGTTCGCGAGTGGGAGCCAGGATCAACGCACGCGTCGCCTTGTGCCGATGACCCGTCAACTCGTCCAGGAGCGGCAACGCGAACGCTGCCGTCTTTCCCGTCCCCGTCTGGGCCAGGCCCAAGATGTCCTGCCCCTCAAGGGCAGCGGGGATGGTCGCGACTTGGATGGGTCGCGCGGTCTCGAAGCCCGCTGCATCGACTCCTCGCAGCAGGGCACTATGTAGATCGAATCGGTCGAAAGTGACCGGCTCGTGATTCTCGATGGATTTCATGAACTCGATTTTCTGCCGCACAGACGTAGACCTATACCACGTCCCGCAGGCTAGGATTCCGACCCAAACAACAGTAAAGGGCAAGAGAGATTGCAGAAGCAGCGTGACCCGGTGGGTTGGTGTGGGTCCTGTTGTTCGCCGCAGTCGGGTCAATGCCCGATCGCAAGGTACTTATGATAGTGTCGTTGCAAGAATACCGCCAGTCGGGGCTCCGACGAGCGATCGTTCCCCTTCATCGCGCCCTTTTCTCCGGCTTCGACCTCTTGTCACCCCTGTTCAACCCCGGAGTTCGATGTTCGAACCCTCAGCGGGATAGTGCGCATGCCACTTGTTGGGACTCTGCGGATGCGCAAGATGGATGTGGATGGAGGGAACTCCATCTTCGTTCTCCAGTTCGAACTTGGCCCAGGTCACTCCCGGAGAGAGCGTGTAACCCGTGATCGTCTCCAGGTCGGCGGAGCTGGCGGGCATGGTCCCACGGATGAGTTGGTATTCCTCGATTTGAAGGAAGGTCGTCCGGAGATCGCTCTTCATGGACGCGTCGTAAGATCGAGCCCGGGTCGATGCATAGTTCGGAATGGCGATGGCCGCGAGAATACCGACCACCACGATGACGATCATCAGCTCCACTAGCGTAAATCCATCACGACGGTTGGAAATCATGCGGTACTCCTGGAATCCGGGGTGCGTTCCTGTGATCTGTCAACGCAATCCGAAGTCCAACTCCACGGGAGGGGAACCATCGGTTCTCCGCCTCCTTCACGGGGAAGCTCAGGAGGCGATTGGGCCCGATGGCGACCGGATCGGTGAACTCCACTTGGGGGTTCTCGCGCCGGAAGTGGGAGATTCCCGGCAATTCCGGATTGGTCGCGATTCAGGCTGACGCACTTCTTCGAGCGATCTTCCTCAAGATCTTGTGGTCTTCTCCCAATTTGCAGAGTCCTTCGCAGTGCTCGCAGAGATCCCCGAAAGAAATGTATCCCAAGGAAACCTCCGCGAGGTCATCCCGAAACGCGGGGCGTCGGAGTTGAGCCATGACTTCCTTTTCCCGCCGATCGGGCGCCACGATGTAGAGATCACAATCGCAGGCTGGAATCGACCTGGCCAAATCCTCCAAGCGTAGAATCCCAGAATAGATCGACGTGCTCTTTTCCACCTCGAATGCGGCCACGAGATCTCCCGACTCGGGCCTCAACCAGATCACATCGATCAGACTTACCGTCTCATGTACCTCCTGCGGCCAGTCTCTCGCAGGGAGGCGGGGAATCGTCATCATCGAGAAGGATTCTCCATCGCAGCCACGATGCCGGTCGTTTCGGGCAACGTGCACCTCGAACCCGAGTTCGCGGCCGATACGCAAGAGCAGAAACTGAATCCGAGTATGCTCTGATTCTTCCCGCCCTTGGTCGACGACCTCCTTGTGCCGACGAAGCGCGGCCTTCGCCGCCTTCTGTCGCTCGGCTTCCAATACGGCGTCCACATTTCCCGACACCAGCAATCGCCCCGATCCGATCTCGAACAGCAGTCCCGCGAAGGCTCCCAAGTCCTTCGATAGTCGATTTCGCACCTCCTTCTCGGAGTTCACCTCGACAATGACCTCGCGCATGGCCAGGTAGCTCTGCCATGAGCCGAGCTTCAACCGATCTTGGAAGAGCAGGTTGAATCCCTTGAGAATCGCAGTGTTGAACGGGGGCACATAGGTCGGATGCAAGAAGTAGATGATATTCGCTGCTGCTGGACCCAAGCCCTTGATCGCTGGGGAGGAGATTCGGCTCATTTCCGCCAGCACGTGCTCCTCCCGCACCGACGAAAGACACCCTTCCAAGAAAGCGCCGAACCTGCGCTTGTTCGGTTCACTCTCGTAAATGTCGGGGATGCGCAATTTCGGTTTCCAATAGAACGGATGTGCAGCGCCTGCAAAAACCTGCTTCTGTTAGGTGATTGCCGCAAGGACCACCTCGAGAGGTGAGCCCTTGAAATCGCTCCCGAAGCTCCCATCCGCGATGCTGTCGATCGTATTGCGAACACCCCTGCGAATCGCGCGAAATGCCTTCAGCCGCTCCTCGGCTCCGATAAACCACGTATTATAGACTGACTCCGGATCCGCTTTGTAACGGTCGATCATCTCTACCAGCGCTGCAGTGTCCGCCATTGTGCTCGTCACTCGCTGACTGGGGGTTCAGATCCAGAACCGCCGATTCCGTCCGGAAGAATGCCTTCTGCGTCCGGTTCGACTAGCAACGGATGGTTCTCATCTTCGAGGACACGGCTCCGATAGATCTCCACGGTCGGCGGATCGTAGGCCATCGAGAGATGACCGCCCTCCTCGGACCACAGCCACAACAGCCGGGGGTTTCTCAAGAATACCTGGGTGTAGTAGTCGACCTCCTGGTCGAGCATGCTGATCCGGCCACCATCTCCGACCGCCATCGCCCGCCCCCACTGATTCAGCGTGAGTTCGAAGGCATTGAAGATCCGAATTGCGGCCGCGCGTTCGAGCAAATACAGCCTTCTTTGCTCTTGGATTGGAAGTTCGCTTGCGTAGGATCTCAATATGTCGCGAATGGGCTCATAGGTCTGCGGAACTTCATTGAGATGGCTCACCTCCCAGAACTCCGGAGACGACATCAAGTCCCAGTCCTCGTAGATCTGGTGCAGGAGCTCTGTCGTGCGCTCGTCCCGATGCTGCTGCTGTCCGACAACCAGTGCGTAACCCGAGACCAACAAGGCGGTGATCGACAGGACCACGGCAATGAGTTCCGGCCATCGCGACGAACCCTGCATATTCTCAGCTGACTTCGTCATGGCGGATCCCTTCCGTCCACTGGAATTCTCGCGGTGAGGTCAAGCGTCCATTGGCCGACTCGCGAGAGCAAATCGGAGAACGAAGTATCCGGCCAGACCCGAGACGAGAGAGCCGATCAGAATACCGAGACGGTCCAAGCCCAGATAGGCCGCTCCCCCCTGCTCGAAAGACAGAGATGCGATGAACAGGCTCATCGTAAAGCCGATTCCACAGAGCAGGCTCGTGCCGTAGAGCTGCTTCCACCCGACTCCCTCCGGAGTCGATGCAATCCCGATGCGGACCGCCAACCAGCACATGACAAAGATGCCAACCTGCTTCCCAAAGAACAGTCCGACCATGATGCCGAGAGGAACAGGGTGGAGTGCGTCCGCAACCGAGACTCCCGAGATCGAAACTCCCGCGTTGGCGAAGGCAAAGATCGGGAGCACGCAGAAGGCCACCCAAGGGTGCAGTCCGTGCTCCAAGTGCCGGAGCAGAGATTCCGGAGCGGGCCCGGACGAAGACTCTTCGGAGACACGCAAAGGGATGAACATCGCCAACACCACACCGGCCAACGTGGCATGAACTCCAGACTTGAGCACCGCGACCCACAGGGGCACTCCAATGAGGAAATAGGCCGCGGGACGCGTCACCCCAGCACGGTTGAGGAAGACCAGACCAAGAATGAGTACCGCCGCAACGCCCAAGGACAGCAATGACAGCTTCGCCGTGTAAAACAATGCGATCACGACAATCGCGCCGAGGTCGTCAAAAATCGCGACGCTCAGGAGAAAGGCCTTCAACGCGGAGGGAACACGCTTTCCCAGCAGTGACAGCACGCCCAGCGCAAAGGCAATATCTGTCGCCGTCGGGATCGCCCAACCTTTCATCGCAACAGAATCACCCGAGTTGAAGGCCACGTAAAAGGCGGCGGGGACCAACATTCCGCCGACTGCCGCGAAAGCGGGCAAGCTTGCACGTCGTAGGCTCGACAGATGCCCTTCGATGACCTCGCGTTTCAGCTCCATGCCCACGAGAAAGAAGAAGATGGCCATCAAGCCGTCATTGATCCACAGAAGCAAAGGCTTGGCGATCTCGAAAGAACCCACTCGTATCTCGAGCGGGACATTCAACAATGAGTCGTAGTAGACCGAGAGTGGAGAATTGGCCACGGCCAGCGCAAACGCCGTCGTCGCCATCAGCACCAGACCTCCCGCAGCTTCCAGACGCAGAAAATCGCGGAGTGGGCTCATCACCTGTTCGAATGCGGTACGTGGGCGGGCTTCCATCGCGTTCAGCGAATCCTCTCGTCACGTATCAGATAGATTTTCGAGCAGAACACTGGAGAATGCTGGTCCTCAGCTTACTCCGAAGCACGAAGATGTGCCACGCGGAATCCGAGACCCCGGCGCGGATCATCCCACGAACACCGTTGCATTCCAACCAATGAATCAACCAGGGAAGGAGTTCCTCCTTGGTGAACGCTCGTTCGGGAAAGTCACCCGACTCCGGTTCGCCCCACGTGAACGGGTTGTCGGAACACCGCACGGGTGGCGACCGCTCAATCCTCGGACCCGTCGCGGGCAAAGGCCAGCACGTGCCCATCGAGGTCCAGAAGATACCCCACGTCGTGGCCCCAGTCGCGAGGCTGCACGGGGCTCAACTCTCTCGCACCTGCTGACAGGGCAAGACGATAAAACTTCCCCGGATCCTCGACGACCACGTAGAGTTCCGACCGGGGAGCGCGGCCCTCAGACGAAGGATCGGGGAGCAGATCCCCGAGCAGACGCTTGATCCCGACCTCGGGCATCAGCCCCAGAACGGCGCCCCCTGGAAGGTCGAACTCCGACATTCCCTCGACCTCGAGTCGAGGCGCGATCCCAAGAACTTTCGAATAAAAGGATGTGCTCGCAGCCTCGTCGGAGACGTAGAGAATGAAATGGGCGGCGGTCATGGCTTCCCTTTCATGGTTTCTCGTTCTTGTCTCGGATCGGGCGAAGAGCAGTACCACGAGGATCTCCTTCGAGCTTCAGACGGCCCTCATCCTTCGTCACAGGACAGTGTTTGATGAGCGTTTCCGTATGTGGAGCGAAGCCCGCGGATTCCCAGAACGCTCGGGAGTCGGGGTTGAGCACGTCGACCTTGACCTCGATCCTAGAGACTCCTCGGTCCAACAACCACTGCTCCGCCGCCTCGAACAATCGCCGGCCGATTCCTCTCTTGCGGTGCTTCTCCGTTACTGCGATTTCCTGCAGGAATCCGTAACTGCGAATAGTGGTGATCGGCGGGTACTGGATCTCGGTCGCCACCACATATCCTACGACTTCGCCGTCGATCTCGGCGACGAGAACCGCAAAGCAGCAGTCCTCGATTCTCTCCGTGATGTACGCCGCCCAACGATCCGCAGCGTCCACTGCACGGACGAATCCTGAATCGAGGGCCGTGTGAAAGTCCATGAACTCGATCCACAAACCCACCAGGGCGTCGACATCTCTCGGTCTCGCTTTGCGTATGTTCATCGGAGGCACCAATATGGCATCGAGTCTCGGATCGCCACTCGGGGCAGAGCTCAGGTTGTGGTTGCCCCCCGGAATCATTCTTCGATCAATCTGATTCCGCAACACGGGCAATACTTCGGCTCCTTCAGACCCAAGTACAGCTTCCCGAGATGTCCATCGCACGCCGGACATCGCCACACCTTGACATGGACAAATGCCCCATAAGACACGGAAACCACGAACAGGACGACCGAGATCCACTTCGAACCAACGGAATAGTAGGCCATCAGGGAAATGGTACCGGCCACCGCTCCCAGACCCATCGCCATTCGTGTCGTGACCCTGCGTCGCCTCTCGAACTCCGCGATCACTTCCTTGTTCAGCTTTTCTTCATCCTGATGTGCCATGATCCTGCTCACGATACTCCCCCAACCTTCCGCTCCGCCTTGCTGGCAGGTCGGGACCGATCCGCTCTTCCTCGAGATCAAGGGTCGCCTTGTGTCACCATCGAGAACAGCCTACCCACCGGACGGTAGTTTCGAGCGGTCGTCACCACGGAGGTTTCTGGAGCGATATTAGCCCTGATGTGACAATAATCGCAGCATGAAAAAGGCGGCCCTCGTAGGAGAACCGCCTTTCCCATTGAGATATCGGCCAGTTCGCGGCATAAAGGAGTTAACCCGGATTATTCATGAGGCATAAAGAC
>JAJRXK010000059.1 GCA_024276305.1 Candidatus Krumholzibacteriota bacterium
AACAATTTCGGAGACACAACTAAATGATTTGCAGGACCGCATTCTCACCGCCGAAACCGTCGGACACGGTCCGTTCGGCTTCGGCCGGAAGGACCCAGGCGCCGTCCACGACGAGCTTGTACTGGTAGACTCCGGGCTCGAGGTCGAGGCGGATCTCCCACCACCCCTTTCCGACCTGGACCAGGGGATCTCGGGAGATATTCCACCCATTGAAGTCGCCCACCAGATGGATCGAGGTCGCGTCGGGGGCGTAGATCCGCACCACCGCGCCATCGACCAGGCCGGTCGACGCCGCCGCCACCGACTGGATCGCCGGCTCGGTCGACCGCGACCGGGGCCTTCGAGGACCGCCGAAGCGACGACGCATCCCGAACTCCACCCGCTGAGTGTCGAGTTCCTCCCCGGTGGTCCGGGTGTAGCGGACGAAGCTCCACCTGGCGAGGATTCCGGTATCCGCACCCATGGTGTAATCCATTCCCACCCCACCCTGGACGTATTCATCTTGGTCCTCTCCCGCCAACCTCTGGGCGAAGTCGCGCTGCTCGGATGTCGCGGATGCCACGAGGGTCAGACTTCTTCCCAACCCGAGATTCGCTCGAAGACCCAGAACCGTAGAGGTCGATTCGAAGAGGGGATCCCTCGCGTCCGTGCTCTGGTACCCGACTTCGGGACGCAGGTACAACCGTCCCAATCTCAGAGTGGCATTGGCCCCCACACTCCAGCTCGACTCGGAGTAAGTGCCCAGAACTCCGTTCCGGTCCTCGGTGCTGAGGTGAGGATAGCGTTTGGCCTGCACCGCGCCGGTGGCTTCGAAAACCCATCGTCCCCGCACCATCCCCACTGCACCCCCGAGATTCCCGCCCAACCGCCGAACGGTGGACCGCCGCGAGTCATCGAAATAGCTGCCCGAGAAGAAGGCCCTCGTGCGCAGCCCATTTCGACGATAGTGCACGAGCTCCCCGCCCGCGGACTGCGCATAGATGAGCCGAGCGTCGTCGTTGAGATAGCGCTCGAACACTCCCTGGGTGGAAAAACGCAGCCTCGCGGATCGTCCCAGGCGACGGGACATCTCCAATTCGGGACGGAGATCCACAAACCCCCCGGCATCGACGACGGCGCCGTCGATCTTCGGGTCGAGGATCAAGTCACTCTCGCTGCCTCCGGTCACCGAGAGCCGCGGAGTGAAGTCCCACTCCGCGGCTCGGGAGGGGGCGCCGAGGTCCACGACGGCGATCAACATCAGTGAGCCCGACAGGATCGCACGGCGGGAAGCCCCTCGGCACCCTTTCCCCTGAGGTTCAGATTCGAAGATCGAGAACTGCATTGCGCCCTCCAAAGCCGTCGTCACGAGTCACCACCGCGGTTGGATCCGCAACCCAACGCTGTCCGTCTTCGATGAACATGTACTCGTGGCTACGACGTGGCAGGACGACCACGGCGGTCCACAGCGCTCCCTCGCGATGCAACGGGATCTCCGAAGGATTCCATTCGTTGAAGCTCCCGGCAACGGTGACCGAACGCAGGTCCGGACGAGAGGCGGGGTAGACGAAGCGCACGGCCACCAAGTCCTCGGCCCCTTCGAGGCCCGCCACCCAACTCGCGGGCATCACTCCTACCCCCGCGGCCTCCTCCTCCGTGAGCGTGGGGGAAGTCGCTTCCCCGCTCTGCTTCCCGGGATCGGCGACCTGCCATCCCAGGCCGAAGAACAGCACCATCGACGCCGCGGCCGCCAGCCAGGTCGCTTCTCTGCGACGGAACCAGGGCAAGGTCGCAACGGAAGCATTCCCCTCCGCGCTGCGCAGGCGGTCCATCACCGACGCGGTGAATCCCTCGGGAGCGCGGGAGGACGGAAGCTGCGCGCTGAGGGCCATGAGCCGCTCGTGCTCTCGTAGTTCGGCTTCCAGAGCGGAGTCCCGATCCAGTGCCTCGAGAAACTCCACCGCCTCGGCCGAACTCAACTCTCCGTCCAAATAGCGGGCCAGCAAAGCGTTCATGGGATTCCTCTCTCTCTCTCCGTCACCGACGGTGCAAACGCAGCACCGACGGCTGCTCTTCTTCCCTCAATCGATCGAGCAACCACTTTCGCGCCCGATGGTTGCGAACCTTGAGGGCTCCAACGCTCACCCCGGTGAGCTCTGCAATCTCTTCGTAAGTGCGTTCGTCGATCTGACGCAGCACGAAGACTTCACGATAGTCCGAGGGCAGCTGCGAAATCGCGCGGGTCAGCCGTTCCTGGAGATCTGTCGCGATCACCGTCTCCAGCGGATCTGCCGACGCCGCGGCCAGGGATGGGGATCCGCCCTCCCCTTCATCCGCGGTCTCGAGGGGAACGATCTGCGCCCGCTGCCGTCGGCGATGATCGTCCCTCGCGAGGTGGATCGCGATCTGGGTGACCCAGGTCGAGAAGCTGGCCTGCTGACGAAAGGTTGCCAAGCCCTGAAAGGCCTTCAGAAATGCCGTCTGGGCCAGGTCCTCTGCCGTCTCCGCATCGCCGACCAGACGACGGAGCACTCCGTAGACTTGGTCCTTGTGGCGGTCCACGAGAAGGCCGTAGCTCTCGACATCGCCACCGCGGATCCTCTCGATGATCGTATTCTCGGATTCACTCACGGATCCAACCCCGATTGGAGGACTTCGAAGGGTTGGAGTCTCCGCAGAAGCGAAGGTTACGCAAAATCTTCCCTCGCAGGAGTGACGGGCGACGGAGACTCCCCCACTCCTGCCAAGAAAAGGCCTTTCAGCGTCGATCGTCAAAAGCTGAATCGGGGGGAAGGCCGAGGGCCGGGTCAGTACCCTCCGGAGGCAAGACGCTTCACCAATTCCAGGAACGGTTCCCATTCCATGGGTCCGACCTTTCGAAACACCTGCCGGCCTTCGCGATCGAGGGCGATCAGCGTGGGAAGGGCGGTGACCCGAAAGTATTGGGCGGCCTCCGGCGATTCGTCGGTGTCGACTTTCAGAAAACGAAGGGCCGCCAGGACCCGCTGGACGTCCTCCCGAGCCAAGACCTCGCGGTCCATCTTCTTGCAGGGCCCACACCACGTGGCGTGAAAGTCGATCAACAAGATCTTGCCATCGGCGGCAGCCTTCGCGAGCTCCTCGGAGACCGGGGCTGGAATCACCGGACCTGCGGTGGAATCTGCGGTCGCGATCTCTTCACCGCTGGCCGGGACCTCGTCGGTCACCACCCGGGGGACGTAGCCGAGCTTCTCGATGGTCTCGAGAATCTCCTCGACCGATGAACGGTCGGGATCATGGTACAGATCGAAGGAATCATCGATGGGATGAAACTCGACCTGGAATACACCTGGCAGCTCTTCCAGAGCCGCTCGGACCGCATCGGGTCAGCCGAATCAGGTCGCGCCGCTGCGGCTCTTCATCATGCCTCCGACGTGGAGGTGCAGAGATTCCGTCGCCGCTGCGCTCAGCTGCGCGGCACTGACCAAGATGGCCGCAATCCCCAGGGCCATTGCCCATGATGGTCTGATGTTTCGGCCTTGCCCTCGAACCCTCACCCTGGTCCTCCTGATAGGATGGTCATTCTTCGGCGGGAGAGTCCTCGACCGCATCTTCCAATTCTCGGACGACGTCGATGACTGCGCCGAGGCAGCACTTGCCCGCGGGGTTGGCAACTTCGCAGCGACAGCGCCCCGCGGCAATCTCCGCTCGAATCTCCTCGACCACCTTGGTGCGGCCGAGCTCGGCGATCTCGACCGAGATCGATCCGCGGGTGTGCCCGAAGCAGTAGCACACCGGAATCGGATCCTCGGACTCCTTCACCCCTACCCGGATGCTCAGCTCGGCCCGTGAGAAGCTTCGTCCCGACGCAGGCGCGAAGTAGACCACCTCGCAGCCCGGTTCTGAGCAGAAGTAGTGCTGCTCCTCCGTCACGCCCTGGGCCAACGAAGGAAGCACCAGGCTCCGCACGGTGCGCAACCCCACCTTCGATGCCACCACCGAGCATTCTGGGCATCGCCCAGTGGCGGTGGCCTCGCAGGCCCCCTCCGACGGACTCCCGCCGCAACAATCTTCACCTTTGGACCCGGCCATCGCTGTCCTCTGCTTTCGTTCTTTGCAGACTAGGCCTTGCACCCCGGTGCAAGGTCAAGGGAGGAACTGGGCCCCTGACCCTGACGAAAGGGAGCGGAGTCCAATAGTCGACGAAGTGTCTTGACACTGTACCCGGGTGCAACGCGTAGCTTCTGCAGATGATCCTCGAGACCAGGAGTGTTCCAGTGTCGCCCAACCGAAGAATCCTTTGCCGCCTCGCGATCGCTTCGACCATCGCACTGCTCGTCGTGTCGGCCCCTTCCGCCAGAGCCGAAGTCGAGGAAGTCACCCTGCGCGTCGACGGCCTTTCCTGCCCCTTTTGTGCCTATAGTCTGGAAAAGAAGTTGGCCGCGGTTCCCGGGGTGACCCAGCTGACCATCAACGTCGCCGAGGGCACGGCCACCGCCGTCCCCCAGACCGACATGACCATCGAGTGGAGGGACCTGCGCAGCGCGGTGAAAGCGGGGGGATTCACGCCTCGCGAATTCCGCGTCCGCGGAAAGGGTCTGGTGAGTGCCCGCGACGACACCTTCCGACTGACCGCTCTGGACGGCACCCCCCTCTTCGAAATGGATGCCTCGACGCTCGCTCGACAGGCAGCGCGCAGCGCCACTCCCATTTCCTTCGCGGGGACTCTGACCGCGGAGTCGATCGAAGGCGATGCGCTACCACGGTTGGTGCCCACTCTCCTCGAGGCGACTTCCGGCGACGAGGAGAACTGATCCCATGCTGAAGCGACGGATCTGCCTTGGCGCCTGCACCGCTCTCTCCCTGTGGGCCGGGACTTCCTTTGCCCAGGGTCCGCCGATTCACACCGACACTCCGATCATGCTCGGCATTGAGGGACGGGGACTACGAAGCTTCGTCCAGTCCGTCCAGCGCCACGATCTTCGGCGCGATGGACGCACGATCGACGACCCCCTTCATCGCTCCGCCTCTGCCACCATCGTCCCCCTCATCCTCCCCTACAATTTCTCTCCGACCCTCCAGGTGGGGGCCGCCATCCCCTTCGTCTCGAAAGAAATGACCTCGGATTCGAGGACCCTCCGGCAGAGCGGATTGAGCGACCTCAGCCTCTGGGTCAAGAAGCTCCTGCTGCAGGTCGACGGAAGGGCCAAGACCTTCCGCATCGCCGGCAAGTTCAGCGCCCGTCTCCCCACGGCGGATTCGGATGCAGCTCTGCCTCTGGGATCCGGCTCCACCGATTTCGGGGGGAGCGTGGTCGGAGGATGGATCGAAGGACGTTGGGGCACCTACGCCGAAGTGGGCTACTGGAGGACCGGAACCCGCGGCGAGGTTTCCTACGGGGACCGCGTCTTCTGGAATCTGGCCCTGGGATTCCGAGCCATCCCCACAGTCTATCGGACCTACCCGTCGAAGCAGCTCAATCTCTTCGTCGAACTCAACGGCTCCACTTCCGGCCGCGACCGCATCGCGGGCGCCTACGATCCCGACCGCGGAGGAACCCTGGTCTTCCTCTCTCCCGGAATCCAATTCGTGGGGGGACGACGATGGCTGGTGGAATCTTCGGTCCAGCTTCCCGTCCTTCGCGACCTCCACGGGACTCAGCTCGCGACGAGCTGGGCGGCCACCATCGGTGGCCGCTGGCTCATCTTTTGACGGGGAGACAAGCTTGACTTCGAAGACCCAGACCGAGCCCCAAGCCAACGCCCCACGTCGCTTCCGGGAGACCCTCCTCGTTCTCGCCTTGGTCTTCGTGGCGATGAATTCGGGGTGCGCGTCGCGGGAGCGCGGATATGAAGTGATCGCCTCCTGGCCGATGCCCGAGTCCGATGCGGATTCTCCCGGAGAACCGATGGGAGTCGCGGTCGGCCTCGACGGCTCGGTCTACGTGGTGGACTCCCGACGGGCGGAAGTGCTGCACTTCGATCGACGGGGAAGTCTCCTCAACCGATGGACGGCCACCCCCCGCCGCGGACAGCCACTCTCCAGGCCCATCGACATCGCTACGGACCACAGCGGAACGCTCTACGTCGTCGACTTCGACCTCGATGCCGTCTTCGCCTACTCCGGCGACGGGCAGCCCCTGGCCGAGTGGGGAAGCGCGGGTTCGGAGCCCGGCCAATTCTCCTCTCCCTCGGGAATCGGGGTCGGATCCGATGGCCTGATCTACGTGGCCGATTTTCAGAACCATCGCATCCAATCCTTCGAGGCCGACGGGAATCTGGTCGAAGTGATCGGAAGCGAAAGCCACTCCCAGAACCAACTCTACTATCCCACGGATGTCCTCCCGCTCCCTTCGGGGACCCTCTGGATCAGCGATGCCTACAATCACCGGCTGAGCCGCTTCGCCCGCAGCCCGGATCGGTGGTCCAGTCTGGGCACCGAAGGCCCCGACGAGGATCGCCTCCAGGTCCCGGTGTCGGCGGTTCGCAGCGCCGATCGCGTTCTCCACGTGGCCGACAGCGGCCACCGACGCCTCATCGCCATTTCACCCACCGGCCGAAGGCTCGCGGTCATCGCGATTCCCGACGGTCCAGGTCGGGGAATCAACTCTCCTGGACACATCGCGATCTCCGACCAGGGACTCCTCTACCTCTCGGATCCATCCCACGGCCGAATCCTCGTCCTGAGGTGGCGGCCCTAGGAGAAGATCCCCCCCTTGCCCGCATTCGCCCACTGGGCCTAGACTCCAACCATGAATGCCTCCATCACCATCGGGGAACTCTCCCGGCAGAGCGGAGTCCCCACCTCGACCATCCGTTACTACGAGCGAGAGGGACTTCTCCGGGCGGAGGGACGCAATGCCTCCAACTACCGGGTCTACACTTCGACCTCGGTCGACCGACTCCACTTCATCAAGGCGGGACAGCAGAGCGGCCTCTCGCTCTCGGACCTGCGCATTCTCTTGGACTTTCGCGAGGGAGACCGGAGCTCCTGCGAGCAGGTGAGCGAGATCCTCGAGAGGCGCCTGGAACAGATCGAGGCCAAACTGGAGCAACTGGCCACCATGCGCGGCACTCTGCAGGGACTGCTCGAGACCTGCCACCGCACCAATCCCGCCGACGAATGCCCCGTCCTACGGGACCTCGATGCTCCCGAAGAGGCCTGACTCCCTCCGCTCTTGACCTTGCACCAAGGTGAAAGCCTTAGGTTGAATCCGGATCTGGACGCGGGCCTGCAGGTCTTTGCATTCCCTGAGCCCTGCCCCACCGCGGTACCGAGACGAGAAGAGACAATGAAAGCACCCCAGTGGACCTCTTTGGGATCGGTGGTTTCCGCTGCCGCCGCGTCGGCCTGCTGTTGGCTTCCCCTGGTGATGGTGGCCACGGGCTTTTCCGTGGTGGGCCTCTCGACCTTCTTCCAGGCCTACCGCCCCCTCTTTCTCACCGTCGCCGCAGTGCTGCTGGGGGCGGGATTCTACCTGAACTACCGGCCGCAGAGTCGGCACTGCGCCGCCGACGCTTCCTGCTCTGCCGCCGACCGTCGGCTTCGTCGGTGGAATCTGACCATGCTCTGGATCTCGACCGCATTGGTGATCGCCCTGGCGATGTTCCCCCACTACGTCTCCTCACTCATGCCGACGAATGCGGCCACCTCGGGCCCGGAGCTGGCGCGGCGGGAACTCACCCTGGACATCGACGGCATGACCTGCGAGGGCTGCGAGATCGCAGTCGAAGGCGTACTCTCCGAACTTCCCGAGGTCGAGACCGTCGACGCCGACTATTCCACCGCTTCGGCCAAGCTCACCCTCGGTCCCGGTGGACCTCCATCGCGCGAAGCTCTCGAGAGGGCCCTGGGGCGAGCGGGCTATTCCCTCGGAGAGATCCGCCCCCCGAAGCCATAGCGATCCCGTGACCTCGCCTGGCACGGCCTCCGGCGAATCCTATCTTCGGGTGTGATTCCAACCTGTACCAGAATCGGGATAGCGACCGAGAATGGACGGATCCGATGATCTCGAAGACCGGCATCCACGCCGTCCGCGCCATGATCGCCTTGGCCGAAGTCCCGCCCGATTCCTACCGCGGCGCTGGCGCGATCGCAGACGCGGTGGGCGCCCCCCGCAACTACCTGGGAAAGCTGCTGCAGCAACTGGCGCAGGGTGATCTCCTCGTCTCGCAGAAGGGCGCCGGCGGGGGCTTCGCCCTGGTCCGAGATGCGGATGCGATCACCGTCTTCGATGTTCTGGAACAAGTCGAAGACGTGAGTGCGTGGGAGAACTGTTTTCTGGGCAAAGCGGAATGCAGCGACGAGAATCCCTGTCACGTACACGAGCGATGGCGTCCGGTGCGCGCCGCCTATCTCGACTTTCTTCGCGGTTTCACCCTTGGAGACCTGGCTCGGGCAGGAGGACTCTCCCGACTCGAAGCCCTCCTCGACGAGGACGCCGCGGCCGTCCTTCCCCCCACTTCCCCGTCAAGGAGCGATGACATGCATCCGACCCAGACCCTGATGGACGAGCACCAGACCATCCTGCGCGTACTCCGTTGCGTGGAGGAATTGCTCACCAACGACACCCACGCCGACGAGCCGCGGGAAACCTTCGTCTCGGTGGTCGACTTCATCCGCACCTACGCGGACCGGCTCCACCACGCCAAGGAAGAGGATCTGCTCTTCCCCGCGATGGAGGCCCGAGGAATCCCGGCCCAGCAGGGTCCCACCGCAGTGATGCGCCACGAGCACGAGATCGGACGCAACTTCGTGGCCCGGATGGCCACGCTCACCGAGGATGAGGACAACTTCGACCGGGCGGCACTCCGGGAACCGGCGCTGGGCTACGTGGAGCTGCTGCGGAGCCACATCGCCAAAGAGGACCACATCCTCTACCCCATGGCCGACCGCCTCTTCGACGAAGCCACAGTGGCTCAGCTGGCCGAGGACTATGCCGAGGCCGAGGCCGATCGCTTCGACGAGGACATCCACTCCCGCTACGAGAATTGGGCCAAGGACCTCGCGCTTCGCCTGGGGGTGGACCAGGACCGCTACGACGTGACTCCCGCCTGCGGCTGATCCCGGGAAGGGCTGCGGTAGGGAGGAGGGGCTTGCGTCCACGCGTGGGCCCTGTACCTTCCTGAGTCTCCACCGACCCGAGGCCCATTCCCATGTCCCAGAGCATGTCCCAGAGTCCGCTCGCCGCGGAGATCCACCGTGAAGTGGCGAGGCGCCGGACCTTTGCGATCATCTCGCATCCAGATGCCGGCAAGACCACGCTGACCGAAAAGCTCCTGCTCTACTCGGGAATGGTTCGCACCGCGGGGATGGTCGGAGGCCGCAAGACGAACAAGAATGCGGCCAGCGACTGGATGTCGATGGAGCAGGAGAGGGGAATCTCGATCACCGCCTCGGCGATGCAGTTTCCCTACAAAGATGTCGTGATCAACATCCTCGACACGCCCGGGCACCAGGATTTCAGCGAAGACACCTACCGCACCCTCACCGCTGCGGACAGCGTGATCATGGTCATCGACGGAGCGAAGGGGGTGGAGACGCAGACCCGCAAGCTCTTCGAGGCCTGCCGACTCCGCGGCACTCCGGTCTTCACCCTCATCAACAAATGGGACATGCCCGGGCGCGATCCCATCGACCTCATGAGCGAAGTCGAAGAGACCCTGGGAATCGCCGCCAGTCCGCTCAACTGGCCCATTGGATCGGCCAAGGAGTTCCGGGGCATCGTCCGGGTGGCGGACCGTCAGGTCGAACTCTACGAGAAGCAGGCCAGTGGCGGAGCCGCGATTCCCAAGACCACCCGACTCGGCCTTCACGAAGCCGCCGACCTCCTGGGTCCGAACCACTGCGAAGAGATCGACCAGGAACTGATGCTCCTCGAAGAGGCAGGCAATCCCTTCAGCCGGGAGGCCTTCCTCGCGGCCGAGGTCACTCCGATCTTCTTCGGCTCGGCGCTGACCAACTTCGGGGTCGAACCTCTCTTCGACGCCTTCGTCGACCTCGCTCCACCTCCTGGACCGAGGATCATTCGGCGGGGCGACCAAAGCGATCTGCTCGAACCCACGGACCTGTCCTTCTCGGCCCATGTCTTCAAGCTCCAGGCCAATATGAACCCCCGCCACCGGGACTGCGTGGCCTTCCTCCGCATCAACAGCGGCAAGTTCACCCGCGACATGCAGGTAGTCCACCAACGACTGCAGAAGAAGGTCCGCCTCGCCCGACCCCACACTCTACTGGTGGCCGAGCGCGAGACTCTCGAGGCGGCCTATCCAGGGGACATCATCGGGGTGATCAGCCCGGGGAATTTCTCCATCGGCGATACCCTGAGCGCCGAAGGTGGCTTCGAATTCGAAGCCCTCCCCCAATTCCAACCGGAGCACTTCGCCCGCCTCGAAGCGGTCGACATGGCCAAACGCAAGTCTCTCGACAAGGGCATCGAGCAGCTCGCGGGAGAAGGAGCGGTCCAACTCCTCTGGGAATGGAAACAGCCGGAGAGCTTTCCCTTCCTTGCGGCGGTGGGAAGGCTCCAATTCGAAGTGATGCAATACCGCCTGCGGGACGAATACGGCGTAGAGGTCCGGCTCTCTCCCCTGCCCTACCAGAGTTCGGCGTGGCTGGAGGGCGACGTGGAGACCTTCGAAAAGGGCTCCCGATCCCGTCTGGTCCAAGACCGGCAGGGAAGGCCGATGGTGCTCTTCGCCACTCCCTGGGAGAAGAACCTGGCCCGGAAGAACAATCCCGACCACCGCCTCTTGGATTTCGCCTGATCGCAGGGCTCTCGAGCTGGTCCGCTGGCGGATCACAGCTTCACCTTGTGGTGGTCGCGGTCTTGGTTTTCTCTGTGGGCGACATCGAACGCTCCCTTCGGCGAAAGGCCATCCCATGAATGCGCGACGGCGCCTGCGTTCCCTCCCTCTGTTTCTCGGTCTGTGGCTCGCCCTGGGCTGCACTGCACAGGATCAGGCCACGGCTGAAGAGACGGCCACCCCGGCCGAAATCCCGGGCACGGTGGCAGGTCCGGTCGTCCAGACCCTCGATGCGGGGGGCTACACCTACGTCGAGCTCGAAACCCCCCAGGGCAAGGTGTGGGCCGCAGGCCCCAAGACCACGATCCAGGTGGGACAGACCTTGAGGATCAGCACCCAGATGCCCATGCAGGAATTCCACAGCGATGCCCTCGATCGAGACTTCGACCGGGTCTACTTCGTGGGATCGCTCCTGCCCGCAGGAGGCGACAATCCCGCCGCCACCGCCAAGCTCATCCAGGAGAGCCACGCGAAGAAGGCTCCCGCCGTCGACGAGAGCATCGACTTCGGGAACATCGCTCCCGCGGACTACACCGTAGCGGACCTCTACGCGAAGAGCGAGAAGCTCGGCGGTCAGACCGTGAAGATCCGGGCCAAGGTGGTCAAGTCCCTCTCGGAAATCATGGGCCGCAATTGGCTCCACATCCAGGACGGGACCGGCACCGAGGACACCCGGGATCTGGTGGTCACCACTGACGGCACCGCCCAAGTGGGCCAGACCGTGCTGGTGACGGCCAAGGTGGCCCTGGACAAGGACTTCGGCATGGGATACCGCTACGACCTCCTCCTGGAGGATGCCGAGATCTCCGTCGAGTCCGACTGAGGGCCTTTCCGCACTCGACCCTCAAGCCAACCCCGGATGCGGCCGAAACTGGTGGAAGGTCGGTCTCTCTGCCCCCGGGTGGGGAGACCCCTCCCATCCTCAAGCCGGAGCCCGGATGATGCTCGACCTGCGGGACACTTGTTCCAGATCGCTCAAACTGAGGCTGATCCTGCCCATGTGCCTTGCGCTGGTAGGAGTCACCGCGGGATTCGCGACCTGGGACTATGTCCACACCCGGGATCAGCTCATCGCCCGGACCGCCGACGAAGCCCGGCGTTTCGCGAACAGTCTCCGGAGCTCGATTCTCCACGCCAAGGACATCTCCGAGATCCAGCGCCTGGTCGACGCGACCGCCGATCCGAATCCTGCGATTTCCCTGATCGTGGTCACCGTCGGAGGCGATGCGCGCATCATCGCCTCGAGCGACCCCGCAATCCTCGGAATGAGAGCAGAGGATGCCGGACACCCCGACCTCACCGAGAGCACCCGCGATCAAGTGGATCGCGCCGTGATCCACACCAAGCTCGGGGCCGTCGATCACACCACGAGTTTCGTCTACCGCGCCGATCAGTCCATCCCCGCCAGCTCGCCGGTCGGCGCGGTCATGCTCCACTACAGTGTTCCGCAGCTCCATGCCCGCGCGCGAGCAGAATCGATTCGGAGCGCAGGGACCATGCTCATGCTGGTGGTTCTCTTCGCCGGGGGGGGATTATGGGCCCTCGACCAACAGATCCTGAGTCGGCTCTATCGCCTGCGCGAAGCGGTGCAGAAATTCGGCCAGGACCGCACGATTGCGGATCTGCAATTGGGACAGGACGAGATCGGGGATCTGACCCAACAGATCCTCCGCAGTCAGCGGGAATTCGCAAGCCGGGAGCTCCAACTCGAAACCATTGTGAGCGCAGCCGGAGACGGAATCATCTTTCTGGATCCCGAGGGACGAATCATCCAATTCAATCGCGCCGCCGAAGAGATCTTCGGCTACGAAGCCGCCGAAGTCCTGGGTGAGAGCGTCGGCATGCTCATGGTCGCGCCCCACGACACCGCCCACGACGCCCATGTCCGTCGCTATGTCGAAGGAGGCGAGGCGCATATGGTCGGCCGCATGCGCGAGGAGACCGGGCGCCACCGCGACGGCCACACCATCCCTCTGGTGATCTCCGTGGCCGATGTCATCACCCCCACCGGGCGCGTCTTCGTCTCGGTGATCCGGGACCTCACCGAACAACAGCGCGCCGAGAGCAATCTGAAGGCCTATGCCACGGCCCTGGAATCGGCCACCATGCGGGCCGAGTCCTCGGCCGAAGCCAAGGCCGAATTCCTGGCCAACATGAGCCACGAAATCCGGACCCCGATGACCGCCATTCTCGGTTACGTGGACTTGCTCATGGATCCCCACACTTCCGAGGACGATCGGCGAGCCTATCTCAAGACCGTCAAGACCAACGGCGAACACCTCCTCTCGTTGATCAACGACATCCTGGATCTCTCCAAGATCGAGGCGGATCGCGTGGAAATGGAGAAACGTCCCACCGAGGTGGTCGAGGTGGTGGGATCGGTCGTCGACCTCCTCCACTTCCGCGCCCGGGAGAAGGGGATTCGCCTTCAGGCCACCAACGAGGGACCCATCCCCAGGCGAATCATCACCGACCCCACGCGTCTGCGGCAGATTCTGGTGAACCTCGTGGGCAACGCCATCAAGTTCACCTCCCTCGGCGGAGTCACCTTGCGAGTGCGCTATCCCATCGACGGCCAACAGATCCACTTCGACGTCGAGGACACGGGGATCGGTATGGAGGCCGACAAACTCGAGCAGATCTTCGAAGCCTTCGGCCAAGCCGAGGCTTCCACCACCCGCAACTACGGCGGGACCGGACTGGGCCTGACCATCTCACGCAAGCTCGCCCACAAACTCGGCGGGGAGATCCACGTGCGCAGCACTCCCGACGTGGGCAGCGTATTCACGGTGAGTCTCCCTCTCGCCGAAGTCGAAGAGGTGGACTGGATCGACGACCTCGGACCGGAGATCGCCCAACGCTTTGATCATGAGCTCGTCGCGGAAGTCACGGAGGACGAAGTCCTTCCCACCGGGGGACGTGTGCTGCTGGCCGAGGACAATCCGGTGAACCAGAAGCTCATCCAGCGTTTTCTGGAGAGGGAGGGAGTCGAGGTCTTCGTCGTGGACGACGGTTCCCAGGCCTGCACCGCAGCTCTGGATGAAGGGGAGGCGGGGCCCTTCGATCTCATCCTGATGGACATGATCATGCCCACCATGGACGGCTACCAGGCCACCGCCTTCCTGCGCGAGCAGGGATACGAGGGCACGATCGTGGCGCTGACCGCGAATGCGATGGAGGGAGATCGCGACAAGTGCCTGCAAATCGGATGTGACGACTACCTCACCAAACCGATTCAGCACGAGGAATTCCGCCGGGTCCTGCGTACCTACATTCACAGCGGCGCCGAAGTCTGAATTCCCCCACGACGCCACCTCGGATCGCCGTTAGAATCGCGCCGAGTCTGCTCTCCTTCCTCCACCTCTCGCGGATCCAATGTCCGAAGCCCCTCCCCGTCTCTCGTTGATCGGTCCGCTTCCGCCCTACCGGGGGGGAATCGCCCACTTCTCCACCACCACCGTCCGTGGCCTTCGGGCTCGCGGTCACGAGATCCAGGCCCTGACCTTTTCTCGGCAGTATCCCTCTCTGCTCTTTCCCGGGCGGAGTCAGTTCTCCGAATCCGGAGAGGACCCCGTCGGCGCCCTCCGATGTCTGGACACCTTGAATCCCTGGACCTGGGAGTCGACGGCCCGGCGCATTCGGGACTTCGACCCTCAGGTGTTGGTCTTCAATCACTGGATGCCCTTCTTCGCACCGGCCTACGGCACGGTGGCCCGACGCATCGATTCCCGGCGTACCCGTCGCATCTGCCTGACTCACAACGCCATCCCTCACGAAGATCGTCCAGGAGACGCACTGCTCTCGCGCTACTTCTTCCGAGCCTGCGACGGCTTCATCACCCTCAGTCGTGAAGTGGAAAACGATCTGCGGAGCCTGGGCATCGACGCGCCCCTGCGCTGCATCGACCATCCCATCTACTCTCTCTTCGGCGAGGGGCTGGCCCGCGATCGCGCCCGAGACCAACTGAAGCTCGACCCCGACCGTCCGATTCTGCTCTTCTTCGGATACATTCGGCCTTACAAGGGACTCGACCTGTTGATCGAGGCCTTTGCGCAGGCCCGCGAACGCCGTCCCGACTTGCAACTACTGGTGGTGGGCGAATTCTACGAGGGGGAGGAGCGCATTCGATCCCGGGTCAGCGAACTGGGATTGGGAGAGAGTCTGCGACTGGTCGCCGAATACGTCGCCGACGAAGAGGTGAAGCTCTGGTTCTCGGCCTGCGATGTGGTGGTCCAGCCCTATCTCTCGGCCACTCAATCGGGGGTGGCCCAGATCGCCTTTCAATTCGGCCGTCCGATGATCCTCACCGACGTGGGGGGTCTAGCCGAGGTCGTTCCCCACGAACAGGCCGGCTTCGTCGTCCCTCCCCACGATCCCACCGCCCTGCGCGAGGCGATCCTGCGCTTCTTCGAAGAAGGTTGGAGCGGTCGACTGGAAGCCGGCGTGGCCCGAGCCCGCGGGCGCTTCTCCTGGGACCGTCTCTACGAAGCGGTGGAAGATCTGGCCGATCTCCGACCCCCGGGATGAACCATGCGCATTCTCCTCGTCAACAGTGCTTTCCATCCTCGCCTCCTCGGAGGCGCGGAATTCGCGACCTGGATCCTGGCCCGTGCCCTCAGCCGACGAGGCCACGAAGTCTCGGTGCTGGCCACCACCGCACGACGGGACGAGGGGCGCCGTGACGGTCTGGAGACGCGGTCCTGTGAGGGGGTGAGCGGCCGGGTCTTCGAGGCCAGCAGCGGCGGATGGCAGAACCTCTTGGTCCGAGAAGGCGAAAGGCGGCCGAGCCTCCTCCGGCGCGGAGGTCATCACTTCACCCAGGTTTACGATCGACGGTGGCACCGCCTGACCGAAGTCGCCATCGAGGAATGTGCAGCCGAGGTGGTCCACTCCAACACCCTCGTGGGACTGAGTCTGGCGGTGTGGACCGCGGCCAGATCGCGGGGCGTTCCAGTGGTGCACACCCTCCACGACGCCTTCTTGGCCTGCCCCCGCACCACTCTTCTGCGGAGCACCGGCCAGCCCTGCAGCGGCGGCCCTCTGCCCTGTCAGGTTCTGCGTGGTCTCAAACGTCATCGCAGTCGGGGAATCCAAGCCGTCACCGCGCCCTCCCACTTCACTCTGCGCCGCCACCTCGACTTCGGCTTCTTCACCGGATTGCCCGCGCATGTGGTTCCCAACGCTCTCGAGGGAGAGCTCCCTCCCCCCACGCCACCCCCCACCGCCGATGGGCGCGGGCTCTTCCTGGGAGCCCTCGAATCCCACAAGGGGGTCGACCTCCTGTGCGAGGTTCTGGATCGATTCCTGGCCGAACCCGGCCTCGACTTCGGTTTCGACTTCGCCGGCGACGGAGGGCTGCGTCCGCGAGTCGAAGCGCTCGCCGCGAAGAGTGACGGTCGGGTTCGCTACCACGGAGTAGTGCACGGCGATCCCAAGGCCTCTCTCCTGGAAGGCTGCTCCTTCGTGGTGGCTCCGTCCCGTTGCGAGGAGTCCTTCGGCCGCACTCTCATCGACGCCTACGCCCATGGACGAGCAGTGGTCGCATCCACGCGCGGCGCCATGCCCGAGGTCGTGGAGGATGGCGGCTCGGGATGGTTGGTCGAACCCGAGGTGGAAGCCCTCGATGCCGCATTGCGATCGATTCTCTCCAGCCCCGAGGAGCTGCGGCGACGCGGAGCGCGGGCCCGCCAATTGGCGTCGCGCTACTCCCTCGACCGGCACGGCGAGGACTTCGAGAAGATCTACGCCGAGGTGGTCCGAAGAGGATGAGCCTCTCTCGTTCCGAAATCGGGTGGGCAGTGGGGTCGGCCGCAGTGGCGGGCGCGATCGTCGTCGGCCTTCCGGTGTGGGTCTCCTCCGACAGTGTGGCTTATGTCTCCATGGCGCGGTCTCTCCACCAATCCCTTCGTCTGGACCTGTGGGATGGGCAGGCCTGCGGATGGTGGCCGCCGGGATACTCCGCCCTGCTCAGCCTTGCGTCGCCGCCTCTGGGCCGAGTGCCCGGATGGCTCCCCGGTCTCAACGCCGTCCTCGCCGCCCTTGCGGCGATGGCCGCCACTCAGCTCAGTCGGAACCTGCGCCCTCCGCTACGGGTGGTCGCGGTGGGAGGAATCCTCGGCTCGGCCGCCACCCTCTCGGTGATGCGCGCCTACCTCTCCGATGGACTGTTTCTGGTCCTGTGGATCTGGTTGCTCGTCGCCCTCGACCGCAGTCGGGCCCAGCGATCCCCCACCCCACAGGCGGTGGTCCTCGCCGCGCTGCTCCCCCTGGTGCGCAGTGTGGGAGTGTCGGCCTGGGTGGCCGTGGGCTGGTCTCTTTGGGTCGCGGTGCGGAGAGGGCGGGTCGATGCCCGGCGCGGCGGTGCCGCAGTCGTCGTGATGACCGCGCCCTTCCTGGGGTGGGGCGCGAGGAATCTCCTGGTCTTGGGCAGTGCTCTCCCCTCCTACCCCGGCCAGCCCCGAGACTTCGAGGGCACTCTCCGCCGCAGCATCGAAGTGCTGGCGGGAAGTTGGGTGCCCCGGGTGGGTTCGACCGACCTCCTGATCGCAAGCTTCGGACTGGGGGCGATCGCCCTGCTGCTCTGGACCCGCCGCCCCCGAGAGAGCTGGCCGGCGTGGGGACGCCGTCTCGTGGCGACCGCCTCCACCGATTTCGTCCTCGTGGCCATCCTGGCCTTCCTCGCGATCTTCCTCTACGGCTCGGCCACCCGGCTGGTCGATCGACCCGATCCACGGCTGCTCGCGCCCCTGATCGTCGGAGGGTGGGTGCTGGTCCTGCGAAGTCTCCGCTCCCTCGACCGCGGTCCCCGTTCGCGGTGCGCGGCCACGCTGGCAATGAGTCTGTGGATGGTCCACTCCTGGGTCGGAGCCCGCCCCGAATTCGTCGAGGGCATCCCGAAGGCGGATGTCGAGCGCCGTTCGCTACTGGCGTCCACGGAACTCGCCCGCGAGATCGTGCGCGAGCTGGAGGAGTTCGAGCCCGCCGGAGAGGTGTTGTCGACCAATGTGCCCGCGCTGGTCTACTGGCTCAGCGGCCGCCCCGCGAGCTGGGACCGATTGCTTCGGTCTCCGGGCCCGAATCCGCGCGGGACCCCGGAGAGAATCTACTATCGCCAAGAGTTCGTGCGGCCCTTCCTCCGGCCCTTCTCCGGCGTGGCCGAGGGTGAGGACTTCACCGCCCTCTGCCACCACTGGTGGCAGAGAAGGAAGCCGGCCGAAGGCCGCACTTCACCCTGAGCGGACCCACCCAGAGCGATCTTCAGAACTGGGCCTTGATGCTCCCGAAGGTCACCTGCTCGGTGCTCACCGGAGTCGAGGCTCTCAGACTCATGGTCGTGGTGATGGATTCGAAGATCTCTGGCGGACAACCCGGACAGTCGATCGTCGCCGGCCCGTAGCTCTCCTCAGATGCCACCGGCCCCACATCGGGGACGAAAGCGATCCAACCCACCGTCTCGAAACGAGCGGTGCCGATCACTCCCAGAGTGGCGTCCACGATCTCGGACTGTCCCAACTCCACCACGTAGTCCACGATCAACGCATTGGTGAACGATCCGGCGGGAGTGGTCACTGCGGCTGCAGTCGACCGCACCACGCCGTTCACAAAGGCATCGTTGGAGATCCCAGTTCGAATCGGCAATCGAAAGGACGCCCCGGGCGCCGGATTCGTCGGGATCCACCACCAGGACCAATCCGATTGCGCGTCGCTCCAGACCCCCAAAGCAACCGGGTCGTCGGCCAGAACCCCCACGTCGAATTCGCAGTCCGGAACGGCGAGGAGGAGCGAGGGCAACGGGCCCCGTGGAGATCCTCCCAACCCCGTCGACTGAACGCTGAAGCAAGAAGCCACCACCCCCGAGGGAAGACTCCGCTCGCTCACCACGCTTTGGGTAAGGGTGCCGATCTCGATCTGGCCGAAAGGGCCTTCGACGCGGACATCGAATTCCCATTGGCGACCGAGGTCGACGGGCCAGAGGTTGGAAAGATTGGACTGAGCCATTGCGGACGCGGCGACGAACAACAGGAACAATGCCACCGCGGCGCTGGGCGGGAAACGTCTCATCGCGTACTCCTTTTCACTCTGTTTGGAGTTCAGATCGAACGAGGGTCAAGTGTCTATGGATCGAAGCTACGAAAGTGGAGGATCGGGTGTCAAGGTGGGGAACCCGTCTTCCCCTGCCACAGTTACCGTCCTCCTCCGAGACTGGACAGCTGCCAGAGTAGCAGGGACCAATCATTGGAGGGTAGGGGAGCTGGTCTTGGACCGGGACGTTCTGAAAGAAAAGCAGAAATCCAATCTCGAGAGAAGAAGTCTTGAGGACGAAGACCGAGCTGGAGGCCGAAGATCGGCGGGTGACGCTCAGCCAGGTGTGTCGGGTCCAGGGGGGTGCCTCGGTCGACGGTGTACTACTGACCGCAGCGGAAGGCTCCACCGTCGATGGACGAGGAGATGGCCTGCCAGATCTGGACGGTCATCCAGGAGAATCCAGGCTATGGGATTCGCAAGGTGTGGGCAGTGCTCGCGCGGATGGCAGCCGTGCGCGAATGCTTCGCCTTCGCCACCAGAGTACAGCAACGAAGAGAGGCAGATCTACGTAGCTCAGCTTCAGCCCCGCCGCGTAGAGCCATCGGAACCGCGACGGACGGTTCACGTCCGAATCCCTTGCGCGATCACCGAGCTGTTGTCCTCCAATCATGGTGGGCTTGCCATCTGCGCCCTCGACTCGTTGCGCGGGGCCGCAAGCACAATGCAGATTGAAAACGTCCGAGCTCTTGATGAATCCGATGTCGTCTCCCAGGCCACCCTCGTCTACTCCATTGCGACCAAGGGAGTAGAGATCGAATCTCGCCGATCCGTGGATCGCTGGATAGTTGTCGACAAATGGAATTGCCCAGCGATCGTACATGTCGATCAGTCGTAAGCGGATACTGGAATGCAGGGCTACAGAGATCGTGTCATTTGGAGTCGGGAATTCGCAATGTCGAGCGGCGAAGTGAAGGGTCTGGTCATCGACCTGCTGGACCGTCATCTCTTGGGGAGCGTGAGAGAGCGTCTGCGACCCTGCTGAAAGAATCGATTGAGCAATTGTCAGTATCCACGCTGACGCCATGAGTATTCGGATCATCTCGGTGGGCCCCATCCCGCATCTTGCGGAAATTCTCTGACCTAGCGGGGTGCGGATTGCCAAGCTAGCGCATCACGCAGCCTGGCCCAACATCTCTGCGACCTTCGGCGTGTCCTTCCAGCCGACGATCTTGCGACACTGGATGGGACCGAGGGCAACGAGAGCCCACAGCAGCACCAAGACCGATATCTCGTCGCTGAACGATCCCTGCGACTTCGGAGAACCGTAGATGGTCAGCAGATCTTGCCCGGTCTCCCGGAGCTTCAAGGAAAGGGCCTGACGAAGAAGATCAACTGCGGATTCCCTGCTCGGCAGGGCTCTGATATGGTCTTGCATCTTGGCGTCGTCCTTCGGGTTAGCCCGTTTTGGCGTTCTTCGTATTCACCCAGAGACTACGCCAACGCCTTTTCCACAACAGTCGGGACATTGTCGCGGTTCTCCGGACCCTTCGGTGGGCTGCGTCCCACCAGCTAGTCCAGAACCGGGGGGAAATGGCCCCGAATGCGCGTCCACGGTCTTTCAGCTTGGGGTGCGGCCCCTGGGACGCACAGAATCTTCGGGTGGTCCTTGACTCTCCCCTAGGGGAAGACCCCAGAATTCGTGCGGGAGGTTGGTCAACCTCGATGATCTCATCAGCGGGAGTGGGTTATGAGATTCAGTATCGGTGAGTTCTCTCTCATCACATCCCTGTCGATCAAGACGCTTCGTCTGTACCACGAGAAGGGGATTCTGGTACCCGCAGAGGTGGGCACTTCGTCGGGTTATCGCTACTACGACCAGGCAAACTACGACACTGCCAGAAGTATCAGCGTTCTCAAGGAATTCGATTTCTCGTTGGCGGAGATCAAAGAGCTCCTTGATGCATGCGATGACGAATCCGACATGCTCGGGCAGCTCGAAGAAAAGCTCGAGCGAGTGCAGGGAACGATCGATCGGTACAAGGACATATCTCGCTCCATTCAATCCATCATAGAAATCGAGAAGGAAAGTGCCATGAACAAGACCCGAGAGTTCGAAATCGAGGAGAAGGAACTGGACACCGTGTTGATCGCCGGCCATCGCATGAAGGGCAAGTACGAGGATGTCGGCAAGGGACTGGGACTCATCTGCAAGAAGATGGGTCGTCACGCGAACGGCAAGCCGATGACTCTCTACTACGATGGCGAGTACAAAGAAGACGATGCAGACTTCGAGCCATGTGTTCCTGTTCGTAAAGGCAGAAACGCAGATGGGATTGCGATTCGGGAGCTGAAGGGCGGCCGGTGTGTCTCCCTGATGCACAAAGGGCCGTACGAGACGCTCCGCGACTCGTACAAAAAAGTCTTCGGTTACATCAACGAAAGGGGATACAGGACGGTGATCCCCATCCGAGAAGTGTACAGAAAAGGTCCCGGCATGATCTTCAAGGGCAATCCCAAGAACTACCTGACCGAGATCCAGATCATGATCGAAGACTAGTCGGAATGTTCATCGCAGGCGCTGGCTGTGACCTGGAGGCGATCGTGAGCGAATCGAAGTCCATCTACATCGAATTCAGGAGCAGGGGTGGCAAGGCGTCCCAGGACGTCGCGTTGATGGCCATCAAGAACCACAGATTGCTGGAGATGCTCATAGAGGGCGCAGCGGCGCCGGAGAAGAAGGTGAAGAACGCCGCAGCGAAGGCGTTGAGGATCGTCAGCGAGATGGACCCCGAAACGCTTTACCCGCGTCTGAGATTCTTTGTCCGAGCGATCGATGGAGAGGAGACGATTCTGAAGTGGATCGGGATGGATATCGTAGGCAATCTGAGTTTCGTCGACCGAGAGAAGAAGATCGACAAGAGAGTCCTCGACAAGTATTTCGCCCTGCTCGCCGACGAGTCGCTCGTCAGCGCCGCCCACGCCGTGGACAATCTCTGGAAGATCGCCGTCAATAAGCCTCGCCATCGGGCACTGATCACCGAGCAGCTGCTCGAGGCCGACTCGGTCAAGAGGACTGCGGATTGTTGGGCCATTCTCGCCGGCAAGGTCATTCTTGCGTTCGGTAGGTACTTCGATCACATGAGAACGCGGGATCGTGATGCGGTCATCGCCTTTGCCCAGCGGCAGCTCGACAGCCCGAAGAAGCCCACGCGGAAGAAGGCCGAAGCGTTTCTCGAGAGATTTGCCTAGGATGCGCGGAGGTGATGCAGCACGTCACTTTCGATCGCTTCATCATTCCTCGCGAAGCCGTTGCAGCTACTGTTCGCAGGGTTGACCAAGATCTTGCTCTCCGCGCCCTTCTTCTGATTCGGACTGGCTATCGCATTGTTGTTCACGCGGGGAACCCACGAAGTCGGACGTTCGTTCGCGGCCGATCTGGTGGGCGCAGGAGCCGGATGCCGCGATGATCTCAATGGCCGGTTACACAGAATCGTGGACACTCCCCACTGTAGTTGACCACACAACCACGGCCTAAGACAGGACGAACCGCCGCCCATTCCCGTCTGTCCCACGCCGATCACGACGTCGCACGGACCGAGTTCTCACCCTTCCTGGCTCGCCGAACCCCCGAAACGAGCGAGCGTCTCGCCCTTGAAGCGCTTGAGAAGCTCGACTAGATCCAGAAGCGATGGACGTCATCAATTGTAGCGCGACAGTGTAGTCTGGACTTAAGGCGACATCCAGATTTACGCACTCCTTCTTCCTGCCACAGTGCTGCACCCGAATCTGCTCGGATCGCGGCCGGAATAGGTCCTGACAGCAGCTTCGACTCGTGCTAGCCTGAGAGAGTCTTGGACGCTCACCCGTTTCACTCGACACCGACAGAACCCGATGGGTTGGGTCTCCACCGAGTTCGCTCACTTTTCATGCGTCCGAAAACAGGACGAACAATCGTGCAGAAACTCGTGGTGAGGCTATCAATCGCACTAATCTTTGGGGTACTTGGCATGCAAACCACCCTTGCCGGTGCAACTCAATCCAGTGAAGAAAACTCATCCAACCGATTCTGTTTTCAAAACTTTCGAGCTTGTCGCCAAGGATGCATCACTCAGGACACCCGTTACTTCATGGGAGGAGTCATAGACTGGGATACCAACATTTGCCTGTTGGACTGTGATCTCGCGGTGCTCGGCTGCATCGCCACCACGATTGCTCCCATCCTCGAGGATTAGTGGAGATCGGCGAGGAGTCCGCATTCGTGCCCAAAGCGGGCGTCCATGTGCGGCCGCTTTACGCTTTCTTTCTCCGTAGGCTGTCTCGGGAACAATCGCTGCTGTGGGTCATCCTCGTTGTCCTGGGGGTCTATTTGACCTTCGTCAGCCCCTACTACGCCCGGAGCGGTGAGTTGCGCTTGCTGCTCTTCAACATGGGACCCATCGCTATCTTCCCATTGTTGCTCGTGGATCCCGAGTTTCGGCCCCAGGGTTGGATCCGACTCCTGCTTTCAGCCCGGCCTTCCGTTCGAGAGCTCTTTGTTGCCTACGCTGCCGCCCGGGTAACTCAAGCGCTCCTCGTGGGAACGATCTTCGCACTCCTCGTCGGAGTCGTGTCTTTCGACGCGATGACTCCCGCGCGCGCCGCACACCTGTGGTTGGGAAGTTCGGGTTTTGCGATCTGGGTGGCCGCGGTTGCCAGCTTGGCCTCGCAGCTTGCGAAAGGAAAAGCAGGTATCCTCCTCACTTATCTGCTGATCGCCTCCGCCGCATTGATATCCCTGAAGGCCCCCGCCGGAGGAAGGTTGTTGGTCGAGTTCGTATGGGCGACGGTCTCGCTGGCCTCGATCGAATCGGCGGCTCGCAGCATCGGTCACAATCCGTGGATCGCGGTGGCCTGCATCCCCGCATCGGTGATCTGGTGGCTGTCCGCGTATTCGGTATTCCGTTGGAAGTGTGGTCGCTGATGCGATCGCGGAGTAGGTTCCGATGACCATTCGGAGATCATCTATTGCGACGGGACTCTTGGCGCTCATCCTAGCCGCCTGTGGATCAACACCACCGGATCCGCCATTGGACTTTCCAGATCAGAGCCTCTCCGTACGGGAGCTTCTCGACGGTCGTGACTTCGGATCCGAGATCTCGCGGGTCGCAGTCATCGGTGGAGAACGTTGCGTGATCCTGGAGTCGAATCCTGCCCGCCTGCTCATGTACTCCGCAACGGAAGGACTCTCGATCGTCGCGTCGGACGGACCGGGGCCGGCCGAACTGGGTGGGAATCGATTCACCCTGTCTCGGATTCCCTCCCCGCGATTCGATGGCTATCTGCCGATCTTCTTGCACTCGATACGTTCACCGATCTCGTTGGCGGTTCCCCCGCCTGCGACCGATGCTGAGATCCTGCGCTTCCGACATGACCGACCCCTCGTATCCATCGCGGCGCTTGACCATGTGGATGTAGCCGCGATTTACACGTCTTCGGATCCGCACGCAGCTCTAGCACTGGGAGGAGTATCTGATCTGGCGACTCTCCTGGGACCAACATCGGCTCGGGGCAAACAGACTTGGCCCTGCGATCGAACTCTTGGAGCCTTTCGCTTCTTTGGCGATCCGGCTCTCGACATCGCTAGGTCTTACTACACGCGATTGCTGCGCCGAGACGCGGATTCTTTCTACAGAGTGCGGCTCTTCGGCGAACCTGAGGTGATGGTCTTGGGCTCGGATGCCAAGCCCCGATTCGAGTTCCATATCACTCGAGGCGGCCTCGAACCGATTCGGCCCAGCGACGGGTCGGACCTACGAGCGTGGCGAGTCCTTCAAGACGTGGACGTGGATGCAGGCGGACGTCTGCATGCTCTCCGCGGCGTCTATGTTGACGATGACGCGAGAGAGAGGTATGCGAACGAGATCCTCGTATATGAGATGGATGGGGCTCTGTCCAGGCGCTTGCATCTTCCCACGGCACTCGTGGCATTTGGAGTGGATGTCAGTGGGAACCGGTACTTCGGCGTCGAAGCGAATTCGCATCGCCTTCTCCAACTCGACATCAACGCAGGAGCGCCGAGGTGATGGACGACATCCTGGTCGCCACCCAGCTCACCTATTCCTATGGTGGCGGTCGCAATGCCATCGACGGAGTTGACCTGCGGGTCCGCAGAGCCTCGATCCACGGGCTTGTGGGAGACAACGGATCCGGCAAATCGACCACTCTCGCGATTCTGGCCCGACATCGGCGGCTGCAATCCGGTCGACTCTCCGTTGGTGTCGATGGCGACTGGCGGTCTCTCCGACTCGGATGGATGGCGAGTGACGATTCGGCTCTTCCCCGTGGCCCGGTCGGAAGCTTCCTCGCCAAGGTTCTGGGACCATGTCTAGGGCTCAATGAACGGCACGCCGCCCAGCGAACGGCAGCGTTCGCGGAGCGATTGGGGGTGGCGGAGCTCCTCGGTCGCGATTCTCAGAAGCTGTCTCACGGGCAACGAGTCCGCTTCTCGATTCTGGCGGCCTTCCTGGAAACCCCGGACCTCGTGCTCCTGGACGAACCATTCCAGGGGCTCGACCCCACCGCAACCGACCGCGTGAGGGCGTTCCTGCTCCTGCAACAGCGCGAATCGGGAGTATCGATTCTCGTCTCTGACCACCGGCTCGAAGTCCTCGACGGCATGTGCGATGCTTGGACCTTCCTGAGAGAGGGACGCTCGGTGGGTCATCTCGACCGTGAAGACCTCGGCGAAGATGCCAGCCTCGCCTCGGTGTATCGAGATCTCCAAACGCGATCGTAGTGCCCTTGGGTCTACTGTACGAATCGGAACAATTCGAGCGAGTGTGGTCGGGGCGAGAGGATTCGAACCTCCGACCCCCTGCTCCCAAAGCAGGTGCGCTACCGGGCTGCGCTACGCCCCGACCAGATATTCTCTGAGCTTCTCCCGCATCGCACGGGCCGCCCGGGCCCGATGACTGATGCGGTTCTTCTCTTCCAATGAGATCTCGGCCAGACTTCGGTCCAGATCTGCGGTCCAAAATAGCGGATCGTAGCCGAATCCGCGATTCCCTTTTGGCTCGACGAGGATCCGGCCCTCGAGCACCCCGTCCACGGTGCACTCCCAGCCCTCGCCCCGAGGGTCGACCGCCGCCATCACGGTGCGGAAGCGCGCCCCCCGGCGCGAGACCCCGACGCCCTCGAGCTCCCGCAGGAGCTTGGCGCAATTGTCGGCATAAGTGGCCTCCTCGCCGGCATAGCGGGCGGCGTAGATGCCGGGAGCCCCACCCAGAGCATCCACCTCCAGACCCGTATCGTCGGCCAGGCAGAGCTCTCCGAGGGCCTCGGCCACAGTCCGAGCCTTCTTCAGGGCATTCTCCCTCAGGGTGGTCCCATCTTCGATGACTTCCGCCAAGTCCGCGATCTCCTCGACTCCCACGACCTCGGTCACCGGCAGCGAAGAGAAGAGCTTGCGCATCTCCCGAATCTTGTCCGCGTTGCGGGTGGCCAAGACGATGCGCTCGGTCGGTGTCAATCCATGGCCTCCACGGCGCGGGCGCAGGCTTTGGTCTGCACCTCATTGAGGATCCGCGCGGCCCCTTTGCCCAGAGCCAGCATCGCGTGGAGCTGGGCGTCGTCGAAGGTCTGACCTTCGGCGGTCCCCTGCAACTCGACGAATTCGCCATGGGAAGTCAGGACGACGTTCATGTCCACATCGGCCGCGGAGTCCTCGACATATTCGAGGTCCAGGCGAGTCTCTCCATCGACGACCCCCACACTGATGGCTGAGACGTGCCCGCGCATGGGATGGGCGGGCATGTCGAGACGTCGGCGCATCCGTTCGAGGGCGATCCACAGGGCCACGCTGGCCCCGGTGATCGACGCGGTGCGGGTTCCCCCATCGGCCTCGAGAACATCACAGTCGACGGTGATGGTGAACTCTCCCATCTGCACCATGTCCACCACGGAACGGAGACTGCGACCGATGAGGCGCTGGATCTCGCTGGTGCGCCCGGAGATGTTTCCGCGCCGGCCATCCCGTTGAGTCCGATCGTTGGTGGCGCGAGGCAACATGGCATATTCGGCGGTGATCCACCCCATGCCACTCTCGCGTCTCCACCGCGGAACTCCGCTCTCGATGGAGGCGCTGCAAATGACCTTGGTCTGCCCCATCTCGATGAGGGCGCTGCCCTCGGGATGCCGCTGATAGTGCGGGGTGATCTTGATGGCGCGCATGGCGTTGGGCTTGCGCCCACCGGGTCGACTCATGGACAACCTGACCTAGGGAAGGGAAGAACTGAAGGCTTCGAGGTCGACGACCTCCACGTCGTCGAGCCGCAACGAAAGAAAGATCTCGCTCAGCCGAGCGAAGCGCTGGGGCACGTCGGTGACCAGAACCTCGACCCTGCCCTCTCGCTCTCTGGAGGAAGTCTCGC
Organism: Candidatus Krumholzibacteriota bacterium; assembly: GCA_024276305.1. Lineage (GTDB taxonomy): Bacteria > Krumholzibacteriota > Krumholzibacteriia > JAJRXK01 > JAJRXK01 > JAJRXK01. The sequence continues at coordinate 27,197 of JAJRXK010000059.1, forward strand.
ATCTCTCCTCGAGAAGGCAAGCCACCGCATCGGCCAGAACCTCCGCGGAGTCCACGAGGCCCACTCCAGAGCCCATCACTCGGCCGATGATTCCCTTGAGCAGAGGGTAGTGGGTGCAGCCGAGGATCATGGTCTCGGCGCCCCACTCCAAGAACTCCTCGAGGTAGCGCTGGGCGACGGATTCGGTGATGGGGTCCTCGACCCAACCCTCCTCGGCCAAGGGCACGAAGAGGGGGCAGGGGCGCGAGAGCACCTCCACCGCGGGATCGAGGGCTCGCAGACGCTGGGCGTAGCGATCGCTGCCGACGGTCGCGGTGGTGCCGATGACTCCCACTCGTGAGCCCTTGCGGGCGAGGGCCGCGCGCACCCCGGGTTCGATGACTCCGAAGACGGGAACCGGAGACCGAGCTTCGAGGAGATCGATGGCCAGGGCGGTCGCGGTATTGCAGGCAACGACCACGGCCTTCACCTCTCGATCGTTCAGGCAGGCCAGCGCCTCGAGGGCGAAGTGGCGGACCGTCTTCTCCCCCTTGGTGCCATAGGGAACCCGGGCACTGTCGCCCAGATAGACGAAGTCCTCCCGGGGAAGGCGACGGCGCAATTCCCGCAGGACGGTGAGTCCGCCGATGCCGCTGTCGAAGACTCCGATGGGACGCTCACAGGCGACGGACTCGTTCACAGCCAATCTCCGGGACGGAGGGGGTGGGTGAGATCGATGTGACCGGCAAGGGTCTCGACTTCGAGGCCGTCGACCAGGATCTGCGCGCCCTCGATGTCGGGGAATGCCACCGCCAAAGTACGCAGAAGCGAGGTGAGCACCATCATCTCGGTGGCGGAGCCGCCACGCAGACCGGCCACGAGATCCTGGCTGAAATCGAGGTAGATCAGCCTCTGACGGTCGTCGAAGTAGGCGTGCCACAACCGGGTCCCCGGCGGAATGGCCGAGACCAGGTGACTCGCCCGGGGCCCGGCCAAGAGCTGGGTGATCACCGCCTCGACCTCCTCGTCTCGGTGAGGATGGGCAGCAATGGTCCGGGTCTCTCCTCGCACTCCCTGGGCGTCGCGGGTGGCGAAGTAGAGGGTCACCGAACGGGTGCCCAGCGCCCTCGCCTCCTCGACCTCCACCGGCACTTCCTCCACCCGGGGCTGCGGCCGCCACCACCACCACGCACCGGCCGCGAGGATCACCAAGAGAAGAGCGACGACCGCGCGTCTCATCGTGAGCCCTCGCGGATGGCATCCATGCGCGCCCGAAAATCGACGATGGCATCGGCCAGAGCTCGGGCGATGCGCCGCTGCTGCTTGCGGTCGGTGAGTGCGCGCGCGTCGTCACTGTTGGAGATGAATCCCATCTCGACGAGGATGGCGGGCATGAAGGCCCCGACCAATACCCGAAAGCCGGCCTGCTTCACTCCCCGATCTCGCAATCCGGTGTCCTCGACCAGCCCGGCCTGCACCGCCTCGGCGAGAGTGGCGCTTTCCTGGATGTAGGCGTTCTGCACCAGATCCCAGAGAATGAAATCGAGGTCGTCGCTGTGTCCGGCGGCGATGTTCTCCTTGCGCGCCACGTCGGCATCCCACTCGCTCTTCGCCGGCGACAGGAAGTACGTTTCGACTCCCTGCGCAGCAGGATCGAACCAGGCATTGCAGTGCAAGCTCACGAAGAGATCCGCGCCCTCACGATTTGCGTATTCGGTCCGTTCGACCAGGCCGAGCGACGAATCATCCGCTCGAGTGAGGACCGCGGCAATGTCATCCCGCTCCCTCAAGATCCTCGCGAGTTCTCGAGCCACGGCCAGAGTGATGTCCTTCTCCCGCACGTCGGCGCGACCCGTCGCTCCCACGTCGACTCCTCCGTGGCCGGGATCGATGACCACCTTCCGCACATCGACCCGCCGGCTGCGCGCCTGGGGCGGAAGAGTCTGCACCAGATGCGGTCCGCGAGGCTGTGGCTCGGGAATGGTGGTGACCGGCAACGGCTCGATCCGCAGAAGGATGCGGCGCCCCTCGGCTTCGGCCGACGACGAGTATCTCTGCGCGAGTTCTCCGAGCTGGACGTCGACCAGCGCAAAGCCCTCTTCCTGCCTCGAAGTCACCGCATCCACGAGCCCTCGTGGACGGGACAACGCGATCCGGCTGGGATCGAGAACCCCACCGTAGATCTTGACCACCAAATGCCGCACCCGGCTGTCATCGACTCGAAAGGCCAGTACCTCCCCGAGGTCCAATCGCAGCTCGGTGGCCTCGGCGGTGGACTCGATCCGCAGTGCCTGCACATTCGTTGGCCGCTCCCCGATCCGGAGACGTTGGTCCTCGGGATCGTAACGCACCGCGATGTCCGTTAACTCGGGCAAGATCTGGGTCAGGAACTCCAGCGGAATCCAGGGCTGTCCCCCGTGGAAGAGCACCGGCTGGTGGAGGAGAATCGTGCGCGAGGCGCCCACCACCGACCGTGCGCCAACGGTGAAGGTGAGCCGTTGGCCGCGGACTCGCAGCACGAGCTTGCGCACGTCGCTCCGCCAGAAACGACCGGCCTGCAGCATCTCGGCCACCTCTCCTCCGGAGAGGTACCAGTCCTCGGTGTCGGAGAGCTGCCGCATTTCGACTTGCAACTCGAGTTGCCCATCGCCCGGCCGCACGTGAAGAACCGAGGTGGGGCCCTGCGCCGCTGCTGCGGTCGGCAGGAGACTGAGCAGGAGGAGCCGAAGCGCGAGCCGGGAGAGAGCCCGCATCAATCGTCACCTCCGTGGCGGCGCAGCCCTCCGCGCATGGCCTGCTGCATCTTGCGCTGGACATCTCGGTCGGCCGTCGCGGCCCTCTTGTCGTGGAGCTTCTTTCCCCGAACCAGGGCGAGCTCACATTTGGCCCACCCTCGCTTGAAGTAGAGCTTCAGCGGCACCAGAGTCAGCCCGCGCTCGGCGGTCTTCCCGATCAACCTGCGAATCTCCTTCTTGTGCATCAGAAGTTTGCGGGGCCGGGTGGGCTCGTGATTGAAGAGATTGGCCTGTTCGTAGGGGCTGATGTGAAGGTTGCGGAGGATCACCTCGGCCCCCCGCACCTCGGCGTAGGAATCGACCAGACTCGCACGTCCCGCTCTCAAACTCTTCACCTCGCTCCCGGTGAGGGCCATTCCAGCCTCGAAGGTCTCCAGAATGGTGTACTCGTAGCGGGCCTTCCGGTTCTGGGCGATGAGCTTGATCTCGGAAGCATCCGCCTTCTGGCCCTTCTTGCCCTGCTTCTTCGGCGCAGATGATTTCTTGGCAGCGCCCATGGCATCCTAGCGGGTGGGGTCGGAGCGCCCCAAACTAGCACGCCCCCCACGGCCCGGCAACCGCGTGCCTCCTTGCGCTTTCCGTTGGCTTGACAGCCCCTCGGGCCATGACTAGACTCCCTCCTCTGCGCTCCACGCGCCCATGGCCCGGGTGGCGGAATTGGCAGACGCGCTACGTTCAGGTCGTAGTGGGGGTAACCTCGTGCGAGTTCGAGTCTCGCCCCGGGCACCAGTCTTCCCATCTCACAGTTTCGCTCTGGCCCGAGGATGCCCTCGGGCTTGTACTGATACGTAGCATTCTCCCGCGCATTCTCGATCACGGGCACATTTCAACTTTGGAGACGCCAGGAGGCAGTCATGGCGAGACGTTTTCTTTCCCTCGATGGGAACGAAGCTGCGGCAAGGATGGCGCACCGGACCAATGAAGTCATCGCCATCTATCCCATTACGCCCTCTTCCCCCATGGGAGAGCATTCGGACGCCTGGTCGGCGCAGGGCCAGAAGAACATCTGGGGCGCGGTCCCCGAAGTGGTCGAGATGCAGAGCGAGGGAGGCGCCTCGGGAGCGGTTCACGGCGCCTTGCAGGGAGGCGCCCTGACCACGACCTTCACCGCATCGCAGGGCCTGCTCCTGATGATCCCGAATATGTACAAGATCGCCGGAGAGCTCACTTCGACGGTCTTCCACGTCGCGGCCCGGGCGTTGGCGACCCATGCTCTGTCGATTTTCGGAGATCACACCGATGTGATGGCCACCCGGTCCACCGGCTGGGCGATGCTCGCCTCTGCTTCGGTGCAGGAATCGCAGGACTTCGCCCTCATCGCTCAGGCCGCCACCCTCCGTGCACGCGTGCCCTTCCTCCACTTCTTCGACGGCTTCCGCACCTCCCACGAACTCAACAAGATCGAGGTCATCGACGACGACGTGATCCGCGCCATGATCGACGAAGAGGCGGTGCGAGCCCACCGCCTCCGCGGCCTCAGTCCCGAGCATCCGGTGCTGCGGGGCACGGCTCAGAATCCCGATGTCTTCTTCCAGGCCCGCGAGGCGGTCAACGCTTACTACCCGGCGACGGTGGAGATCGTGAAAGAAGAGATGGCCCGCTTCGCCCAACTCACCGGACGAGACTACCACCCCTTCGACTACGCCGGGGCTCCCGACGCCGAGCAGGTCGTCGTTCTGATGGGTTCGGGTTGTGGAGCGGTGAAGGAAGCGGTGGAGCGCCTCCTCTCCGAGGGTCAGAAAGTGGGCATGCTCACCGTGCGCCTCTACCGTCCCTTCTCGGCCGAAGACCTGATCGCCGCCCTTCCCTCCACGGTGCGTCGAGTGGCGGCCCTCGACCGGACCAAGGAACCGGGCTGCGAAGGAGAGCCCCTCTATCTGGACCTGGTCAGCGCCTTCGGACGGCGGTGGAAGGACCTGCAGGGCACCGAGCTGCCCGAGGTATTCGGCGGTCGCTACGGCCTGGGTTCGAAGGAATTCACCCCGGCCATGGTGAAGGGGATCTTCGACGAGCTGTCCACCGATTCCCCCCGACACGGGTTCACGGTCGGCATCGTAGACGACGTCACCCACACCAGCCTCGACTGGGATCCCACTTGGTCCACGGAGAAGGATGATGTCACTCGGTGCATGTTCTACGGACTCGGCGCCGACGGGACGGTGGGCGCGAACAAGAACAGCGCGAAGATCATCGGAGGGAATACCGATCTCTACGCCCAGGGATACTTCGTCTACGACTCGAAGAAATCCGGATCGGTGACCATCTCCCACCTGCGCTTCGGACCGCGTCCCATCGACTCGACCTACCTCATCAACCACGCCAACTTCATCGCGGTACACCAATACAACTTCGTGGAAAAGATGGACGTCCTCGAGGCCGCGATCGACGGCGGCATCTTCCTGCTCAACAGCCCCTACTCCAAGGACGAAGTCTGGCAGCACCTTCCGGCCCGGGTGCGAGCCGAGATCGCCCGACGCAAGCTGCGCTTCTACGTGATCGATGCAGGAGCAGTGGCCGAAGCCGCGGGAATGGGCGGACGGATCAATACCGTCATGCAGGCCTGCTTCTTCGCCCTGAGCGAGATCCTTCCGCGCGATGAGGCAGTGGATCAGATCAAGACGGCCATCGACAAGACCTACGGAAAACGGGGCCGGGCCATCGTGGAGAAGAATTGGGCGGCGGTGGACGCGGCCATCGAGAACCTCCACGAAGTCTCCGTGCCTTCGGAAACGGTCGAAGTGGCCGATGAAGCTCTGGCCCTGGTCGGGGCCGACGCTCCCGACTTCGTGCAGAAAGTCACGTCGGTGATGATGGCCGGAAAGGGAGACCTCCTTCCGGTGAGCGCGATGCCCGTCGATGGGACCTTCCCCACCGACACCGCCCGTTACGAAAAGCGCAGCGTGGCCCGCGAGATCCCGGTGTGGGATGGCGACATCTGCATCCAGTGCGCGATCTGCGCCTTCGTCTGCCCGCACACTGCCATTCGGATGAAGGCCTTCGCTCCGGCTGCGGCCCAGGCCGGTCCGGCATCCTTCGACACCCAGACCTGGCGTGGCAAGGAACTCCCCGACCACGAGATGCGCATTCAGGTGGCGCCCGACGACTGCACCGGCTGCGGGGTCTGCGTCGATGTGTGCCCGGCCTTCAGCAAGGAAGACCGTTCGCACAAGGCCATCAACATGGTTCCCAAACTCGATCACCTCGAGACCGAGCAGAAGAACTTCGATTACTTCCTGTCCATTGAAGAACTCGATCGCACCGAAGTGAAGCTCGACACGGTGAAGGGCTCCCAACTCCTCCAGCCGCTCTTCGAATTCTCGGGAGCCTGCGCGGGTTGTGGAGAGACTCCCTACATCAAGTTGCTCACCCAGCTCTTCGGGGATCGAATCGTGGTGGCCAATGCCACCGGATGTTCCTCGATCTACGGCGGCAACCTCCCCACCACCCCTTGGACCAAGAACGCCCAGGGACGCGGACCCGCGTGGTCGAATTCGCTCTTCGAGGACAATGCGGAATTCGGAATGGGGATGCGGCTGGCTACGGATCACCAGCTCCGCTACGCGACCCAGCTCCTGGCGGAGGTCGGGGTCTCGGATTCGGAGATCCGCGCTCTCCTCGAATGCGACCAGAGCACCGAGGAGGGGATCCGCGCCCAGCGAGCCCGTCTCGATGCCCTCCGCGAGAAGTTGAGCGGACGGGACGAGGACGAGGTGAAGGCCCTCCTGGGCATTCTCGATGTGCTCGGCCGTCGCGGAGTATGGATCATCGGCGGAGACGGCTGGGCCTATGACATCGGCTACGGCGGCCTCGACCATGTGCTGGCGTCGGGAAGAAATGTCAACATTCTGGTCCTCGACACCGAGGTCTACTCGAATACCGGAGGGCAGGCTTCGAAGGCCACACCCATGGGAGCGGTGGCGAAGTTCGCGGCGAGCGGTAAGCCCAGTGGCAAGAAGGACCTCGGGATGATCGCCATGGCCTACGGCAATGTCTACGTGGCCCAGGTCGCGATCGGCGCCAATCAGCGCCAGACGCTGAAGACCCTGCTCGAAGCCGAAAGCTACGATGGACCATCGCTGATCATCGCCTACAGCTCCTGCATCGCCCACGGAATCGACATGACCACGTCGATGTCTCACCAGAAGGAAGCGGTGAACAGCGGCTACTGGCCCCTCTATCGCTTCGATCCACGGCATGGAGAAACGGATCACCTTCCCTTCCAGCTCGACAGCAAGAAGCCCAAGATCGCCTACCGCGAGTTCGCATCGAAGGAGGCCCGCTTCGCCATGCTCGAGCGCAGCGACCCCGAAGCCTACGCCCACCTCATGAAGCTCGCTCAAGCGGGCATCGACGAGCGTTGGCACCTCTACTAACAGATGACCGACGTCGAACGCGCGAAGCCCGTGGTCGACGACGAAGAAGCCGAATCACCAGCCGTGACCGTCGTCGACGGTGGGGAGGAGAAGTAGGATGGGTGTGGATCTCAAGACCGAATACCTCGGACTCCAGCTGCGGAATCCGCTGGTGGCGGGAGCCTCTCCCCTCACTGCGAGTCTCGCCAACCTGAAGGCCCTCGACGATGCCGGGATCGGGGCCATCGTCCTGCCCTCTCTCTTCGAGGAACAGATCGTTCACGAAGAATCGCAGGTCGGCGGCCTCGGCGACATCGGGGCAGAGAGCTACGGCGAGGCCCTCGGCTACTTCCCGCCCATGGACAACTACAACACCGGGACCGATCACTACTTGGAACTGGTGCGCTCCGCCTCCGAAAGCCTGAGCACTCCGGTCATCGCCAGCCTCAATGGCACCACCGACCGAGGGTGGGTCCGCTACGCGAAATGCCTGGAAGAAGCGGGAGCGACCGCCCTCGAGCTGAACATCTACCTGTTGGCGACCGACGCCGCGGTGACCGGGGCCGAAATCGAAGAGCGCTGCCTGAATGTGGTGCGTGCGGTACGCGCCGAGATCTCACTGCCGCTGGCCGTGAAGATCGGCCCCTTCTTCAGCTCGATCGCAAACATGGCCCGCCGCTTCGAGGAAGCGGGAGCGAATGGTCTGGTGGTGTTCAATCGCTTTCTCCAGCCCGACATCGACCTCGAGTCTCTCACCGTGGTTCCGGGCCTGGAGTTGAGCCACTCCTTCGAGAGTCGGCTCCCCATGCGCTGGCTGGCCATCCTCCGCGATCAGGTGAAGTGCTCATTGGCCGCGACCACGGGAATCTACTCGGTCGAGGACGTGATCAAGCAGATTCTGTGCGGGGCCGATGCGGTGATGCTGGCCTCGCTCCTCCTGCGTCACGGCCCCGATGCGGTGGCGGGCCTGCAGAGGCGCCTGTCGGCCTGGCTCGAGGAGAACGAGTACCGCGGAGTGCGGCAGATGAGGGGCAGCATGAGCCTGGCCAAGGTTCCCGATCCCTCGGCTTACGAACGAGCCAACTACGTCAAGAATCTGGTCGCCTATTCGGGACCGCATATCTGAAAGTTGTGTCTCCGAAATTGTTGATGATCGAGTGCGAGAAGACCCCGGCTGCGTGAGCAGCCGGGGTCTTCTACTCGGCGGGTAGGGTACTCTGGAGCGGCTCGAGCATGCCCTTCTCCATGGCCTCGGGGTCGGGGCGATCGGGGCGTTTCTGCCAGTAGGTGGTCGAGAAGGACTGTGTCGACATCGTGACACCACATGCCCGGCAATGGAAACGCGGTACGGATCTCCGGTCACTCTTGCGGGTGTAGAAGCCGGCCCTGCGGACCGGCCAGGGACCGCCCATGTGATTGTGGTACTTGCACTTGGGGTTGGTGCAGTGGGGTGGAAGC
>JAJRXK010000060.1 GCA_024276305.1 Candidatus Krumholzibacteriota bacterium
CATCGCGAGACCAAGTTGCCGCGGCGGTGGACCGTACGGTGGCCTGGGCTCAGCGATGCCTCGAGTCCTTCGGATCTCGGCGCCATCACTCGGCGGGGCACGAGCAGGCCCTGTTCGGGATCGTCCAGGGTGGCCTCGAGGCCGAAGAGCGCGAGCGCTGTGCCGAGGCCTTGGCGGCTCTGGACTTCGTGGGCTATGCGATCGGCGGTTTGTCGGTGGGCGAGGAGAAAGAGGATCTGCACCGACTCACCGCCCTCACCGCTCCCATGCTGCCTCAGAACAAAGCGCGCTATCTGATGGGAGTGGGCTTCCCGGAGGATATCCTCGCCGCGGTGAATGCCGGGGTCGACATGTTCGACTGCGTTCTCCCGACCCGGCTCGCACGTCACGGCACGATTCTCACCCACGGGGGCCGGCTCTCGTTGAAGAACGCGCGCTTTGCCGACGATTCTCGTCCTCTGGAGGAGGATTGTCCCTGCGCGGCCTGCGTCGGATTCAGCCGCGCCTATCTGCGCCATCTGATCATCGCGAGGGAGATGCTCGGCTTTCAGCTCGCCACCGAGCACAACTTGACCTTCTACCAGCGGTTGATGCAGGGCATTCGCGCCGCGATCGAAGCCCAGCGGTGGGAGGACCATCGGCGCGACCTTCTCCAGCACTACCTCGGCCCCGCGGAGGCGGGCCGGGCCAGGGAGAGCTGAGGTCGTCCTCCTCCGCTTGCTGCGTCGCAGCCCCCCGGTTAGACTGACCGTTCCGATACGATTTTTCCACGCAGAGAACTCCACGACAAGAGGTGGTCATGACAAGCACGCTGAGCCCATCCGCGCTCGCCGATCTTCCCCTGGCGATGGCCTCCAGCTCGAGCGGCTCCGGGGGAAACCCCATCATGGGCCTGCTGCCGCTGATCATGGTGATGGTCATCTTCTACCTGCTCATCCTTCGACCCCAGCAGCGGCGCCAGAAGCAGCATCAGCAGATGGTGAAGGCGCTGCAGCGCGGGGATCGGATCCTCACCAACGGGGGCCTCTTCGCCACGATCGTCGATGTGAAGGACGACTTCTTCGTCGCGACGATTTCCGACGGGGTGAAAGTGGAAATCGCGCGGAGCGCGGTGGCTGGAAAGACCGACAAGAAGGCGAAGTAGTCGGGTGCGCGAAGACCACCTCGAGGTCCTGCTCTACGGGAGTCCTCAGCTCCGGCGCAAGAGCGAGGAAATCACCGTCTTCGACGATGACTTGCGTCGCTTGGCGAGGCGCATGGAGACCTGCATGATCGAAGAGCGGGGAATCGGTCTCGCAGCACCCCAGGTGGGAGTGCATCGGCGCATGCTGATCGCAGAGAACCAACGCAGCGGCGGTCCGAGCATTCTGTGCCTGGTGAACCCCGAAGTGGTGGAGACCTCCCAGGAGAAGGACAAGTATCAGGAAGGTTGTCTGAGTCTCCCGGAAGTGTTCGCGGACGTGATGCGGCCGGTTCGGGTCCGAGTCCGGTATCAGGATCTGGATGGGCGCGAGCAGGAGATCGAAGACGACGACATTCTGGCGCGGATTCTTCAGCACGAGATCGATCACCTCGAGGGTGTTCTCTTCGTGGATCATCTCTCGATGCTCAAGCGCAGGATTCTCTCGAAGAAACTCAAGGAACTTTCACGCCTGGCGGCAGCGCAGGCGCGCGAGAGTTCGAGTGAATGATTCCATGACCATGCGCGTCGCATTCTGCGGAACTCCGGGGTTTTCGATTCCCAGCCTGGATGCCGTCGTCTCGGCCGGTCACGAAGTGTCTCTGGTGGTCAGTCAACCCGACCGCAAGAGAGGGCGCCGGGCGGCGCCCACGCCCTCTCCTCTCCGGAGCCGAGCTCTGGACCTGTCTCTGCCGACCCGCTGCCTCGAGAGAGGACGACGGTCGGAGTTGTACCGAGAGCTCATCGATTTGGACCTCGATGTGGTGATCGTGGTGGCCTTCGGGCACATCATCCGTGAGCCGCTCCTGAGCGCGGCCCGTTTCGGATGCTTGAATGTCCATGCCTCGCTCCTGCCGCGGTGGCGCGGCCCCGCTCCCATCCACCGGGCGATTCTCGCGGGCGATGGCCAGACCGGAGTGTGCACCATGAAGTTGGCCGAAGGAGTCGATACCGGAGATCTCTACCTCCGCCGCGCAACGAAGATCGACGAGAGCGAAGATGCCGGTTCTCTGCACGACCGACTGGCGCAGCTCGGCGGCGAGGTCCTCGTCGAAACTCTCCGAGGGCTCGAGAGCGGCACCTTGTCCGCGACTCCCCAGGCGGAAGATGGGGTGACTTACGCTCCCCTGCTCGAACGCTGTGAGGGAAGTGTGGATTTCGGCTGGTCGTCCCGACGCATCCACAATCGCATTCGCGGTCTGCATCCCTGGCCCGCGACCACCGTTCTCCTGGGCGACCGCGGTCTGAAGCTGGGAGGGAGCCGAGTGATCGAGCACCGAGGGTCGACCGCAGCTCCGGGTACGGTGGTGGACCTGGACGACGAGATGATGTCCATCGCCTGCGGCGAGGGAATCGTGGGGGTGGCGACGGTCCAACCGGCCGGCCGACGGGCCATGACTCCGGCGGAATGCGCGAGGGGCAGCGAACTCTCGGTGGGGAGTGTGCTGCGTCCGATGGCCGGCTTCTGTCCTCGGCCGGAGGAACTCTGATGCCGCGCCACGCGCCACGTCCCAAGGTCGACCGAGTGAGAGAGCAGGCCGCGCGCCTACTGCTTCGCTACTGGGAGGGGGACGGTTTCATCGAAGACGTGGTGGAGCGCTTCGAGACGAGCGATGTGGGTGCGGTGGGGTGGGAATATGTGGAACGACGACGACTCCGCGAGCTGCTCTTCGGCGGGGTGCGACTGCGAGATCGCTACGATCATCTCGTCGCCGCGGTGGCACGATCGTCGAAGGGCTGCGAGCCACGGTTGCGAGCGGTCCTCCACATCGCCTTGCACGAGATCTGTGAGATGCGCCGGCAGGAATTCGCGGTGGTCGATCAAGCGGTGGAGATCACCCGTCGCTGGCAGCGTCCAGCCGCGACGGGCTTCGTGAACGCAGCACTGCGGAGGGTGCTCAGGGAAGGGGTGGAAACCTTTTTCGTCAGTGCGGAAGAGGATCCTCTCCTCCACGCCTGCACCTGGGGAAGCCATCCGCGGTGGTTGGTGGAGCGGTGGGCCGACCTCCTCGGCCCGCAGGAGATGCTCGCGCTCTGCGAGTGCAACAACCGTCGTCCTCGGATTCATCTGCGCTGTCCGCGGGGGAAGAAGGAGCAGATCCGAGAAGTGCTGGGGAGATTGGAGTGGGAGTCCGCGCCCATCTCCTTCGCCCCCGATGCCCTCGAGATGCGGACCCGCGTGCCCGCGAGCCTCCTGCTGAAGGAGGTCGGTTCCGGAGTGGTGATCCAGGATGCTGCGGCCCAAATGGTCGCGCCGCTGGTCGCCGAGAGCGCCCCCGCGTCCGTCCTCGATCTCTGTGCGGCGCCGGGCGGCAAGACCTCTCACCTGGTGCAGCTCCTTCCCGAGGCGCGGATCACCGCGGCGGACGTGTCGGTGCAGCGTCTGGATCAGGTGGCCGGAACCCTGGAACGTCTGGGGCAGCCGGATCGGGTGCGTCTGCGCCAGGTGGATGGTTGCCACACCGGATGGGAAGAGGGGAGTTTCGACGCGGTCCTCGTGGATGCTCCCTGTACCGGGACCGGAGTTCTCGCGCGCCGGCAGGATGCGCGTTATCGTCGGCGTCCGGAGGATTTGGAGGAACTCCCGCGGCTGCAGAAGGCTCTGGTCGAGGAGGCCCTCCGCCTGGTGAAGCCGGGGGGTGAGGTCGTCTACGCAACCTGTTCGCTCGAACACGAGGAGAACGATGCGGTGATCGACGCGATTCTCGAACAGAATCCCGAGGTCGAGGAGATCGGGGTGGGAGCGGCCGTCGCTCCCGACCTTCAACGGGGCGGCCGCATGCAGATCTGGCCCCAGCGTCACGGCTCCGATGGCGCCTTCGCCGCCCGCTTGCGTCGCCCTGCGACGGGAGAGATGCCATGAGCTTACGCCGATTGGTGGCCATCCTGGCCGTGGTGGGCGTGTCGTGCGTCGGTCTGGTGATGGCAGCGGATTTCTGGCTGTTGCCCTGGCTGGTGCACCACCAGTCCGAAGTCCTGGTGCCGGACCTCGTGGGAGCGAGCCGGGACGAAGCCCAGGCTCGCCTCGAACAGGTTGGTCTGCAACTGGTCGTCTCCGACGAAGTTCATGATCTCGACAGCGTTCCAGGCACGGTGGTCGAACAGAATCCCAGCCCGTTGCGATCGGTCCGCCGGGGGCGAGCAGTGAGGGTGATGGTGAGCATGGGGGAGGCGCGTCTTCGGGTTCCGGACCTGACGGGACTGAGCCAGCGGCAGAGTGAGCTCTCGCTCCTGCGGGACGGTCTGCGGGTGGGCTATGTGGCGCGGAGTTTCGACCCCCAGGGCGCGCTGGGAGTGGTGGCGCAGCGGCCTCACCCCGGAGAGGAAGTTCTCCGCGACACTCCGGTCGACCTGCTGGTTCGGGAAGGGATCGAGCGCCCCGAATACCGCATGCCGGTCCTGGTGGGAGCGAGTCTCTCGAGGGTGCGGGCCCAGCTCGACGCCGCGGGATTCGAGATTCGTCGGGTGACGCGGCGAGAGGTGCGGGGTCGCGAGCCCGGCACGGTGATCGATCAGTGGCCCCCCGCGGGCTCTCGCATTTCTCGAGGAGGGTCCGTTGAATTGGTGGCAGCGAGTACCCGCTAGGACGGCCGTTGCTCCTTCGATCCTGGCCGCCGATGCGGCTCGGTTGGGGGAGGAGGTTGCCCTGGTGGAGGCGGCGGGAGCCGACCTGATCCACCTCGACGTGATGGACGGTCACTTCGTCCCGAATCTCACCTTCGGTCCCCAGGTCACTGCGGCACTGTCGAGATCCACCGAGCTCCTGCTGGATTGTCACCTCATGGTCACCCGGCCCGAGGATCTCTACGAATCCTTCGTCGCGGCCGGAGCGGGAGCGGTGAGTTTCCACTACGAAGTCGATGGCGATCGCCCGGGACTGGCGACAGAACTCCGAGGAGCCGGGGTGAGAGCGGGATTGGTCCTCAATCCCCCCACTCCCCTGGAGGAAGAGCTGCGGGCCCTGCTGCCCTGCTTCGACTTCGTCCTGGTGATGAGCGTGAATCCGGGCTTCGGTGGCCAGGCCTTCCTTCCGGAGGTTCTGCCCAAATTGAGCCGATTGCGGCAATGGCGGGAAGAGGACGGGCTCGACCTGGCCCTCGAGATCGATGGCGGAATCGGCCCCGCGACGGCTCCCTTGGCCATCGAAGCGGGGGCGGATATCCTGGTGGCAGGCTCGGCGGTCTTCCGAAGCTCCGATTATGCAGCAAGCATCGCGGCAATCCGGTCCTAGCCCTCCGGAATCGGCCTTCGGCGCTCCGGGCCGACCTTGCGAGAGCAGGGGGGCTCTGCTATTCTGACCCGCTGATTCTCTGCGCTCGGGGATCGATCCCCGGGTGCGTTTTTGCCCACGGGCCGAGCGGCGCGAAATCCGAGCCGCTCCGGTCCCGTTTTTGTGTGTTGTTGAGGTAGTCGGAACCCCCGATGCCGGAAGTGAAGGCGAAGCGCGACGGCCATGTTTCAGGACCTGCAGGAGAAACTCGACGGAGTCTTTCGCCAGCTCGCCGGGAAGGCGAAGCTGAGCGAGGAGAATGTCTCCGACGCCATGCGGGAGATCCGCCGCTCCCTGTTGGCGGCCGATGTCGAAGTGGGAGTGGCCCGGGATTTCGTCAAGCGAGTGCAGGCTCGCGCGGTGGGAACCGAGGTCCTCAGTAGCGTTTCGCCCGGACAGCAGATCGTCAAGGTCGTGCACGACGAGCTCGTGCAGCTCCTCGGAGGGGAGACCGGCCAGCTCCAGATCGACCAGTCCGCCTCTCCTTCGGTGGTTCTGGTGATGGGCCTGCAGGGCAGCGGCAAAACCACCTTCTGCTCCAAACTGGCTCTGCATCTCAAGAAGCAGGGGCGAAGTCCTCTGTTGGCCGCCTGCGATCTGCAGCGACCGGCGGCCATCGATCAGCTCGAAGTCCTGGCCAAGGAGATCGACGTTCCGGTCTTCACCCAGCGAGAGATCCAAGACGTGGTGGCGGTGGCCGAGAAGGCCCGAAATGCGGCCCGGGAGCAGCACTGCGATGTGCTCATCGTCGACACTGCGGGACGCTTGCAGGTGGACGAAGAGCTGATGGACCAACTGGCCGCGCTGGAATCGTCGCTCGAGCCCGCCGAAAGGCTGCTGGTTCTCGACGCGATGACCGGACAGGAAGCGGTCTCGATCGCCAAGACATTCGACGAGAAGATCGGGGTCACCGGCAATGTGCTCACCAAGCTCGATGGCGATGCCCGAGGGGGCGCGGCCCTCTCCTTGGTGGAGGTCACGGGGAAGCCCATCAAGTTCGTGGGCGTAGGCGAACGCCCGAAGGATCTCGACGTCTTCCATCCGGATCGGGTGGCGGGACGCATTCTCGGAATGGGAGACATTCTCTCCCTGGTGGAGAAGGCCCAGGAGGACATCGACGAAGAGAAGGCCCGGCGCATGGAAGAGCGGATGCGCAGAGCCGAATTCACCTTCGACGATTTTCTCGACCAACTGCGGCAGCTTCGCAAGATGGGTTCGTTGAAGAGTGTTCTGGGTATGATGCCCGGGATGAATGCCAAGGCGCTCAAGAACGCCAAGGTCGACGAAAAGGCTCTGGTGCGTACCGAAGCCATGATTTGCTCCATGACGAAGAAGGAGCGGATGTCGCCCCAGATCATCAACGGGAGTCGACGCAAACGCATTGCGCGCGGTAGTGGGTTGCAGGTCTCCGATGTGAATCGGTTGCTCAAGCAGCATCGCGACATGAAGAAGATGATGAAGATGCTGTCCAAGGCGGGGAATCTCGAACGCATGGGCAGAAACCTGTTCCCCGGAATGTAGCCGCCGCTACCTCTGGGGGACGTCTGATGTGAGAAGCCGCGGGCTTCTCGGAAGGAGAAACGAAGATGGCCACCACGATTCGTCTGACGCGCATGGGACGCAAGCAGCGCCCTTTCTACCGCGTCGTCGTTGTGGATTCGCGCGGCCGCCGCGATGGGGACTACATCGAGAGCCTGGGATACTACAATCCGATGCCCGATGCCTTCGAGGTGAGCGTGAACGCTGATCGTGCCCTGCATTGGTTGGACCGGGGCGTGACCATGTCCTCGACCGCCCGGAGCCTCCTCCGCCGGGAAGGGGTCCTCTACCGTTGGCACCTGCAGAAGTCCGGGGCGGACGCCGCGGAGATCGATGCCAAGATGGAGGAGTTCCTGAGCCGTCGCGGTGAGCAGACCGAGGCAATCAAGGCCCAGACCAAGGCCAAGCTCGAAGCCTGGCGGAGTGCCAAGGAAGAGGCGGTCAAGGCGGCGAAGAAGGAGGCTGAGGCCACCGAAGCTGCTGCGGCCGAGGAGGAGAAGGCTTCCGACGCCGAGACCGCCGAGGCGAGCGCGGGTGAGGGGGAAGAGGCCCCGGCCGCGACCGACGGTGAGGACAAGGCGTGAAGCAACTCGTCGAGACCATCGTTCGCAATCTCGTCGACGCGCCGGATGAGGTGGAGATCGTCGAAGAGCGCGAAGGCAATCGTGTGTATTTCGAAGTGCACGTCGCCGAAGAGGACCGTGGAAGCGTCATTGGTCGTCGCGGGGCGACGGTGACCGCGTTGCGGACCCTTCTCGATGGCATCGGCCACCGGGAACGGTTGCGAGTGGAGATCGAAGTTCCGGACTGAGGGGAATCGACGACGAAATGTTCATCGTCATGGGAGAGGTGACTCGGCCCGTTGGTCTCAAAGGAGAGTTCCGGGTCTCGGCCACCGGAAATTTCGATGAGCGGATCGTTCACAGCTCCTTTCTCCGCCTGTGCGGGAACAAGGAGGGGCCGGGGGAGCCGGTGCGGTGTCGCGGACTTCGGTGGAAGGGTGCGGTAGCCATCGTCGGACTCGAGAAGATTCTCGACCGCAACGGCGCAGAAGCGATTCGGGGAAAGTTCTTGGGCTTCGAGTCGGCGGACTACGAGGCGGAGGACTTTCCGAGGGGAGAGGAGCTGGCTCCTTTTCTCTATCACGGCCTCGAGGTCGTGACGACGGAAGGGCGGAAGATCGGGGTCGTGGACGACTACCTCGTCTATCCCGCCAACCACGTGTTGCGCGTGGTCGACGATCGGGGCGGTGAGTTTCTGGTGCCGGTCATCGAGGACGTGATCGACGATGTCGATTGCGAGGCGGGCAGGATTCGCATCCATGCATTGCCCGGACTTCTCGATGATGATGGCTGAACTCTGCGCTTCGTTCGAAAGGAGAGATGCCGCGATGCGGATCGACTTGCTGACACTGTTCCCGGACATGTGTCGGCACGCCCTCGAGGTGGGGGTGGTGGGTCGGGCTCTGCAGCGTGGGGTCGCTCGCTGTGTGGTGACGAATCTGCGCGACTTCGCCGGGGATCGTCACGGGACGGTGGACGATTCGCCCTACGGGGGAGGCGCGGGGATGGTGCTCCGGGCCGAGCCAGCAGTGGAGGCAGTGGAGTCGGTACGGCAGACCGGGGCACGAGTCGTACTCACGACCCCGGCCGGGCGGCGCTTCGACCAGGCGCTGGCCGAGGAGTGGGCCGAGGAGCTTCGCGCCGGGGGGCAGTTGATCTTCCTCTGCGGGCGCTACAAGGGATTCGACGAGCGGGTGCGGCAGCTCGTGGTGACCGATGAGGTCAGCCTCGGGGACTTCATCCTCTCCGGAGGAGAGTTGGCGGCGCTGGTCATGGTCGATGCGGTGCTTCGTCGCCTGCCGGGAGTCCTCGGCCGGAGCGAGTCCGCGGACACCGACAGCTTCGGCCCCGCGCGCGGGGGACGCCTCGACGTCGAGTGGTACACTCGCCCTCTCGAGTACCGGGGGCTCGGGGTACCCGAGGTTCTGCTCTCGGGGGACCACGGCGCCATCGAGGACTGGCGCGAGAACAACAGTAGGGAGCGAAGTCGGGCACGGCGTCCCGATCTGCTCCAGGATTGCGATTCGGAAGAGTTTCGAGTCGCGGGGAGAAACCCAGAGGAGAAAGCATGAACATCCTGGACACCATTCGACACGAAGGATTGCGCGAGGACGTGCCGGACTTCGGCGTGGGAGACACGGTGAAAGTTCAGGTTCGCGTGCGCGAGGGTGAGAAGACCCGCCTCCAGCTCTTCGAGGGCGTGGTGATCGACCGCAAGGGTTCGGCATCGGAGGCCTGTTTCACGGTGCGCAAGATCAGTTCGGGGGTGGCGGTGGAGAGAGTGTTCCCGCTGCACTCGCCGAATGTCGCGAGCATCGAGGTCTCCCGTCGGGGCAAGGTGCGTCGGGCGCGGCTCAACTATCTCCGAGGTCTGGCCGGAAAGAAGGCCCGGATCAAGGAGCGCGTGGATCACAAGGACCGGACGAGCCAGGCCAAGCACTAGAGCCGCCTGGTGTCTTCCACCACCCGGCTCGCTCGCTTCGACGATCGCCTGCGCCAGTTGGCGGAGGCGGAGGTATTGGTGGGCCTGGACGAAGTGGGGCGGGGGTGTCTGGCCGGTCCGGTGGTGGTGGGCGCGGTCGTCCTTCCGGCGGGTCTCTGTCTCGAGGGAGTTCGCGACTCCAAGACCCTGAGCCTGGCTCGGCGTGAGCGGGCATTCCTGGCCATTCGTGACGCCGCCCTCGCCTGGGCGGCGTTGTGCATCGGGCCCGGAGAGGTCGACGAGCTCAATGTCCTCCAGGCAACGTTGGTCGGGATGGAGCGGGTGGTGCTGCGTCTGGAACGACGGTTGGGGCGACGGGTCGATCTGGCTCTGGTGGACGGTCATCTGCTTCCGAAGCGACTGGACCGACCGGCCCGGGCCATCGTGAAGGGAGACGGCCGCAGTCAGAGTATCGCAGCCGCGAGCATCGTGGCCAAGGTGCTCCGCGATCGGGTGATGCGAGTCTGGCACCGCAGCTACCCGGACTACGGGTTTGCCCAACACGTGGGCTATCCCACTCGAGAACACCTCGAGGCCCTCGAGAGGGTGGGAGCCTGTCCTCTCCACCGACGGAGTTTCGCTCCGGTCGCGCGCGTCGTCGCTCGGGCTCGACGGGCCTTCTGATCGCCTCTCTCCTGCCTCCCGCGGGAGTCTCTTCTGCATGGACGAAAAGGACGGGGGTCGACGCCGAGGGGCGGAGGCCGAGGACATTGCCGAGCTCTGGTTGCGCTGGAGAGGCTGGACGGTTCTGGACCGGAATCGTCGAGGCGGCGGGGGAGAGATCGACATCATCGCTCGGGATGGGCGCTGTCTGGTCTTCGTCGAAGTCCGGTGCCGGCGGCGCGGAAGCTGGGTGAGCGCCGCGGCCACCATTGGTCCCGAGAAGCGACGACGTCTGCGGGCCTGTGCTCGGTCGCTCCTCTCGGAGACGCGGTTTCGGTGGTCCGATCGGCGGATTCGATTCGATGTGATCACGATCGAAAGCGGCCCGGACGGCTTCGGGCTGCGGCATCTGCGCAACGTTCGGCTGGGACCCGCGTAGGCCGGGAGCCCGGTCGGTTGACGCATCGGTGCTTCGCTCCCTAAGCTTCTGGCATGGAGTCTCTCCTCCCGCGAGTGAAAATGCGCCCTGTTGTCCTTTCGATCCTGATGGCATCTCTCCTCGCGGCCTTCCCCCAGGGGCTGCGCGCGGAGTCCTCCCGCCCGCTTTCGGATCTGGCGGACATCGATCTCGACCGTACCCAGTTGCGGGAAGGACCGGCCACTCGGGTGCGCTGGCTCTTTCGCCCGAGCCCCGGCTTCGCCCGGGCCCAGCTCTCGTCGGACGGGGGTGCGGTGGAAGTGGCGAGGTTGGTCCGCTTCTCGGACCTGCGAATCCTCGAGGCGCCGGCCGAGAGTTTGGCCGCAGTGGAGGCGGCGTGGTCGGGCCACGGGCAGCTGCAGCTCGACATCAGCGGAACGGCCCTGCTGGACGAGAGTACGGTGCTCGTGGGGTCGGGGTCGGGGCTGTGGGACACTCTGGGTCTGCGCGGGGATGGAGCTTCTTCGGTGGCCCTTCTCGACAGCGGAGTGGACACCGCCCATGACGACCTCGGAGATCCCGACTTCGATGACCAGGACACTCCTCCGATGGCCGGAGATGCCGATGACTGGAGCGCGGGGACGGTCGATGGACTGGACAAGGATTTCGCGATCCGAGTGGTGGGCTGGCGCGATGTCGCCGACGATCTCCCCCAGGCCGTCGGACCCTACGACTATCACTATCACGGCACGGCGGTGGCGAGCGCGGCCTTCGGAGGGGGGAAGATCGACAGTCGTCTCAAGGGCGTCGCCCCCGAGGGGCGTTTCGTCGTGGTGAAGATCTGGAATTTCGAGAACCGTTGGGAGCGGTGGGCTTCGGACTTCCTCCTGGGCGCGGATTGGGTACTCGCGAAGCGCGACCTCTACAATATCCGGGCCTGTTTGGTCACCACTTCGTGGCCCGCGGATCTGGGAATCGGTGCCGCCGTCGATTCGCTCTTGAATGCCGGAATCGCGGTCATCGCCGCGGCCGGCAACTCTCCCGCCGAGGCCATGGGCTACCCGGCCCGATTGGCCGATGTCATCACCGTCGGGGCCACGAATTCTCAGGGGAGGTTGGCCTCCTATTCCACGCCTGCGGATCCGGGATCGGCGTGGCTGGATCTGGTGGCTCCCGGGGGCAGTCTCGTGGACCCCACGGACATGGTGAGGGTGGCCGACAACGAGCCCAACGATGCCTACCGGGGTCGAGTGGGGACCTCCATCGCGGCCGCCCACGTCGCGGGCGCCGTGAGCATCCTCCAGCAGAGCATCCGAGAGAGCGGTCATTCCTGGCGCTACGACCGAGATCAGGTGCGGTGGCTCGCATCGGTCCTGCGGATCACCGCGGCCGAGGTCGACGGAGCCGAAAGCGGGGCCGCGGGCACTCCGCGGACCAATCGCTTCGGACCCGACGACTGGGAGGGCTGGGGGCTTCTCCAGATTCCCGCGGCGGTCGGGGCGGTGCGGGAGGTGCTCTGGGTCGGCGAAGACCGTCGCTTCCAGCTCACCGCCGCCGTCGACGGTCCCGCGAGCTGGGCCGCGCGTCTACCGGTCCAGGGCGTCGACCCGCTCTCGCTGGACCTCATTCCTCCTCCGGGGGCGGACTTCGATCTGCTGCTCTACTTCGAAGAGGCCGATGGGCACCGGGTGGTGGCTCGATCCGACCACCCGGGATTGGGGAGAGCGGAGAGTGTGAGATTGGATCATCCCCGGTCGGGGTGGTATGTGGTCGTGGTCAAGAGGGTCCTCGGGGCGGGTGAGGCGCGGCTGCTGACGGGTAGCGATTCGCCGCTCAATCCGATGTGGCCCCTCGAGCTGCTCTCGGTGCAGACCTCTGCTCCGACGCGCTACGATTTGGATCAGGATGGCCGGGAGGAGCTCATCCTCACCAATGAACTCTTCGCCTCGCCGAGTGATCACCGCATCTACGTCGTGGATTCGGAGGGGAGGTCGCGAACGGGCTTTCCGCGCTTCCTGGCCGGGAATCCTCAGCGCATCGGTCATCTCGAGACCCCTGCGGTCGGGCGTTTCGGTTCGGAAGTGTCGATTCTGGCCGCGGGAGAGACGGGAGAACTCTACGCGGTCACCGCATCCGGAGGCTTTCGCTTCCGCTCCGAAGTGACCCGGTCGTCGCCCACCACTGCTCCCATGATCATCGACGAAGGCACGGTGGCCCATGCGGTGCTCGGCGCGCCCGCGGGGCTGATCCTCGTCGACACTGCCGGGGCCGCGGAGGACACCTTGGAGTGGGGGGCTGGATTTCGTCGCGAGGCGGCGGCCGCGGATCTCGACGGGGATGGGGCCGACGAAATCGTGGCCGTGGACGACGCCTACGTCCTGCATGTGGTCGAGTCGACGGGGCAGGCCTGGCCCGGTTGGCCCCAGCCGCTTTCCAATACCGTCGAGATCACCGCGCCGGTCCTGATGGGGCTTTCCGACGGTGCCCCCCCGCCCTTCATCGCGGTGGGACGAATCGACCTTCTCGGGGGCTGTTGGCTCCACCTCTGGACTCTCGACGGCAATCCCGTCTCGGGTTTTCCCCTTCGGCTCAATTCGGCGGAGTCCACCGCCCTGGACCTCTCTCCTCTCAGCGTTGCTCCCATCCTTCGCGGGGGAGAATTGAACTTTGTTCTCAGCTTCGCCCAGATGAGCCAGGCAGAGGAAGTGAGTCTGGAGTTCCGGGCCGTGGGAGCGGACGGCAGTCTGAATGTCTCGGCGTCGATGTCCATCGCCCGTCGGGAGTTCACCAACACCTTCTTCGATGTGGCGACCATCGATCTGTCCGAGGCGCTGGTCGTCGAGTGGACGTCCTCGGGGACCTTCGAATTCGTCCAACACGCCCAGCTGGCCTGGGTCGAATTGGTGCGAGCGCCGGCCCCTCGCTTCGGAAGCACCGACCGTTGGATTCTGTGGCCCACTGCTCCTGGATTGGCGGCCGCATCCTGGGACCTGGACGAAGGGCATCGGCTCGGATTGGTGGACCGTGCCACGGCCCCGCTGGTGGCGGACCTCGACGCGGATGGACGCACCGAACTCTACCTTCCGCGGGGCGATGGCATTGCGAAGTTCCGATCTCGTCTTCCAGGAGATCTTGGAGGGTTGTGGAGCCGGGAGCGAGGAGGAGCCGCGCGTCGGGCCTGCGGGGGGTGCGAGGCACAGATCGTGGTGGCCAATCCTCCCGAACGCCGGGTCGAGGCGCGGCTGAGAGTCTGGCCCAATCCCTTCAATCCGCGAACCCTCCTCGAACTCGAAGTTCCTGGTTCGGGGAGCATCGAGTGGGAGCTCTTCGACCTCCTGGGGCGCCGGCTTCGCCATTGGATCGTGCAGCATGCGGGACCCGAACCCTACCGTCAGGAATTCGAGGCCGTGGATGATCGAGGGCACGAGCTGGCCAGTGGCAGCTACTTCCTGCGGGCGAGTTTTGGGCGGCAGGCTCTGGTCCGAAGATTGGTCCTGATCCGATGAAGCCGAATCGTCGAGTTGGACGAGAGCACCGTTCTCAGTTGTGAACCGGCCGTCGCCAGAGCCGTCGCCACCACTTTCCCCAACCCTTGTCATCCGCGGCCCGGGCCGCGGCTTCTTCGCGGAGGGACCGCAATTGGGTCACCGCCACCTGGCCGGCCTCGTAGCCGCGAGCGACGAGTTCTTCGGCGCGGGAGAGATCGAAACTGGCGAATCCTCGGAGGTCTGGAGCCACGATCACATCGGCGAGTTGTGAAGAACGTTCCGCATTGCGCATGGCCACGATTCCGATGGTGCGCATGACCATCTCGATCAGATGACGAGGGGGGCGGCTGAAATCGGTGTAGGCTCCGAGGTGAACTCCCACATTCCACTGGCACTGCAATTCGAGCAGGGTCTCCACCGGCAGGTATTCCACGAATCCCCCGTCGGCGTAGAGGCCTCCGTCGATCTCCACCGGAGCGAAGATCTGGGGGATGGAGCAGCTGGCCTGGACCGCCGGGGCAATGGGTCCGCTCGAGAACACCGTCTTTCGGCCGCTGAGCAAGTCCGTGGTGACGACGTGAGTCGGGATCGAGAGGTCTTCGAAATTGAGGTCCCCCACCGTGTCCCGGACCAGATTGGCCACTCCCTGATTGGAGAGGAGGCCGAGGCGGGGAATGCGAATGCGAGCCAGACGTCTCCAGTTGATTTCGCGGGCCATGTCGATCATCTCGGAAACCGTCTTGCCGCTGGCCCAGATCACTGCGATGAGGCTGCCGCCGCTCGTGCCCACCAGGACGTCGGGAGCCAGGTCGTTTTCGGCGAAGGCCTGCAGCACGCCGATGTGAGCGATGACCTTGGCGGTCCCGCCGGACAGAGCCAACCCGATCTCGGGAGGAGGGTTCAAAGGAGTGGGGGTGACCATGTCGGAACTCCTTCGGGTCCATCGATGACCCGACCGGAGACCCTCAGGAATCGGTCTGGTCGAGTTCGGACGCTTTCACCAACGCGCTTTCCTGATCGTCGGTGATCACAAAGTACTCGGTGAGTCGGGTCATCTCCAAGACCTTCCTCACCGAGGGGTCCAGACTGCAGAGGACCACGTGGCCTCCGCTCTTCTCGAGCGACGTGGCGACATTCACCAGGGAGGAGAGCCCGGAGCTGTCCACATAGCGCACGCCGGCGAGGTCGACGACGATCACCCGGGCACCGCCCTCGATTTCTGCCAGCATCTGGTCCCGAAGGGCCCCACTGTTGGTGATGTCGATGGCGTGCTCCGGAGAGTGGACGGGGATCGTCGCCGCCGTCGCGAGGGGATCCTGAGTCATGATGGCGTTCCTTTCTCTGCGGCACACTGCCGCCGAACCACGATCAGAGTGGTGTCGTCGTGACGCGGCTGGTCGCCGCAGTGGTCGTCGATGGCCTCGACGATGTCGTGCAGAAGACGTTCGGCCGGAGATCGGGGATGGCGCTCGAGGACGGCCGCGAGACGCTCGGTGGAGAATTGCTCCCGCTCCGCATTCATGGCTTCGGTGACTCCGTCGGTGAAGATGACCATCGAATCACCTTCGTCCATGGTGAAGGACCCGGTGGCGGGTTCGGCCTCTTCCTTGAGTCCGAGGGGCAGTGCGGGGTTGGTGAGGGCTTCGGTGATGCCTCGACTTCTGCGGTGGATCACCGGGGCATCGTGGCCGGCCACCGCGTAGTCGACGCAGGCGCCGTCGGTGTCGATGGCCACGGCGATCGCGGTGACGAAGCGCCCTCCGAAGTCTTCGGTGCAGAGGAGTCGATTCACCGACTCGAGGATCGATTTGGGGTCGGAGTGCTGGTTCACTGCGGCCCGGAACATCGCCCGGGTGGCGGTCATGATCAGCCCGGCCGGAACTCCTTTGCCTGCGACATCTGCGACCACCATTCCGTAGCGGCCATCGGGAAGCTCGAGGTAGTCGAGATAGTCCCCTCCGATCATGGTCGCCGAAGTGGAAGAGCCCTCGACCTCCCAGCCCTCCAGGTGGGGAGCGTGCTGGGGAATCAGGGCACTCTGGATCTGGTGGCCCAACTTGAGTTGGGCTTGTTCTCGTTCGCTCTCGAGCTTGATCTCGAGGAGGAGCGCATTCTCGACGGCGGTCGCAGCCAGAGCGACCCCGCTCTGCACGGCCTCGAGGTGGGGATCCTCCAAGCCTCGGACGCGTTCGGGGGCGACCAGGTTGATCGATCCCCAAGTATTGTCTCCGGTGCACAGGGGCAGGATCAAGAGGTGCTCGATCTGATAGGGGGATTCGGAATCGAAATGAAGGTCTTCGGCTCGCAGGAGTTGAGGGCGGCGGCTCTCCAGTGCCCACTCCAGGGCGGGAGTTCCGTCTTTCAACTGCAACGACTCCAGGGCCGAGTGCGGGAAGCCCCAGTCCACTCCGGGTTCGCAACGCCCATCGCGAAGGAGAGTGATCGATCCGAGATCCGCTCCGAGATAACCGGTCGTGAGCTCGAGGATGTTGACGAGCAAGGTCTCGAGGTCGAGTTCGCCGAGACGATGGGCCATTTCGTCGAGGTAGTAGAGCTGTTCTTTGGCTCGCCGGCTCTCGTCGAGAGTCTTGGCGAGGTAGCAGGCGCGGAAGAGCGCGGGCGAGAATTCGGTGTCGAGCCACTGCTCCCACTCTTCTCTGGGGCTGGGCGCCGCGTCGAAGTGCAGAAGACCGAGAGCGCGGTCTCGGTAGTGAAAGATGCGGCACTTCGAGCTGCGCGCATCTGCGGCCGAGAGGTGCGTTGGCACCTCCGCGTGGGGGGCGTCCTCGTCGAGGACGAAGCTTCCGTCGGACTGAGCGATGTAGACGGCGATGGGACATTGGCCCAGGGCGTCGGCGGTGAAGTCGTAGAGGATGCGGTAGACCGATGCCGGATCGAGGCTGAGCGCGAGGTCTTCGGCGACGCTCGGAGACACGCTGAGGCTCATGCGAAAGCCCCCACGATGGAAGCGACTTCGTCCTCGAAACCCTCGAGAAGGGATTCGATCTCTTCGGCGGTGGTTCCCAAGGTTTCCGCGACCGTTGCGAGGCGACGATCGTCCCCGCTGGATCCAGTCCGCGCGAAACCGCGCAGGTTGAGGAATTCGTCCACCGCCGCGACCGCGAGGGTCGGCCATTGCTCGTCCTTCGAGAGGGCGGGGGCTTCTTCGTGGTGGCGGGTGATGGGGGCGATGAGTTCGGAGGGAAGTCCCCAATTCCGTTGGACCATGCCGCCGGCTTCGTTGTGATCGATGCCGAGCAGTTCCCTCTCGGTCGTCGGAGAGAGTTGGTGCAGGGAGGCCCCTTCGAATTCCGTGGCGCGCTCACAGTAGAACGACATCAAGACCAAGCGTCCCACGTCGTGGAGCAGGCCTGCCACGAAGAGTTCGTCGCGAAGCGGCAGCAGAGGCGCGAGTCGGCCGAGGCGAGCGCAGCAGATTCCGGAGGCGAGGCTGTGCCGGAAGATGCCGTCGCGGGCGAAGGTGGGGACTCTCCCACTGGTACTCATGCTCTTTCGTAGTCCCGCGGCAAGGACGAGGTTGGACACGGTGCGGATGCCCAAGGTCATGATCGCACGCTGGACATCCACGATCTCGACCGCCCGCATGTAGAAGGGGCTGTTGGCCATCTTCAGGACTCGGGTGGTGAGACCCGGGTCACTCGAGATTCCCTCCTCGAGCTTGGCGATATCCGCTTCGGGGTTGCGGAGCTCTCCGAGGAGCTGCTGAAGGAGGGCGGGAAGGGGAGGAAGGCGTCGGACCGCGTCGTCGATCTCGTCTCGGCGGGGTTGCGTCAGAAGCGCGGTACCTCGCGAGGTGGAGCCGACGGGGGGGGCGGCAATGAAATCGTCGAAGGAAATCTTCGGCATGAATGGCTCATCCGTGCTTTGGAGTGGCCCGGGTCGCCGGAGTGCGATAGGTTCCGGGCAAAGGCTCGCGCGCCGAAGCGCATGGACCCGTCCTCAGTCTGCAAAGTGCGTGCACATTCCCGCCGCTCCGCAGAGGGCATTTGGGGCCTGTATTCGGCACGGCTGACCGCGGCGCGGCAGCTTTTGCCGCTTCAACCTCCGAGGCGTTCTTGGCCTATTTCCGCAAGATCGAAGAGGCCGAAGCCTGTCTCAGCCGGGGAGACCTCCTCGGGGCCGAAGCTCTGCTCGCCGAAGCTCGGACCCTCCATCTGCGGTCTCGCTTTCGAGCTCCTCTCGTGGAGCGCGGCATCGACCCCGTGCTTCGCGTCGGTCGACGCCTGCTCCGGCGGGGGGGATCCGGCCCCGTACTTCCCAACTTTCCCGTCCGGGCGGCCGCCCTCGAAGGAGAACTCTCGAAGCTCGCGCGACGCCGCGAACGTGAAGCGGCAGAGCTCGCACTCATCGAGGACGACGAGCTCCTCCCCGAACACGGGCGGGCCTGTGCGGAATTCCTGCTGCTGCACCGCGAAAGTCGTCATGTCGACCTGCCGGCCGCCATCGTGTGGAGGCTGATGCGGAGTTATCTCCTGACCCACGCGGAGGGCTTCGACGACCTGGAAGCAGATCTGTTGCCCGAACCCTTCGACGTCCCCGAAGATCAGCGGGGATGGTTGGAGCGGTGGGTGCGCCGGTGGCTGAGGGAGGCCGAGGGACGACCGCTTCGCCTGGCGCAGGCGCTGCTGCGGTGGGCGGAGAGTTTTGCCGCGGACGACGCGGGGTCCAACCCATCCTGGTCCTTTCTCGCGGCGCGTCTCGCATTGGCCGCCGGACAGGAGGGCCCGCGTGCCTTGGGGTGGGGGCGTCTGGCCTTGGACCTTCCTCTCGGTGCGGAGGACGCCTGGGCCAATCTGCGCCTGGTGGCATCTCTGGAGTGCAATCACCAGGATCTGGCCACCACCGGGGCTCAGTGCCGGTACCGTCTCACCCAGCTCGGCGACCATCCGGCTGCTCGAGGGAGGGTGTGGCCGCCGCGTGATCTGGACGAGATGCTTCGCCGAAGAGATCCCGAGCCCGACCGTCCAGGGGTGGTGGTGGCCCAGGCTTCGGAGGACGGGAGGCGGCTTCTCCTCCTGCGAATGCACCGGGAACGTCCAGTGGATGCGGTGTGCCTCGAAGTCGAAAGCGAGGCCTCGGTCCGCGGGCCTTTCGGGGTGGGGCCCACCAGAGGGCGGGAGTTGGTCGAATCGTGGCTCCATCCGGGAGACATGGTCCTCCTTCCGCATCGACTGGAGGGCGAAGTCGGAGGGCTCATCCCTGCCGACCGCAGCTTGGTGGTCGCCGAGCTCGAGACCTCGCTCCCCGAAGTCACCACGGTCTTCGCAGCAGCCCCGGCGGCATCCTCGCATCCACTCTTTCAAGAAGGGGCGGACCGGGGGGTCTGGACCGAGCTCTACCAACAGGCGCGACCCCTCCTGCCCCGAGCCCTGGCCCGTTTGGAGAGCCGGGCATTCTGCACTGCGTGGGGGCGCGAGAATCTGCGTCGTCTGGCCTCGGTGGGCCTGAGTCGGTGCCGAGCTCTGGGGGCCTTGGTCGAGATCCTGGTTCCCTCGGTGGAGGGAGGAGAGGGGACTCGACTCCAGGAGCTGCCCACCGAGCCCCCCCTGTTGTGGCCTCTGCTCTGTGACCGGGAGTGGCCCGCAGCGGGGACGCCGATCTCCGATCCGGTGGAGAGAATCGAGGAGGATCTGGTCATCGCACACCGACCTTCTCTCCCAGAACTGGCCACCGAAGCCCTGGCCTTCGGTCGCAGTTGCCTCTTGGTCGAGGAGGAAGACCGGGCCCGAGAGGTGACCGCGATCCTCGCGGCGACCATCGATCCCCGCCGGGTGACCTGGCAACGGCACTCCGCGGCCTGTCCTCGAGCGGAACTGGAGTGTCTGGGACGTTGGATCGGACAATCTCTCTCCGATGGGGACAAGGAGCTGGACGTCCTGTGGCTCTACCAGGCTCTCAGTACGACCCCTGAGGCTGCCGTGGATGCCTTCTTGGACCAGGAGCTGCGCCCCGCGGCCCATGCCGAGCTCGAGGAGGAACGTCGAAGACAGGCCGCGCGCGAATGCTGTGGAGAGGACTGCCGGCTGAGGGAGACCGAAGGCGGATGTTGGCCCCGCCAGCTTCGGGAACGGAGGGCTCAGGGTCGGGTGTGGATGGGATCCGTCTCCTGCGCTGGAGAAGAGGCGGGCGAGGCGGTCGTCGTCGACGACCTCTCGGGATGGGTCGGAGCCACGGATGCCGAAGTGAATGCTCGTTTCGCACGGCTGCGGGAGCGCCTCGAGGGTGCGCCTCACTTCCTGCTCCACGCCGAGGCGGGGGCCTTCGGAGAGAGCCTCGAGGTCGCGCTGGGCGATGTGCTTCCGACGCACCGCCGGCCCACCCTCCACACCCGGGTGTGGACCCACTCCATCGATGTCCTGGCGGTGCCCCCGGGCTACGCTCCCTCGGCCCGCCTGATTGCGGAGGAGTCGGAGGCTCTGCTCCGGGAGCGACTGCGGCTCTGGGACGAAGACACTCCCGGCTGTCCGCGTTGGGATTTCTTGGCCCAACCCGCGCCAGATTCCGCGGAGGATACGGCGGGAGGGTCGGCAGGAGTGCCTGCGGGAGAGGGAGACGCGGTGCTGCGGGGACGTGCGTCGCAGCCCCGGGCCCGGGTGGTGCTGGTCCCGCGACTGGGAGAAGGAGGAGAGGTCTCGGCTCTGGTACAGCTCTTGAGACTGGCCCTCGCAAGCACTCATAGCTCGCAGGCCTTGGTCTGTTTCGATCCGCGCATGGCGGAGGCTCTTCCTCGGCTCGCCGGTCGGATCCACGTGCCCGCTTCGGTGAACCAGAGCGCACGGGCCCTGGCCACCGGTGCCGAGATCTTCGGAACTTCCCGGGCGCACCGCCCTGGAGGTTGGACCACCCCCCTCAGCGGATCGCGGTTGCGGTGGGCGCTGGAGGAGCTCGGCGAAGGCGATAAGAAGGGAGACGAGGAGCTCGTCTCGGACTTCGCGGACCGATTGCGCACTTGGACCTCCTCGTCGCACCTGGTCTTCGCGGGGGCACCGGATCGTTGCCGAAAGGCGGTTGCTCGTCTGGTCCTCGAATTGGCGCGGGAGAGTGGGGACGGAGGAGCTCTGGGGATTCGGCGTGTGGTGTGGGTGGGGCAGGGGAGTTCACCCTTCGGCGAGGGCGGCGACGTCTTGGAGTGGGAGCCCGGTCTCGAACTCCCGACCGAGGGGATTCTCGGCCTCCATTTGCGGCCGGAGCACCTGCGCCATCCCGGCCTGCGGAGCTGGGCCACCCAAGGGACCGCTTGGATTCTGGCCCACGGAGAGAGCCACTTCGGCGACGGAGTGCTGGCTCGGGGCTGGGGTCTCCCCCCCCTCGAGAGCGGGGCCGGTCTTCTCGCCTTCACCGACGATGGTCGTGCGGCGCTGCGGTCGGAGATCGCCTCTCGTCTGGGAGCGCATTCGGTGTCCTGGGATCGGCCCTGGGGAGTCTGGACCTGGCGCCGGCACCGCGCGCCGGACCACCACGTCCAGTGCGAGGAGTGCGGCTTCGAGGCCACGGTGGAGCATCCCATGAGCCTCTGCGGCCGTTGTGGCCACCTGATCCTCCAACCCGAGGAATGCGAATCTGCTTCGCGGCAGCAGCGCGTCGCGGGATTGAGGGAGCAATTGAGGGAGAGCGATGGCGATGTCCTGGTGATTGCGGTGGATCGGGGACAGCGCGATGAACTCCGCCACCAATTGGGGTTGGCGGTCTTCGACGGAGAAGAGGGGTCTCTCTGGGACGGGCGCACTGCACGACAGGCCTTCGGCCATGAAGTGGTGGCGGTGGCGGACCTCTGCGACCGGAAGGTGGCTCCCTCCAGAATCCTTCTCGACCATCTGCCGGCCGACGCCTCCTTGGTCCGGGCCCTCATTCTGAGGCTCCAAGCCCAGGGTTGGAGCGGGGGCTGTATCGAGGCATTGGATCATCCTCTGCAGTGGCACAGCGATCGTCCCCTGCGGCGAGATGTCCCCGCGGATCCTTGGTCCGACCTAGCGGGGCGCCGATTGCGGTGGGAGGCGAGTCGGGCCGAGATCGAATTCCGCTTCTCTCAGGCCCTGAACGAATTGCGTCGGAGCCTGGCCCAACGCGCGGGGGGCAGGGAAGACTCCTTCTTGTCCGATTTCGTGCAGCGCGGGGCGAACACTTCGGAGGCCGCGCTCTGGGAAGCCCTCCGGACCGACGATCCGGGGCGCACCCGTCTTTCGGCGGAGGACGCGGAACTCTTCGTGCGGGCCCGCGCTTGGATGGGCCAGACTCTGGCTCAGGCGAGCGAAGCCGGCCTCGGCCTCGATCCGCCGCGAGAGGCACGTTTGCTCCTGAGCGAGCTGGGAGAGACACCTCTCTTGGCGAGGCGGGCCGCACTTCTGTTGGCCTGGGCTCGGCGCGAGCGCTTGCTCTCGGTCTCCGAAGAGGATTCGGCGCCTCCGAGCCAGGCCCCGACCCTCTGCCCGCAGTTGCGTCGGTGCCCGAAGGGGGAGGAGCTCAGGCTTCGTCCCGAACTCCTGGAAGAAGGCGCCTCTGCGAAGCCCGAGACGGCCGAGACGGAATGCCTCGCCCCC
Organism: Candidatus Krumholzibacteriota bacterium; assembly: GCA_024276305.1. Classification (GTDB taxonomy): domain Bacteria; phylum Krumholzibacteriota; class Krumholzibacteriia; order JAJRXK01; family JAJRXK01; genus JAJRXK01. The sequence continues at coordinate 22,601 of JAJRXK010000060.1, forward strand.
GGCTTCTACTACGCCCTGGCTCGGACGGGGCGCACCACGCAGTTGGTGTCGGTGGCAGCAGCGCGCTCCTCCCGCGGACAGCGCATGCTCTGTCTGCTGCCGGAGAGTTCTCTTTCCTCGGGGTGGGATGAGGCCGTGCACCGGGTTCCGGACCTCGAAGTGATGACCATGGGGGAGTTCGCGGTGGCTCTGGTGGCATCGGGGGGCGGCGTCGGGGGAAGTCGCACCACTCCGCGTCCGCTGCCGCCAGCGGGATCGGTGATGGGGGAAGAGATCCGGCAGGGATTGCTGCGGGAGGTGTCACGGCTCTACGCCCAGCAGAGCGGGAGGGTGCCTCCGGTCGACGGTCGGGCGCTGCGGAGACTTCTCGAGGAGGAGGGAAGCCTCGAGCGCATGGCGGCCTTGGGCGGGGAGGGCTTGGACGCCGAGCTCCTGCGCGGGTGCATTCGCGATGCCCGCCAAACCCATGGCTGGCTCGAGGAAGGCGATCTCATCGATGCTGCCGCCGATCGTCTGGAAGAGGACGAGGCGCTCGTCGAACACTGGCGGAGGCACTTCGACGGGATCCTCCTCGATGACTATCACGCCTTCGACGAGCGGGGACGCGGATTGGTGGCGCGGGTCTTTCACGGCAAGCCCCAGTGGGCGATGGCAGACCCCTGGCTCGTGGATCGCGACCAGAGCTTTGCCCGGTGGAAGGGAAAGAACGAGGGGTCGGCCATCCCCAGGCAGCTGTCGTCGGCGATGGAGAACTTGGCCCACTCCCGTCCGGTGACCGGTTGGAAACTGCGGTCTCGGCGGGGGAGTCCGCGGGGCAGACTGCATTGCGAACGGGTTCTGAACCTCGAGACCTGTGTGGGCCACATCAACCGAGTGGTGAAGGAAGAGGCCCATGCGGACGAGGACTTCGGAGTGGTGCTCGGTCACGAGAACGATCGGCGACAGATGATCCTGCGCCTGCGTGAGGAAGGCCATCGGGTGTGGGACGCGGATGTCGTCGCACGCTATGCGGCTCCGGGGCCCCGCGATTTGTTGGCATTGGCGTGGTTGGTCTTCGGAGAGGATCTCACCGAAGGTCGACGGGCTCGCCTGAGGGCCCTGGTTCTGCAGAGCGCACGGTGGGACTTCTCCGACATCACTTCTTCGGATGCGTTGGAGGACGAGGTCACGGGTCTGGCCGACTGCGTCGCCGCTGCCGTTCACCAACTGCGGGCCTTCTGCGATCCAGGCCACCCCCTGCGCCGACTCAGCGAGCGGGCGCGGGCGGCGGGACTCCTGGAGACCCTGATGGGCCGGGCTTCGACGCGGCAGCGGCTCGAAGACTTCCTGGCCCTGGCCGGGGCTCGGAGCTGGGGGGAATTGCGACATCAGATCGATGTGGACGCGGTCACCGATCCCACTTCGACCGCCGGGGTGATCTGGGCCCTGCGTCCCCGGGATCTCCATGGCCGGGGTTTCGACCACGTCTTCCATGTCTGCAGTGGATACGAGGATCCGACTCGCCATCTGCTGGCGGCCTCCCGGGCTCGGAAAGTCCTGCACGTCCTCTACTCCGAGGTCGATCCCTTCCGCAACGACGCCTGACCTCAGCTCCGGTCGGCACGAAAGATGCCTTGCAGATCCCCGAGCCCTGCGAGCCATCCCTCATGCGCCGCAAATGGCTCTTCTGACCACAAACCTCGGGGCAGCGTCGGGCAGAATGCACGGCGCCGGGCCTCGGAGACTCTCAAGGAGCGAATCGCCCATGAAGACTTTGCGCACGTTGTTCGCGGTGAGTTTCGTGGTGGCCCTTCTCGTTGCGACGAGTGCGATGGCTGCCCCGACGATTTCCGTCCTCTTCGGACCGAATCAGGATGCCGCTGCTCAGGCCAAGACCCTGCGGCCCTTCAAGATCTGGGTCGTGATGTCGAACATCAACGACACCGTCAACGCGGTCGAGTACAAGCTGAATCTGCCCCCCGAGATCGTCGTTCTCGATCCGGGTCTGTTCCCGGGTTCGGTCAACTTCGGGAATGCCACGGTGGGCAACGCCCTGGGATTGCCGGCTTGCCAGACCGTCTTCGACGTACTGGCTCCGGAATTCCAGAAGTTGGTGGTGGCCGAGATGACGGTGATCGCGGTGTCGCCCTTTGCCAGTGCCAACGTGACCCTGACCCCCTTCACCGGCTCGCCGCAGGACATGGGTGTCGCGCCTCGCTACAGCAATTGCAACGGAACCCTGACCAACCTCACGCCGGTCGCCGGTTCTCTCTCGGCCGCAGTGGCGGTGGAGCCCATGCGCTGGTCGCAGGTCAAGGCCCTGTACTAGTCCTGGCGTCGATCCATGGTCGGTCTCCGCGACCGACCCATTGGAGTGGGGTGGCTCTCGAACGAGCAACCCCATTTCCATTGGGAAGAGATCCAAGGTAACCTCCCTTCACCGTCCTGCGTTCTACCTGATGAGCTCGCCGACCTTGGACCGCAGTGGTGTAGGAAGCTCAGCCAACCCGCGGAGGCTCGCGATGACGATTCAGGTGGAAGTGCTGCCGGACGACTTGCCCGGCGCCTCCGTGTTGCCGCACTTGGCGGACGAGGCCGCTGGTCATGTGGGCGTTCGCGAAAGCCTGCAGCATCTGACCCTCGTTCTCGACGCGCCGGAATTCGAGGGGGTGGGCTACTGGACCGTCGAGTCCGGAGCCCGACCCAGAGTCGATGCGACTCTCTACGGATCTCCGCGGGACCTCTTGGTGCTCAGCAATCCGGACTTCGGCGAAAGAGTGAGCATCGACCTCGCCGAAGTCGGGAGTGGACGACGCCACACTCTCGACCGCATGCGCGCCGATCGATGGCTGCATCGCAACCTGCTCCAGTTGCAAGATGTCCTCAGCGGGACCGTCGACCCCGATCGCCTGCCTTCGGTCTCGACCTGTGCCTTCCAGAATTGCTGGGACGTGTGGACCGATGGGCGTTTGCGTCAGTGGCAACGTCCGGGCTTGAGTCTGGCCGAGAGGAGGCGGGCGTTCTATCGGGCCTTCGCCCGGGGAGGGATGCTCCTTCCCCGGCATTGGGATGTGTTCCGAGACCTGTGGGAGGGTCGGATGGGAAGTCAGGAGGAGATCCTGAGCGCAGCAATGCGCTTGCCCGACATTCATTGACTTCGAGGACCGCGATTTCGGGTCCCATTCCGCCGGAACTTTCGTAGGATGGAGTCCATGGATCGCCATCCCTCTGCCGAGAGAGCCCGCTCTTGAGATCTCGCGTCGTGTGTTCCACCGCGATCTGCCTCGCCCTCCTCTCGTCGGGAATCCGAGACGCCCGGGCCGGAGCTTGGTTGCAGGATCCGGGGGCCGTCTACCTCAAGACCTCGTGGCTCTACTCCCAGACCTCCGCGGGGTTGGACTGCCGCGGCCATGCGCGAGAGGTCGACGAATTCGGGGGGCAGTACGAGGTGCAACAGCTCTTCACCTACCTCGAATGGGGGGCCCGGGACTGGATCACTCTGGTGGGGAGCTGGTCCTGGAAGGACCAGAGGATTTCCGAGGCTCGGATCCCGGAATACGGGACTCGGTCCACCGGCGACCTGAGGGTCGGGGCTCGGCTGCCGATTCGGAGGGGGCGCACCCCGGTGGCCTTCGAGGTCACGACCAGCATCCCGACCTATCCGGCGACCGATCTCCGGGCTCCGGTGGCCGATCGCGATCAGTTCCTCCCCGCGGGAAGTGGACGCTTCGAAGTCGAGATCGGTCTGCAGGGGGGGCTCTCACTCTATCCTCTGCCGCTCTACGCCAATGCCGGGCTGAGCCGCCGTCAGCGAGGGGGGGACTTCGGGGACGAATGGCTGGCGAGTTCGGAGCTGGGCTATTCGTCGGACCGGGCCTTCGCCAAGCTCGCCATGAATTGGACCCTTCCCACCGGGGATTCCTGCGCGTCCGCATCCGTGGGCAATGTTGCCATCCACGAGAAAGTCGTGCAGTGGTCCCCGGAAGTTGCGGTGCGGACCTGGGGTGAAGTGTGGGTGAACGTCGGCTTTTCCTCGGTGCTCAGTGGGCGGAACACCCTCGACGGTGACCAGTTCAGCCTCGGCTTCTACTGGATTCGGCCCTGAGCCGAGCGGGGCTTTGCGATTTCCTGTTGCGAGCGGTTGACAGGCCCCGGGGGACGTTCGTATCCTGCCGAGGTTTCGGGTCATCGGGCCCTGGTCGATGGCAACGCGGACTCATGCTTTCTCAAAGGCCCCCGGCCCGCGGTCGGAGGGCGTTTCCCGTGCGATTCTTGGATTCGAAGGAAGGACGATTTCGATGTTCAGCAAAGCGTCCCGGGCCCTGCTCGGTGCTCTCGTTCTCGCGACCGTACCGGCTCTTTTCCTGGCGGGTTGTGGGGGGGACGAAGAGGTCGATCCCTACGTCTACGGTACCCTCGACCAGGTGACACGGGGGGCGGTCCGGAGTGAGAACTTTCTCTTCGAGATTCCCAAGCCCGAATTCCTCTACGTAGAGGGAAACACCGGTTGCGTGAAATCCGGCAACCGCATCGAGATCCTCGTGGCGGACGACCTCGAGAATCGCGTGTCGAGTTGGACCGACAGCACGAAGATCGGCGTTCAGAAATTCTTCAGCCCCTACGTGTGGCTGATGGCCAAGCGAGTTCGCAATGGCACGCAGATCGCCGAGCTGGATTCGGTGGCCAACCCGATGCTTCCCAAGCTGAAGCAGGTGAACATCGCAGAGGTCGACGGTTTCGACATCGGGAAGTTGCTCTACAACAAGAAGAAGGAAATCGACGACATGAAGGATGCGGAGATCCAGACCGTGGGGACTCTGCACTACCTGCCCGATCACGAAGCCGAGGTGGACGAGAGTGCCAAGGCCGCCGACGCGACGGATGCCGCGGCGACCGAGGCCGAGCCTGCGATGGCTTGGTACCTCAAGGCCGAGAGCAGCGATGCGATGTTCAAGATCGTCAACGTCAATGAGTCTCTCGAATTGGCCTTTCACCTTCTCGAGAACGAGAACCTTCCCTTCGTGGGAGGAGTGAAGATCGGTGAGGCCTACTCTTGGAAGGAGCGGAAGGCTTCCAAGGTGAGCTGTCCCGTGGAGATCACCTGGCTCCGTTACGCCAATCGCTACCTCGCTCCCTGATTTCGATCGGGTCTTGGTCGACGAGAACGCCCCGACGCTCACGCGCCGGGGCGTTCTTCTTGGTTTCGATCGGATCGATGGTGGATCAGTGGAGGATCTGTTGGAGCTTGACGTACTCGCCCAGAATGACGCGGACGGACGGACTCTCCTTCACCAGTGGGGTGGCGAAGATCTCCCCGCCGATGAGCCCCACCATGACGTCTCGCTTTCCGCCCAGCAGTTGTTGGACCGCCGCGATCCCCAGGCGCGACGCGAGAATCCGATCGAAAGCCGTGGGTTCGCCTCCGCGCTGAATGTGGCCCAGCACCGCCACCCGGATTTCTCGATCCAGGATGAGTCGCATTCCGGTGGCGATCTCCGAAGCCGACGCGGCGCCTTCGGCGATGATCAGAATGGCGTGCTTCTTTCCCCGGTCGTAGCCCGCGTCGATGCGGGTACAGATCTCGTTGATGTCGAACGGGTGTTCGGGGATGAGCACCTCTTCCGCTCCGCAGCAGAGCCCAGTGGTGATGGCGAGCATGCCCGAGGCACGACCCATCACTTCGATGCAGAAGATGCGTCCGTGGCTCGTCGCGGTGTCGCGGATCTTGTCCACACAGTCGACGGCGATGTTGAGGGCGGTGTCGAAGCCAATGCTGAAGTCGGTTCCCTCGATGTCGTTATCGATGGTCGCGGGGATGCCCACCGTGGGGACATTCCATTCCGTGTCGATGCAATGAGCTCCACGAAAGCTACCGTCGCCCCCGATGACCACGAGCCCGTCGATGCCCTGGGCCAGAAAGGCCTCGCGGAGCGGTTGCCGGCACTCGGGCTTGGCAAAGTCGGGATAGCGGAAGGTCCTCAGCTCCGTTCCCCCCCGGTGGAGGATGCCGCCAACCGAATTCGCGTCCATGGGAAAGAAGTGTTCGTGGACCAGGCCCATGAAGCCCTCGCGGATCCCCAGAACTTCGAGGCCCTGAGCACAGGCGCCACGGACCACCGCACGCACCGCGGCGTTCATTCCGGCGGAATCTCCGCCGCTGGTCATCACTGCGATTCGTTTCATCGTTCATTCTTCCTGAGATGGGTTGGGTCTGGAGCTCCGTCCGTGGGATCGTCGCCACGCCTCCCGGAGTCGGTCTCCGGCTTCGGCTTCGAATCCCCGGTCGGTGGGATGATAGAAAATGCGGTCGCGGAGGCGTTCGGGGAGGCAGTCCATGCGAGCCACTCCATCCTCCTCGTCGTGGGCATAGCGATAACCCTCGCCGTAGCCGATGTCCTTCATCAATGAAGTGGTCGCATTGCGGAGCGAGAGGGGGACGGGGTCACGGAAGCCCTGGTCGAGGGCCTCGCGAACGGCGCGGTGTGCGAGATAGATCGCATTGCTCTTGGGTGCCTGGGCCAGATAGACGGCGGCCTGCACCAGAGCCAGAGCGCCCTCGGGCAGACCGATGCGTTCGACGGCCAGGCTGGCGGCCACTGCCTGCTGGAGGGCGTGCGGATCCGCCATTCCCACGTCTTCGCTCGCGAAACGCACCAGTCGTCGGGCCACGTAGAGTGGATCTTCGCCCGACTCCAACATCCGGACGAGCCAATAGACCCCCGCTTGAGCGTCGCTGTTGCGAAGGGATTTGTGGAGGGCACTGATGAGATTGAAGTGCTCCTCACCGCCCTTGTCGTAGTGAAGGTGCACCTCGGTCAGGACCCGATCGACATCGGCGGTTTGGAGAATGGGAGGAGAAGCCTCTCGAAGGCCGCGTTGCAGAGCCAGGCGCACTGCGAGTTCGAGGCTGTTGAGGGCGAAGCGCGCATCTCCGCCGCAGCGTTCCGCGCAGAGGCGCAGAGCCTCCGGTTCCGCGCGGACTCCACTGGTGGCCAGTCCGCGTTCGCTCTCGAGGGCCCGGTCGAGGATCTGGATCAGGTCTTCCTCGGTCAGGCTCTCGAGGACCAGGACTCGGCAGCGAGAGAGCAGGGCCGCGTTCACCTCGAAGCTGGGGTTCTCGGTGGTGGCTCCGATGAGCACGATGTCGCCGGCCTCCACCGCGGGCAAGAGGGCGTCCTGCTGGCCTTTGTTGAAGCGGTGAATCTCGTCCAGGAAGAGAATGGGAGGGCGCCCGCCCGCGGCTCGGAACTTGGCGGCCTCGGCCATCGCCTGGCGAAGCTCTTTCACTCCCACTCTCACCGCGGAATAGGAGAGGAGAGTGGCTCCCACCGCTTGGGCCAAACAGGCCGCCAAGGTGGTCTTGCCGCAGCCGGGAGGACCCCAGAGCACGAGGCTGGGGAGGTCCCCGCCTTCGATCGAGGCGCGAAGCGAGGAATCCTGTCCCAGGAGCCGGTGCTGTCCCACGAATTCTTCGAGGGTGGTCGGACGCATGCGTTCGGCCAGAGGCCGATCCTGGTCACTGGATTCCTTCGGCGTGTCATCGGGAAAGAGGCCGGTCATGAACCACCAGTCCGGGTGCGTTGACAGGGACTCGACCACCTTATACCGTGCCCCAGAGGATTCAGGAAGAGGAGCTTCGGCGATGTGGGATGTGGACGCAAGATTGGTGGAGGAAATCACCGACCGAGTATGGGCCAAGCTGAGTGCTTCGGCCCTGCCGGCCTCGGCCCACGGACTGCAGTCCCTGGTGGACAGCGGAGCCTGCCGGTTGGGTTGCCAGGCCAAGGCTGCCACCCTGCCGCCCGATCTCGCCCACACCATCGACCACACCCTTCTCAAGCCCGACGCAACCGCGGAGGAGATCCGTCATCTCTGTGCCGAGGCTCGGGACTACCATTTCGCGTCGGTGTGTGTGAATCCGACCTGGGTGTCGGTCTGCGCGAGAGAGCTCGCGGGCAGCGGGGTCGAGGTCTGTACCGTGATCGGATTCCCCTTGGGAGCCAATCGCTCGGTGATCAAGGCCGAGGAGGCCCGGGTTGCCATCGCCGATGGAGCGACCGAAGTCGACATGGTGCTGAATGTGGGAGCCATCAAGAGCCGCCTGCTCTCGGAGGCTCGTCAGGACATCCACGCGGTGGTCCAGGCCGCTGGGGACCGAGCCTGTGTGAAAGTGATTCTGGAGACCTCCCTCTTGAGTGACGAGGAGAAGGTCGAGGCCTGTGTCTTGGCTCAGGACGCTGGAGCTAATTACGTGAAGACTTCCACCGGATTCGCCGGAGGTGGGGCCACCGCCGAGGACGTCCGGCTGATGCGGCGGGTCGTGGGGCCGAGCATGGGGGTCAAGGCCAGTGGTGGCGTGCGGGACCGCGAAGGGGCGGAAGCCATGATCGCCGCCGGAGCGAATCGGATCGGCGCGAGTGCCGGGATCAAGATCGTGCGGGGCGAGGGCGGCGCGAAGGGCGGCTACTAGTGAATCCCATCGAAATGATCGAGGCCAAGAAGCGGGGTGGGACCCACCGGCCCGAGGATCTGCGATGGTGGGTCCAATCCATCACTGACGAGTCGGTTCCCGATTACCAGCTCGCCGCATGGCTGATGGCGGTTTGGCACCGCGGTCTGGACACCGAAGAGACCTTCGTGCTCACGGAGGCGATGCGGGACAGCGGAGATCAGCTGGACCTCTCCTCCATCGAAGAGCCGACGGCGGACAAGCATTCCACCGGAGGGGTAGGAGACAAGATCAGCCTGCCTCTCGCGCCCCTGGCGGCCTGTCTCGGCCTGCGGGTCCCCATGCTCTCGGGACGCGGGCTCGGCCACACTGGGGGGACCCTGGACAAGCTCACGGCCATTCCCGGTTATCGGGTCGACCTCTCGGGGGAAGAGATGGTCGCCGTGGTACGGGAAGTCGGCTGTTCGATCATCGGTCAGACCGCCCGCGTGGCTCCGGCCGATCGGCGGCTCTATGCTCTGCGCTACGTCACCGGGACGGTGGACTGCGTGCCACTCATCGTGAGCAGTATCCTCTCCAAGAAATTCGCGGCGGGTCCGGAGCACCTGGTCATCGATCTCAAGTGCGGGAGCGGGGCCTTCATGCAGGACCTGAAGGAAGCGCAGGTCCTGGCGGCAGCCCTCATCGCGGTGGGGCGGCGGGCCGGCAAGAAGATCAGCGCCTGGATCACCAATATGGACGAGCCCCTCGGTGCGATCGGCCACGCCATCGAAGTGCGGGAGTCATTGGCGGTGTTGGCGGGCGGAGGGCCCGCCGAAGTGAGAGAGCTCACCCTGGCCCTGGTCATGGAGATGGGGGCGTTGGCCGGGCTGGGCACGGCGGAGGAATTGCGGCCGCGCCTCGAAGCACTTCTCGACGGGGGACAGGCGATGGATCGCTTCCTCGCCATGGTCGAAGCCCACGGGGGCCGTCTCGACCGCGACTCTCCGAGCCGATCATTGGAGATCGCTCCGGAGGTGGAGCCCTTTCGGGCACCCGCCGAGGGTAGATTCTCCGGGATCGACACCAAGCAGGTGGGCTTGGCCGCAGTCGACCTGGGCGGAGGCAGACTCCGTCATACCGACATCATCGACCTCTCCGTAGGACTGGAATACGTGGTCCGAGTTGGCGATCGGGTGGAGGAGGGGCAACCTCTGCTTCGGATCTTCGCACGGGACGAGGATCGTGCGGAGGCGGCGCGAGAGCGTTTGCGGCGGGCCACCAGAATCGCAGAGGAAGAGGTCGAGCGTCGCCCCTTGCTCTTGGAGTACTGCCACTGAGGAGCGCCTCGCGGCGATAACAGTAGCGAGCCGACCCCACTCCTCGAGGAGCGCGGGCCGACTCGCTCCGCAAGACCTCTAGTAGGAGGTCTTCAGCGACGACCAGCTCAGATTCTGAGTGGCGACCATCCCCCCGCCTTCTTCGTGTCCGGTGTCGTCGTCCTCGTCATCCCCGCCACCGTGATCACCGTCGTCCCCATGATCGTTGTCGTCCCCGTGATGGTCGTCGTCGCAGTCGCCGTCATCGTGGTGGTCGCCGTCGTCTTCGTCCTCGCTCGCACTGAGCCAGAGGGGAAGTCCCGCCGCGTCGAGGGGCAGGCTCCAGGTCGCGGAGGAGGAATCGTCCTGGGCGACTGGCGTGGCCGCCTGGGCGAAGGAAGTCGCACCGGCGACGAGAGCGATCGCGCACAGGAGGAGGACCGTGAGAGAGAGGCACCGTTGCATGGACATAGAGATTCTCCGAGGGAAGGAGGCGGGCGCGAGGAAGTTGGAACGGGGAAATCCTAGCAGCTCGATGGGCCACAATTCCAATCGCCCGGGCGAGTTCTTCCCAATCGCAGCCGGTCGTGCCTCAGTGTTTCCGGAGTCGAGCCGCTTCGGCTCCGAGATCGGCGCTTCGCAACGGAATCACTTCCCTCCGCCGGTGTCGAATTCGTCATCGCGGGAGGCTCGGTCGTCGATAGCTTCGAAGTCCCCCGCCTGGTCTCTCACATCCGTCATTCCCGGTTGGTGAATCTCGCAGATCCGGGTGGGAACGTTGTCTTCGACGAAGATCTCCTGGTGAACATTGGTGCAGGCCAGCGAGGGAAGCTGGCCGGAGTCGGCGCAGACCAGACGGTCGACCACCCCGTCGGGACGCTGGAAGTAGGACTCCGTCGTCCCTTCGAGATACTCGTTCATGGTGCGAGCCCAGATGGGCAAGGCCATCACCGCGCCCGTCTTGCGCCGTCCCATGCTGATCTTGTCGTCGAATCCGACCCACACCCCGCAGACCAGATCCGGAGTGTAGCCCACGAACCAGGCGTCGGTGTAACGGTCGGTCGTTCCGGTCTTGCCGGCCGCGTCTCTCGCGAAGCCATAGCGCTTCGCGCTGCGTCCAGTGCCTTCCTTCAGGGCGGTGCGCATCATGTCGACCATGATGTAGTTCGTGTCCTCGTCCAGAACTTCCTCCTGGAAGGACCGCTGCTCCTCGAGGACTTCTCCTCGGGCATTCTCGATCCGCGAGAAGAAGTGGGGACGGGCACGAATCCCGTGGTTGGCAAAGGCGGTGTAGGCATCGGTCAATTCGATGAGGCGGGCCTCTCCGGCGCCGAGGGCGATGGAATAGACATCGGGAATCTCGGAGCGAATGCCCATGGAGCTGGCGACTTCGAGGACGGGCTGGGTGCCGATCTCCAGGATGAGACGCACCGCGGGAACGTTGATCGAATGAGCCAGGGCATATCGGAGGCTGACCGGCCCCTCGAAGGTCCCCGAGAAGTTCACCGGCCGCCAGAGTTCGTCGCTGCCGGTATCGACCTCGACGGGAGTGTCGAGCAGAATGCTGGCCGGAGTCCAACCCTGTTTCAGCGCTGCGGTGTAGAGAAAAGGCTTGAACACCGATCCCGGCTGACGCAGGGCCTGAGTGGCACGGTTGAACTTGGAGGTTTCGAAGTCGCGGCCTCCCACGAGGGCCTTCACCTCGCCGGTGACCGCATCCACCGCGATCAACGCTCCCTGAAGGTACTTGGGCCGGAGGGTCTCTTCGGTCTCCGCGTTGAGACTGTCGAAGAGCGCGCGGGTCATCTCGTAGTCCTCGCGCTCTTCGAGGGTGGAGAGATGCTCTTCGAGGTTTCGCTCGGCGATGCGCTGCAATCGGGAATCCAGCGTGGTGTAGACCCGGAGCCCGTCTTCGTAGAGCTTCTTGACGCCGTAGTGGTTTTCGAGGTACTGCCGGATGATCTCCACGAAGTAGGGGGCAAGTGCATCCTGAGCGACTTCCCGGACGATCGTCACCTCCGACTGCCCGATGGCCTCCGCCTCGGCACGGGTGAGGTGTCCTTGCCGGACCATGTTGGCGAGGACGGTGGCGCGGCGTTTGTAGGCCCGGTCCAGGTGACGATAGGGAGAATAGAACCCCGGGTTGTTCAGGACTCCCGCCAACAAGGTGTACTCCGCGGGCGCGAGGTCGCGCACGCTCTTGCCGAAGAAGGACTGCGAGGCGGCCTCCACTCCGTAGGCGGGCCCGAAATAGATCGTATTGAGGTACATCTCGAGGATCTCGTCCTTGGTGTAGCTCCGCTCGATCTGAATCGCGAGGAGGATCTCTCGGATCTTCCGTGTGACCTCGCGACGTTGGTGGAGGAAGAGGCTTCGAGCGAGTTGCATGGTCAGGGTCGAACCTCCCTGAGCCACTCTCCCGCTGCGCAGGTTCACCACCGCTGCCCGCGCGAATCCCCGTAGGGTCACTCCGTAGTGGGAGTAGAAGTCACGGTCTTCGGTGTCGATGACCGCCTGGAGAAGCCCAGGGGGAATCTCCTCGAGGCGGATGGGCACTCGGTTCTGACGGTAGTACTCCCGGAGAGTGTCGCCGTCGGCGGAGAAGACGAGAGTCTTGATCGCCGGCTCGATGGTCTGGAGGCGGGCCGGACTGGGAAGGTCCTTGGAGAGGAAGTTCAGGGTGAGAAGCCCCGCGCCGATCGCGATGACGCAGAGTCCCCCGAACCCGAAGGCCGCGATCTTCAGGCGACGCGCCGAGATGGTCCGCGGCACGCGGGTGGAGGAAGGTCGGGAGGTGTGAGGAGACTCGGTGGCCATGCTTTCCTCTCGGCCCAGGGACTTCACCCGGGTCGGCCGGACTGCCGGGGATTTCCTGGGGCTGGCGGCGGGCGTGCACGAAGCTATCCGCGAAGCGAGTCGGGGGCAAGGTCGGGTGTGGGGCCGTCTTGACGAGAACTGGGGCTCTTGCTAGCGTCGCGGCCTTGATGGCCCCGTGTCGGTGTCGCCTCTCACCTTCTACCTCGATCGGTCGGTGGATGTTCCGATGAAGCCCACGCTCTCGGTGAACGAACAACTCAGAGTCCTCCAGCGGGGAGTAGTGGAGATCCTTCCAGAGGAGGAGTTTCGGGAGAAGCTCGAGAAGAGCGTGGCCCAGGGGAGGCCTCTGAGGGTGAAGGAGGGCTTCGACGCGTCCGCGCCGGATCTACATCTGGGTCATATGGTGCAGATCCGCAAGCTGCGACAGTTTCAGGACATGGGCCACCAAGTGATTTTCCTGATCGGCGATTTCACCGCCATGATCGGTGATCCCTCCGGAAAGAGCGCGACGCGGCCAATGCTCAGTCGCGAACAAGTCCTGGAGAATGCGGACACCTATCGTCGCCAGGTCTTTCGAGTGCTGCGCGAGGACCGCACCGAGTTGCGCTTCAACAGCGAATGGAATTTGCCCATGACCGCGGCGGAAGTGTTGCGCTTGGCCAGCGAATACACCGTGGCTCGGATGATCGAGCGGGATGACTTCCAGAAGCGCTACACCTCCGGTATCGCCATCAGCCTCCAGGAATTCCTCTACCCGCTCTTCCAGGGTTATGATTCGGTGGTCCTGGAGAGCGATGTGGAGCTCGGGGGAACCGACCAGAAGTTCAACCTTCTCGTCGGTCGCGAGCTCCAGCGGGGACGGGGGATGGCTCCCCAGAGTGTGATGACCCTGCCGCTCCTCGTGGGGACCGATGGGAAGGAGAAGATGAGCAAGAGCCTGGGCAATTCCATCGGCATCGAAGAAGCACCCGAGCAGATGTTCGGCAAGGTCATGAGCATTCCCGACGCCCTGATGCCCAATTGGTTCGAATTGCTCTCGGACCTCGATGCCGACGATCTCGAGGCGGTGCAGGAGGACCTCCGGGAAGGCCGGACCAACCCGGGGACCATCAAACGGCGCTTGGCCCGCAACCTCTGCGACCAATTCCACGGGGAGGGAGCTGGGCAACGAGCCGAGGCGGCTTTCGATCGAATCTTCGTCCGCAAGGACGACCCCGAGGAGGTACCGCTCCACGAACTCCCCGCGTCGGAGGAGGCGGTGTGGCTGCCCGGGCTCCTCTGCGAGGTGGGCGCGGCGCCCAGCCGCTCTCAGGCCCGCAGATTGATCGAGCAGGGCGGGGTTCGCGTCGATGGCGAGCAGATCCGCGATCCCCAGTGGAGCCTCGCTGCGGCGGGGGGGCAACAGTACCGGATCAAGGTCGGAAAGCGGCTTTTCCTGGACATCCGATTCGCAGAGAGGGACCGCGACTGAGGGAGTGGAGGTAGGGGATGGGCGACGCCGGTGGGAGCGCTGAACATTTCTGGAAGAAATTGCCGCCGAGCTCTTGACGCCCCCCAGGCCCCTGTCTATATTGCGCGTCCGCTGCACACGGGACCTCACCCGAGGGTGAGGAGGGTGGCGCGGCTGGGGTGAGAGAGTTCGAAGAATTTCTTGACACTCCACCGGGCCAGCTTTACTGTGTGCAGTCCGCCCGCGAATGCGGGAAATGGCCGTCCGTGGCGGCGTAGTCGAAGATGGAGCACGATTCCACCGACTTGGTTCTTTGACAATCGAATAGCGTGTAAGACCCGATTCAATTCCAGGAGACGAGTACGACCGCGATCTGTCCTTGGGCTTCGGCCCGAAATCGGATCGTTTTGGTGTACTTACTCACGTTATCGGTGGCTCGAGTGCTTCGGCGCCTGAGACCACCATCAAGATAAGGGCGATCGCTTCGGTGATCGTCTTCTATTTTGACAACGGAGAGTTTGATCCTGGCTCAGAACGAACGTTGGCGGCGTGGATTAGGCATGCAAGTCGAACGAGAAAGCTTCCTTCGGGAAGCAAGTACAGTGGCGAACGGGTGAGTAACGGGTGGGAAACCTACCTTCGTGTGGGGAATAACGTTCCTAACGGGACGCTAATACCGCATGATTCGGTGATTCGCATGATTCACCGGGAAAGATGGCCTCTCCTTGGAAGCTGTCGCGCGAAGATGGTCCCGCCTCCCATTAGCTTGTTGGTGGGGTAACGGCCCACCAAGGCAACGATGGGTAGCCGGCCTGAGAGGGTGTCCGGCCACACTGGGACTGAGATACGGCCCAGACTCCTACGGGAGGCAGCAGTCGAGAAGCTTCGGCAATGGGCGAAAGCCTGACCGAGCGACGCCGCGTGAGGGATGAAGGCCCTAGTGGTTGTAAACCTCTGTCAGGAGGGAATAAAGCCCAATAGTGAATAGCTATTGGGTCTGAAGGTACCTCCAAAGGAAGCTCCGGCTAACTCCGTGCCAGCAGCCGCGGTAATACGGAGGGAGCGAACGTTGTTCGGATTTACTGGGTGTAAAGGGTGCGTAGGCGGCCCCGTGTGTCAGAGGTGAAATCCCACGGCTCAACCGTGGAACTGCCTTTGAAACTGCGAGGCTTGAGTCCGGAAGAGGAAGGTGGAATTCCTGGTGTAACGGTGAAATGTGCAGATATCAGGAAGAACACCCGTGGCGAAGGCGGCCTTCTGGTCCGGTACTGACGCTGAGGCACGAAAGCTAGGGTATCAAACGGGATTAGATACCCCGGTAGTCCTAGCCGTAAACGATGTCCACTAGGTGTCGGGGGTCCTACCCCTTCGGTGCCGCAGCTAACGCATTAAGTGGACCACCTGGGGAGTACGCTCGCAAGGGTGAAACTCAAAGGAATTGACGGGGGCCCGCACAAGCGGTGGAGCATGTGGTTTAATTCGATGCAACGCGAAGAACCTTACCTGGGCTTGACATCTAGGGGACAGGTGTAGAGATACACCCTTCTTCGGACCCCTAGGCAGGTGCTGCATGGCTGTCGTCAGCTCGTGTCGTGAAATGTTGGGTTAAGTCCCGCAACGAGCGCAACCCCTGTCCTTAGTTGCCAGCACGTAATGGTGGGAACTCTAGGGAGACTGCCGGTGATAAACCGGAGGAAGGTGGGGACGACGTCAAGTCATCATGGCCCTTACGTCCAGGGCTACACACGTGCTACAATGGCGTGTACAGAGGGCTGCGAACCCGCGAGGGGGAGCCAATCCCAAAAAGCACGCCTCAGTTCGGATTGCAGTCTGCAACTCGACTGCATGAAGTCGGAATCGCTAGTAATCGCGGATCAGCATGCCGCGGTGAATCCGTTCCCGGGCCTTGTACACACCGCCCGTCAAGTCAACTGAATTGGTTGCACCCGA
>JAJRXK010000061.1 GCA_024276305.1 Candidatus Krumholzibacteriota bacterium
GGGTGCCCTGATCCTTGCCGAGGCGCTCGCTCAGGTTTTCCTGACTACTATGAGTACCTCCGGGACTGTTGTCGAGATTGTGCACCTTGGCCAGGTAATGCCCCGCTTCATGGTGGGTCACGTCCCAGTCATAACGATCCAATCGCAGAATGGAAAGGTGGTCGCCGCCCGAAGACGAAAAGAAGGACGCCGTTCCCGGACCTGGAAACTCCACCGGCAGGTTGGGGAGCGCCGATCCATGGAGGAGAGCCCCGTAGCGAAAAGCTTCGAGAATGCCATCGCAGACCGAGAACGCATTGTAGGCATCTCCCAGGTCATTGCGGAGATTCATCGAGATGATGGCGTCCGAGGTGAGATCGTTGTGGTTCGCAGCCGATTTCACCCACCAGGTGGCCTGATTGGCGGACCACGGAGTGTTCCGTTGTCCAACGTCCACCACCGCGAAATTGGGGCCACGCGACAGAGGCACAATGACAACGTCGATGTTGTCGAGCAGCTGGTTGGCCACCGTCGCCGAATAGCGACCATTGTCGTCGGTGGTCACGGTGGTGAGCGTGTCATCGGCCGAGAACGGCATGTCGAGGTCGATGATCATCACATCGATCTGACGACAGGGATGCCATTGACCAGCGGAATCCTGCCAATTGATGAACCCGGAAATCGTGATGTTGCCAGCCGGAGCGCGAGGAGCGGAACTCTTGCCAGCCATCTTTGCTTCGACTTCGCTGTCCGTGTCCGGGGTGCTGAGCGGCTTCCCATCGAGGCGCCTTCCCTCCATGATCGTCGGCGGAGCGATGGCCCCGTGAAGCTCGTTGCGCAACTTGCGCTGCTGCTCGGGATCGATCGATTGCGAACGGAACTTCTGCTCGAGAATCTTACGATGGAGCCAGAAGACTGCGTCGGGCGCGGCAACGGTGCGACGGGGACGAACGTCGAAGAAGAGTTCGCGAGCCCGCATCCCACTCCACGGCTGTCCCGCGACTCGGAAGAAGACCCGGGCCATGATTCTGCCTTCGCCGCTTCCGATCAATGCCACCGGGATGGAGATCAGACGAGGATTTCCAGAGACGAGACTTCCTCCAATATCCCACCCCGATCGGACCGGACGAACCGTGCCACCCTGCTCGACTTCGATTCGCAATCCCTCGAGCGACTGTCGAGTCGTCAAGCGAAGGGCTACATTCGTGGTGGCGCCCGCCCCCGGAAGGTCGCCGGAAGGCAACACCCACTCGAGGTCCAACGGAGGCGTGGGCTTGGAAGTGTGGACGGACTCTGCAAACGCCGACGTAGCGGTCGAAAGCAATGCAGCGCCGATCATCAAGGACACGATCAGCATCTGAGGAGGTGAGAGGCGACGGAACATGACAGTACCCCGAATATACCAGGACCATGGTGCACGAGCCTTTCAATCGTAGCATATTGTCGGCAGATTTCGCAAAGATGGGCCCCGGGGGGAGCTCACGTTGCGGACAAGACGCTCGGGCGTACGTTCCCCCGTCGCGGAAACGCACCCGTGCCTCCCGCGGGATGGAACGCATGAGCCCGCCCGGAATCTTCGAGCGGGCTCATGCCTCTCACTTCGCGATCTGCTCAACGCTAGTTGTTGAGCGCCTGAGGATTGATCTCCTTCGGCGGGTCGCACTGGTATCCCTCGACAACGAGCTTCAGTTTGACGTCGATCGTGACGTCGAGCTTCGCCGTCGCGCCCGGAGTGTATGGGATCGGAAACGCGGGGGTCACGAAGGGAAGCCCTCTGAGGTCAACCGGTCTCGTTGTGCGCGTCTTGAGCACGCAGTCGCCGCAGCCGTTCGCAGAGGACCAATTTACCGGGAATGTTTCGTTGATCGCGATCTTCTGCGTTCCAATGGGCCATGGCAGGTCAAGAATGAGGTTGCCCTTGATCGTGACCGTCCCATTGACCTTGAAAACGAAGCACCAATCGAAACCTTCGGTGTCGGTTCGATAGGCGAAGTTTCCATTGCTGCCCCAGTAGTCGGCGATGAGTTGGCGGATCGCCTCTTGCCCTGCTTCATCGGCGCTCGGCAAGAGCGACTCGAGCATGCCCGGGTAGATGCCTGGGTCCAGATTCCAAAGGTCCTCGAGGGCCGCGACCTGCAATGCGCTGTTTCCACTGAACAGGTCGTCAAAGATACCGAAGAAGTAGGCTTCCATTTCCGCGACAGCAGGCGACGTCACCGAAGCTGGGTAGCGACCGACCAGCACTTGGTCGCCACCAACAGGGTCGACCGGTGTCAAACCGCCTGCTCCGTCCTTGCATGTACCAATCTCGACGGTGATGACGATCTTTCCGTTGATGGTGATCGAACCGCCGTTTTCCTGGTCACCCCACGCAAAGGTCTGGTTATTGAATGTCTTCGTGGTTCTCGTGCGTGACGTGATTTCGACACCCTCGCCGCAATCGACCTTGAACTCGAAGACCTTTTTCCCCTTGAACGTCGTGTCGTCGAGGAACTCGGTCTTCACTCCAGCTACGCTGAACCAACTGTTCTTCTTGATCGTGACCGATCCCTCGATCGTGATCTTGATCGTGTGGGATCCGCCGCCCTGCACTGCAAGTCCTTCGGGAACCTGGAGTTCGAGGGTGACAACTCCGGGGTTGCCCCCTCCAGCGGCTGCGGTCAATGCATCAATCAGACTCTGGTAGAATCCCGGATCGTAGGATTCGATCACCGCGAGGGCTTGGTCGCCTCGGGCCGGGTCGCCGCTCATCATGTCGTCGAGAACTCCGAGGACGAATTCCATCGTTTGATCCGCTAGCGCATCGGTGTTCACTGTCGGCACCAATGGGGCCACGCCGGGAGCGGGGCGCGACGATTCGATCGTGTTCTCGGGCGAGAATGGAGCATTGCTGTCGCGGTCACAGCCAGGGAGCATGGCGGATGCGAATAGCAGTAGGAGTATGGGGAGTATCGAGTATCGGAGTTTCACAGCGGATCCTCTCGAAGGTGACATTTGCTTACGTCGTGTGACGTGCAGGTTCCTCAAGAGGGGCGGGTTGCGGATTGTTTGATACTTCGATTTCAGGAATTGGAAAATCCCTTGTCGTGGATGGCTCCCGGACTCTGATCGGTTACACTGCGGACAAAATGGATGCGAATCGCATGATGTCGTGGATGGCTCCCGGACTCTGATCGGTTACACTCGCGTGGTGCGCTTCACTATCACTTGTTCGGTCGTGGATGGCTCCCGGACTCTGATCGGTTACACTCTGGCCGCATGTCGTTGCCCGACGTTCAGCGTCGTGGATGGCTCCCGGACTCTGATCGGTTACACTGCTCGCTCTCGATCTCGCTCCGTGGTATCCGTCGTGGATGGCTCCCGGACTCTGATCGGTTACACTCTTTCGGCCAGACGATGCGCGCCCACTCGAGTCGTGGATGGCTCCCGGACTCTGA
>JAJRXK010000062.1 GCA_024276305.1 Candidatus Krumholzibacteriota bacterium
CACCGAGAGCCCACCTCCTCCTCGACCTGTCGCAGGGTCTTTCCCAGGACTCCGGCCCCGGCCGCCACCCGGGCCCCGATCACCTGGACCCGGCCATCGGCTAATTCGTAGAGCTCGGTCGCGGCCGGTCGCAGAAGCAATTCGTGAATCTCCTCGACCACCACCCGGTCGGGGTTGATGACCCGGTCGATGCCCATGAGGCTGGTCATTTCATCGTGGCAGTACTCCGGATTCCGCACTCTCGCCACCCGGGTGGCCACTCCCAGGTGGCCCGCCTGGATGCAGGCGAGCATGTTGATCTCGTCGTGGTTGGTGACCGCGATGACGATGTCGGCCTTGTCCGCCTGGGCCTCCTTCAGCTTCTCGACCGTGGCTCCGTTGCCGCGGAGCACCAAGGCGTCCAGTGACTGCTGGGCCTGGGTGGCGATGGTCTCGTCGGCCTCGATGAGAGTGACGTTGTGAAAGTCGCCGGCCAGGCGCTCGGCCACCAAGGACCCCACCGCCCCGGCTCCGACGATGACGATCTTCATCGAGGCTCCTTCCTCCCGGGGTAGGCTCGATCCAGCCTCGCCAGGACCTCTTCGCAGTCCCCGTCATCGATTCCCAGGTGGGTCACGAGACGGACTCGGCGCTCGCCGAAGGCGCTGACCCGAATTCCCAACTCCCCGAGATCCGCGACCACCGCGGCCGACCCCGCCCCGGAGAGGACATCGAAGAGGACGATATTCGTCTCCGGAGCCGCAGCGAGCCGGAGTCGGGGATGCTTCCACTCGCGGGCCAACCAGGCCGCCCTCCGATGGTCCTCGGCCAGACGATCCACGTGGTGATCGAGAGCGTGGAGACCCGCCGCCGCGAGGAGCCCGGCTTGGCGCATTCCCCCTCCCCATTGCTTGCGGATCCGGCGAGCCCTTTCGATCACCTCTCGCGATGCCACCAGAACACTACCCACCGGAGCTCCGAGTCCCTTGCTGAGGCAGAGACTCACCGAATCGAAGGGTGCCGTCCACTCCGCGATGGAAATCCCCGTGGCCGCCGCCGCATTCCACAGACGAGCACCGTCCAGGTGCACCCGCAACCCGGTGCTCCGGGCCCAATTCGCGGTTTCCACCAACTCGCCGTGATCCAGGATTCTCCCCCCGCATCGGTTGTGGGTGTTCTCGAAGGCCACCAAGGCCGCTCGAGCGCAGTGCAGATCGTCGGGGTTGCGGGCTTTCTCGATCTGCTCGCGGGAGATGGAGCCATCCGAAGATTCGAGGGTCGCGATCTGCAACCCGCTCAGTGCGGCGGGAGCCCCCGCCTCGTAACGGTAGATGTGGGCATCGCCATGGCAGAGGATTTGATCCCCCCAACGAGTCTGCGCGCGCAGCGCCAGCTGATTGCTCATGGTCCCACTGGGCACGAAGAGCGCGGTCTCCTTGGCAGTGAGGGCCGCCATGCGCTCCTGCAGCCGATGTACGGTGGGGTCTTCATCGAAAACATCATCCCCCACCACCGCGGTGGCGATGGCCTCCCGCATGGAAGCGGTGGGTTGAGTGACGGTGTCACTTCGTAGGTCGATGGTCTTCATCGCCCGTCGAGAGGAGCTTCGCTCATCCTCTTCGATCACTCGCCCGCGACGCGATCCTTGAGCATCTTGCTCACCTTGAATACCGGCACCCGCCGAGCCGGGACGGGAACGGTCTCCCCGGTCCGAGGATTACGGGCCATTCGAGCCTTGCGCTCCTTCACCTTGAAGGTGCCAAAGCCACGGATCTCCAGATGCCCTCCCTCGACCAGGGTCTGGGAGACACGACTCAGAAAGCACTCCATCGCCTCGCCCACCTCTTTCTTCGTCAGTCCGGTGCGCAGAGCAATGTCTTCGACGATGTCCTGTTTGGTCATAGGGAGACCCCTTGGATTCGCTGTTAAGGCTGGCCGCGGCTCCTCCGCCGATCGCGGTGCGTCGTGCAAGCGTTAACTCTCCACCAAACCCTTGTCAATGGCGAACTTACTCCATATCTCGCGTCGCGATCTGCGGGATGGCATTGCAGAATTCACCATTCTTGCGCGTTGCCGGTCCGCCGCGGGTCCTCACGGGAAGCGACGGGAAGGAGGTCCGAATCTTGAGATGGGCTGCGAATCGACGCCGAGACCGTCCGCTGCCCGGAGCCGATCTCGAGGTGGTACGCCTCTTGCCCTCGCCGGGTCAAGCACCTCGATACGCACTGGAGCCCCGAATCGTATTGGGATCCGCCGCGGATCGAAACCAAACATCAACGACTTCTGTGTCCCTCGCACGGAAGGCACCTTCGGAGGTTTCTGGTCATGGCGGTCAATCACGCCCCCAGGATTCTGTTCACCATCGTCGCCGTCCTCGCGCTCGCCGCTTTCGCGGGTTGCGGGAACGACAGCACCCCTGCCTCGCCCAACATCGATACCGCACCGCCCGCCGTTCCTTCGGGAGTGTCGGCCTGGGGCCAGATCGGTAGCGACGCCGAGATCACTCTCTCCTGGGATGCGAACGTCACCGACGCAGACCTCGCGGGCTATGTTCTCTATCGGAGCATCCGTCCGGACGGTCCGTTCCACCAAGTGTCGAGCGACCTGATCAATTCCAACAGCTACACCGACCGCCGGGTCGACATGGGAAACCACTACTACTATCGGGTGGCCGCCCGAGACGCGAGTGGCAACGAGTCGGGTTTCTCCCAGCTCATCGACATCGCGCTGGATCCGAATTCCGGCCCGCTCCGCCTCGAGACCCTCCCCTCGGAGTAGATTCCGACTCTCCTGAGAACCTCGCAACCGAGGTTGCCGAACGGCCCCGCACTCTCCGGGGCCGTTCTGGTACGTATTTCGCTCGGGAGCCGATGCGCCTGGCGCGAATTGCGAAAGATCGATCCTCTCAGCATCACCGTGGGGGTGCCTGAATGGTCTCATGGGGCCTGGGCCACAATCTGGAGAAGAACCTGCAGAAGGCGCGCGCCCTCCGAGAGAAGGGCGAGGACCGCCAAGCGCTGGATCTGCTCCTGAATTGGGCCGAAAAGCACGAGGACAGCCCTCACTATCTCTTCGAAGCGGCTCTGACCGCCTTCGATCTGGAAGATCCCGCTTCGGGACTCAATTCGATCAAGACCCTCCTGAGGAGGTTCCCGGACACCCGGGACAAGATCCTGGGCGCGTGTGGAGATCATTTCTCCCAGCGGCCGAATCTGCCGCTGGCGGAGTTCCTCATCGACGACCACGCCGCCGCCCGACGTCTGGTCGCCGCCTTCGAAGTCATCGACAAGGTGAGTCCCCGGGAAGTCGAGGTCTACGCCAAACGGGTCGCCATGCGCCACCAGAGCCTGGCCGCCACTCCGAATACCCCCGACGCCAAGGTATTGCAGATCCAGGTCTCCCGACTGGTGGCCGCACACGCCAATGGGGACGCCGCGATCTTCGCCGACGCGACCCGAGCCCTCCTCGATCTGGACCCGGAGTTGTCCGAGACTCTGAACGAACTCTGCGAAGCCGAGGATCCCCGGCAGCGGCCCGAGATCGCCCTGGCCCGCGGTTGCTGCCGAGCCGCGGCGGGACAACTTCGCGCCGCCTGCCAGGACTGGACCCACGCTCTCCAACAGAACTCCTCCCTGGCAGCCCAGGTCCGCGAACTCCTGGCCCCGGTGGACCCGCCCAAGAAGGAGCGGGGACGGTGGCTCGCCACTCGGGCACATGCATCGCTGGCCCTGGGCGAGAACGACTCGGCGGCCGATCTCTACAGCGAGGCCTGCGAGGCAGATGCTTCGCTGCGGGAGGAGATCCTCGAGACTCTCGTGCGCGCCGACGAAGAGACCCGGGATTCGGCCAGCTTGGCCAAACTGCGTCTACGACTCTTCGTCGTCCTTCACCAGGCCGAAGAAGCCGCTCAGTACTCGCGAGAACTGCGACAGAGTGGAGTGATCGAAGTCTCCGAAATCCGACGCCTCATGGTCGGCAGTGGCGACGAAGCCGAAGCGAGCGCGCTCACCACCGCATTGGCCGAAGCCGCGATCTTCGATCAGGACCTCGGTGGAGCGGCCGAACAGGCCAACGCGATCTCCGACCGCGACGTGGCCGCACTGCGAAGACTCCTCGACGCCATCGACTCGGTGCGGTCGGACTGGCCCGAGGACACGCGAATCTCGCTCCTCTCCTTCGGTGCCGTCCTCGCGGCCCGCGCCAAGGACGGCGATCGCTGCAACGAGATCCTGCGGGAGATCTGGGAACATCCCGAAGTCGATGCGACGACCGCGATCTCGGTCACCGGTCGTTGTCTCGAGGTCATCAAGGCTCAGCGGAGCTTTCTCCTCGCCGCCGGTCGGGCCCTGCTCGACCGAGACGCGGACGAAGTTCTCCGCGAGATCATCGATCGAATCTTCGGGACCGCCAAGAGCTCGGCGGTCAAGGCCGACCCGGCGCCGGCCATCGACGGCTTCCAGTCGGTCGACTTCGAAGACGCCCCCGAGGAAGGCCTCCAACTCGATGTCGATGGACTCGACCAAGAAGCTCACGAAGATCTCGAAGGGGTCTTCCTCCTGCTCGTCGAAGAAAAGAGTTCGAGGAGCCAGTGCCTGCTGCGGTGCATGGATGCCTGTGCGCCATCGGTGGATGCGGCCCAACGATTCCGTCATCCCATTGCCTACGCCGCCCTCTTGGCCGGAGACTTCGACCGTGGCCTCTCCGAGCTGGCCGTGCTTCAAGTCACCGGCGGCGAGGACATGGCCGACACTTCGCGGCGCCACCTCGAAGCGGCGCTGCGCGAACATCCCGAGGCCGCAGTCCTCCGCGCCGCTCTGGCCGAATTGCTCATGGAAAGCGGAGACCTCCTCGGTGCGGGGACCCAGCTCGGGGAGGCCCTCCGACAGAATCCCGCGGCCTGCGACGAGCTCTGCTCCCAATTCGACCGACTCCTCGAAAGGGAGGTCGGTCCCGAAAGCGGAGCTCTGTGGATCACTTACGCCCAGGCTCTCTTCGACATCGGGCGCTTCGGCCCTCTCCGAGCGGTCTGCGAACGGGGCCGACCGGTCTGCGACGACAACGCCGCCTCCCGCCTCGAACTCCTGGCGACCCGAGTTCTGGTGGAAGAAGGGCGCCTCACCGAGGCTCTCCAAGCCGTCCAGCGACTCCTGCGGCGGACGGATGAGGACTCCGAACGAATCGTGAACATCCTCCAGGCGATTCTGGATTCCCACCCCGGAAGCGCCGGCGCCCACTTCCTGATGGGCGAGGCCTGTTATCGAGCCGGACGTCCGGCCGATGCGCTGGAGGCCTGGTCCCATGCGGCCAAGTGCGATGACTCCCTCTCCGCCCGGGTGGCCGAGAAGATCCAGGTCCTCGAAGCCCACCCCGCGGTGAGCGGCCACGACCTCTTTCGCATGGCTTGCTACCACGCCCAACGACAGCAGTGGTCGGACGCAGCACGGCTCCTCGAACAAGCGGTCCGGGTGGACCCGGAGATCGCAGCCCGGATCCTGGGCGAGTTCGAAGCACAGGCCACCACGGAGGAAGCGGATCTGGATCTGGTCTTGGCCCTGGCCGACGCCGCCCGGGTCGCCGGCCGCCCCGAATTCTCCTGCGAATTGCTCTCTCGGGTCGATCAACACGACGGCGCACGGATCGAAGCCGTCCTCACCGGATTCCGCCGAGTGCGGGATGCCTATCGCGAAGACCTCGAAGCCGTGGTCTCCATGGCCCGAGTTCTCCTCCGGCATCGGATGATCGACGCCGCGGCTCTCTGCGTCTCGGAGGCAGGAGCCGACGCCCACTACGACCCCGACGCCCGCCGGTCGATGCTGGCCGAATTCCACCGTCGCTGTCCCGACCAGACCCAGATCTCTCTGACCCTGGCCGAGCGCTGCGTCGAGAGCGAGCGATGGGAAGAGGCCCTCGAGATTCTGGAAGAGTCCATCACTCGCCGCGAAGCCGATGTGGATCGGGCCCACCGCATCGTCCAGCAGCTGCGGGCCGGGAATCCGGGCATGGCCCGGATCGCCCTTCTCGAACACGACTACCTTCTCCGGGCCGGCCGGGTCGAAGACGCTCTCCGCGCCCTCCCCCTGAGCGAAGCGGTCACCGGGGCCGAGCTCCACGAGCTCACTTCGCGCCTCGAAACCCATCGCGAGGTCGCCCGGCGTCATCTGAGCATCGCGGAGAACTACGGGCGCGCGCTGTGGAAGCAGGGACGTCACATGGATTCCCTCGACATCCTGCGGAGCGCGGTCCTCGAACTCCAGCCCGAAGCCACCGCCACCATCCGTTGGACCTTGGCGGAACTCCTGGTCCAGAGCGACCTGGCCGAGGAGGCGGGTCGAGTCCTGGCGCTCGACGATGCCGCATCGGAAGTACGGCGAAAGGCCTACCAACACCTGGCCGCGGCCCAGCTGGACCGTCTCGACGCCGAAATCGCCTCCCTCGAAGACCAGCGCCGACGCCATCCCGGCGCCGCCCACCTGGTGACCCGTCTCGCCCGACGGCTCTTGGACCGCGGGCGCTGCCGAGAAGCAGAGGAGGTCCTGATCGACCTCGAAGGGGACGACAAGGCCCAGATTCGGCGCGGAATCCTGCTCGCGGAGGCCCGGCTGGAACTCGGTCGAGCGGATCGGGCCGAAACCGCCCTGCGCGGACTGGCCCATCGACCGATGGAAGCGCGGCAGCAACAGCGCGTGGACCGTCTCTTGGCTCAATGCGCGGAGCGGCTGGTGCGCCCGGCCGAAGCCAGAGCCCGCTACCAAAAACTCGAATCCGAGAGCTCGTCGCCGACCACGACCTCCACGGCCGCTCGACAAGCCTATACCCACGATTTGGCCGACGTCGCGGGAGAGTTCCGTGCCGTCCTCATCGGAGTCGGTGATCTCGACACCGACCTCCATCCCCTGCAGGAGCAGTCATGAACGACGCGAATCACGAACTCGACAGTGCCCAGTCGGTCCTCGAAGCCGCCACCGAACTCGAGTCGGAAGACCCCAGACCCAGCTCCTCGGGATCGGCCAGCGAATCTCTGGTCTTCGGCGCCCTCGACAAATTGGCCCAGGCCACCGATCACATCTCCGAGCGCCTGGGCGAAAAGATCGACGCGGTCCACCATGACTTCGGGGCCGACCTGAAGCAAGCCCGGGAACGGATGGCCGAGGCTCAGGAAAAGGCCCTCGAGCGCATCGAGGAGAGCAGCCACGAGAGCGTGGCGGCCATCGAAAAGGTCCTCGAGGATGCGCGAAACCAGCAGGAATCGCGCGAGGCCAACCTGCGCAAGACCATCGCCGAAGGCCTCGACAATGTCGTCACCCAACAGGAGCGCCTGGTCACCAAGGAGGCTTCGCGACTGCGAGAGGACCTCGACCGACTCCACGAGAAGGTGGACCGCTTCGACGAGCGATTCGAGTCTCTGCAGACTGCGATCTCGGACCTACGCGAGGATTGGCAACAGGCGCAGGAGTCCCAGACCCAGGCTCGATCCGGAGCTCTGGACCAATTGCGGGAGTCCATTCTGGAGAGCCAACAGAAGGTCGTCTCGATTCTGGCCGAGGGAATGGGGCACTTCGAGCGGGACACCTGCGACCGTTTCGAGGCCACCGACGCCAAGATCGAGGAGGGATTCCGTGACCACGCCGAAAAGAACGAATCCCTGCGCAGCTCCCTCCAGAAGGCCCTCGACCAGAGCCACCAGGACCAGGAGAAACGCTTCGAGCAATTCCAGAAGATCTTCGAGGAGGCTCGCGGGATCCTCGATGAGGAACGCGAACACCTGCGGGAGATTGCCGAAGAAGTGAAGAAGCAACACGCCAGTGTCGCCGAACAGGTGGAGCTCGAGCGCCAACGCAGCGAAGAGGCCGAGCGCCAACGGAAGATCGAACGCGCCCGCACTCTCAACAACGCCGGAGTGGCTCGCTACCACAGCGGGGAATTCGCGCGGGCCAGGGAGATCTTCGAACAGGCCATCGAACTCGACCCCAATTCGGCCGAGACCTTCAACAACCTCGGGCTCGCCCTCACCGAGCTCGGCCAGCATGACGAGGCCACGGTGGCCTTCGAAACGGCGGCCGAACTCGACCCCGATCTGGCCGCGAGCTACAACAATCTGGGCTACGTGCTCTTCCGCCAGGAGAACTTCGAGGCCGCGGTCGAGATGTACAAGGAGGCCCTCGGGCGAACCCCCGATTCCAGCGCGGCGCACACGAATCTGGGCAACGCACTCCAGAAGCTGGGCCGCACCGACGAAGCGGTGGAAGCTTGGACCAAAGCGGTGGAGATCGACCCCCAGAACACGCGGGCCAAGCGTTACCTCGAACGCTTCACCGGCAGCGAGGGTCCCTCGGACGAGGACTGAGGCCGCCGCGCCCGTCGAG
This sequence comes from Candidatus Krumholzibacteriota bacterium, assembly GCA_024276305.1. Lineage (GTDB taxonomy): Bacteria > Krumholzibacteriota > Krumholzibacteriia > JAJRXK01 > JAJRXK01 > JAJRXK01. The sequence continues at coordinate 8,343 of JAJRXK010000062.1, forward strand.
GACCGTCCACAGGGCCGCCTCGACTTCGTCGAGGTCGAGGCCGGACATCTCTCCGGTGGGCGATTGCAGGGCCACCAGAGCGGGAGAGGGAGGAGCCCACTCCTCTCGAGGGGTGGGACCGAAGAGAGCGACCGTCGCGACTCCCACCGCTCCTGCGATGTGCATGATCCCGGTATCGTTGACTACCGCAGCGTCGCTTCGCTCGAGCACCGCGGCCACCGAGGCCACATCCACTCCCCGCAGCACTTCGCACTCCGTCGCCGTGGCCCGTTGAGTCTCGGCCACCGCGATGGCATCCGCCGGCCCCTCGATCAAGTAGGGCACTGCTCCCTGTTCTCGGAGGCGCTGCGCGATCGCGGCAAAGCGCTCCGGGGGCCAGCGATTGGCCTCTTTTCCCGCTCCCGGGTGCAAGGCCACGCGCAGTCCCGGCCCCAAGCGATCCAAGAAGTCCCGGGCTCGCCGGCGGGCCGCCGGTCCCGGGCAGAGTCGGGGCTGACGAGTGGGAATCTCGAAACCCACCTCCGCCAGAGAAGAGAGTCCATGATCGATTGCATGCCCCCGGAGCTCGGGCGAGGTGGGCATCTCCAGATTGTAGAGCCACTGCGAGAAGGACCAGCCGAAGGGAACACTGCTCCCACCCACCAAGTAGGGAGCTCCGCTGAGACTCGCGATCCAGGCCGAAGTGCTCGAGAAACTCACCGAATTCAGAACCACTGCCACCTCGGCTTCGAAGCTCCTCAGCGTCCGCAAGAACCGCCACGCCCGGCGAGGAGACTTACGAAGGGCTCGCTTGTCGAAGAGCAGAACCGCGTCCACGGCCGGATGCCCCCGGACCACTCCGTCGTTGACCGGAGCGGTGACCAATAGGGTCTGCGCCCCATCGAAGGTGGCGGCCACCGCCTCGAAGGCGGGAGTCGCACAGAGCATGTCCCCCATCTGGTTGTGCTGGCGAACCAGAAGGACCCGGCGCGGGCGGGACTTCCGAATCTCCTCGAGGGAAAGCCGAGGGCGCGACAGGAAGGGGCGCAACGACCATTCCAGCCCTCGCTTCATCCACCGATCGCGGCGGCGATTGATGCGCCCCATCTCCTCAGACCTTTCCCCGACGAAGGAGCTCAAGCTTCCGGCCACGGGTGCCGATCTCCGCCCCAGATTCTGCCCCGCCCCCGATCTCAGGATGGCCACCCATGTCCCACCTCCGTCGCGCCCTGCACCTCGGTCTGCTGGCGGGTGCCGTGGCCATCAGTCCCATCGTCCTCTACGAATTCGTCCAGAAGAGCTCCGAAATCCTCCCACCTCGACCGGGAATGCTCCGCCTCGGCGTCCGGGCCGAGGCCGAAACTCTGTGGCGGCCCCGAACCGGCATCGCAGTGGTGGACCACGTGGTCCATGAGTGGAAGGAAAGCCAACGCTTCTACACCCTCGCACGACGTCGCATGAACGAACCTCGTCATCGCTGACCCGGCAGGTCTCGCTCCCGCTCCGGGAGCTCCTGGAGAAGGGCAAGGTAGCTCTCGTATCGAGATGAGGCGATGCGGCCTTCGCGCACCGCATCGCGTACCGCGCAACTCGGTTCCTCGCGATGACGACAGTCGCGGAAGCGGCAGGCATCGGCGACATCTTCGATCTCGACGAAGCCCGCCGAGAGATCCTGCTGGACCGCGCCGTAGAGACCGAACTCCCGCATCCCCGGGGTGTCCGCCACCCATGCCCCCAACTTCAGGCGGTAGAGCCGGCTCCCGGAGGTAGTGTGGCGCCCGTGTCCGTGCTTCTCGGCCACCGAGGCGACGGTGATCTCGAGCCCGGGCTCGAGCCGCCGGAGCAGGCTGCTCTTTCCCACCCCGGAGAGTCCTACGAAGGCGGCGATCCCTCCCCGCAACGCCCCGGCCAATTCCTCGAGTCCTGCCCCACTCTCGGCGGAGGTCGCCAGGACCGGATAGCCCAACTCTCCGTAGACTTCGATGAGGGGAGCGGGGTCACGGGCCTCGGCGAGGTCGCATTTGTTGAAGACGATCCCCGCCGGAACCTCCTGGAGGGCGGCCGCGGCCAGGATCCGATCGAGGAATCGGAGGTTCAGGGGCGGAGTCGCGAGGGAGACGACGGTCCACAGCCGATCCACATTGGCCACCACCACCTGCTTCAATCTCTGCTGGCGCTGTCCAGAGGGGGCCAGGCGACCGATCTGATTGGTCCTGGGGAGGATCTTCTCGATCACCCCCTGGCCGGGAGCATCTTTCGACACCAGGAACTCCACTCGGTCCCCGATCACCGCCACCCTCACCTCATGGCGGCGCCCCTGCTGCAACCGACCCCGGAGGGTGCAGGCCCAGGGAGCGGGCATCCGACCGTCGAGCTCATCTTCTTCTTGAACCACATAGCGGTTGGCGCCGTGTTGAATCACGAGGCCCTGGCGGCGATCAGTCATGGGTCTCCTCGAGATCACGATTCCCTGCATTGTCCGTTCGCGGAGCTTCTGTTAGATTAGATCAGTTTTCCGTGAAGACCACGGAAATCCCGGCCTGGCCGCTCACGGTTCGGGCGGCGGCCCACCCCTTCTCCTCCTACCGTGGACGGACCCGCTCGATGAAGATCGACGAATTGATCAACCACATGAGCCCGGAACTCTTCGTCGGTGACCTGAAGGCCACCACCAAGGACGAGGCCCTCGAAGAGCTCACGGATGCCGTCGTTGCAGGCTCTCAGATCAAGGACAAGCAGACGGTGCTGGAGATGCTCCGCAACCGGGAGAGTCTCGGCAGCACCGCCCTCGAAAAGGGTATCGCCTTTCCACACGGACGCTCTCTGGCCGTGAAGGAATTGACGATCCTGGTCGCGCGCAGCATGAAGGGCGTGGCCTTCGACAGTGAAGACGGCAAGCCCACCCACCTCTTCTTCCTACTCCTGGCCCCTCCTCAGGACACCGGAAACTACTATCTGCAAGCCCTCGGAAAGATTGCGGAACTCGTGCGGGCCGACAGCGTGTGCAACGCCATGATGGAAGTCCGCAACTTCGAAGAGCTCAGCTCGCTGCTTCGGGAGTCGGCGTCATGAGCGACCGGAACCAAGCTCAGCTTCTCGTGGCCCTGCAGGACCTGCAGGAGATGATCCTCGAGGCAGAAGACCCCGCCCAGCGTCAGCAGCTCGAGTCCATGGGCTTCCCGGTCACCGGCATCGAGGAATTGCGCACCGCGCAACAGAAGCTCGAGGGTCTGATCCGACCCGCCATGTTGGGCAAGTATCGCCGACTCTACAAGCGAAGCGGCCGCGCAATCGTGCCGGTGGTGGATGCGACATGCACCGGCTGTTTCGCCGCAATCCCGACCTCCTTCACCAGCTCGGTGAACCGAGACAAGGTCATGACCTGCGAGAGTTGTGGCCGGATGCTTTACTGGCCCTGATCATCCTGCCTCGCGAGGGAGTGACCGACCATTCCCTGACCGCGGCGGTCGAAAGTCGACCGATGACGGCGGCTTGCGCCGAGGCGCGGGCCGCCGTTTCGAGTCCTGGCCCCCGAGCACAGCCTCTCTGCGGCCCCGATCGAATTGGCCCGCGGGTTGCAGTCCGTCCATTACCCCCGCCGAGGCGGCGCGCCTCGATCGGCGCCACCCCAACCGACGCAATCCTGGAGGAAGTATGTTCGGCAACAAGGATCGTCCATCGGATCCCACTCCCACCCCCCCGCAGAGCGCACCGGCGCGGCGGAATCCGAAGGCCGACGAGATCACGGCCTATCTCGGCCCCGATGTCTCCATCGAGGGCACGCTGCGCTTCGACCAATCCGTTCTCATCGAGGGCCGGGTCAAAGGGCAGATCCACAGCGAGAACGGCGTATTGGTGATCGGCGAGAAGGCGGAGGTCGAAGCGGAGATCCACGCCGGTTGTGTCACCGTACGAGGCCGGGTCGAAGGCACGATCACGGCCACCGAGAGAGTTCACCTTCAGAACGAGGGAACTCTGATCGGAGAGCTCACCACCCCCTCGCTGCAGATGGACGAGAAGGTCACCTTCGATGGCAGCTGTTCGATGCCTCGCAAGGGAGAAGCGTCGAAGAAGAAGTCTTCCGGACATTCCAAGAATTCGGCCCAGAGCATCGTCGACGCCGTGGAATCGGCTGGCGTCTGAGACCTCTGACCCGGATTCGATCGATCGGGTTCTGCAGGCGGAAATCGAGAAGGCCGGGCGATTGCCCGGCCTTCTCGCATGCCCGAGAGCATTCACCGCTCACTCATCGAAGCCATGGGTGGTCTGCAGATATCGATCCGACTCCGCGGACACGTCATGGACCTCGTCGACGATGCGGTTGGCCTCGCCCCCGTCGTCGATGCCATCGAGATCTCGCGACCGTTCCCGCTGCTCACGCAGCGCCTCGAATTGCGCGATCTCCGCTGCGGTCATCGACCCCGCCTCCTTCTCGAAGAGGAATTCCCCGTCGGAGTACTCGACCGTCACCAGATCACCGCGGCGAATCTGACCACTGCAGATGAGATGACTCAAGGGGGTCACGAGATGGGCCTCGAGAGCGCGCTGCAGAGGCCTCGCTCCGAACTTGGGATCCGTACCCACCCGTACGAGCTCGTCCTTGGCCGACTGCTGGAGTTGCAACAGGAAGGGCTCGGTGCAATCGATGCTCCGGATGTGCAGATTCGAGACGAGATTCTCCAGAATACGGTAGAGGTGATCCTCCTTGAGCGTCTGGTAGGTGATCAGCTCGTCGAAACGGTTGAGGAATTCGTAGGGGAAGATCTTGCGAGCCTCGCGCTGCGCGGCCTCGTCGAGATCACGATCCACCTGATCGGTCTCGAATCCGCCCTGGAAACCGATTCCCTCGGTGGAAAGGTGGATTCCCATCGAACGGCTCCCGACATTCGTGGTCAGTACGATGATCGATCGAGTGAAGTCCACTTCCTCGTTGTTGCCCAAGACCAACACGCCGTCTTCGAGGATCCCCAACAGCAGATTCCACAACTTGGGGTGCGCCTTTTCGACCTCGTCGAAGAGGACGAGTGAAACGTATTTCTCGTCGTCGGGAGACAGCCGAGCCACCTTCGAAAGTTGCTCGTTGAACATCCCCCGCCCCTCCTCGAGGGCATGTTTGTGGTGGCGCTCGAGATTCTCCTGTCCGAGCAGAGGCTTGATCTCGCCCCCCACGTAGCCGGGGGGGCTGCCCAGCAGCTTGGAGAGGTTGTAGTGCGCCGAGTATTCCTGACAATTGATGCGAGTGAAGGCCCGGCGGCTGCCGAAGAGAGCCTCCGCCAGACAGCGACCGTCTCCGTCTTTCCCACGCCGGTCGGGCCCATCAGCATCAGAGTGAGAATGGGGCTCTCAGGATCGCCGACGCCGGCCAGCACCCGACTGAAGGAGTTGGTGACGGCTTCGATGGCATCGGGCTGGCCAACGACCATGTGCTCCATGAGCTGTCGAAACTGGGTGATCTGTGGATTCCGGGTGTTGGGGTCCAACCGGACCCTCTCGCTGTCTCGGAGTTCGCAGAGCTGGGGCAGAGACATGTGAGATCCTTGCGAGGAGGCCGTGACCGGCACTCGTGAGGGTTCTGACGCACGCCCGAGGGTAGTGTGCCCCGATGGAGAGGGCCGAGGACCAAGAGGCCCAGGATCCTGTTGCCATGCAAGGTATCGACCGAATTCCCACGGACTTGAGAGGGTAGATGCTGCCGTGGAGGGACGCTCGGACCCAGGGCTGGAACTACGAGAAAGGGCCATCCCTCACGAGGAATGGCCCACCATCATGAGGACTCCGATCGACTTCAGTTGGGAGAGGCCAGACGCAGATAATCCGCCTGCTCTCCGCCCTCCTCCTCGCGGTAGCGATCGTCGGCCACGAAGCGGACCGGCGAGTTCTGCCGGAGATAGCGGGCAACTGCGTCCCTCGTGACCACCTCCGTGAACTCGATGTCATCCTCGTCCAGGGTGGTGAGCAGATTGTAGCCACTATTGCCTTCGAGCAGGTAGTCGGTGGTCACCACCCGGTAGATGCGATTCGGGTCCAGAGGCTGTCCTCCGATCTCGCATTGGAGGATCCTCGATCCTCGCTCCGCCTTGGGATCCGCCACGATCCGAGCCCCGCTCTGGTAGAGGCCTCCGCTCCGGGAACTCGCCTTGAGTTCGAAGATGTCTCGGAGCATCGAACCCCGCACTCGCAGGACTACCAGAGTGTTGCCGAAGGGCAAGAGCTCCTGCAGGTCACGCAATCGAATGTCGCCGGCCGAGATGTCGGTGCGCAATCCCCCGGTGTTGGTGAAGGCCAGGTCCGCATCGAAGGCCGCCCGCATGCACTCGGTGACGAAATTGCCCATGGGGTTGTTGGACCGTCCCTGACGATTCAGGTTGGTCAGCGTCCGTCCCACGACCTCGCTGAGCTGCGCCTCGACGTGTTGGACGTAGGGATCGAGGATGGCGTCCATCTCGGGATCGGGCCAATACTGATCCTCGAAGAGCGAGATCAAAGTGCGATCACGCTCGGGCATTTCGTAACCCACGACCGTTCCAGTGGCACGATCGATCTCCAGAGTCACATTGCCGACCGCAGTGCCCCGAGCGTAGGGCTCGAAGAAGGTGACGTGAGTATAGGGGTCCACCCAGGGCTCGTTATAACCCTGGTGGGTGTGTCCCCCGAACATCACTGGAATCTCGGGAAGCGCGTGCGCCAGTTCGAGTCCACTGGCGGCATGCTCGAAGAAGTCCGGATCGGTTCGGGCCTCTTCCTGAACTTCCTCCCACTCCTCGTCGAAATTGGAACGATGCGGCAGGCCCTCGTGCACCACCAGGAACACGACATCGCAGTTCTTCTCTTCCTTGAGGATGCGCGCGTACTTGCGCGCCTGGGGGGCAATCGGTACGAATTCGATCCCCCGAATGTTCTCCTCGAAGGCCATGTGGGCCGTCCCCGTGGTGATGGCACCGATGACCCCAATGCGCAAGCCCTGTCGTTCGAAGATGCGATAGGGTTCCACCCAATCCACGAGTTCGCCGGTGCCCTTCTTCATCGTGTTGCAGCTCACCATGAGCTGGTCGAGAGAACGGGAGAAGTCACGGGCAGTCTGCCATCCCTTGTCGAATTCGTGGTTCCCCATGGCCACGAAATCGAAGTGAAGGGCGTTGTAATACTCGGTGACGACCTTTCCCTCGGTGAGCGTCCCCACCGGCGATCCCTGCCAACAATCCCCCGCGTCGAGGAGCAGGGGAGCGACTCCCTCTTCGGCCTCGAGCCGGGCGGTCACCTTCTTGATGTAGGTCGCAGCGCTCGCGGCTCCCCCGATGGGCGGCGGAAAGTTGGGGTTCATCCATGTCGCCGGAAACTTGCCCACATAACCGTGGATGTCCGCTGTGAACAGGATGTGCAACCGAACCACGGAGTCATCCTCGGCTGCTCGCACCCCGGAGAAGGAACCGCCTTGGATCAGGATCGCAAGTAGAAGAATGGAGAGCTGCTTCATGATTCCTCCGTCGCCGGATCGGCCTCTAGAAATCGCGGGACACGCCCAGGGTCAGCCGAATACCGCTGTCTTCGACCTTGGGAGTGACTCCCGGATTGGGAACGCCAGAGGCTCCCGAACCGAAGAGGAAATCCTGGCGCGTGGTCTGGCGCGTGTACTGGCCCGTGATGTCGACGTGGAGGTCCTCGAAGGCATAGCCGGTCCCGGCCGAGAACACCACCCGGTCGCTGTCTCGGTCCGCATAGTTTTCTACGAATCGGAAGCCAAAACGTGCCGGCATCCCGTTGTAGAAGAGGTGCTCCACCCCGAGGCGGAAGTCCCAGGTGTTACGCAATCCCAAATTGGTCACAGTACTGGCGGCCTCCGACACTGCGTCGGCCCAACTGTCATTGAGTTTCTCCCAAAAACGACGCCGCGCTTCGATGGTGAACACGGTGCGGAGCTTGTTCTGCGGCCGGTAAGCGAATCCAAAAGCCACGGTCGTCGGATACTCGATTTCGTAGTCTCCCAGGGCCGGCGCTCCCGCGTCCGGCACGAAGGCGGTACCGTCGAAGGCGCGCTGCGAGTGGGCCCCACTCACCTTGACCGGGCCCTCCACGCTCACTCCCAACTCCAAGCGCTCGTATCCCTCCACGTGCAGACCCACGGTCCAACCCCAACCCGCGAGGTCTCTCTTGAAGCGATTCCGAGTTGGAGTGCCGGTCACCGGAATCTCTTCCCGCACCGAAGTGTAGGTGCCAAAGTAGCGATGCGCGGCCAGGCCCAAGTGGACCGATGGCAGAACCTCTCGGCCGTAGCCAAAGCTCAAAGAGCGCAGACGACCGTCCGACGCGATGCGATTGAACTGCTCGAGGTCGTCGGTGGTCGTGGACCGTACGTCCTCCCGATAGTCGAAGTCCGTGTCATAGCGCTCGAAGAGCCCGACCGACAGCGCTCCTTGGCCCTCTCCTGGCAAGCGAAACACCAGGCCACCTTGACCCGAAGCGTAAGAATTGCGGTTGAGCGCATAGGCGGTCTCGGCCACGAAATCGTCGAAGGTGTCGTAGAGAGGAACGAATCGGTCCTCGTTCGCCTCTCGGATCCCCACCTGGAAGTCCAGATGAGCTTTGCCCTCGAAGGTCGCGAGCAGGGCGGGATTCTGCACCATCGCCGACGATCCCATGAAGGTCGCCACTCCAGCGAGACCCATGGCCAGAGACCGAGCCGAGGCTCCGTCTTCGGGACTGCCGTAACGCGCGTCGAGAGCCGTATCGGCCATCGCCGCGGTCGCCACGGTCAAGGCGAGAAGACTGATTGCAAGAACGTTGAGCTTGTTCATCGTCATGGATCCGTTCCTCAGAACGTGTAATCGAGTTGGAGGCGGAAGGCGGTCTCGTTGCCACGAACCTCATCGCCGATCGGTACGCTCCGACCGTAGACGATGTTGGTTCCGCTGAGCGAATTGTCATGGGACATCTTGAATCGCAGGAGCAGATTGGGGCTCAACCGGCTGCGGATGAGCAACCAGTTCCTGAAGCCCTTGCCGTCGAGGAGCACGAACTCGTTGTCCTCGAAATTCCAGAGAAAGCCGTCGTAGACCAAGGACGAGAACATCACCATCAGGTTCCGATTCACATTGTGGCGGAACTGGGCTTGCAGGGCGTGCCCGGGGCTTCCCGCTTGGGGCAGCGGACTGTCTCCGCCCGGATTGTTCGGCGGCTCGGAAAGCCGGGGCCGCGGCGCAAACTGAGTGCTGGTAGCACTGTAGAGGAAACGCATCTCGTCGTAGGAACTCAATCGAAGCCGGGCTTCGAGGCGAGTGTCCCAGCTCTTGAAGGCCCGCACATCGTCGGTGATCTGTTCGGCCCGGCTGCTGAAGCGCTGACGGAGACGGAACCGCAGAGGGAAGATCGGCTGATACTCCATGCGAAGGGTGTACCGTCGCATGTCCTGGCCATCCGATACTCGGGTCCATTGATCGAAGTCGAGGCCGGTGATCGTGAGACGCCGCGAGATGCGATAACGGGAGGTGATGAAGAGCCCTCGTTCGGGTTTCATCTGCGGCGTATTCACTTCGAGATAACTGAGCAATTCGTTGTTCAGCCGGAAGGGGTCGCCGACGAGAGTCTGCTCGTAACGAGTATCATTACTGAAGGCACGCGCATAGGGATTGTCGAATCCGATTCCGTAATTGCGGTAGAGAGCGAAGAGATTGAAGTCTCCGTACTGCACATAACCATTCAACACGAAGGCCTCGGGTGCGGCCGAAAACACCCCTTCCAAGAAGTCGTTCTTCTTGCTGGCGTCGAGCTTGGCATACTCGCCCTGGAGTGCCACGTTCTCGTACACGGCCTGGAATTCCGCTCCCACCACCCGGCGAAAATTCCCGATTCCGGCCGACGAGTAATCTCGGAAGAGTTCTGAGTCCCGAGCCTGAAGCAAATCGGGGCGGGTGAACAGAGCCGTGGTCTGGGGATCGAAGGGCTTGTCGTAGCGCGCTTCGTAACCGGACACCCCGACATAGGTTCCGGGAAAGAGCGAGAACTTGAGGTTGCCGCCGCGGATCGTCTCTTCGAAGGCGTCGCGCCGAATGCTCCCCCCGAAGGTGCCGTTGTTCGCGTCGAGCACCTCCTGCTCGAAACGGGGAGTCAAGAGGATGTAACGGTTGATGCTGTCCGGCTGACCGTCCCCATCGAGATCGCCGTTCATCACCGCATCCTTGCGATCCCGGCTGACGAATCCGACCGCGTGAAGGCGTCCCAGATCGAATTCCAGCGCCGCGCCCCGCAGCGCGAACTCATCGGTGCGGGAGAGGTCGCCAAAGACGGTCTGGGGTCGCTTGTTCCAGCCATAACCCGTCTTGCGAGGCAGGAAGAAGTCGGTGTTGTCCATCACCAGACCCTGCCCAAAAGCGACTCGGTAGTTGCCGAGGATGACCTTGATCCTCGACCCCCAAGAACCCAGCTTCCGACGGTCGCTGCGGTAGGAGACATATCCCTTCACTGTCTCCGTCAGGTCCGCCTCGCCCACCTGACGATGGGTCAGCACTCCTGCCTTCAGCGTCCTCCCGAGCCTCAGACGCAGCTTGGTGAGAACGGCCGGATTGGGAGATGTGAGCACCTCGGCTCCCTGCTGGAAGAACTGTCCCCCCAGGAGAATCTCCTGCTCGTCACCCGCCCGGTTGTAGGGCGTGTTGAAGGTCAGGTATTCGAGATCTCCGTGAATCTCACGCTTCTGCGACGGCGGCGAATAGACGATGAAGTCCCGCAGATTCCGGTAACCCCAATAGCTCAGGCCTGGAGCGTTGCGCAGTTGACGATCCCCTTCGATGCGTCCCAGGCGATCCCGATTGCGCAGGATCGCCACCGCATCCACCGGCGACACGTTCTGGTAGCTCATGAGCTCGTAGATGGTCATGTCATTGATGTCCGAGGGCTCGCGCAACTGGTCGAGGAGCTCGTCGGCCAACTCTTCGCTCGCACCCTCCTGGCTCAGGAAGCGCTCGACCTGCCGAAACCCTTTGTCGTAGCGCTGCAAGGCGTCGTCGCGGGCCTCCGGAGGCAAGGTGGCCACCAAAGACCGCAGGCGGGCCATGACCTCGGGAGTCATGCCCTTCACCTTTCGCAATTCGAAGAAGTTCTCGAAGTAGCCCTGGTACTCGCGGTATTCGACGATGGCCTCCGCCAGGTCCCGGGAGATCGGTAGCCTGGAGATCTCCCCCAGCGAGGCCGAGTTGAGGTCAAGGCGCTCCTCCACCGCGACCACTGGCTCCGCCGACACCGAATCGGAGACCCGGAGCAGCACGGAACCCGCGAGGGCAACCGCGATGGTTGCAAGACGAAGGGCGCGGGCCGGGATGCTCACTCGCCTTCTCCTTTCGGCCCGAAGCGCACGGTCAGACCGAACTGATGCGACTCGTCGAGAGTGCCTCCTCCGGTGGAGAAGCCATAGTCGAGGCTGAGTAGCTGCGGCAACCGCACTCCGAAGCCCCCCGTGAGCTTGGCCGGATCCGTCTCGATCCCCGCTCGCAGCTGGAAGACCTCCGTGATCGCCCATTCGGCCCCTCCGTGGAAACGGAATTCCTGGCCGAGCTCACTGCGAATGTCAAAAGCAGTGATCACTCCGTCGAAGGGCTCGTAGGACAGGCCCGCGGCAACGAGCTGCCGCAACTCCTCCTGATCCTCTCCGATCGTGGGATTGTTGAGGTTGCGGGTGTAGAAACCGGCTCGAGTCCGGTCGTAGAGCTTGACGCTCGCACCCACGTCCAATCCCCAGGTCCACGCCGACCCCGGAGTCTCTCCGCCGACGCTCCGCCCGAAGTCCAAGTTGTAGAAGTTCAGCGCCCACCCGATCTGGGCAGTGGAGGTGGCGTCTTCGTAGAGCGAGAAACCGTGAGCGAAAGTGAGAGTCTGTTCGCGGGTGAGGTTGGCGTTCTTGAAGTCCACGCTCCAGTGCCGAAACCCGACCGAAATCCCTCCTCCATTGCCGGGGAGCGGAATCACCGCGGCCCAACCGTTGAGGCGAAACGCATCGACCCCATTGGGTTCGACGGTCGAAGATCCCAGCTCGACTTCATCGATCTGCGCCAGCAGAGCGGGGTTCTGGGTGAAACTCCAGACGTCACCGGATACGGCAACCGAAGCCTCTCCCATCGCCCGGGCTCGTGGACTGAGGGTCTGGCCCTCGAAAGCAGCCTGTGAGGTTCCGATGCCGGTGCCGAGCACCAGTCCCAGGACCGTAGCGACCGCGATGTTGCGTGTTGTCGTCATCGTCATCCTCCTCACCGCTGCATCCGTGCGGCCACGACGACCGGCATCTGGAGTTCCTGGGTCTTGCCGGTCAGCCGGTCCACCACTCGCATGTGAGCTATGTAGGTGCCGGCGGGAACGCGCTCGGCGAATTCGTCGCGCCCGTCCCACTCCACGGTATGCGTCTGGTCGGAGAAGTCGGTTCCGGGAGATTCGAATCGGCTGTCGTAGAGTGTCGCCTTCAACCGCCCTTGGAGGTCGAAGATTCGCAGTAGCAACTCGCCACCGAAACTTCCACCCGAGGCGATATTGCTCGAAACGCCCATGGTGATCGGATAGGTCTCACCCTCCCGGGGCAGGAAGGTCCGCGCGGGTCCGTCGAGCACGAAATCGACGGCGGGGGCATTGGACACTCGCACCGTCTGTGGCGCGGTCATTCGATTGCCCAACTGATCCGCGACACCCCGCACCTCAACCTCCCAATCATCAATGGTCTCGATGATCCGATCGAGGTTGAGCAGAACCTGCGAAGCCTGGTCGACGAATGCCGCAACCACCCCGGCGGTCGTGTTCGCATTGCGGACCGTGTAGTTGCCGGGATTGGTGGCGCTGGTCTCTTCGACCGCCTCGTTGAAGCGAAGGGTGACCTGATCGGCGCGGCTCAGATAGGCCATGAGCAACCGGGGGGGAGATTGATCCGAGAAGGGCGCGGTCTGAATGTCGCTGACGTTGCCCACGAGAACCTGGAAGGTCTGCTGGAATTGGCTCCCGGCTCCACGGGCATAGATCTTCTGCCCGGTGCTGAAGGTCAGCCCGAGAGTGTCCGCCACCCGCACCGTGAGGGTCTGTCCACTCCCATCGGAGACCGTGTAGTTCGCGGCTCCACCCGCGCTGCTCTGCGAGATGATATCTCCCTCGACCTCGATGTAGGTGCCTTCCCAATCCGAACTATTGGCCTGCTTCAGGGTGAGCTTGGTCGCGGGGACCGGCGGATTGCCGGTGCTGAGCACCTGCACTCCGGTCACATTGACCAATTCCACCGTGCTGAAGAAGAGATCCACCGTGCCGGTGAGTCGAACCTTGGCCGTGATATCCTGAAGGGCGGGAACATCCGACCCGTTGCCGAAGAGATTGATTCCCCGTCCGGAGTCGTCCTGGATATAGCCACTGGTCGTCGACCCACGGTAATTGGTGGGGATGTAGACCTGCCCTTCCACCGTGACCGTCTGCCCCTGGAATCCGCTCACGTCGGACTGGATGTCCGCAATCGGGGTGATCGTTCCTCCGCCACCACCGCCACCACCGCCGCCTCCGCTGGATTCGATGTCGGTGGGCAGACCCACGTTGATCTGGAAATCGCTCCCGAACTGTCCTCCTGCCCCCCGAGCAGTCACGGTGGCTCCGTCGGCGATCACTGCGACCCCCAAGGCGTCGACCACCCGGACCACGACTCCGCCCGATCCGTCGTCCACGATGTAGTTGCGGCCCGGTCCCCCGACGGAGGAACTCTGCACCGTTCCGGTCACCTCGATGAAGGTGCCCTCCCAGTCCGACGAGTTGGCCGCGGCAGTGGTGATCTGCTGTGGGCTCAGCTTCGAATTGCCGGTGCTGAGCGTCTGCACCGAAGTGATGTTCGTCAGCTCCACCGTGCTGAAGAAGAGCGACACCGTCCCGGTGACCCGCACGACCGCGGTCAGGTCCCGTAGAGCGGGAACGTCCGCTTCGCTGCCGAATACGTTGATCCCCCGACCTGATCCATCCTGGATGTAGCCGCTGATCGTCGTGCCCCGGTAATTCGAGGGGATGTAGACCTGGCCTTCGACCGTGACCATCTGCCCGTCGAAGCCGGCCGGATCCGCCTGAATGGTCGCGATCGGGGTCACGCTTCCGGTGAAGGGTGCATCGAAGGTCACCGCGCTCAAGGAACTGCCCGGCCCTCCCCCGAGGGCTTGGATCCCCTGACTGCGCAAGGTGTAGTTCACACCTCCGGTGAGGGCGCTGCCCAGAGTCAACGTTGCGGTCGGTCCAGCCACCGCGACCGAAGAGACCGCGAAGGAGTTGGTCGGCGCGTCACTCTGAAAGACTTGATAGCGGGTCGTCACCGATGCGCTGACCGGGTCGATGTCCTGGTCGAAGGTGACCGCGACGGTGAGTTCGTCGCTCGCGGTGACCGAAGTCACCGCAGGCTGCGCGACCGCGAAGGCCGGCAGGAGCAACAGCCCCCACAGCAGTGCGGCGTTTAGAGCTCGGAGCGGAGAGAACAAGACAGGTCTCCTGTTCGAAGCGGTTGGCAATCACCCACTCTCCATCAATCGGAGAGAGCGGGCATCGGGATCGACGACTAGATCGGTCCAACGGGGCCGGGTAGAGTAGCACCGGGTCGCCCCGACGAAAAGGACCGATCTCATGCGACAAAGTGATGTGCTACGGTCCCGGATCGACGACCGAGGCCCGCCAGTTGCCTATTCTCCGGCCGCCGCGGTGGCCGAGCCTCTCTCGAGAAAGGCGACCAATCCTGCGGCGCAGCGGTGGAAAGCCCGCGCAGGGGGGCTGTCGGGGTGATCGAGAAGGACCGGACGTCCCTGATCGCCCCCTTCCCGCACCCTCGGATCGATGGGAATCCCGCTCAGGTAGGGAACCCCGTATCGCAAAGCCATTTCCTCGCCTCCTCCCTTGCCGAAAATCTCGGTTTCCTCTCCGCAGCAAGGACAGACGAAGCCGTTCATGTTCTCGATGAGGCCGGCGATAGGCACCTGAGTCTGTTCGAACATCTGGACGCCCCGCACCACATCCACCAGGGCCACCGCCTGCGGCGTGGTCACCATGACCACCGCCGACAACGGAACCTGCTGCACCAAGGTCAGTTGGGCATCGCCGGTGCCCGGCGGCAGATCCACGACCAGTACATCGAGCTCGCCCCACTGGACGTCTCGGAGCAGCTGCTGCACCGCACCCATCACCATCGGTCCCCGCCAGATCAGCGCCTTTTCCGAGGGAACGAGCAAGCCAATGGAGATGAGCTTCAGGCCCTCCTTCTCCACGGGAACGATCTTTCGATCGCCGGTGATGGTCGGGCTCTCGCGAAGATCGAACATCGTGGGAATGCTCGGACCATAGATGTCGGCATCGAGAAGTCCGACCTTCCACCCCCGATCGCGGAGGGCCAGAGCCAGATTCGTAGCCACCGTGCTCTTGCCCACCCCACCTTTGGCGCTGGCCACCGCCACGACGTGGCGCACTCCGGGAATCCCCCCCGCCGGAGTCAGCGGCGCCGGCGCGGGCTGGGATTCCCCCTTGCGGCGCAGCACCACATCGACCCGAGCCGCTCCCTCGAGGCTCTCGATCGCCTGAGCCGAGTCCCGGCGAATCCTCTCCACGACCCCGGCGTCGGAGATGTTGTGCTCGATCACGACCGCGACATCTCCGTTGTCCGCCACGCGAATCTCGGATATCAGACCGAAGGAGACGATGCTGCGGGTGAAACCGGGATAGCTGACCCCCGCCAGCGCTTGCTCCACTTGGTCTCGGGTGATGGTGGTCATGCAGAACCTCGGTCCGTTGGGAGAGTCAAGGAATCGACGGCGTTGACGTAGGGACCGGTCCCCCAACATAATCCGTCTCCGGCACCCCCACAGAAAACCCCAACCCGGTCAATCCGCAATCTCCTCCGCGAAAGCGAGCCTCGATCGCATGCATCTCTCGGTGGCCATGACCGTGCGCAACGAGGAAGCTCGGATCGACGCCGCGCTCCGCAGCTGTGAGGGGCTTGCCGACGAGATCGTGGTGGTCGACACCGGGAGCGAAGACCAGACCATCGAGAGAGCTCGGGCTCACCCTCGTACTCGAGTGCTGCAACGGGACTTTGCGGAATTCAGCGCCGCCAAGGAGGCCGCCCTCTCCGCCTGCACCGGAGACTGGGTCCTCGTCCTGGACGCCTACGAGAGAGTGAGCCCCGAATTGCGACGGAAGATCGAAGCTCTCGAACGCAATGGCCAACTCGACCACGCCGGAGGCTACCGGATCAGGAGGCGGAATTGGGTCCTGGGCCGCGAAATGCGGAGCATGGGCCTCGATCGCGACTACCCCCTGCGATTGGTACGAAGAGAAGGTGCCCACTACAATTCACGCCCCGTCCACGAGGCCATCGAGATCGCCCCCGGTCGTGCCATCGGCCAACTCGAGGAGCCCCTCGAGCACCATACCTTTTGGGGAGTGGACCACTACTTGCGCAAGATCGATCTCTACACTCGCCTCGAACTCCAGGAACATCCCCGCCGCCACTCGGATCTTCATCTGATCACGGTGTGGCCTTCGACCTTCTGGAGATATTTCGTGTCACGCCGAGGGTGGACCGACGGCTTCGCGGGATTCGTGTGGGCCGCTTTCACCGCCACTGGTCGCTTCGTCCGGGACATGAAAGTCTGGATTGCCGACCAACCGCCCCGTCCCCCGGTGGACCACAGCTGAGGTCAGTCCCCGCCGAAACTGGCCAGAGCTTCTTTTTCGTCAGTAAAGGTCTCGAAGATCAGCTCGAGCTGGGTGACATGGAGAATGTTGTCGATCCGCTCGCTGACCTCGGCGATCTTCATCCGTCCACCGTTCTTCACCAGAGTGGTGTAGGCGGAGACGAGCAAGCCCAGACCGGTACTGTTGATCCACTTCACCTTCGACATGTTGAGCAGAATATCGACATGACCCTCTTCGATGAGCTTCTCGATGGTGGAGCGGAAGAGATCGAAGTCGTCTCCACCCATGATCTTCCCAGAGAGATCGAGAATCATCACCTCGTCCGTCGCGCGTCGCTTGATCTTCACCTGATACTCCTGTGCGGCGCTCCACTGAAGGAGCGCGTCCTCGATGGCGGGGGGAGCGTGGAATGCGTGTCCGCACAGCCTAACCGTGGCCCGCCCCCCTGACAAGGCCGCCGATGGGGGTGGTACGGAGCCTGCAAGTCCCTGGCACCGCCCTCGATCCAGGACCACCGTCGTGCACCACCCGCCTGCTCCACCTCTCGCTCCTGAGGCACCCTCTCCCATGATCACCGCGGCCAGGGGGCTGCGAATCGCGGTCGGCGTGGGATTGGGGTTGGCTCTGGTCCTCTTCCTCCAGCTTCGAGGTGGCCAGGTCCAGCCCGTCACCGCTCACTACCGAGTGCAGATCGAGAGTCCGGAAGAGGGCATCGTGCACGTCCGACTGGACCTGGAGGGGCACGAGGCCTCGCGTCTCTTCTTGGGATTCTCGGCCAATGCCGTCGCGAAGTCGGCGCCGGTCAGCAAGTTTCGAGTCCGCCGGGCCGTTGACGCGCAGGGACGAGAGCTGGCCATCAGCCGGGACCGAGGACGGTGGGTGATCGAGCGATCGAAGGGAGCCATCACCGTCGAATACGAGACTCACCTCCTGGGCCAACGTGACTCCGACTACGCTCGCGAGGTCCTGAGCCGTCTCGACGCAGAGGGCGGACGCCTGCTGGGCAGCGACATCTTTCTCTTCCCGGTGGGCCGGTCGGTCACGGACCTGAAGGTGACCTTCGAATTGCCGCCGGGATGGGCTCTCTTCCATCCCTTCCAGACCGCGGACTTCGAGGCCGCGCCCCCCACGGTGCGATCTCTCTACAACAGCGCGATCGCGGTGGGACCCTACCGCAGCACCCGGCGTCAGATCGAAGGCATCGACGTCGTACTCGCAGTACAGGGGCGTTTCGCCTTCGGCGACGACGATCTGACCGAAGTGATCAGCGAGGTCGTGTCCCAACAGATTCGACGCTTCGGGATGCCCAAGCGATCCCGATACGTCTTCGTGGTCAACGAACACCCCGACCAGAAGGATCCCGATCTGCTCCACTACTTCGGGCTGCACTTCGACGGCAGCATGGTGGTGCTCATCGACCCCCGCACGGACCGCAGGCGGCTCCGCCGCGAGCCCGCCTCCCTCTGCGCGCACGAGTTCTTCCACAATTGGCTGGGAGAACTGGTGCGGCAGAAGGGCTACGAGATGAACTGGTTCGTCGAGGGCGTCACCACCTGGTACGCCTACCAGTCGCTCATCGCCACCCGCATGCTCGACCGCGGATCCTTCGCCCAGGAAGTGCGAAAACGCTACCGCCGAATCGCTCCTCGGTTGGACAGCAACGAACGCATCAGCGTCGCCTCCGCGGGGCAGCAGGTCCTCCAGGACCCCTCGACCACCCAAATGCTCTACAGTGGCGGCCTCTTCGTCGCGATCGCGCTGGACGAGGCCATCCGTCGTAGCAGCGGGGGCCAGGAATCCCTCGAAGACCTCCTGGCCATGCTCTTCGAAGAGGCCCGACGAGATGCCGACGGGGTGTTCACGCGGGACGCACTCGAGGCCGCGCTGGGAAAGCTGACCGGACAGGACTGGAGGACCTGGCTCGAAGCCTACGCCTATGGCGAGGATCCCCTCGATTTTCCGGATTTCGTGACCGGGGCCCGCTGAATCCGAACCCTCGCTTCAGTTCCTCGCCTCTTCGGTGTCGATGTCGAAGATCGTCTCCAGATCGAAATTGCTGTGGACGCGGAATGCGACCAAGGTTTCGCTGGAAGTGATGCCATCCACTTCGAGGATGGAACGCGTGACGAGGTCGGCCATGGCCTCGTTCGATGGGACGCGCAAGAGGGCGATGAGATCGTACTTGCCGGCCACCGAGTAGACCTCCGTCACTCCGGAGATATCCACGAGCAATTCCGCCACTTCGTTGACGGCATCTCTCTCGGTGTTGATCAGCACCAGGGCAGTGACCATGGCGAATCTCCTTCTCAATCCAGATCGTCGATACGCCGGGCGAGGTAAGCGCTCTGCATGAACTCGAGGTAGTTCTCCGCACCCGCGGACAGCGATTCGAGGCGTTCGAGCTGCTCGTCTTCGAATTCGACCTCGAGGGCGCTGAAGCAGTCCTCGAGTTGGCCCAGATCGCGCGGACCGATGATGGCGGCACAGACCGTCGGTTGCTCGAGGACCCAACCCAAGCTCACCGCGGCGGCCGAACGACCGATCTCTTCGGCCACTTCTTTCACTCCGTCGACGATATCGAAGCAGTGCTCGGTGAAGTAGCGCTGCTTCCACTTGGCCATCACGTCGTCTTCGTGCAGGTCATTGAGGCGAGACCCCTTCGGACCCGCGGCCCGCTGTCGATCGTACTTCCCGGCGAGGATGCCGAAGGCCAGCGGACTCCACGCCAGGATTCCCACGTCGAGAGCATCCGCGGCGGGCATCACTTCGACCTCGATGTCCCGGCACAGAAGGTTGTACTGCGGTTGCACCGTGACCATCGTCTCGAGGCCCAGAGCCCGGCCTCGCTCCACCGCCTGGGTGAGTTGCCAACCCGTGTAGTTGCAGCACCCAACATAGTGCACCAGACCCTCGCGGACGAAGTCCGAAAGGGTCCTCAGGGTCTCTTCCACCGGAGTCAGGGGATCGTGAATGTGGAGCTGGTAGAGATCGATCCAATCGGTCTGGAGCCGCTCGAGACTGGCCTCGAGCTGCGCACGAAGGTTTCGCCGAGTATTGCCCGTGCAGTTGGTGTCACCGCCCAAGGGGAAATAACCCTTGGTGGCCAGAACCACATCCGGTCGGCGGCCTCGGAGAGCCCGCCCGAGAATCTCTTCGCTCACTCCCCCCGAGTAGACATTGGCAGTGTCGACGAAGTTGCCGCCGAGCTCGAGGTAGCGGTCGAGAATGGCGACCGAAGTCGCTTCGTCGCAGCCCCAACTGCCGTTGCCGAAATTCATGGTGCCCAAACAGAGGGGGCTGACTTTCACTCCTGTACGGCCCAGCAGGCGGTAGTGCATGTGCCGCTCCGATCTCCTCGAGGCTCTGATCTGCGTCGGTCGATGGTAGACCTCAGCGCGAGGCCGGTCCACCCGAAGCTTGGCTTCGAGGCCACCACCCGAGGAGCCGGATTCGCGGCCCCCTCCCGAAGAAGGGACGGGGGGCGATCAGCGGCCCACCGTCGATCGGCTGGGTCCCGCCTCCTCGAGGGCATCGAGGACGAGTTTCTGAGTGATGAGCTCGGGCAGGACGATGGGGGCGTCGAGTCGGCCGGCCGGGAACACCGCGTAGAATGGCACCCCACTGCGCCCGAACTTGCGAAGGACCTTGGTGATCTCTTCGTCGCGGTTGGTCCAGTCTCCCTGGAGGGTGACCACCTGGAGCTCGTCGAGCTTCTGCTCGACGACCTCGGTGCGGAGCACCGTGGCCTCGTTCACTTTGCAGGTCGTGCACCAGGCCGCAGTGAAATCGAGGAATACGGTGCGGCCCGCCGCCACTTCCCTCTCCAGGGTGGCCACCGAGAACGGCTCCCACCGCCCTTCGCTCCGCTGCGACGCGGAGGCAGCGGACACCACTGCCTCCGATGACAAGGGCTCCCGCAGGAATTGCCACCAACCACCGCCCACCAGGGCGACCATCAAGGACCAGATCAAGGCCCTCCGTCCCCGGGAGGCTCCGAGCCCCAAGAAGGCCCCGTAGAGCCACAACGCGGCCGCCAGCACCACGAGGAAGGCCATGGTGGCAATCACTCCGTCCGCGCCGATTTGCTGGCCGAGCACCCAGAGCAACCACACCAGGGTCGCCATGAGCAAGAAGCCCATGCCCTGTTTGAAGCGGTCCATCCAGGCCCCCGGCTTGGGCACGAAACGCAACCACGCCGGATTCGAACTGAGCACTACATAGGGCAAGGACAGTCCCACCCCGATGGTGAGAAAGATCGCCAGGATGGCCGCCGACGACTGGGTGAATGCGAATCCCAAGGCGGTCCCCAGGAAGGGAGCGGTGCAGGGAGTCGCCAAGGCCGTGGCCAGAATCCCGTTGAGAAAACTCTCCGCGTAGGCCCCCGCGTGACCCGTGCCGGTGGAGAGGTTCAGGGGCAGGATGATCTCGTAGACTCCGAAGAGACTGAGGCCGAAGGCGAAGACCACCGCCGCCATCGCCACCACGAAGACCGGGTTCTGGAACTGAAAGCCCCAACCGAGTTGGTCGCCGGCCGCCTGCAGACCGATGACCACCAGACCCAGGGCCAGAAAAGAGGCCAATACCCCCAGGGCAAAGGTCAACCCCAGGCGCAACTGCACCCCACGATCCTCCTGCGAATGGTTCACGAAACCCATGACCTTCAGCGAGAGCACCGGCAATACGCAGGGCATGACATTCAGGATGAGCCCTCCCACCAGGGCCAGAAACAGATAGTAGATCAGGCTGCGATGCGGAGTCTCCTGCCCCTCGAAGGACTGGTCGAAGAGCCCCCCCCCACCCAAGAGCTTCGCAAAAACCTCCGCGTTCTGGGGCACGATGGCTTCCTTCGCCGCGGCCACCGGTACCGGGAGACTCACCCCCACATAATAGCTTCGGCTCCCGACCTCGAGCTGGAGAACTCCACCCCAATCCAGAGTCTCACCCGGCACCGCGGTGGCTTCGAGCTCGAAGGGGAAGTGCACCCAGAGCCGGTCCTCCCACAGCTTCACGGCCTCCCGGTGGGGGAAGAGAGAATCCTGCTCGTAGGGAAACCACGTCCACTTCACCGATGCCGGATCGCCGAGGCCAGCAACCTCCACCGCGCCGTGCGCGATCTGTCCTGGAGGCACGACACTCAGGTCCCGCAGCGCCCGCACCTGGAATGCGTCGAACTCTTCTGAGGGAGTCGGCCACCGCATGCGCGCGGCAGAAAGAAGAGTGTTGTCCCTCTCGGAGGGGTTCGGGACCGAGGACCCCACCTCCAAGCTCAGAGAGACCTCCGCGTCGCCCGGAATACAGAGCTCCTTGCACATGAGCCAGTTCACCGCCGCGTCGATGCGATGCTCGCCCCGGGGCGCAGAGCTGGGGACTCGGATCTCCGCCATCAAGACCACGTCGCCCTCGTAACCGTAGGTGACGAGATCTCCCACCTCCACCTGCCGCTCGGGAGTGGGCCAATGCAATTCGCCCACCTCCCACCCCTCCGGGAGAGTCCATTCGACTTCGGTGGGCAAACCGGAGTCTCCGCCATTGCGCCAGTAAGTGTGCCAGCCCTCGTCCTGATGGAGGTGCACGCCCACCCAGAAGGTCTCGCCGGGAGCTACGGAAAGGCGGTCGGAAATCAATCGCGCCTGGACCGCGTCGGTCCGGACGCCCTCGTCGTCGAGGCCCAGATCCGGGGGGCCAGCGCTCACCGCAGTGGCAACGGCGACTCCAGCCAGAGCGAGAAGAAGAAGGAGCGATGATGTCTTCATGATCCAGTCCTGGGATCGAGATCGCGGCCCGGGGACGACTGTCTTCGATGTCGAGTCGAAGCACCCCCGAATCAGTCTACGCATGGTCGACTCTACGCCCACGTCGCAAGAGTGTGAACTCTAGCTCGCCCGTCCCCGGACCTAGAGGGGCCAGAAATGGAGGATCAGAGGAAGCGCCACCAGGATCACCAATACCGAGAGGGGAGCCCCCACACGGAGGTAATCCGTGAATCGATAGCCTCCGGGGCCCAGGACCAAGGTATTGCACTGGTGTCCGATCGGGGTCAGAAAACAGCTCGACGCCCCCACCGAAACCGCCATGAGGAAGGTGTCCGGGGACCGCCCCAAATCCACCGCCAGAGTATAGGCAATGGGAGCCATCATCACGACCGTGGCCGCGTTGTTCACCACGTTGGAGAGCAGCATGGTCACCACCAGGAGAGCTCCGACGATCGACCACGCGGGCCAACCCTGGGTACCCGCAATCACCGAGCGGGCCAGCGTCTCCGCACCTCCACTGTGCTCGAGGGCTGCTCCCATACAAATGGTCGACCCGAGCAGGATGACCACCGGCCAATCCACGGCGTGAATGGCCTGCCGAGTGTTGAGCACGCTGGTCAGGACCAGCAACAACGCGGCCGCGAGGAAGGTGATCCCCAGGGGGAATAGGCCCAACGCCACCAACGTCACCGCGGAACCGAAGATGAACAGAGTTACCAGGAGCCGACTGATCGAGGGCGTCGGGTGATCCTCGTCCCCCAAGCGGTAGCACTTGAATTGGTGAAGAATGTCGGAGAAGGCCTCTTGGCGCACCTGAATCACCAACACGTCGCCGGCGCGGAATCGAACGTCGGGAATCCTTCGCATGATCCGCGCACCCTGCCGGGAGATCGCCAGCAGATTCACCCCGAAGCGCCAACGCATCCTCAATCCGGCCGCACTTCTCCCGATCAGCGGAGACCGCGGAGCGATCACGATCTCGCGCAGTACCACGTCTCGAGTCTCGAACTGCTCCGGCCGCACCCCCCCCGCAGAGGTGACATCGCGCAAGTCGGTGCGGTGGAGAAGCTCCTGCAAGGCACCGCCGTCGGCTTCCACCAAGAGGACGTCCCCGTCCAGAATCGGCTCTTCGGCCAGTGGAGCCACCATCCGGTTCTCCTCTCGCGCGATCCCCACGACATTCACATCGAGGTCGAGCTCCGAGAAATCCCGAAGCGTTCGGCCACTCAACTCGCTTCCGACGGGAACCTCGAGTTCGGAAAAATATCGGTCCATTCCCAGGAGCCGCTCGGTCACCAATGAACCTCGGCGGGGGGGCAGAAGACGCCATCCGATGGTGGACAAGAAGATCCAACCCACCACCGCGACTCCGATGCCCACCGGCGAAAAATCCAGCAGCGCGTAGGCCTCACCCAGGTGCTCCTGGCGAAACGACGACACCAAGATGTTGGGAGGAGTGCCGATCAGGGTGATCAATCCCCCGAGCAGAGACGCGAAGGCCAAAGGCATGAGCAGCGCCGAAGCCAGACGATGGGTCGCCCTGGACATGTGAACCGCGACGGGAAGAAAGACGGCCAGTGCCCCCGTGTTGTTCATCACCGCCGAGAAGAACATCACGGTTCCATTGATCGCGAAGGTCTGGGCCAGAACTCCCCGCGACTTCAGCAGCAGGGCGGCAAATGGCTCGGTGGCTCCCGCCAGGCGCACCGCGCGGCCCACCACCATCACCGCCACCACCGAGAGCACCGCGTCGTTGGCGAATCCACGGAAGACCGTGGCCGAAGGCAACTGTCCACCGAAAACCAGGACCATCGTGGCCACGAGACCGACCACGTCGTAGCGAACCCTCCCGCTCATGAAGAGGGCGAAGGCGATCCCGACCACCGCGAATACGAATCCCTGTCCGAGTTCCAATCCGCCTCCCTTCGCGTCAAACCCGATCCCGAGAAGTCCAGCCTAACCTCTGCGCCAGCGGCCTCCAACCCCGGAAGCGATCCATGGAATGAATATTGTACCGTCCTGGCCACAGACGGCGGAGGCGGTCGAATCGTCCCCAAAACCGGACGAGTTCGTGGCATGCCGTCCAGACTTCGACCAGGGAGCCAGCGATGGGCAGATCCAGAGAGCGCAGAACCGAAGAACCCGCCAGCGGATCGAGCGAGGCGCGGTGGGCAGGTCACGAGAAGCTCCGGATTCTCGTCGGGCCTTACATTCTGGAGGAGCACTGCGCCTACATGGCCCACGCCTTCGACGACTTCGACATCCTCACTTTCGGACTCTACGAAGGCGCAGACATCCGCCTCGAAGGGCTCTACACCCTCGAGACTCTGCTCGACGCCCTGCCCGAGGGGTGGGCCCCGGACCTGATGCTCCTGTGGCGTCCAGAGTACACCACCATGCCAGTCGGAATCGAAGGGGCGGACTTTCCGGTGGCCATGCTCATCAGCGACTGGTATGTGGCCTTCACTCCGTGCATGGAAGTCGCCCGATTCGTCAATGCAGTGGTGACCGGGAGCCGGGGCCATCGGGTCTACCGAGCCGCCGGCTTCGATCACATTCTGAACATGCCCATGTTGGGGTACCAACGCGGCTTCGACGGGGCCTACGTCAGCGGAGTCCGAGACATCGACGTGCTCTGCGCGGGCAATCCGAATTGGAATGTGCACCGGGAACGGGAGCGCGTGGTGCACACCCTCCTGTCGCTTCCTCCGGAGGTCCGCTTCTTCCACAGTCCGATGGTCTCTCGGGAGGACTACAATCGCCTCCTCGGTCGCACCAAGATCTTCGTGAATCAAACTGTCATCGGCGAAATCAACATGAAGTGCTATGAGGTGCCCGCCGCAGGGGCCTGCCTCTTCGTCGAAGAGGACAATCTCGACATCCGCAACTACCTCGTGCCCGACGAGTCGGTAGTGCTCTTCCGCCGCGACAATCTCAACGAACGCATCCTCTACTACCTGCGTCACGAGGAGGAACGGCGAGCGATTGCCGCGGCGGGCCACGAAGCCATGCATGAGCGCAGCTACCGGGCCAACATGTTCGACATCGTCGAGAAGCTTCGACAGATCGGCCGTGATCGACTCCTGTCCATGGGACGAGAGATCTTGCGGGCCGAGCCCAGGATTCGGGCGGCCCACTACCTCGGATATGCAGCCCGATTCACCGGATTCGGCCTCGACGATGCTCTGGCCCTGGCCCACCAACTCCCCGATGAAATCGGGAGCGGAAAGGCGTTGCTCCAGGGAACCCTTCAATTCACGGCCCGGTCCGCGCCCTACGACACCCGGACCGGCCACCCCTGGCGGGGAATGTGGTCGTTGCAGGAGATCCTCGACTACTTGCGCTCAGCTTGGCAGAGCTGCGAAGACGATCTCTGCCTCAATCTGGCCTGGGCCCAGATCGTCAGTGGAGTCGGGAGCGCGGAGGAAATCTCCGCCGCCTTCGACCGACTGCTCCGCCAGCTCGAATCCGGCTGCCGAATTCCACTCGGCGGAACCCATCTCTATACCCTGCCTCAGGCCCAGCGCTTTCCCTTCGAGCGCCGAGCCTGGGAGCAGGTGGAACGGGGAGTCCCGCCCGACGGAGTCCTCCGCGAGATGCTCCTGGAATTCGCCTACGACCTCCTGGCCCGGCATCAGGCCAAACAGGGCAACCGCCGGGAAGCGGTCCAATCGCTGCGCGAGGCCGTGGCCGCCAATCCCACCAGCCAACTCACCCGGCCCAAGCTGGTCGAAGAACTCATCGCAGTCGGTGAGTACGAGGAGGCCCTGAGCGTGGGCCGCGCTCACCTCGAACAGGCCCCCCTGGACGTGGCGATCAGAGTGCGGCTCCTGGAGAGCGAGGTCCGGCGGGGCGACGTGGAGTCGGCCCGCCAACTACTCCGTGAGGCCCGGCGCATCGCCGAGGTCTTCTGCGAGAAGGAGCTCCAGGCTCGTCTGAGCACGATCGACCGAAAACTCTCCGAGGCGGGGATGGCCGCGGCCCAAGCGCAGCCGGCCTGAAACGAGAGCGGCTACCCCCTTGCCCCGCGTCCGCGCCCCCCCTACACTCCGAGCACCTCAACAAGGAGTGTCGCCGGATGACCTCGGACCCACCGCCCCCGGAGAATCCCACCCACGAATGCGAAGAGGTGCTCGCGGGGTTGGCCGATCTCTGGGATGCGCTCGAGGAGGGCGACACCGAAACCGCTCTGGAGATGGGCTACGAGCTCTGTCGGGACCACCCCGAGAGCGGCAATGCCCACCTCGGGCTGGCCGCAGTGCTCTACGAAGTGGGAGCCGTCCAGCCCTGCCTCGACAGCGTGGAGCGTGCGGGAGAGCTGGGAGTCAACGACCCTCCTCTGCAGCGGTGGTATCTGGCCGCCTGCGCCCACTACCTCTGGGACTTCGAGCGCGCCCGGGAGATCTTGGACGAGATCCTGCGCGACCACGCGGATTTCGGGGAAGCCTGGTACTTGCTGGCTCAGGTCTGCGAGATGCAGGGGGACGAGATCGGTGCCCGCCGCGGCTTCGAGACGGCCTTTCGGTGCGAGCCCGATCGCTTTCCCCGTCCCCACCGTATCGACGACGAAGCCCTCGACAAGGCGATCCACGCCGCACGCGACGCCTTGCCGGAAGCCTACCAGGAAGTGCTCGACCACGCCGCGCTGATTCTCGACGATCTCCCCCGCGAAGAGCTCGCCGAGCCCGAGACCGAGGATGGAGTGCCCCTTCCTCCGGACATCCTCGGTCTCTTCGTCGGACCCAACCCGCTGGAGAGCAGCGTCTTCGACCCTGGCGAGGAGACGCCGAAGATCTATCTCTTTCGTCGGAACCTCGAGCGAGTCTGTCCCAACGCAGAAGTCTTGGTCGAGGAGATCCGGACCACGATCTGGCACGAGCTGGCCCATGCCCTGGGATTCGACGAAGAACAGGTGGCCGACCTGGGGCTGGAATAGGGCCCTCTCTGCCAAGGCACCGAATCTCGAACTCTGGACGTGACCGTGAATGCCCCCGCCTTTCAGCGCACCCTCGTTACCGCGGCGCTCCCCTACGCCAACGGCCCCATTCACCTCGGCCACCTCGCCGGGGTCTATGTGCCGGCCGACATCTACGTGCGTTTTCTGCGGCTGATGGGCGAAGAGGTTCTGTTCATCTGCGGAAGCGACGAGCACGGGGTGCCGATCACCCTCACCGCCGAGCGCGAGGGTATCGATCCCAAGACCCTCGTCGACCGCAACTACGAAGGAATCCGTCAGAGCTTCGCCCAGCTCGGAGTGAAGTTCGACAACTACAGTCAGACCAGTCGCGACATCCATCGGCGCACCAGTCAGGAGTTCTTCCTCGATCTCCATCGCCAGGGCGTCCTCCGCCAAGGAAGCAGCCTGCAGTACTTCAGCGAAGAGACCGGACGCTTCTACCCGGATCGCTATGTGGAGGGCACCTGTCCCAACTGTCAGAATCCGGCCCGCGGAGACCAGTGCGAATCCTGCGGCAGTCAGATCGAAGCCGAAGAACTGATCGACCCGCACAGTGTCACCGACAATGCCCCCATCGTGCTCAAGGAGAGCCGCCACTGGTTTCTTCCGATGGGCGATCTGCAGGAGTGGCTCCAGCCCTGGATCGAATCGAAGACCGAGTGGCGGGACAATGTGCTCAACTACTGCCGGGGCTGGTTCGATGTGGGCTTGGGCGACCGCGCGGTCACCCGCGATCTGCACTGGGGGGTTCCCGTACCCCTCGAGGGCCACGAGGGCAAGGTGCTCTACGTCTGGTTCGAGGCCCCCATCGGATACATCTCCTCGACCCGGGAATGGGCGGAGGCCCAGGGCGATCCCGAACTCTGGCGTCGGTGGTGGCAGGATCCCAGCACCCGACTCCTGCATTTCATCGGAAAGGACAACATCGTCTTCCACGCTCTGTTGTTCCCGGCCATGCTCCACGCTCACAGTGAGAGCTACATCGTTCCCGACAATGTTCCCGCCAACGAGTTCCTGAATCTCGAGGGACAGAAGCTCTCGACCAGCCGGGGATACGCGGTCTGGCTGCCCGACTATCTGGATCACTTCCCCCCGGACAGCCTCCGCTACTGCCTGGCTCGGAATCTTCCCGAAGCCCGGGACACGAACTTCGCCTGGGACGAGTTCCAGGCCCGACACAACCACGAACTCGCCGACATCCTGGGAAATTTCATCAACCGAAGCCTGACCTTCACCGAGAAGTACTTCGAAGGCCGAGTCCCTCCCCGTGGCCGATTGCTCGACCAGGACCAAGCCGCTCTCGACGGCATTCTCGAAGCAGCCCAGAAGGTCGAGGAGCAGATGCGAGGATTCCAGATCCGAGGCGCAACCGAGACCTTGTTGCTCCTGTCGAAGCGAGCCAACCGCTACTTCGACGAGGCCCAGCCCTGGGCTACCCGCAAGACGGACATGGATCGCTGCGGCACGTCGCTCTATGTGTGTTGCCAGTACGTCCGGGCTTTCGCCGGGATGTGGTCGATGGTCCTGCCCTTCGCAATGCAGCAACTGTGGACTGCTCTGGGAGTGGAAGGAGAGCTGGGCCACGAGGGTTGGCCCCGCACCGACCGGTGGCTCGAGGAAGGGCATCCCGTGTCCAGACCTCCCATTCTCTTCTCCAAGCTCGACGACGAGCTGATCGAAGCCGAGAAGTCGCGACTCGTCGATCTGGACCCCAGCTGATCCTTTGGCCCTCCGTTGGCCGGAATCCGCCCACCCTGGTCCAGAATCGAGCCGCTGGCCGGCGGAGACCCGGCCCCAGACCGAGCCAAAGGCCGCAAAGGCCCCCGCTTTCGGTGGCAGGCGCCTTGCCAGGGCAATCCGAGAAACCCCGCCCTCGGGAGGCCCCATGAACAAGCTCATCGTATTCGGACGCGGTCGCTCTGGCACCACCGTCCTCGCGGACTTACTCGACCACCATCCGCAGATCCACCTGACCATGCAATTCGCACAATTCGAAGGATTCGGCCGGTCCTTGATCGAGCCCTTCGCCCAGACCGCCCTCCCCGAGGTCGCCGACGCGGCCGACCAAATACGTGCGAGCAGTACCCTGCTTCCCTACGACTGGTGGACCCTGCGCGAGGGCCTCCCGCCCCGAGCTCGAGCCTACGACCGCTATCTCGACGAACTCGAGGACTGGGCGGCCACCGAGCCGGAGGTGCGCTATGTGGGATTCAAGATCATCGACAATCAAATGACCGAACGCGGGACCCTGCTCGCGACACTGGTGCGGCGCGGCTATCGCATCGTCCACATTCGGCGGCGCAATCTCCTGCGACACGCATTGAGCGGACTCATCGCCCAACAACGCGGGGTCTTCAACGCCCGCCACTACGAAGTCCCGAACGACAAGTACACCATCGATCCCAAGGAACTGCTCCTGGCCATGCGTCACATTTCCATCTGTGCCCAGAAGTGGGACCTGACCCTCAATACCTGCGGTGCCCCGGTGATCCGCACCGTATACGAGGAGTTTCTGGCCGACAAAGGGGCCTTTTTCGCGCCGATCTTCGACTTCCTGGGACTCGAGCACGTGGATCTTCCCGATTCGGACTTCACCAAGATGACTCCGCGCAACCTCTCCGAGATCATCGCGAATTACGGCGATCTCCAGATCACCGCTCAACACCTCGGGATGGAGACCTCGCTGGCCGAAGCCTGAACTAGGGGAGAGGGTTGGCGAAGCGGGCTCGACAGGCGTCTCGCTCGATGCGATCGAAGCCTTCGTCGTCCACCCCCCACTCCTCGAGAAGCGCCGCCTCCCGGCTCAGACTGCACTCGAAGAATGCGGGATCGTCGCTTCCCACCACCACTCGAACTCCCGCTTCGATCAGAGGAATCACCGGATGAACCCCCGCATCGGGACTCCACACTCCGGTTCGGCGGTTGGAAGTGGGACAGACCTCGAGAACGATGCCTTCGTCCGCCAGTTCGCGCAGGAGCTGAGGGTCCTCCACCGCGGCCACTCCGTGACCCACCCGCTGCACTCTCAGCTCCTCGACCACCGAGCGCACCGACTCCGCGGTGGTGCCTTCGCCAGCGTGACAACTCAAGCCCAACCCTGCCGCTCGGGCTCGACGGTAGATCTCGCGAAACTCGCGAGCGGCCAGGCTCCACTCGTCACCGCCCATGGAATAGCCCACGATCCTCTGCTCCTGAAGATCGAGCGCTGCATCGAGGACTCGCTCGGCTTCGCGGACCCCCCACTGTCGGGTCGCATCCGCAATGAAGTGGATGGTCGGTCCCCCTTCGTCGTCGATCTCCTGGGCCCGCCGGGCCAAACCTGGCAGGATGGATCTCGGGTCCACTCCGGCCCGACGCATCTGCCCGAAGGCCACGAAGAGCTCCGCTCGCTCCACTCCATCGTCCCGCAGACTTCGAACGAGATCGTCGAAGACCAGCAGATACGAAGCTTCGTCGACCAATAGTCGGGTGCCCCAACCGAAACAGCGCAGGAAGGATCCGAGGTCGTCATAGGCCCACCGCGCCTCGGAACCCCCGCCCGTCACCGCGCCGGCCGGGGGCGAAGGCACACCCTTTGCAGCAGAGGCCAGTGCGAGAGCGCGTGCCGCGGTGAGAGCGCCTTCGAGATGAAGGTGGAGCTCTGTCCGCAGTCGGGACTGGGAAGATTTTTCCGCGCTCATGACCTCTCCCTGCGACCTCGAATCCGTGGAGCATGCGGTGGCATCTCGGTTCCTACAAGCGGTACTCGACGCAGCCCTCCTCGACGAAGAGGTCGTCCGCGCCGAGGCCAAGGAATCCCGAACCGATTCCGAACTCCTCGAAGCCCTGATCAAGGCATCTCCCTCCCAAGCCTCCTCGCTTCTCGACCTGCGTGCGAAACAATTGGGCATGACCGCGGTGGAGATCAACCCCTACAGCATCGACGAGGCGGTGGTGAGCACCATCTCCGAGGAGCATGCCCGCCGCTACCTGGCCATCCCCCTCTTTCGAATCGGCAACGACCTCACTCTCGCCATGGCCGATCCGACCGATCTGGTGGCCATCGATCAGATCGCCGAGGGCTCCGGCTGCGACATTCTCCCGGTCCTCGCCAGCCGAGCCAATGTCGAAGACGCGATCAACCGCTTCTACGGCATCGATCCCATTCTGAAATCTCTGATCTCCGAAGCCCAGCGCAGCGAAGCTCAGGTCGAGGTGATCGAATCCGACGACGAGATCAACCTCAATGACCTGGCCAAGGACGAATCGCCGATCATCCGGATGGTGAACGTCATCATTCTCAAGGCGGTTCGGCAAGGGGCCAGCGACATCCACATCGAACCCGACCACGATCTCTTGAGAGTTCGCTACCGCATCGACGGCCGGCTGGGAGAGGAGCAACACATTCCGCTCACCCTCCACGCGGGATTGACCAGTCGCATCAAGATCCTCGCCGACCTCGACCTGGCCCAGAAGCGACTCCCCCAAGATGGCCGAATCAGCCTCCAGGCGGAGGGCCGCCGCATCGACCTCCGGGTGAGCACCCTCCCCACGGTGAGCGGAGAAAAGATCGTTCTGCGCCTGCTCGACAATCAGCAGTCCTTGGCTTCGCTTCTGGACCTCGGACTGCGCGACTCGATTCGCCAGACCTGGGAAGAGCTGATTCGTCTTCCCCACGGGATCGTCCTCGTGACGGGACCCACCGGCAGCGGCAAGACCACCACGCTCTACGCCTCTCTGGCCCAGATCAACACCCCCGACACCAACATCGTGACCGTCGAGGATCCGGTGGAGTTCGACTTCCCGATCATCAATCAGGTGCAGGTGCATCCCAAGGCCGGGCTCGAATTCAGTTCCGCTCTGCGGAGCATTCTACGGCAGGATCCCAACGTGATCATGGTGGGCGAGATTCGAGATCGAGAGACCGCCCAAATCACTGTACGCGCCGCTCTGACGGGACACCTCGTTCTCTCGACCCTCCACACCAATGACGCCTCGAGCGCCGCGACCCGTCTCATCGACATGGGAGTGGAACCCTACCTGGTCGCCAGCGCACTCAAGGGCGTCCTGGCTCAGCGTCTCGTGCGACGCATCTGTCCCAGTTGCATTCGCCAGGTGGACGTCGATCCCGAC
Organism: Candidatus Krumholzibacteriota bacterium; assembly: GCA_024276305.1. Classification (GTDB taxonomy): domain Bacteria; phylum Krumholzibacteriota; class Krumholzibacteriia; order JAJRXK01; family JAJRXK01; genus JAJRXK01. The sequence continues at coordinate 40,812 of JAJRXK010000062.1, forward strand.
CACCTCCCACCCTAGGTCTGGCAGCGAATCACCCGGTCGGGAATCCGGCTCTCGGAGGGAAAAGGATGCCGTCACTGCAACGGTACCGGCTACCGTGGCCGTGTCGCCCTCCACGAATTGATGCCCGTGGGAGAAGAGATCGAGCGGGAGATCGTGCGGCAGCTTCCCTCGTCGGAGATCGACGCCACGGCGCGGCGCTTGGGGATGGAGAGCCTCTTCGAAGACGGGCTGGCGAAGATCCAGTCCGGAGAGACCACCCTCGCCCAGGTCCTCCTCGCCACCCACATGTCCGAAGAGCTGCCCCCCAACGGGCCTCTCTCCGATCCGGCGGCGACCCGCGAGATCGTCGACGCCATCGGCACCGCGGAAAGGCTCTAGATGCCCCGCTTCGCTTACAGCGCTCTCGACTCCACCGGCAAGGAGATCCTCGGAGAGGTCGAAGCTCCGGACGCCGACTGGGTGAGCCAGCAACTCTCGGACGACCAACTCATCCCTCTCGAGATCGCCGAGAGCGTGGCCACGGAACACTGGGGCGACATCCTGCGCAAGCACTTGCCGATCGGCGTGGATGACCTCTCGCTCTTCAGCAGTCAGTTCGCGATCATGCTCGACACCGGTCTGCCCATCGTGGCCTCGCTGGAATTGTTGGCGGAGAGTTCGCCCAAACTCAAGATGCGCACCGCGCTGGCGGAGGCCGTCGCTCAAGTCCGAGAGGGAAGCCCCCTCCACACCGCCCTGGAGAAGGTCGGCCCCTTTCCTCCGATCTACATCAACATGGTTCGCGCCGGCGAGACCAGCGGAACGTTGGTCGAGGTCCTGCAACAGCTGGCCTCCTATCTCGATCGCAATGCCGAACTCCAGGGAAGGCTGAAGGGCGCCATCGTCTATCCCATCTTCCTGGTGGTGCTCAGCCTTGCGGTGGTGACCTTTCTCATGGTGGCGATCATTCCCAAGTTCACCGCCATGCTCACCAAGCTCGGAGTCGAACTGCCCCTGCCCACCCGAGCCCTCATCGCCATGAGCAACTTCTTCGTCGGGAACTGGATGTGGATCCTGCTGGGAATCTCCGCGGTGGCCGGCACGATCTACTGGATTCTGCGCGACCCCCAGATGCAGCGCAGACTCGACGCCACCCTGCTGAATCTTCCCCTTCTGGGGGAAGTGATTTCCAAGAACAGTCTGGCCCGCTTCTGCTTCGTCCTGGGATCGCTCCTCCACGGCGGCATTGCCATCGTGGACGCGCTGGAGATCTCCGGACGGACCGCGGGGAATCGGGAGGTGAGCGCCACCATCTCCGACGCCCGCCGACAGATCATCGCCGGGCGCGGGATCTCCGACGCCCTCTCGAGCGCGGGCACGATTCCTGCGCTCGTTCGTCAGATGATCAAGATCGGCGAAGCGACGGGGAATCTCGACACGGTTCTCCTGCGCATCGCCGAGATCTACGACCAACAGGTTCGCCGGACGATGGACGTTCTCGTCCGTCTGATCGAACCGGCAATGATCGTCGTGTTGGGAGGCATCGTGGGATTCATCGCAATCTCCCTGGTGCTGCCCATGGTAAAGGCAGTGGCCTCCTACGGGGGCTGACCCTGGAACCTCGTCAAAGGAAAGGCTCCATGCTTCGATTCTCGACCAACTCCCGCGGCTTCAGTCTGGCGGAGGTACTCATTGTCATCGCGTTGCTGGGCATCCTGTCCTCCATCGTGCTCCTGAATCTGGGGGGCAGCGATACGGCCGCCAAGGAGCGGACCCTCAAGGGCAACCTTCAGGCTTTGCGCTCCGCAGTGAAGATGTACCACTCCGACCACGGACGTTATCCGTGCTCGACCGGAGACTACTACTACCCCTGCACCGATGCGCAGTTCCGTTACAAGTTGACGCGATACTCGCGGGCCGATGGGGCCACGAGCGCCACCAAGACTGCACAGTACACCTACGGTCCCTACCTCGACGACTTCCCCGTCGAGCCCTTCAGCGCCAGTGATTCCCTGACCTGGTCTCTGGGCACCGAGCGCCTGAAAGCCACCATTGCGAATATCGTGGACGGCAGCGGTGGCAACGGAGGCTGGTACTACGAGCCCGAGAGCGGGAACATCACCGCGAACCTGGGATCGGCGTACCCCAATGAGTACGCGGGGTTCTGATCGCTGCAGAAGCTGCGCCGGTTTCAGTCTGGCGGAAGTGCTGCTCGCCATCTTCCTGCTCGGCATGATCGCCGTGGGCATCTCTGCGCTCCTGGGACAACTCGTCGGAAGCAACGATACCGACTTGGCGAGGCTCCAGAGCCGAACCCAGGCGGTGGCGGTCATGGAGAGCCTCCTGACTCAGGACTACTCTCAACTCGGCCTCGGAACGGTGTCGGATTCCTCTCCCTCGGGCATGAGCTGGACCATCACCGTATCGCAGGAGGCGCCAGGTCTGAGGAAGTTGGTCGTCGTATCGACCGCCCAGGGGGAGAGCTGCCGGCTCGAAAGCATGACCGCGGACCGGCTCGGAGGACTTCCATGAGAGTGAGGCAGAATTCGGGATTCTCGCTGGTGGAAGTTCTCATCGCCATCTCCCTCACCGGCATCGTCGGAGCGGCGGTCTTCTTCCTGCTGGACGTCGGGCTGAAGGCCCATGACAGCGCTCGAGAACTGAGCATGGATGTGGTCGGAGCCTCGGAGACGGCCACTCGGTTGAGGGCAGATCTGGCTCGTTCGTCGTCGGTGGCCTACGCGGGACCGGACTCTCTCGAGCTGGCCCTGCCCAATGGAGATGCGGTGGCCTACGCCTCCCGCCTCGGCTCGGTCGGCGTGGAGCTCTACCGATCGATTCGTTCCGGGGGTCAGTGGAAGGAGAATCCGATGCGTCCGCTCGCTCTTCTCTCCGATGGCCACGGCGAATCGGGCCGAATCGATTTCGAGGCGGTGGGAAGCCAGAGGGTCCGGGCTCGGATCTGGACCAACGGCCGACCCTTCGTGGTCGAAGGATCCCTGTGGAGGACGCCGTGAATCCAGGGCGCGTGCACCGGGGTTTCCTCGACCATTCCGGGAGTGCCATGGCCCTCGCGCTCCTGGCTCTCCTCATCCTGTCGGGAGTTGCCCTCTCCCTCGGCAGCCTCAGTCTCTTGAATCACGAATCGGCGGTCCGCGATGCGAACCTCACTCGCGCGGCCTACATCGCTCGGGCCGCGATGGAGCGCGCCACCGCAGAAATCCTGACTCAGACCGCAGACTGGGCCACCCTCAGTCCGGGAGACCTCTACCTCGGCGAGGCCTTTGCGGGGGGGACCTATGATGTGCAGCTCCTGGCTTCCAACCAGAACGCCGCCGTGCTCCACGTCACCGCCACCGTCGACGGCCAGACCTCTGAATTCGAGACTCTGGTCCGACGGCGCACCGACGCGGGTGGAGGGGTGGGAACCACCATGGGGGCTTCGTTCGAGCGCTTGGTCGATCTGCGCCTCGATCCCACCGCCTCGAGCCTCGCTTCAACCCTCTGAGGATGTCGATGACCATGAAGACGACGAGCACGAGGACTGATCCATGACCCATCGCGCCCTCGAATGGTTGGTCCATCCTCGCCTGCGCAAGCATCAGGTCCTGGGGATGGATATCGGAACCGATGCGGTGCGTCTGGCGCTGGTCGAACGTGAGGGGCGGAAGGCCGTGGTCCGGTGGGTGCACGAGGAGTCCCTCACCGCTCTCCAGGGATTCGCCGATTACGACTCCGTCGCCCCTCTCCTCGAATCCGTTCTGAGCGGTCGCTTCGACCGTCGCATCGACGTCGCCACCGTACCCCCGTGGAGTTCGGCCCGGGTCACGGTGCAGGAATTCCCGGCCATGGACGACGCGCGATTCGCCAAGGCGGCAACCTGGCACTTCCAACGCAATCCGGTCGACGACATGGTTCGTCCCCTGCACCATGCGATTCCTCAGGCGCAACGGAACAATCCCGAAGGCCACGAGGTCATGGACGGAGTCATGATCTCGATGGACCAAGTCATGGTGGAAGGTCTCGAAGAACTCTGTTCCGGCCTTCGTCTCCGACTCAAGTCCCTCCTGCCGAGGGCCCTCTGCTTCGTCCCCCTCGTGGTCGAGCAATTCGGCACCTCCCACTCTCTGGTCAACGTCGACATCGGCGCGGGCCAGACCCGCCTCACCTTCATCGTGGACGGAAGCGTGCGCCTGGTACGGAGGATCAAGCCCTGCGCCAACGACGTGGTACGCCATATCTGCGACTCCGACGGCCTGTCCTGGGAAGACGCCAACCTCGCCCTGATGGCTCACTCCGGGGTGGGCCCTTTGGCCGAAGACGATCCCGAAGGAATCCTGGCCCGAAGCCAGGCCTCCACGGAGCGGTTCTTGGACCGCCTGGCGACCCAGCTCACCGGCGAGATCGAACGCAGCATCGCCTATGTCGAGGCCCGGCACGCAACCCCCATCTCCCAGATCAGTCTGAGCGGAGGGCTGGCCGGGTCTCCCTATCTCCTGGCCGAATTGAGTCAGGGCCTCAGCCACGAGGTCGTCCTCCTCGATCCCCACGATCTCTCCGCCGCAGATCTCGAGGTGAGTCCGGGAACCCGGGCGCACTTCAGCCTGGCCATCGGAGCTGCGACCGAAGCATTGATGGGCGATGGGCGTCGAAACATCCTCCACTCGCGGCACCATTCGGGGTCGGAGGGAGGGACGATGCCCTCCACCGCGGGGATGGCTCCCCGGCTACGCATGGCGGCCATCGCTCTCGGGGCCGGCCTCGTCTTGGGTTTGGGGGCCCACGACCTCTATCGGGCCCGACACCTCCACGAGCTCGTCGTCGCTCAGGAACGAGCTGACCACCGACTGTACCGGTTGAGCGCCGAAGCCGACAGCCTCGGCAACCAGCGAGACCTCTTCGATCTAGCGGATCGGATCGAGGCCCTCCGGGATCTCTACGACCAACGGCGTCTCTACACGCCCTTCCTCGATCAGGTAGTCCGCAGCCTTCCCGAGGAAGTCTGGTTGACCCAACTCTCCGTCCGCGAAGTCCCCTGCGAAGGAAAGCCAGCGGAAGAAGGACCTGAGACCTTCGGATCGCCCACTCCTGACCCTGTCCATCGGATCCGCATCGCCGGCCGGAGCGACGCGGTGGACGAGATCGGTCGAGCGGTGCTCCAGCTCGAGCAAGCGCAGATCCTCGATCGCATCGAAGTCCTCAACATCACCGAGGTGGAATCCGACCGCACCAACGTCGCCCGATTCCAATTCGAAATCGAGGGCATCCCCCGGATCCCTCGACGACCCGAGCGCACCGATGAGGTCGTGGAGGTGGCTCGATGAACTTCCTGAGGGGATTGAGCCCTTTCACTCGTCTGCTCGCAGTCGCGGTCCTCGTGGGGGCAGCCGGATCGGGCTATTGGAAGCTCCGGGTCTCTCCTCTCCTGTCGGAGACCCACCGGGTGGAGAAGGAGCTGCGCGAGGTGCGCAAGCAGATCCGCCACGCGAAGACCCGAGTCGAAGAACTGCGGCGGGAAGCCGCATCCAGCCAACGCTGGGCGAATTACGCCAGCGTGCTCAAAGAGCAGTCCACGGGCAAGTCTCTCCGAGACATCCTCGCCACTTGCGGAACCGAGGCAGGCCCCCAAGTCCAGGTCCGCGGCCTACGCTTCGAGCGAGGAAAGGAAGCCGACGGATTCCTCTCCATCGCGGTCACCTTCCACCTCGAGGGCCGCTACAACGAGCTCATGCAGTTGCTCCACGAACTCGACACTGCCTTTCCTCCCATCGAGATCACCAGTGCCGACTTGCGCGTGCCGGACTCCGAAGAACCCGAGGGGTCGCGGCAGTGGATCAGCGCCGATCTCAAGGGGGTCGTCCATGAACCCCTCTGACCACCGTTGGCGAGGCCGGGTCGGAACCTTCCTGGGAATCGCATTGATCCTCTCGGGCTGCGCTCGGAAATCTTCCGAGCCGCAGCCGCCGCCTCAGGATCGCTCTCGCATCGTAGAAGCGGAGTTCTCTCCCCTGCCGGAGTTCCACCGCTATGTCGTCGGCGCTCTCGAGGCCCCGGACGTCGGTCTGCGCGATCCCTTCCGGGAGGGAAAACGGATCGAAGAGTCCTCTGCGGTCCCCAGTCATCGAGGGTCGAAGCCCGGTCCCACGCGCTTTTCGCTCTTGGGCATCGTCGAGCGCGACGGTCATCGCACCGCGCTATTCCGTCGAGGTTCGGTCCGCGTCGGAGAGAGTCTGGCGGGATGGAGGGTGATCGAGATCGCCGAACGCAAAGTCATCCTCGAACGCAATGGTCGAACGCGCCGTTTGAGTCTCTGATCTTCCGGCCTCCTCCGGAGACCGGTGCGCAGAAAGTAGGATGGGAATGAACAAGCCAACGAGTCTTGTGGCGCTTCTGTTCATCGCAGGAGTCACTCTCCTCGCTCGACCAAGTCACGCCGAGGAAGAGGCGCCGACCTATGACATGGAGTTCCGGACCACGCCCATCGACGACATCCTTCGCGTGCTCGCCGACCGATACCAGGTCAATATTGCCATCAATGGGAAGATCGGAGAGACAGTCAGCGTCAACTTTTCCGGGATGAGAGTGGAGGAGGCCCTCGACGTACTTCTCGAAGGGAGTCAGTGGACTTGGCGCTTCGAAGGCCAGAACGGACAGGTCTATCGCATTCTTCCCTCGAGCACCCCCACCACCGAGATCTTCGAGCTGGCCTTCACCGAGGCCAGCGCCCTCGCTGCGGTCATCACCGCTCAGGTCCCCGACGTGACAGTGAACCCCGAATCCCACAGCAACAGCCTGCTGGTTTCGGGCTCTCTTGAGGACGTGCGAGAAGTCGGCTGGCTGGTGGATACGGTGGACCGCTATCGTGCGCAGGTGAGCATCCGCGCGGAGATGGTCGAGGTCACCCTCAACGAAGACGACACCCGCGGCGTCGACCTTTCGGCGATCCTCGGCGGCACGGACGGTGACGGAGCCCTCTCGACAAGCTTCTCCGATGGAAACGAGACCTCCACTCTGGACGTACACACCCTCCAGGGCGACTTCGACATCCGAGGAGTGGTGGCCGCGCTGAACGAGCAGCGGGAGTCACGTCTTCTGAGCAGTCCCACCATTACGACTCTGGACAATCAACCCGCAAAGATCCACGTGGGAGAGCGGGTTCCCTACCAACGCGCCACCATCGAAACCCAGACCGGCGCCACCCTGGCGGAGGTCGAATTCGTGGACGTGGGAGTGAAGCTCGAGGTCACCCCAACCATCTCCGAAGACGAAATGCTCTACCTGTCGATCCACAGCGAAGTGAGCGAGGTTCTCGAACAGAGTGTGCAGAATGTCCCCCGCATCGGAACCCGTGAGGCGGACACCCGGGTCATGGTTCGTGCGGGTGATACCGTGGTGATCGGCGGATTGATCAAGGACAACTACGCCACGGTGGTCAAGAAGGTCCCCTTCCTCGGAGACATTCCTCTCCTGGGCCGACTCTTCCGGCGCGAAACCCTCAAATCGGAGAAGACGGAGTTCTTGGTCTTCATTCGCCCGCTCCTCCTTCACGATCCGTCCCAAATGCGACCGGGAAGCGCCGCCCAGGACACCCGGCGTCGCTTCCGCGAGGCCCCAGAGTTGATCGGTGCCACCAAGCCCTGAATCCGGCGAGCTTCTACTTGGTGAGCACCAAACCCTGGCTCCGCCAGCCGAACTCCGTCTGCAGCAGGGCACGGTAGTTTCCGCTGGCGAGGAGCTGACCCCGGTCGTCCCGGCCATCGAAGTCGATACGAATCTCTCCCGGTCCACCCACGGACTGCACCAGAGTGCGGACCCGTCGACCCCGAGCGTCGAAGATGACCAATCGGTATTGCAGACGACGGGGAAGGTCGAATCGGAGAGTGGTCCGGGGATTGAAGGGATTGGGGCTGGCCGAGTAGAATCTCAACCGTGACGGGGTGGCGGGACCGACCTCGAAGCGCTGTTGGCGTGCGCCGAATTCATCCTCCCACACCAACTCGGCCTGCTCCACCCCTGCGAGCTGGTCGGCAGGCAGCCGTACCACCCACATGCCGTCGACCTTCAGAAAATCACTCCCCCACCGAGCGAGCACCCGTTGCGAAGCGTCGGCCACCCGCAGCTGGGCGAAACGCAAACGCTCCCCGATCCCCTCGAAGTGGAGCTCGACACTGCCATCCCGGTCCTTCCGAATGACCCGCAATTGACGGACGGGCACCGCGCCACTTCCACTGCCCATGATGGCCGCAGCCCCTTGCACGATGTTGGAGGGATCGTTGGCCCGCGGCGAACCGATCAGGAAATCATCCCGCCCATCACCATCGAGATCGCCGCCGAGTGCAGAGAGAGACTGGCCGAAGAGATCTCCCGACTCGCTGCCGCTACCCCAGCCATTGACCGGGATCACGTCCGTGGGCAGGGAGAGGGTCCCCGAGAAGAGGTAGACTCGCCCCGCGTCCTGCGCGATTTCGTCGCGCAGAGGAGCCCCCACTGCGAAGTCGTCGCCGCCAATACCATCATGATTCCCGACGTCGCAGACCGCCTCACCGAAGCGATCGCCGCCGGTCTCTCCGTTGAGGGTGAGATTCGCGGCGGTCGACGCCACCGTGGCGGAGGGAGTGGCATCGCCGTAGAAGACTTTCGCGTAGCCACGGTCTCCGAAGGCTCCCGGCGCCCCGATGATCAGGTCATCGCGCGAAGCGCTGGCGATGCGGCCGGCCCGGCTGAGTGCGAAGCCGAAGAGCTCGTTGGCCACCGCGTTGGTGAAGGTGGTCCCCGCCGCGAGAGAGGGATCCTGCCCCGCGGTCGATGCGGCGAAGAAGAGGTAGGCACGTCCGATGGTGCCGCCGTAGTAGGGTGCACCCACCGCGACCGAAGCCTGAGCGTCTCCGCGATAGCCGCTGAGGTCGGTGACGCAGAATCCGAAACCGGCTCCACTGATGAAGGGGGGACTTCCACTGCCCCCGGGCTCGCCGACCCAACGCAGATCGAAGGTCGAGGCGGGGCCGCCGATTCCGCCGTAGAACAGGTAGACCGCCCCCACATCGAGACCGGCAGCGTCGGCCCAGGGTGCGCCCACCACGAAGTCGTCGCGTCCGTCTCGGTTCATGTCTCCGGCCCGCGACACCGACCACCCGAAGCGATCGTCCGCAGTCTCGCCATGGAGAACGAGGTCCACCCCGGTGTCGGGCGTACTGCCCCCAAAAAACACATAGACCGCGCCGGCTTCGGCTCCGATGTCGTCGTTGAGCGGAGCACCGATCGCAATGTCATCGAAACCATCGGCGTTGACGTCGCCGATGCCGGCAACGCTGTATCCGAATTGGTCTCCGGCGTTGCCGACGGAGAAGACCAGGTCTGCCGCACGTTGCAATCCCAGACCCCCGAACCAGAGGAAGGCTCTTCCGCGAGACAGACCTCCGGTGTCATCGAGGGGTGCGCCCACCAAGATGTCCGGACGACCATCCCCGTTGAAGTCTCCGGCATCGCGAACACTCCGGCCGAATTCCCCCCCGGGTTCACTTCCGAAGACCAGGGTCGAAACGGAGGCGAAAGCGGCGGTGGAAGCCGAGGCCAGCAGGCAGGCTCCACCAACCATCACTGCAAAACGCCCCCAGAACGTGTTGATCACCGCGATTCTCCTCTCTCACCGGCTATCATCGGGTCGCATCGGAAACCCAATCATACCAAGGATTTGCCTGCTGCACCTAGCGTGCCGTTCCCCCCACTCCCCCCGCGATGCCCGTTGGTACGACCCTGGCATGGATCCTTGCCTGGGCCGCTCGATGCCACTACTCTGACCCCTCGGCTGAGCTAACCCGCTGTCAGGTTTCGATATAGAGATCGGGGAATCCCACATGCCACGTTATGCATCGATCGGCCTCAGCCTCGTCGCCCTCGGCCTGATCTACTGGAGCCTGGGTGGCTTCGACCCGGCCGCCCCGGACAGCGGACAGCCGGTGGCGGTCCAAGAGCTACCGACCCCGACCACCGTGGTGCGGAGCGACGTGCCTCCGGCCGACCCGGCCCAAGGGGGCCCCGACGATGGCCCCACCTTCCTCACCTCGGATTCCGAGCCGGGTTTCCGCACCGAGACCCCGCGTGAGGCCAGAATCCGTTTGGCCGACTGGGAGGAGATCCGTATCCGGCGCGGAGAGAGCTTCTACGTGGCGCTGCGCCGAGTGGGCCTCGACCACGCGACCATCATGTCGTTGGTGAAGGCCTGTCAGCCCCACACCAATCTCAAGCGAGTCCAACGCGGAGACCGCTTCCTCCTGTCGCGGCCCGAGGGACAGTTCTCCGCCCTCCGTTTCGACCTCGCCCGGGAGCGCTATCTGATTCTTTCGCGCGACGAGGACGGAATCGTCGCCGAAGTGGAACGCTATCCCATCGAGGAATCCACGCGGGCGGCACGGGGGATCATCGAGACCAATCTCTTCGATGCGCTCAAGGCCCAGGGCGCCGACCCGGCCCTCGCCGATCAGATGGCAGAGATTCTGGGCTGGAAGATCGACTTCTTCCGAGACCTTCGCCGCGGAGACTCCTTCGTGGTGGTCTACCAGGAGTATCTCCACGAGGACGACACGGTGCGCGATCCCGTGGTCCTGGCGGTGAGCTTCCGCAATCGGGGTCACCTCCACGAGGCCTATCGTTTCACCAACGAATTGGGATTGCCGGCCTATTACAGTCCGGACGGGACCTCCCTCGAACGCCAGTTCCTTCGAGCCCCGCTCAAGTACACCCGGATCTCCAGCGGCTTCACTTACCGCCGCCTGCATCCGGTGACCAAGCGCTACCAACCGCATTGGGGAGTGGACTACGTCGCTCCCACCGGAACGCCGATCATGGCCACCGCCGACGGGACGGTGATCCGCCGGGCCTATGATCGTGCGAGCGGCAATACGGTGGGGCTGCGACATGGCAACGGATACGAGAGCTACTATTTGCACCTCTCCAAGTACCCTCGGGGATTGAAGGTCGGCGCCCGGGTGAAACAGGGAGACATCATCGGCTACGTGGGATCCACGGGTTGGGCAACGGCCCCGCACCTGGACTACCGCATCAAGATGAATGGGAAATGGGTCAACCCCAAGAAGCTCTCTCTGCCACCGGCCGATCCGGTCACCGAAGAGCGACGCGATGCCTTCGCAGCCCGCGTTGCGCAATTGCACGCCCTGATCGAAGGGATCCCGGAGGGAGCGACCACCGTGGTCCTCGAGCGAAAGACTCTCCTGGGCGAGAGTGCATCGACGCTGCGCTGAAGCCATCCGATCCCCGCGGGAGACCGACTCCGTCTGCTCGGCCTCCCCCTCCGAAAGGCAAGCCGTGAATGCGGCACCACTCTGGCACCTCCTCTCGGAGATCGCGACCGACCGGTCCCGATTCGGGAACAAGGCGGTGCGCCTGGCCCAGGCCCTGCGTCAAGGGGCCCGGGTCGTGCCCGGATGGGTCCTGGACGTCCCCCGGGGGGAGGAGATTCTCGGAGATCCAGTTCCACGGGCCCGCGCGGCAAAGGAGCTGCTCTCGATCGACCCGGCGGTGAAGAAGTGGCTCCTGCGTTCCTCGAGTCCGGCAGAAGACCAGGCGGGCTCGAGCGCGGCCGGCCTCTTCGCCAGTGAGATCGCCTCGCCCACGCCGGCCGACCTCGAGCGGGGGCTCCGGACCGTGATCGAGAGCGTTCTCGACCCCGCTCTCCCCCGACTCCTGGGATCGTCGCGCCCCACCGTCGCGGTCCTCGCCCAACCCCTCCTCCACTTCGATCGGTGGTGCACGGTGGAGGTCGATTCCGACTCCGACCAAGTCTGGCTCGAGGGATGGATCACGGAAGGCGACGGGACCGAGCCTTGGCAAATGATCGGAACTCTCCGGGAGCTGGACCTCGGTCCAGCCCGAGAGGCCCTCCTCCGCGGCATCGCTCTGGCCACCTCGATCGTGGGGGGGGCCTGCTTGATGGAATGCGGGACCCGGCAGAACGAGGCCTGGCTGTTGCAGTTGCGGCCCGCTCCCTCTCGCCGACCCTCTCCCCCCCCTCGGGTCGAAAGCGAAGAAGGCGAAGCCCCGGTCCTCGGCCGGGGGTGGGGCCTGCGGGTCCATCCCCAGGATTCCCGGTGCCAATGGCGGTGGGACTCCGAGCACTCCCCCACCCCGGTGGCGCCGCTCCTCGCCGGTCTCTTCGGAGAATGGATCGCATCCTCCCCGGAGGCCTCGGCCAGTCGGCTCCACCACGGATACTGGTTCGATCCGGTGCAACCTCCGTCTCCGACCGAGGACTTCGACCTCGAAGCAGCCCTGGCCCAGGTCGACCGAGAGCAGGAAGAACTGAGGGCCGGGCTGCGCCGCCTGGAATCCCTGCTCCCTTCGTCTCCCGAAGACTCTGCACCGGCCCGGAGATTCTGCCGAGCATGGATCCAATGGCAGGCGGCCTACTTCGCCCGGTCCACCCGCGGGGTGCGGGCCTGGATCCGCCGCGAGCGGAGGATCCAAGCTCGGCTGACCACCACCGCAGCCGCCCAGCGGGAGCGACGATGGCACTCTCTCGCGGCCCGCCTCCAGACCGAGCTGCCCGAACTCCCCCCTCAGGCCCAGGCTCTTGCGGCCTGGATCGAGGCGAATCCGGGGCATCCTCTCGGCAGAGCCCTTCTCGACGAAGCCCGGCGTTGCGCCCATCTCTCGGCCCATCCCTACGACGGCCGAGGGCGTTTCTGGGGGGAGGATCCCTGGCCCCTCTGGCGAGAGATCTCGCGACGACGAGGAAGGACTCCTCCCCCCCCGAAGCCGACGGAAACGACCCCCGCCGAAGGGCTGATCACCGCGGCCGAGAACGACAACGAGGCCCTCTTCCAGAGCTATTGGCTCTTCCGGCGTGCGCTCCAAGGACTGGCCCCCTCCTTGCACCTCCGCCGGGGGGAAGAACTCGTGGATCTGCTGCCCGAGGAGCTCTGGGAAGCCCTCGACCACTCCGATCCCCTCCGGTGGAAGCGGGCTCGGCAACGGGGTCGCGCTCTGTCCCTGCAGTGGCACCTCCACCATCCGGGAAAGGCGGTCTCCGGGACCTCGATTCTCCGCGGGGAAGCCGCGGCTCCTGGTCGTTGCCGCGCCCCTCTGTGGGTGGGTTCGACCTTGGCGGATCTGGACCGATCCCCACCGCCGATCGCCGTGGTCCCCACCGTGACCCCGGCCGACGCCATTTACTTCGACCGCATCGAGGGTCTGGTGTGCGAGGGAGGCGATGCGCTGGGACATGCATCGATTCTTGCCAGAGAACACGGGCTCCCCTGCCTGGTTCGAGTCGGCGCCGTGGAAGGGCAGCTGAGTGCCTATTCCCACGGCCTGCTCGACGCCGATGCTGGCGAACTCCACCTCCTCCCCGGTCCCGAGGTAGGAAGTGAGGTTGCCAACTCCTAGGCCTCCGCGGAGAATGCAACGCGGATCGGCCCGATTTCGGATCTCTACGGAGGATGATCATGAAACGAGTGATGGCGCTGATGGGCGCTTCCTTACTGCTCCTGACTCTGGTCGCCAGCGCGGGGGCTCAGACGCGTCTCGCGGTGGAAGTGGGAAGTCTCGTGCCCACCGGGAATTTCTCCAATGCGGTCGATGCCAGTCCCTGGTTCGGGGCCCGCATCGAATACCAGCCTTCCAATCCCCTCGGTCAGGTGGCCAATCTGGGCCTTTATGTCCGAGGCGCCTACTCCGATCTGCAGAACTCTTCGATGCTGGCATCACAGATTCTCGGCATGAACCGCGACGACTCGACCTCCTATGTCGAAGGTGGAGTGGGAGCCCGCGTCTATTCGATCGTCCTCCCCTTCTTTCTCTCGGCGGAGGCCAACTACGCCCGCCTCGACACCGGCGTCGACAGCCAGAATGCCTTCTCGCCCTCGATCGGGCTGGGGCTCAACTTCGGATTGGCGGGAGTGTTCGTGGAGGCAGAGGCGCGAGGCCATGCCTTCATGGGCGACGGCGACACCCTCAACTTCCTCACCTTCAACGTGGCGGCGGGCCTGCCCTTCTGACCGCGAGCGAAGGTCAGGGGTCCAGGAGTCCGGCGATCAGGCCGACTCCGCGCAGGCTGACATAGAGACCGCGATCGATCTGGTAGAGTTCGCGGCGGAAGGGGATGGCGAGCCAATGGCGCTCGCCCCTCCCTTTCCATCCCAGCAGAACCACCACCCGGTCGCCTCCACGCCGGTACAGCCAGATGCGCGCCGCAATGTGGTCGAGGACCGCTTCGGTCTCCTCGCCCTCCGGCACCAGCCAGGTCTGCAGCGAGGGCACGGTTTCCAATTGGACGACGAAGTTCTTGGCCGCGAGGTTCATGGTCTCCTCCTCTGCCCTCCACTTCGCGGTCGGTCCCAGAACCCTCCAGTCGTGACCTCTGCGACGGAGGCGGAGATGTCTCCCGCCGGCCCAGACCAGAGTGATCGAGTCCACTCGTGCGAAGTTCAGACGAAGGGGGTTGAGATCGAGGAGAGAGTCGACCGGAGTCTCGGCGTGTCGCAGGAGGAGCGGAGCCAGACGAAGGAGGTCGGGACTGCGATCGCGGCGGGCGAAGACCGAGTTCTCCTCCGCATCGTTGCCCAACTCCACTTCACCGCTTCTGCCCTCTTCACTCCACCACCGGATGCTGGCATAGGGAGGATCGAGCCCCCAGGCCCTCCACTCGCTCCCCTCGGGCCGGCGATCGAAGGCTCGGATGCCAGTGTTGGCCAAGTCGTAGGTGATGTCGCGAAGCCGGCGGCGAGAGAGAGGTCGTCCCTGGCCGTCGGTCCACATTCCCTCCGCGTCTCGACGGGCAGACCAGGACTGGCGCGGTCCCTCGACCTCCAGGCGGGTGATCATCGAGTCTGCGATTTCGAAGAGCCCCACCCGGCGGAAGCCACTGACCCGGCTCCAGGAGAGTTGGTGAAGATTCCTTTCGGCCATCAAGAGTCGGTCCGTTCCTCCCGGTCGGACATAAGTGAATCCGCCCCCGGGAGTTTCGTTGCCCACGTGCAGCACCTGCACCGACCCGTCGTCGAGGGTGATCCGCAGATCCCTCCGTCCCCGTTCGGGAGAAGCCAAGCCGTAGAAGGCCCAGTCTTCGGTGGAGATGGAATCGGCCAGGACTCGGACCGCTTCGGCCCGAGAGAGTTGGGCCAGTTGTTCCTCGACCGCGTCGGCGAGGGCGGGCTCCCGCAGTGGGTGCAGGATCGCCCAGCCCTCGGGCTGCCGAGCCAGGACAACGGACTCTCCCTGGCGCCAGTACTGAAGGGTGTCGACTTCCTCCGGCCGGAAATCGAAGAGCTTCAGATCCTCCTCGAGATCCGATTCGCTCTGCTTCTCCCGCGGCAGCTCGATGCCGAAGAGAATCCCCCCCATCACCAGGGCCAGGGCCAGAAGAATCCACAGTCTCGTCCTCAAACCCACTGCCTCCTCCGCCATGCCACCGCGACTCCCACTCCCAGCAGAGCGAGAGGCAGCACCGCCAACGACAACACTCGCAGCCAGAAGGTCTGCCGCTGAGTGAGCACGATTGGGTCGGAGAGGTCTGGAGGCGGAGCGATCGCAATGCGATTCTCTTGGTCCGCCAGCCACAGGGCACAGGCCAGGAAGAACTGGGAATTCCCTTGAGCCCGCAGATTCGCATTGTTCACGAAATCCACATCTCCGATCACCACCAACCTTGCCTGCTCGGGAGGGGCCTCGCGCAGGACTTCGTCGCCGAAGTGCACGGTGTCCACCGCGGTGGTGTCGCGAAAGTCGACATTGCCCTGGAGACGGAGCCCCAGGGAAGTGAGGGTGGCCCGCTCATGCCGATCCAGCTGAAAGTCTCTCAACTGCACCGTCGCCGCGAAGGCCAGACCGATCGGACCGGGAACGTCCACTCCCTCGTCGTAGCGGGGTCGACCTGCACCGAGAGTCGCGGCATCCATCTCTCTCCAACTCTCGGGCTGAGTCTCCAGAAGACGGTGCGCCTGGACTCCGGGAGGAGGTGGCTGCTCGAGGTGAAGTCCCCGCGCGACGGGGAAGATCACCGGCAGATCGAATCCGTTGGTGATGGAGTGCCCGGGGCGCCCCCCCAGCGCCAATGCGAATCGCGGATTGTCCGATGCGGTGAGATTCTGCTGCTCCGGGCTGGAATCGGCCACGAAACCCGGCTCCGCGATGATTCCGAAACGGGCCAGAAGAGTATCGGCGGAGGCTGAGCCATAGGGTTCGACCATCGCCAGCAGACGTCCCCCATCGAGGAGATAGTTCGTCAGCTGCGCCAGTTCCTCGTCGGTGAATTCGGATTCGGGAGAGGCCAGGACCACCAAATCGGCATCTGCGGGGATGCGACGGGTCACCTTGGTATGAAGAATCCTCAGATCGAAGTTCTGCCGGGCCAGCACCGCGGCCATGTCGCGGATCCCCGCCCGGGACTCGTCCTCGATCGAAGCTTCTCCATGACCCTCCACGAAGTAGACCCGCGAGGGCCGTCCCGAGGTGGCCCTCACGATCGCTCCCAGAAGCTCCGCTTCCCCCGGAGCCACGGTGCGCAGACGAAGGTCTCCGCTCTCGACCACCACGGTGCGGTTCACGGTGACCCCATATTCCTCGGCCTGTTCCGGATGACGATCGAGGTCGACGAAGTCCAACCGCAGCTCGAGCGCGAAGTCCCGGAATCGGTCCACGAGGTCGCGCAGGAGTTGCTGCTCCTGGGGAAGATCCGCGTAGAAGGCCACGAGGCGCAGGGGGGTCTTCAGGTTCGCGAGAACCCTCCGAGTCTGGGGCGCGAGACTGCGACGATGCCCCTGAGTGAAGTCGTGCTGAAAATCATGGCGCATGAGGAGGAGGCTCGCCAGCAGGAATACCAGCAGGAGCGCCGCTCCCGTTGCCCACCGCAACGCAGTCACTCGCATCCTTGGCGCCACTCTCAGGACTCCTCGTGCCAGCGACGTCGGGCCAAGAGGGCCGACGCACAGTAGAGATAGAAGACGATCAAACCCACGAAGAAGAAGACGCTCGATGCGCGCAACACCCCGTAGGAGAAGTGGCCCACGTGACCGGTGAAGTTGAGGTAGCGCAGAACCGCATCGAAGGGCGGATCCACGCGGATCCCCCAGAACCCGATGAGCAGGAGGAGCAATTGGGCCAGAAGAGTGGCCGCAAAGGCCAAGATCTGATTCTCACTCCAGGCGCTGAAGACCAGGCCGAGAGCCAGTACACTCAGGCCGTAGAGGAATAGACCCGAGGCGCCCAACCACACCACATCGACTTCCAAATGGCCCACGAGGCCCAGAGCCATCACTTCGGCCGTGCCGAGGCAGACCATCACCCAGACCACGAATCCCGACGCGAAGAACTTTCCCAGAATGATCTGAGCTTCGGAGAGAGGATAACTCATCAATAGATCGAGAGTCCCGCTGCGACTCTCCTCGGAGATCTGCCGCATGGTGAGAGCGGGGAGCAGAAGGATGAACAGGAGAGTGTCGCCGACGAGCAGCGATCGACACACTCGGTCCACGAGGGTGAAGTCGGGCAGAGAGCGCCCCGAAGTCAGCATCTGGAAAGAGAGAGCGCTGTACTCCTCGACCAATTGCACGAAGAACAAGCCGTGGGCGAAGAGATAGATGGCCAGCACCACCCAGGCGATGGGTTGGCGCCACGCGCTTCTCAGTTCCCTCTCGCAAACGGCCCAGATTCCGCGGATCACTTGGAAGCCTCCGGTGAAGGATCTTCGTGCACGAGCTGGAGAAACACTTCCTCCAACCCCGCGCGGCGCGGACGAACTTCCTCCACGCTCAATCCCTGCGATACCAGGAAAGCCACCGCATCTCCGATTCGATCCGACTTCGTCAATCTCAGCCTCAGTCGAGTCATCGTCCGAATCGCGATCTGTTCCACCACGTCGAAGGGCGCCCCCGACCAGTCCACATGCGAGGGCAGGTCATCGACCACCACCTCGACATCACTCTCCTGATGGAGACCCTCCGCCAAGCGGTCGAGTTCGTCGAATCCCACGCACCGTCCATGGTTGAGGATCAGAACCTTGTCGCAGAGTCGACTCGCCTCGGGCAGAATATGCGTACTCAGGATCACGGCTCGATCTCGGGCCAACTCGGCAATCACTTGGCGCACGTCCGCAATCTGCGCCGGATCCAGACCGACCGTGGGTTCGTCGAGGACCAACGCCGGCGGATCACCCACTAGAACCTGGGCCAGTCCGATGCGCTGGCGGTAGCCCCGGCTGCAGTATCCGATGATGCGGTTGCGCACCATTTCCAAACCCGTGACCGGGACCACCCGATCCGCCTCCGACCAAGCCTGGGCTCGGGACAGTCCCCGGGCCCGGCCCACGAATCGCAAGAACTCGATCACCGTGAGGTCGAGATAGAGGGAGACATTCTCCGGCAAGAATCCCAGGCAGCGCCGGGCCTCGAGAGGGGAACGCGCCAGGTCGAAACCGGCAATGCGTACCCTTCCGGCGGTGGGAGTGAGCAGTCCCGCGATGCTCCGCAGGGTGGTCGATTTGCCCGCCCCATTGGGCCCCAGGAGTCCGACCAACTGCCCGCGTTCCACCCGCAGACTGAGCCCGTCGACCGCAGTCACCGGGCCGTAGCGATGAGTCAGACCCTCGACTTCGATCATGGCGGCGCTCAGTCGCCCAGGACCCATCGCAGGACGGCTCCACCCCAGGTGAAACCGGCCCCGAAGGTCGTGGCCAAGACCAGATCTCCCTTGGCGAGGCGCCCTTCCTCATGGGCGATGCAGAGACTCGATGGGATCGTAGCCGCCGTGGTATTGCCGAAGCGGTCGATGGTGACCATCACTTTCTCCGGAGCAAGCTTGGCCTTCTTGGCCGCGTAATTGATGATGCGGAGGTTGGCCTGATGCGGGACGAACAAGGCAACCTCCTCCGCGGTGACGCCGGCTTGGTCCAGCACATTCAGCGTCACTTGGGCCATTCCCTGGACTGCGGCGCGGAAGACCGACTGACCATCCTGCACCACGTAGTGCTCGCGATTGGCCACCGTCTCCGCACTCGCGGGCTTCGCACTTCCCCCGGCCGCCATGTAGAGGAACTCTCCCCCACTGCCATCGGCACCGAGCTCCAGGGCCAGCATTCCCTCTTCCCCCTCGGGGAGTCGCTCGAAGAGAGTCGCTCCGGCGCCATCTCCGAAAAGGATGCAGGTATTGCGGTCGGTCATGTCGATGATCGAGGTCATCACGTCGACCCCGACCACCATGACTCGCCGAGCCGCTCCACTGCGAATCATGGAGTCCGCGACCGATGCCGCGTAGACCCAGCCGCTGCAGGCCGCGCTCAGGTCGAAGGCCCAGCAGCGTCCCGCCCCCAGCTTTTGCTGCAACACACATCCCGAAGAGGGAAACATCATGTCCGGCGTGACCGTGGCCACGATGATCCCATCGAGTTCGTCGGCCTTCACTCCCGCCATGTCCAAGGCCTGTCGACAGGCGTGCACCGCGAGATCCGTCGACGTGACTCCGGGATCTGCGAAACGACGCTCATGAATCCCGGTGCGTTCCACGATCCAGTCGTGGTTGGTGTCGACGATCTTCTCCAAGTCGTGATTGGTAACCGCACGATCGGGAAAGTATTTTCCCACTCCGGTGATTCCCGACTCGAATCCCTGCCCTCTCGTCTGCGTCATGCTTCCTCCACCGCCCGCCGGAAGTAGGTCTCGATCTCTTCGAGGCCTCCGCGCAGGACTGCTTCATCCACCCCAAAACCCAAACGGAACGCCGATGGCGTCTCGAAGAAGGCCCCGGGAACGAGTTGTACGTCTTTCTCCCTCCGAAGGTCTGCGATCCATCGATGGGAGGAATCCTCGCGGCCATCGAGGCCGAAACCGAATCTCGACTCTCCTCCACGTCGGCGCAAGCCCTCGAGCACTCGAGCGTGAAGCTCCGCTCTCAGCTCCGGAAAGCAAATGATCCCGGCCCCCGGAAGAGGGGCCTCCAGGAGATCGGCGACCCCAACCAACCACTCGGCCACGATCGCCCTCCCCCGGGCAGAGGTGTGCCGGGCCCGATTCCAGAGCGACTCCCGCTGATCCCACACTCGGAGGGCGAAGGCATGGCTCGGCGCGGGCAGAGCTACCGGCCCATGATCGGTGAGGACGGCCGCGGCGTCGATCCAATCTCGATCCCCAGCCACGATCGTACAACGCATCCCTCCCAGGCCGAATACCTTGGTGAAGCTGCGCAGAATGACCCCACCGGGAATCCGGTGGAGGAGCGAAGCCGCCTCCGGATTCTCGAGGAATTCCAAGTAGACTTCGTCGGAGATCACCGCGCAGCCGCTGCGCCGAGAGAATTCCGCCAGCCCCTGGACTTCCTCTTCCGTGAGCTGAGCCCCGCTGGGATTGTGCGGGTGACTCAGGAGGAGAACCGAGGGCCGAGCTTCTTCCAGCGATTCCAGCGCCGACAGGTCCAGAGCGTATCCCTTCGCACGGGGACGGGGGAGTCGAAGCACCGTGGCCCCCATCGCTTCGGGAATCCTGATCAATGGTTCGTAGGCGGGCGATTCGACGATCACCGGCCCCGGCTGTGCGCGCAGCCGAGCGTTGAGCAGCAGTCCGATCGAATAGTGAGTCCCCGGCTGGATCAGTACCGCATCCGGCGAGACGCGGAGTTCCTCGGCCACCCGATGGGCCAAGGGGGGGTGGTCCGAGGCCAGGAAGCCCACCATTTCATCGGGGGTCGGCATGTCGAAGGTGGTGGCGGGGGGCGCAGTCATCCCACTCAAGATGAGATTGTAGGCCGCGTGCGGCGGCTCGGCCTGGGCACGGGCCCAACGCAGATACTCGATTCGGGGTGAAGGCGACATGGCGCTCAAGGTAGCACCGCCTCCCCACCGCGGCGAGCGTGGATCCCCTCCCTCAACCCTCCCCTGGAAGCTCGAAGCGGGTTTCTGGATAGATGGCGTACCAGGCGAACCAGAAGGCCGACATCGACGGCACCCAGGCCAGGCGACGGCCCTTGAGAGGACCGGATACCGCGACCCCCTCCATGGTCCAGAGGCTGGGCTCGGAAGAGTCGTCCCGGTAGAGTCTCAAACCGCGAAACATCGCCCGGGTCTCGGAAAAGCGCATGGGCGCGCCGGTCAGGGGATGCCGTCGCTCCAGCGCGATCGCGATCCCGCTCTGGAGGAAGACCACCACATCGATTCCCGCCACCGAGGTGTGATGGACGAAGTCTTCCCGGCTCATGGGGATCGCCACGGGATCGGTGCCCCCGAGAATCCCCAGGACGTGCTCCTTGTTCTTCAGCCGGGAGTCTTCGTGGGCAACCGGTGCGCGCAGCTCCTCGTGGAAGCGCCAGTAGAGAGAGTAGGGATTGTCCCTCCGCACCCAATCGAATTCCTCCGCGAGTTTGGTGTCCCCATTGAGAATCCAGGTCTCGGGGTGAAGTCTGATCCAGACACTACTGTCCACCTGATAGGAGGGAAGGGCTCGGAGACAACGATTCACATCCGGTCCGGCAAAGGCAAAGCCCAACATCTGGTTGTAGGGCGAAGGCTCGATCAAGGTCCGGCCCTTGACTCCGACCGAGAGGTTCGAATTGAAGAGCCCGGCCGGAGTGTAGAACATGGCCTTGCCCAGATTGTCCGGATCGAAGCCGGTGTCGAAGAGCAGAGCCGTGTCGGTCAGCGGGCAGTAGGACAGAGCCGTCTGGAGGGAACCCATTCGCTGATTCGACACCTCGTTCCACAACATGATCGCCAGCGGGAAGAAGTAGTACTGGCCCTCCCACTCCACCCCCACTCCCTGCGTCACCCCGGCCGCGTTGCCCAGGATGGATCCACCCCCCACCCGCCTCCAATCGGGATTGCGGATGTCCTCGAAGGGGAAACTCCCGGCCAGAGTGGCCTGATCCTCCGCGCCGTCGAGCACCCGCCGACTGTCGCCGGCGCAGGGGATCTCCTGCGAAAGCGGGGGCCAATCGGGCCACTCGAAGTCGATCACGATGGGCTGAGCGCTCACCACGAGGGACTCATTCGCTCCGCCCGCGGGAATCAGGAGGGAATCCCCCTCGGCCTGAGCCTCCAGGAAGTAGACCAGCGCCTCTCCGTCGCCACGGATGGGCAACTTCACCTCCCAGCGTCGGAAACCACGATTCCCCTCCTCGCTCACCGCGCTGAGGGCCAGAGTGCCGTAGCTCAGAGCGCCGGGGTCGAAACCCGGTTTGGAGAGCTCGGTCTGGGAGACTCCTGTGAAGTGGAGGAGAATCGCCGAAGCGTCTCGAGCCGTGACCCAGGCCACGGCCTCCTGGAGGGGAGAGGGGTCATCGGGGCTGAGGCCGAATTCGCGAACCGACAGGCCGCGCTCGACCGGGAGCACCCGGAAGGATTGGTCATCGCCTCCGCAGGCGACGAGACCGAGAAGAAAGGCCAGACACAACAGGGGAGACCGGCGTGCGAGAGCGTTGAACGCCCGGACTTGTTGTTTCATGGCAACCTGGAGGGATATGTGCAGCGGCGGGGTGACAGATCTGCCACCCCGCCACGGACACCCTCATCCCCCTGTTGTGAGGATGCAAAGGCAATATACCCCAGCCCAAGGACTGCGAAAGTGTGATAGGTCACATCGGGGTGGGAGTTGACGAGATCGTAACGTCCGTCCCCCGATCCGCCCCGAAATCAGTCCTGAGGCTCTTTTTCGTCAGAAGAGCCCTCGTCGGGAGTCTCCTCCCCGACCTCCGTCACGGCCTCCTCGACCTCCGGCTCCGGCGGGGTGGCAGGCGCCGCTTGGGCCGCGGGCTGGGCCTTCCGGGCCGAACGCTTGCGGTCCGGCCGATCCCCATCCTGGACGAATTCGACCAAGGACATTTCCGCCGCATCGCCCCGACGCAGCTTGCCGAACTTGAGGACTCGGGTGTAGCCCCCGTTACGGTTGGCGTAGCGCGGTCCGATCTCGTCGAAGAGCTTCTTCACTGCATCCTTGTCGTTGAGGATGCTGGCCACGTGCCGCCGCGCCGCCAGATCGCCCTTCTTCGCGAAGGTCACCATCCGCTCGGCCAGACGCCGAGCTTCCTTCGCCTTCGGCGTGGTGGTCCGGATTCGGCCGTGAGTGATCAAGGAGATCACCAGATTGCGGTAGAGGGCACGACGATGGGTTGCCGTCCGTCCCAGTTTGCGCCCGTCAACATTGTGTCGCATGACTCTTGTCCCCTAGATGGGCCGCGAGGACCCGTCGTGTTCTTCGCAAGACGGCAATCCGTCCGAAGCGAAGACCTGATTACTGCTGCGCCGCAGCCTTCTCTCCTGCCACGAGGCGGATGACTTCTTCGTCGAAGCTCATTCCGAAACGCAGACCCATGCCGTCGAGCAACTCGCCGATCTCGTTGAGGCTCTTGCGGCCGAAATTACGAAACTTGAGCATCTCGCTCTCGCTCTTGGTCACCAAATCGTAGAGCGTATCGATATTGCCCGCCTTCAAGCAGTTCGCCGAACGAACCGACAGCTCGAGCTCATCCACTCCCCGCCGCAACAACTCCGCCAACTTCTCGGTGCCCGCATCGACGTTGCTTTCCTGCTCGTCGAGGGGGGCTTCGTCGAAGTTGATGAGCAGCTGCACGTAGTCCTTGATGATCTTGGCCGAGTGGCCCACCGCATCTTCGGGCGTGATTGAGCCATCGGTCTCCACCGTCAGAACCAGTCGGTCGTAATCGGGCTGCTGCCCCACGCGGGTATCCTCGACCCGATAGCTGACGCGACGGATGGGACTGAAATTCGCATCGAGGCGAATCACTCCGATGGTCTCGTCCGGGCACTCCACTTCTTCGCGATCGACGTATCCCCGACCGCTGGCCAGGTACATCTCCATGTCCACCGAAGCGCCCTCACCCAAGGTGCAGATGTGGAGCTCTGGATTGACGATCGTCACGCCCTCCGGCACCTGAATCTGTCCCGCGGTGAGCACACCCTCGGAGCTGGACTTGAGGCTGATCCAGCAAGGCTCGTCACGATCGAAGCGAAAGACCACTTGCTTGAGGTTCAACAGGGTGTCCGTCACATCCTCGGTCACTCCGGGAATGATGCTGAGCTCGTGACGCACGCCGTCGATCTTCACCGCGGTGATCGCGGCGCCCTGAATCGCCGAGAGCAGGGTCCGCCGCAGGGCATTGCCCAGGGTGAGACCCACCCCTCTCTCGAGAGGCTGCAGGACGATTTCAGCGTACCGTTCTTCCAATGTGCTCTGCTCGCGGTCAATGCCATTGGGCATCAAGAGCTTTTCCCACTTCATAGGTTTCGCGTCTCCCTTTCGAGGAAATCGAGTCGAATCGCGAACTCGGGCGATTGTTTCGATGCAGGCGCCTAACGGCGACGACGCGGCTGACGAGTACCGTTGTGCGGTACCGCAGTCACGTCCTTGATCCTGGCCACATCCAGAGGAGAAGCCTTGAGGGACCGGATCGCTGCCTCGCGACCACTACCGGGTCCCTTGACCCAAATCTCCACCTTCTTCATGCCCATCGACGCCGCTTCTTCGGCCACCTGGCGAGCCGCCATCTGTGCCGCGAATGCGGTGCTCTTTCGGGAGCCCTTGTTTCCCACCTTGCCGCCACTGGACCAGGAGACCACGTTCCCCTGCATGTCCGTGATGGTGATCACGGTGTTGTTGAAGCTGGACTTGACGTGCGCGACGCCATTGGGTTCCACCTTCTTCTTGACCTTACGGCCTTTGCCCTTTTTTGGAGCTGCTGCCACGATTCCTCCTTGGAACGGGCGACGGGGAGACCCCGTCCATCGAATGAGTACCCGACTACCTCAACGTCCCCGAGTCGGCCCGAAGGCCGTGCTGGTCATCGCTTCTTCGCGCCTGGACGGGACTTGGGTCCCTTCCGAGTTCGCGAGTTGTTCTTGGTGTTCTGTCCGCGAGCCGGAAGGTTGCGTCGGTGGCGAAGGCCACGGTAGCAACCGATATCCTTGAGCCGCTGGATGTTCATGCTGACTTCCGAACGCAGGGCACCCTCGACCTGGAAATCTTTTTCGATCAGATTCCGGATCAAGCGCGTCTGGTCGTCGGTCAGCGCATGGGTCTTCGTCTCTGGGTCGATCTCGCAACGATCGCAGATCTCCCGGGCCGAAGTGGGCCCGATGCCAAAGATGTACGTCAGCGAGGTCACGACCCGCTTCTCGTTGGGAATGTCGACTCCGGCGATACGTGCCACGTGGTGGCTCCTTTCCTCCGCCCGACGTCCCGATGGTCAGGCTTGGGAATCCTGGGCTTGTCCTCTGGACTCGCCCTAACCCTGCCGCTGAATGTGGCGGCGATTCTCGCAGATCACTCGCACTACACCCTTGCGCCGAATGATCTTGCACTTGTCACAGATTTTTCCGACCGATGCGCGGACTTTCATGATTCATACGCTCCGAATCAGGCCTACTTGTAGCGGTAGGTGATCCTACCGCGAGTGAGATCGTATGGGGACAGTTCCACCGTCACCTTGTCTCCAGGAAGGATCCGGATGAAATGCATCCGCATCTTCCCCGAGACATGAGCGAGGATGTTGTGACCGTTGTCCAGCTCCACCCGGAACATCGCGTTCGGAAGTGCTTCCGTCACGGTTCCTTCGATGGAGATTGCCTCTTCTTTGGCCATCCTCCGACCCCGGTGTTATCGAGCCGTCAAGTTGACAGGCCCGTCCTCGGTGATAGCGACCGTGTGTTCGAAATGGGCCGCCCACGACCCGTCCACGGTCACCACTGTCCATTCATCGGGAAGCACCCGCACGCGGGAGCCCCCCAAGGTAAACATAGGTTCGAGTGCCAGCACCATTCCCGCCTCCAGCACGGGGTTGGGAAGGGTGAAACACTCGTAGTTCGGGACCTTGGGATCCTCGTGAAGGCTGCGGCCGATGCCATGCCCCACGAGGGTCTCCACGACCCCGAAACCGTCCTTTCGGCCCCGCGATTCGATCGCGCGTCCGATCTCCACGAGACGGTGGCCGGGTCGAGCGGCGGCGATTCCAGCTTCGAGGCCGGCCTCACAGCTCTCGCACAAACCCACCGCCTCCGGCCGGACCTCACCCACGCAAAAGGTCTCGGCACTGTCGGCGTACCACCCGTCCTTCATCAGACCGATGTCCACCGCGACGATGTCTCCGTCGAGGATCTCGCGGTCCGAGGGAATCCCGTGGACCACTTCCTCGTTGATCGAGATGCAGACGCTCCCCGGGAAACCTCGGTAGCCTCGAAAGGCCGGCAGGTTCCCCTGACCGAGGATCAGCTCCTCGACCCGAGCGTCCAGATCCCGCGTGCGCACTCCCGGGCGAACCCAGTCTTCACGCAAAGCCAGAAAGACCTCCACCAAGTCTGCCGATGCTCGAGCCATCTGCTCGATCTCGGCCGGAGTCTTCCTAAGAATCTGCAGCGTCGAGCTCCCTCTCGATACGCTCCGTGATCTCCTCCAGAGTGCCTACCCCCTCGATCTCGAGGATGGGAAGCCGCCCCTTCAGAAATCCCAGCACCGGCGCGGTCTGCCTTCGATAGACGCCCAAACGATGGCGAATCGTGGACTCGTTGTCGTCCGCACGTCCCCGCGCCAATGCGCGCCGGACCAATTCCTCGTCGGGAACCGACAGCAGCAGGACACCGTCCGGCGCTCGATCCGCTCCCAGAGTCTCCAGCAGGCCCTCGGCCTGCTTCACGGTCCGGGGAAATCCATCCAGGAGAAAACCCTCCCGGGTGTCATCCTCCTCCAACCTCCGCTCCACCAGTGCGAGCATCAGCTCGTCAGAGACGAGGTCACCCGCCTCAACCAGAGCCCGCACTTGGTGGCCCAGTTCCGAGCCCGCCGCCATCGCCGCCCGGAGCATGTCCCCGGTGGAGATGTGGGCCAGGCGCCGTCGTTCGGCCAAGAGCGCCGCCTGAGTGCCTTTTCCGCTGCCCGGCGGCCCAAAAATCAGCAGTCTACGCATCGTCACAGCAAGCTGCTCCTACCGGCGACCGCGCAGCTTGCCTCGTTTCATGAAGCCGTCGTAGTTGCGCATCATGAGATGACTCTCGATTTGCTGCAGAGTATCGAGAGTCACGCCAACTACGATCAGCAGTCCTGTCCCACCGAAGTAGAACGGAACATTGAAATAACGGATCATCAGATCGGGAAGAACTGCGATTGCCGCCAGAAAGATCGCCCCCGGCAGGGTCACCCGCGAAAGCACCCGATCGATGAACTCCGCGGTCCGCTTCCCTGGCCGAATTCCCGGAATGAAGCCGCCATGCTTCTTCATGTTGTCCGCGAGATCCACCGGATTGAGAACGACCGCAGTGTAGAAATACGCAAAGAATATGATGATGACCGAGTACACCAGAATGTACACCGGTTGACCCGGAGCGAAGATGCTGGCCAAGTTCTGCATGGCCACACTCTCCGGGAAATACTGCGCCAGCGTCGACGGGAACATGATGATCGACTGCGCAAAGATGATCGGAATCACGCCGGCCGTGTTGACCTTGAGCGGAATATGAGTGCTGGCTCCCCCGTACATCCGTCGGCCGACCATCTTCTTGGCGTACTGCACCGGAATTCGGCGTTGTCCCTGGGTAATGAGAATGATGGCTGCAATCACCACGACCATGAAGGCCAGAATGGGAATCAGCTTGAACCAAGTCATTTCGCCGATCTTCATCTGCTGGATCGTCTGCAGCGTCTGCGCGGGATAGCGCGCGATGATCCCGATGGTGATGATCAGGGAGATTCCGTTGCCGATCCCTCGCTCGGTGATCTGTTCACCCAGCCACATCACGAACATCGTCCCCGAGACCAGAGTCACGACGGTGACGAACTTGAAGAGGAGACTGGGATCGGGAACCACCGGCTCTCCACTGCCCCCGGTGAACTGCTCCAGAGCGATGGAGATTCCGGCCGCCTGAATCGTGGCCAGCAGCACCGTACCGTAGCGAGTGTACTGAGTGATCTTGGCGCGCCCCTCGTCGCCTTCTTTGGCCAACTTCTCCAGCGCAGGGACCACGGCCTGCATGAGCTGCAGAATGATGGACGCGCTGATATAGGGCATGATACCCAACGCGAAGATCGTGGCCTTGCTCAGGTTTCCACCTGCGAAGAGATCGTAGAGGCCAAGGAGCGTTCCCTGCTGCCCCTCGAAGAAGGAGCGCAGAGCGGTCGTGTCCACTCCCGGCGTGGGGATGTGCCCACCCATCCGGTAGATGATCAGGATGAAGCCGGTGAACAGAAGACGACGCTTCAGTTCCGGAATCCTGAACATGTTCTGGTAGCCATCGGTGATGCGCACAGCGACTCCTTAGGATCGATTCCCTACGCCGATCAGACCTTCAACTGAACCTTGCCGCCCGCCGCCTCGATGGCAGCCACGGCAGACTTACTGGCCTTCTCGACCTCGATCTGAAACGCTACGGTCACTTGCCCGTCACCGAGCAACTTCACCGGTTTCTGTGGATCGCGAATCAGGCCCTTCTCCCAAAGCACTTCCGCCGTCACCGGCGAAACATCCCCCACCCGGTCCAGATCGCGCAGATTCACGATCTGAAAACGGTTGGGGAAGGGATTCGTGAATCCCCGCTTGGGAAGACGCCGATTGAGGGGCATCTGTCCACCCTCGAACCACGCCCTCTTCTTGGCCCCGCTGCGAGCGCCCTGGCCCTTCTCACCACGCCCTGCGGTCTTTCCCTTGCCGCTGCCGGAGCCGCGGCCTTTGCGTACCATGGGACGCTTGTTGCCCTCGGGGCGACGAATCTCGTTGAGCTTCATGACTACTCCTGAACCTCGTCCACGCGCACGAGGTGCGGGATCTTTCGAACCATGCCCATGATCTGGGCGCTGTCTTCGTGAACGCAGCTGGTCTGATTGCGGCGCAGACCCAATGCGCGCAGAATTCGCTTGTGCTTCTCCGGGCGATCGATGCCGCTACGGATCTGCGTGATCTTGATCTTAGCCATCGCTCTTCTCCCCGGCGCGGTCCTCGGTCGCCTCGGCGATGACTTCGGCGACTTCGGAGGCCTCTGTCGGAGCCTCGGCGGCCTCCGCCACCTCTGGCGCCTCCGCAGCGGCGTCCTTCTTCGACTTCTGTCCGCGCAGACCATAGACCTCGGGAACCGTGAGCCCGCGTCGGCTGGCGACTTGCTCCACGGTCCGCAGCATTCCGATGCCTACCATTGCCGCCTTCACCACGTTGTGCGGATTGTTCGATCCCAGCTGCTTGGTGAGAATGTCACTCACTCCCGCCACGGTCAGAATCGCTCGAACTCCGCCCGCGGCGATCACCCCCGTACCCGGCGCCGCCGGCTTGAGCAACACCCGGCCCGCTCCAAAGCGACCGATGACCTCATGAGGGATGGTCCCTCCGATCATGGGAATCTTCACCATGGTTCGACGGGCGTTCTCCCCGGCTTTCCGGATGGCATCGGAGATTTCATTGGCCTTGCCCAGACCGACTCCCGCCTTCCCTTTGCCATCGCCGACCGCGACGATTGCATTGAAGCTGAAGCGACGACCGCCCTTGACCACTTTGGCCACCCGGTTGATGTGGACCACTTGCTCGAGCAGATCGCTCTGGTCTCGGTCGCGATCCCGGCCTCGTCCACGGCCATCGCCGCGTCCACGTCCGTCGCGTCCGCGTCCATCGCGTCCGCCCTGACCGCCCCGGCCCTGACCAGGCCCTCGCCCTCGACCGCCGCCGGCTCCTGTTCTCGGTTCCGCCACGATTCCTCCTAGAACTTCAGGCCGCCCTCACGGGCGCCATCCGCCAGGGCCGCCACGCGGCCGTGATACTTGTAACCTGCGCGATCGAACACGACTTGCTCCACCCCATGGGCCTTCGCCACCTCGGCCAGAGCCAGACCCACGGCCTTGGCTCGAGCCACCTTGCCGGAAAGCCCCTCGAAGGAGGGGGCCTCGAGCTTCAGGTCGTTCGCCGCCGCCAATGTCCGCGCCGCATCGTCATCGATGATTTGCGCCGAGATGTAGCGGTTGCTCCGGAACACGGCCAAACGCGGGCGCTCGGCCGTTCCATGGACCTTTCGCCGCACCCGCTGCTTGCGATAGCGCTGCCCTGCTCGCTTGGCTTGCGTACTCTCTCTCATCGCTCACCTACTCCTGAATCCATCAGGGATTAGCCCTTGGCGGCCGCTTTGCCGGCCTTCTTCTGCACGGTCTCGTCGGAATAACGCACGCCCTTGCCCTTGTAGGGCTCCGGCGGGCGGAACCCGCGGATCTCGGCTGCGACCTGTCCGACACGTTGCTTGCTGCTGCCCTTGACCACGACATGGGTCTGATCCGGGACCTCGAATTCCACTCCCTCGGGAGCTTCGTAGAGAATCGGATGGGAATGCCCCAGACTCAGCGAGAGGTTCTTTCCCTTCAGCTCCGCCCGATAGCCCACCCCGATGATCGTCAGACTCTTGGAAAAGCCCTCGGTCACTCCCGTCACCTGATTCGCGATCAGGGCCCGGACCAAGCCGTGGTTGGACCGCTCTCGAGGGCTCTCGCCCTGACGTGAGCAGCAGATCCGGCCATCCTCGACCTTGACGTCGATTCCCAGGGGAATGTGCTGTTCGAGCACACCCCGAGGCCCCTTCACGATCGAAGTATTTCCTTCGACCTTGATCTCGACCCCACTCGGGAGCGGGATGGGGGCTAGTCCAATGCGCGACATGATTCCTCCAACATCGGCCGACGACGGCTCGCGAAAGCCCCATCGTCGTCGAAAGCGTTCCTTACCAGATTTTGCAGAGGATCTCTCCACCAATCCCGAGCATGCGCGCCTCGTGACCAGTGATGATACCCTGGGAAGTCGAGATCACCGTCGTACCATAACCGCCGAGCACCTTGGGAATCCCGTCCTTGGGGACATAGCGCCGCAAGCCTGGACGGCTCATTCGCTGGAGTCCTTCGAAACTCGGTTGTCGGTTCTCGTCATATTTCAGAAAGACGCGGATGGTCCCCTGCGGGCCTTCGTCCACGAACTTCACGTTGCGGATATACCCCTCCCGAAGGAGCAACTCCGCAATCGCCTTCTTGGTCTTCGAAGCCGGAATGTCGACCCGACGATGCTTCGCCTTCGCAGCATTGCGAATACGGGTGAGCATGTCGGCAATCGGATCGGTCATCATATCGCTTTTTCCTTTCCTCGGCGTCGCTGTTACCAGCTGGCCTTCACGACCCCAGGGATGTCGCCACGCAGGGCGAGTTCACGGAAACAGATACGGCAGACGCCGAACTTGCGCAGATAGGCCCGAGGGCGCCCGCATCGGCGGCAACGGTTGTAACCACGCACCTTGAACTTCGGCTTCCTATTCGCTTTCGCGATCAAGCACTTCTTAGCCACGGATCCGTATCTCCTCTTAGTTCCGGAACGGCATCCCGAAGAGTCGGAGCAACTCGCGCCCCTCTTCATCGGTCTGCGACGACGTCACGATGGTGATGCTCATTCCCCGGACCGCGTCGATCTTGTCGAACTCGATCTCCGGGAAAATGAACTGCTCCTTCAGGCCCAAACTGTAGTCCCCACGACCGCTGAGCTTTGTCGGCACGCCACGAAAGTCTCTTACTCGAGGCAACGCGACGTTCACCAAACGATCCAAGAACTCATACATGCGCACTCCGCGCAAAGTCACCCGGCAACCGATGGGCATCCCCTCGCGCAGCTTGAAGTTAGAGATCGACTTCTTCGCGCGAGTGACCTGCGGCTTTTGACCCGTGATCACCGTCATGTCCTTGACCGCGTTGTCGAGGTGCGACGAACTCTCGATCGCCTTCCCCACGCCCATGTTGACCACGATCTTCTTCAGCTTGGGAATCTCCATCACATTCCGATAGTGGAACTTCTCCTGCATGGCAGGGGCGACGGATTCCTTGTACATGTCCTGCAACCGACTCATGCCTGACTGACCTCTTCAGGTTCCGACCCAATCCCCTCGGATCAGGCCTGGCCGCTTCCGCGCGTGCCTTTGGTGACCAACTTCACATTGCTGATGTGGATCGGGGCCTCGACCTCGACGATGCCACCACCAGCTTGCCCTTGGATCTGCTTCTTGTGCTGCTTCACCAGGCGCACCCTCTCGACCACCACGCGACCGGAGTCACTCAAGACTGACAGCACTCGGCCCTGCTTACCCTTCTCCGCGCCCGTGATCACTTCGACGATGTCGTTCCGTGCGATTTTCATGCGATTCCTCTCGAGATCGGAAGCTCAGAGAACCTCTGGAGCCAACGACAGGATCTTCATGTACCGGCGGTTGCGCAGCTCGCGCGCCACCGGTCCGAAGATACGGGTTCCGACCGGGTCTCCATCTTCGCCGATGATGACGACAGCATTGTCTCCGAAACGGATATAGCTCCCGTCTCGACGCCGGTTCTCTTTCCTGGTGCGCACCACCACACCCTTGACGACTTGGCCCTTCTTGACCGTCCCATCCGGGAGCGCGGTCTTGACAGCCATCACCACGATGTCTCCCACGTGCGCATAACGACGGCCGGTGCCTCCCAGAACGCGAATGCACTTCGCGGTTCGGGCGCCGGAATTGTCGGCCACGGTGAGTAGTGTCTCTTCCTGGATCATGACAGGTTCTCCGTAGAATTCCGCGACCAGCTGCCTACTTGGCGCGCTCGACGACCTCGACGAGGCGCCAGCGCTTGCTTTTGCTCAACGGACGGGTGGACATCACGCGAACAACGTCACCTTCCCGAGCCGTGTTCTCTTCATCATGCGCGTGCAACTTGATGGACTTCTGAATGAAGCGGCCGTAGCGCGGATGAGGAACCTTGCGGGTCACCTTCACCACGACCGTCTTGTCCATCTTGTCGCTCACGACCTCGCCCACACGAACCGTGCGCGAAGCACGACTTTCGCTCCCTTGGGTCCCTTCGGCCATCTCTTCTCTCCTAACTCGAAGCCAAGACCAGCGCCTAGTTCTGCGCTTCAGCCAGCTTCTTTTCGTTCAAAACCGTCTTCATGCGCGCGATTTCACGCCGCACCTTGCGGTAATCCAGAGGATCGTCCAGCGTTCGCCCCTTGAGCTGCAAGCGCAGGTTCATGAGGTGCTCCGACTCCTCGGTGATCTTGACCTCCAGCTCCTCGAGCGTGAGGTCGCGCATCTCGAATGCCTTCATCAGTCATCCTCCCGGCCGAGGAAACGAGTCTGCAGCGGCAGCTTGTGCTTGCCGAGGCGGAACGCGGCCCGTGCCGTCTCCTCGGTCACTCCGCCGAGTTCGAAAAGAACTCGGCCTGGCTTGACCACTGCCACCCAGTACTCCGGCGACCCCTTGCCCTTGCCCATGCGGGTCTCAGCGGGCTTGATGGTGATCGGCTTGTCCGGAAAGATTCGGACCCACAGCTTTCCTTGACGCTTCATGGAGCGCGTGATTGCGATACGGGCCGCCTCGATCTGGCGGGCCGTGATCCAGCCTCGCTCCGTGGCTTGCAGCGCATAACGCCCGAAGGACACCGTGGAGCCCCGATAGGCGAGCCCCCGATTCTTGCCCTTCTGGACCTTGCGGTGCTTTACACGTTTCGGCATCAGCATGGCTAGAATGCCTCCTGGACCTCTTTGGCCAGGTTCCTCTTGAACTCAGCCGGGTGAATCTCGCCGTTGCAAATCCAGACCTTCACGCCCACCGTACCTGCGGTCGTGAATCCGGTTGCTGTTCCGTAGTCGATATCCGCTCGAAGGGTGTGCAGTGGCACACTGCCCTCGGCGTAGTTCTC
Source organism: Candidatus Krumholzibacteriota bacterium (assembly GCA_024276305.1). GTDB lineage: Bacteria > Krumholzibacteriota > Krumholzibacteriia > JAJRXK01 > JAJRXK01 > JAJRXK01. The sequence goes on from JAJRXK010000062.1 coordinate 74,463, forward strand.
GATGCGGCCCATCTCGGACCCACCGAGCCGGCCAGCGCAGCGAATGCGGATACCCTTGGCACCCATTCGCATTGCGGTGGCGATCGCCTTCTTCATTGCCCGCCGAAAACTCACCCGCTGCGACAGTTGCTGCGCGATGTGCTCGGCCACCAGAACTGCAGTCAGCTCTGGCTTTCTGACCTCTTTCACGTCGAGAGTCACTGCTTTGCCCGAAAGCTTCTGCAGTTCCGCCCTCAACTTGTCGACGGTCGCGCCCTTTCGCCCGATCACCACGCCGGGTCGCGAGGTCATGAGGGTGATGGTGACCTTCTTCGGGCTCCGCCGGATCTGAATATCGGCGATGCCCGCGTTGCCCACCTCCTTGTGCACCAACCTCCGGACCTTGATGTCCTCTTCGAGCCAGTCGGCGAACTTCTTCTCGGTGAACCACTTCGAGTTCCAGTCCTTGATGATTCCAAGGCGGAAACCCGTCGGATGTGTCTTCTGACCCATGTGGTCTTCCCTCTCTACTCGTCGCTGCCCGCAGCGCGGACAGTGACTTTGACGTGGCTCGTGCGCTTGCGAATTCTGAAGGCCCGCCCTTGGGCCCGGGCTCGGATGCGCTTCTGGGTCGGACCCTCGTCGACGCGAATCTCGCTCACGATGAAGTCATCGGCATTCAGCGAAACCCCCTCGTCGGTCTGCCGGGCATTGGCGACGGCGGAGAGGATCGTCTTCTGGATGATCGGCGCCGCCTTCTTGGGCATCAACTCCAGAGCATGGACCGCCTTCTCCACCGACAATCCGCGAATCACATCCGCCACCATGCGCGCCTTCCGCGCGGAGATGGAGTTGAACTTGGATGTTGCGTTGGCTTCCATGTCCTCCACCTCCTACTTCTTCGTGGTGTGCCCACGGAAGGTGCGCGTCGGCGCAAACTCCCCGAGCTTGTGACCCACCATGTTTTCCTGCACGTACACCGGAACGAACTGCTTTCCGTTGTGCACTGCGATGGTGTGACCCAGGAACTCCGGCACGATGGTGCAGTTCCTGGCCCAGGTCTTGATGACTCGCTTGTCACCCTTGCTCTTCATCGCCTCAACCTTGTTGAGCAGCGACAAATCGACGTAGGGCCCCTTTTTGATCGATCTGGCCATTGGCCTCGACTCCTCGTCTCGACTCGGACGGAGAACTACTTCACCTTGCGGCGACGAACGATGAAACGGTCAGTGGGCTTGCGCGGCCGGGTCTTTCGCCCCTTGGTCTTCCAACCCCAAGGAGAAACCGGATGCCCGCCGCCGCTGGCCTTGCCTTCGCCTCCACCCATCGGGTGATCCACCGGATTCATGGCGACACCACGGACGTGCGGACGACGGCCCAACCAGCGACTCTTCCCGGCCTTGCCGATCACGATGTTCTCGTGATCCGAATTGCCGACTTCGCCGATGGTCGCCTTGCAGGTTCGATGCACCATGCGCATCTCCGTGCTCGGCAGGCGGAGAGTGACATAGTCCCCCTCCTTGGCCATCACCTGGGCGAAGGTACCCGCCCCACGCACCATCTGACCGCCTCGACCCGGTTTGAGCTCGATGTTGTGCACGAGCGTACCGAGAGGAATGCGGCTCAGCGGCATCGCATTGCCCACATTGAACGGCGCCTTGTCGCCAGACACGACCGTCGCTCCCACCTCGAGCCCCTTGGGCGCGAGAATGTACGCCTTCTCACCGTCGACGTAGTGCAACAAGGCAATACGGGCCGAACGGTTCGGATCGTACTCGATGGCCGCGACCTTGGCCTCGACGTCCGTCTTGACGCGCTTGAAGTCGATGACGCGATACCTGCGCTTGTGACCTCCGCCCCGATGGCGGCTGGTCATGCGACCCTGGTTGTTGCGTCCACCGGTCTTCTTGATCGGCGCCAAGAGAGACTTCTCTGGCTTGGACTTCGTAATCTCCGCGAAATCCGAAACCGTTCGGTAACGGAGGGTCGGAGTTACTGGTTTGAATTTCTTGATTCCCATACGATTGCACTCCCTGCGCCGAAGAGGTCGATCAGACCGCGTCGAAGAGGTCGATCTTGTCTTCCGAATTCAGGGTGACGATGGCTTTCTTCCATGATGCACGGCGTCCAGCGTGGATTCCCAGGCGCTTGGGCTTGCCATTGACGTTCATGGTCCGAACGTCGAGCACCTTGACTCCAAAAAACTGTTCCACCGCGCGCTTGATTTCATGCTTGTTCGAGGCCCGGGCCACTTCGAAGACGTACTTGTTGGACTCTTCGCCCAATGCGGTCGTCTTCTCCGTAACGATCGGCCTCATCAAGACCTGCGAGAGCGACTTCACGATCCAAACACCTCCGTCACACGCTGCAGCGACGACTCGGTGAACACGAGATTCTCACTCCGCAACACCTGGTAGGCGTTGAGCTGGGAGGCCGGGAGAACGTCGACGCGCTCCAGGTTTCGCAGCGAACGGTAGAGGACTTCCTGCCCTTCGTTGATGACGAAGAGAACGGTCTTTCCTCTCAAACCCATGTTTTCCATGAGTGCGGCCATGAGCTTCGTCTTTGGGGCGTCGAGCTGCGGATCATCGATCACGTGCACTGCCCCGCCGTTGGCCCGGTCACTCAGCGCAGAACGCAGAGCCACCCGCCGAACCTTCCTATTCAGGTGCTGGCGATGATCCCGCGGCTTGGGGCCGAAGATCGTTCCACCACCTGCACGCACCGGAGACCGAAGCGAACCGGAACGCGCGCGTCCGGTACCCTTCTGCCGGTAAAGCTTTGCATTGGAGTAGGCGACTTCCCCCCGCTCCTTGGTTTTCGCCGTACCCTGGCGCTGGTTCGCGAGATAGGCATTCACCGTTTCGTACAGCGCCTGCTCGTGAACCGCGGCCGCGAACAGGTCATCGGGCAGAGCGACTTCGCTCTGTCCTTCCCCGTTCTCGTTGAATCTTTTCGCGGTGGCCATCAGCTTCTTCCTTCTCGGCTACGGATCCCGGACCTAATTGGCCTGGACCAGAACGAACCCATTCTTGGCTCCGGGCACAGCGCCCTTCACCAGAATGAGATTGTTTTCCTTGTCGATCCGAACGATCTCCAGATTTCGAACCGTGATCTGCTTGCCGCCATAGCGCCCGGCCATCGGATGACCCTTGAACACCCGGCTCGGAGTCGCACACATTCCGATGGTTCCCGCACGACGATGATGGTGCGAACCGTGGGTCGCCTTGCCGCCACCGAAGTTGTAACGCTTCATCAGGCCCGCGAAACCCCGGCCCTTGCTCGTTCCGGTCACCCGAACCTTGTCCATGCCTTCGAAGAGATCGACACCAACCGTCGAGCCCACCTCGAGCCCATCGATGTCGTCGACCCGGAACTCCTTGAGCACCCGCATCGGGCCGGTACCCGACTTGGCCAGGTGCCCGAGCAGCGCCTTGGAGGTCCGTTTCGCTTTGCGATCCGCACCGAACCCCAACTGCACTGCGGTGTAGCCGTCGTTCTCGGCCGTGCGGACCTGGGTGATCGGGCAGGGACCACACTCGAGCACGGTGACCGGAGTCACCGTCCCGTCCTCACTGAAGACCTGGGTCATCCCGATCTTCTTTCCGATGAGGCCCTTAAGTGCCATGATTCTCTACTCCTTGGGCGGGAGATCCGGTCTCCCTCACGCGATATCTCAGACTTTGAGCTCGATGTCGACGCCAGCCGGCAGATTCAACTTCATCAACGCGTCGACGGTCTGGTTCGTCGAGTTGACGATGTCGATCAACCGCTTGTGGATCCGCATTTCGAACTGCTCCCGCGACTTCTTGTCCACATGCGGAGAGCGATTCACGGTGATGATCGACCGCTGCGTCGGCAACGGTACCGGACCCTTGATGTCGGCCCCGGTACGGCGCGCGGTTGCGCAGATGACTTCGGCCGACCGGTCCAAAGTCGCAGGCTCGTAAGCCTTGAGTCGGATCCGGATATTCTGTCGAGACATTCTTCCTCCACAGCGCGCGACGTTGTCCGCCGCACGGTTGCGAGCCCTCTTCGCTTGTTACTCGTAGATCTCGGCCACGACGCCAGCGCCGACGGTGCGACCACCCTCGCGGATGGCGAAACGAAGTCCGTCTTCCATCGCGATCGGGGTGATCAACTCGATCTGCATCTCCACATTGTCCCCAGG
>JAJRXK010000063.1 GCA_024276305.1 Candidatus Krumholzibacteriota bacterium
CGAGCACAATATCCAGGGCATCGGAGACAAGCACATTCCCTATATTCACAATGTGATGAACACGGACCTGGTGGTCGGGGTCTCGGACCATTCCACCGATTCGCTCGACCTGCTCTTCAATCATCCTGAGGGTCGTCGCTACCTCGCGGATCGTCGGGGAGTGGACACGGAGACTCTCGATCGATTGCCGCGACTCGGGTTGTCGTCCCTCTGCAATCTCTTGGCCTGTATCAAGACCGCAAAGTATCTGGACCTCGGTCATGAAGACCTACTGTTGACGGTGGCAACGGATCCTTCCTGGCTCTACGGCACGGAACGGGACAAGACCCTCCAGCGGGAATTCGAAGGCAGTTTCGATGCGGTCAATGCCGGAGAGGTGTACGGAGAGCACCTGTGTGGAGTCGGTACGGACTACCTGCTCGAGTGTGGAGTGACCGAGCGACGCCGGATCTTCGACCTGGGGTATTACACCTGGGTCGAGCAGCAGGGAGTTTCCCTGGAGGACTTCACGCGCCGGCGGTCGCAGGAGTTCTGGAAGGGGCTGTGCAGTCTCATTCCGGCGTGGGATTCGATGATCGAGGAATTCAATCGGAGCACCGGCGTAGCCGAAACCCTCTGAGATCGCGGGAACCGTGGGCAGAGACCTTGACAGCTACTTTGCTTGCTCTGGTTGCGGGCATGTTCTGCCCGCCGAGGAACCCCGGCCTTTCTCCTGTCCGCAGCGCGGTGACGGCGGCGATCATGTCTTGGTGAGGCACTTCTTCGATGCGGACCGTCATCGAGAGCTTCTTTCAGCTGCCCTGGAGGACCGAAACCGACTGCCGTTCGTGCGCTTCCGCCGACTCTTCCACTCGTGGCAAGTGGCCCGAAGGGCTGGGATGTCGGATGAGGAGTACGTGGACCGGGTCGAGAACCTGAATGCCCGGGTGGCTGAGGTCGATGGACATGGCTTCTTCGAAACTCCACTTGTGGTGCCGGATCGATTGGCGGCAGCTCTGCATCGGGATCCCGGGTCCATCTGGGTGAAGAACGAGACGGTGAATGTTTCCGGCTCCCACAAGGCTCGGCATCTCTTTCAAGTCGCAATTTGGTTGGAGACGATCGAGGCTCTGGGGTGGACTGGGGAGAGGGATTCCGCCCCTCTCGCCATCGCCTCCTGCGGGAATGCTGCGCTGGCGGCGGCGGTGGTGGCCCGGGCGCTGGAGAGGCGGCTGCTGGTCTTCGTTCCGGTGGATGCGGATGCCGCGGTCCTCCGTCGAATCCGGGAGTTGGGAGCAGAAGTCCAAGTCTGTCCGAGGGAAGGGCGCCGCGCGGGGGATCCCTGCCTGCATGCCTTTCACGAAGGTTTGCGCCAAGGGGCCCTGCCTTTCGGATGCCAGGGACCGGAGAATGGAGTGACCATCGAAGGTGGTCTCTCCTTGGGCTACGAAATCGTGGGTCAGGGCTTCCTCCGTGTCCCCGCTCCGCGCGAGGTGGTCGTGCAGGTCGGGGGCGGCGCCCTGGCCACCGGAGTGTTTCAAGCGCTTCTCGAGGCGGAGGATCTGGGCTTGCTTCCCGAACCCCTGCCTCGTCTGCACACCGTTCAAACCACGGGGGCGAGTCCCTTGGAACGGGCGCATCGATTGGTGGAAGATCGGCTCTCTCGTGGAGGCGGTTCGGCCAGCTCTCTCGACGAGGTACTCTCTCACGCGGCGACTCACCGCGACCAATTCATGTGGCCCTGGGAAAGTCCGCCGCAGAGCTGCGCCACTGGGATTCTGGATGACGAGACCTACGATTGGCTCGGCCTGTTGCGAGGAATGCTCCGGTCGCGAGGCCGATCCGTCGTGGCTTCGGAAGACTGTCTCCAGAGGGCCCATGCCTTAGCGCGGTCCGAGACCGGCATCGACGTCTCTGTCACCGGCGCGGCGGGTCTGGCCGGATGGATGACCCTGGTCGAGAGCGGAGGGGCAGACGCGTCCGCCCCCGCCCTCGTGATCTTCAGTGGGATCGAGCGCTGATTTCCCGGAAGAGAGTGGGGAAGCGCGCCATCACCGCAATCGCCACGTCGAATTCTCGACTGTCCACACACTCGCCGATCTTGTGCGTATTGTGCTCGATTCCGGGACCGATGCCGAACATGGGCGGATGGGCGAAACGACCCGATCGTACCCATCGCTTGCGATCGAGGTGTTCGATTCCCGACGAATCCGCTTCGACGACCATTCCCACACCATCGGTCGAAAAGATCCAACGGTCCACGCGCGGATCTCGTCGCAAGTTGCCTCCTTCTCCGTCTTCGATCCAGGGGCTTGCGACCCGACGATAGGACTCGGCGGCGGCCTCGATGGCCACATGATTCTCGGGAGTGACCCAACCCGGATAGATCTGAGTGTTGCTGGGAAGGGTTCCCTTCCAGGTGGGTTGGGTATAACGCGGAGCGTGGACCTCCACTGTCAGCCCGGCATCTCGAGCCACAGCGACCGAGGGAAGATCCTCGATCGCGGCGATGGCACGAGTCGGGTCGTCGCCCACGGTGAGCCGGCGATCGAAGCGGAAAGTGAATCGTTCAGGCACTGCGCAATCACTCGGAGTGTCCAACGAGGCCCAGCTCGCGGTGCGAGTCCCCGATCCCAGGAAGTCGTCGTGAGCGAAACCCTCACCCGATTTGGCTTGCTCCGTGGCCTCGACCAGGATGGAAGCGGCGTACTCGAGAGGATTGCGTCCTTCGGCAGGCATGGAGCCGTGACAACTCTTGCCGGTGACCGTCACCTCGATCTGCATTCTGCCGCGTTGGCCGCGGTAGATGCCCACCGCACCGTTGTAGCGATCTCCTGTTCCCTCGGTGAGGATGACCGCATCGGGGATGCGTGCGGCCGGCGCTCCGGGAAGCTCGGTGGCCATGACATGCATGGGGCCGCCACCGTCGTTGTCCTCTTCGGCCACGCTCGCGTAACTGCGGACGATGACCCCGCGCAGTGCGCCCTCCACTTCCCGGAGGATCTTGGTCGCGATCACCTGACTCACGACCCCGCCGAGTTGATCGGCGCTGCCGCGCCCCCATACCAGGTGGGTCCACTCGTCACGGGGTGGCAACCAACCCAGCTCCTGACGAAGGAAGTCCTCTTGCAGCTTGGTCTCGTCGACGAGACCGTCATAGCAGTCCAGACCTCCGGTGGCCTCGCGCCATCGCTTCCGAAGTGCTGCCACCGTGTCGGAGTGACCGTCGTACCAGATCACGGTCTTGTCATCGGGGTCGATCCCGTCCGTCGGATCACTGATCTCCCACACCAGGTTGCCGAAGTCGTCGAAAAACACGTCTTCGGCTTGTGCCACGGCGCCCAACTCGACGATGCGTTGCCGGAGATACTCCAGGCGTGGCCCCTCGTGATTCGAGAGTCCGCAATGGGGATCACCGCCCTGATCCGCCGGACGGTCCACGTAGTCGGCCGGGATGCGGATCGCTTCCCGAAGGATCTCCACGGCCAGCGGTCGGTACTTCACGGCCAGGGCATGAATCGTCTTGTCCACGGTGCTCACCTTTGATCGAGGAGTGAAAGCAGAACTTCGCGCAGCTGAGGTTGTTTGGCGACGGAGAGCATGCTCATGATGACGTACATCTTCTTGTTTGCTTCGCGTGCGACGTCGAGTCGTGCGGATTCCATCACCGTCGGAGTGACTTCATCGCCAATGTCGGCCGGGAGGCAGTGCATGTAGAGTGCGCTCCCATCGGCAGTGGACTTCATTCGCCGTTCGTCACAGATCCAGTCCGTGGCGCTGCGGTTGCGGTCGAGGGCGCGTGCTTCGATCGCGGCGAGCTCGGCGTGGTCGCCACGTTCATTGGCGGCTACCCGCTCGAGCATCAGATCATGGGGACCCCAGCTCTTGGGGTAGACGATGTCGGCTCCATCAAAGGCCGCATCCATGTCGTGACCGACTTCGAAGGAGCCGCCGCTCTCTCGAGTGAAGCGTTCGGCATCGGAGAGGGTTTCGGGCATCAATTCGTAGCCCTCGGGATGAGCCAGCCGCACGTGCATCCCCATCCGCGTCATGAGAGTGATGATCCCCTGGGCTACCGAAAGCGGCTTGGCATAGGAGGGAGAGTAGGCCCAGCTCATGGTAATGGTCTTCCCTTTCAGGTCGCCGCCGAATTTCTCCCGCAGCCAGGCCAGATCCGCGAGGGTTTGAGTGGGATGGTCCACGTCACACTGCAGATTGACCAAAGGCACCACCCGAGAATCTCCAATGGCCCTGAGGTAGTCGGCAATACCGCGGTGCGCGTCGCGCATGAAGCGATTCCCCGCTCCCAGAATGAGATCGTGCCGCACGCCCAGGGCGTGAGCGTTCATGCCCAGCATCGCTCCGGTCTCCTCGGCGGTTTCCCCGTGAGAGACCTGGGTGCTCTTGCCATCGAGAACCAGGGGCCTAGCTCCCAATCGGGCGGCCGCACCGGCCCATGCCGATCGAGTTCGAGTGGAAGCGTCGAAGAACAGGGAGAGGAAGAGTTCGTTCTCGAAGAGCGGAGTTGCGATCTGTGACCGATCCAGCTCGTGGAAACAGTCGGCGACGTCGAGCAAGGTCATCAGCTCCGAGGTGGACCAGTCTCGAGTGAGGAACAGGCTCCGTCCTTCCAGCTCGCCGAGAACCTGGGCATCGAGGGCTTCGATGCGATCGTGCAACTCAGGCATGAGGGTCTCCTTGTAGGGTCTGGATGTAATTCGGCTGCCCCTTGTCGAGGACAGCGTTCGTCAGCCAATCCATGAGAAATGCGGGAGTCAGATCGACCTCCGCGGGCCCGGTACCGGTCGCGGACGCCGGATCATCTCGCTTCCACCTCAGATCGAAATCGCAGCCGGAAAAGCGCAACTCGTGGGAGTCGATCTCGAGTCGATAGGATCGACCGTCGATGCGGCCGACCATCCACGAAGTGCGATCATCACCACCTAGGTGAAAGCCATCGAGGTCGGTGAATTGCTCCCAGTCTTCGACTCGGCCGAAGAACCTGGGTTTGAGAACGAAGGGTCCTCCGTCCTCCGGACAGAAAATGTCGCAGTTCCCGCACTCGTTGCAAAAGTCCGCAAAATTGGCGATCTGGTGTTTCTGATCGAGTTCGATGACGCCATCTTCGATCAAGATCCAGCGGTCCTTCTCACGTTGGAGACGGCTGCGGAGGATGCGTGGCGGCAGGTGAGCCAGTCGAAAGTTGGCATCGTTCGGGCATACCGGAAGGCACTTGTCGCAAGTGATGCAGTCGAAGAGTTCGAGATGGGATCCGATCTTGCGCGGAGGACGTGAATTCCTTCGAGCATGGTAGCGAGGATCGCTGGAGAGCCGACCGACGTAGTTTTCGGTATTGGCGAGGATCGCCTCGTCGAGATGGCCACCCTCCGGAAGGGAGAGGTCGTAGGCACGGAGGATGAGTTCCTCGCGAGTACGCGCTCCTGCTTTTTTCATCCGCCGGGCCAATTCTCGGTAGTAGGACTGGATCCGGCCGTAGCCTCCGGTCTGGAGGAGATCGCTGCAGACGGTCACGGGCACGATTCCCAATGCGACGGCGTCGGGGAAGTTCGCGGCGTCGATGCCACCGCTGAAGGAAATCGGGAAGCGAAGGCCGAAGTGTCGACGGAATCGCCGCAGTACATGCATTGCCAATACGTGCAGGGGACGACCCGAGAGATAGACTTCAGCTTCCTCCTCGGGCAGGTAGTTGGTGCGGTTCTCGACGATGAGGGTATTGGTGAACTTGGCCCCGAGTTCCAATCCCAGGTCATCGGCCACCGCCGCCAGGGACTCCATGATCTCTACTGCGCGATCCCAGGGCGTATCGCGGAGAAATGCGTCGTCGGGGACGACGATCTCATGGTAGCCGAGCTCTTCGTGGAGCAATGTTCTCAGGTCGTGAGCGCCGAGCAGAGTGGGATTGAACTTCACCACGCAGTGGATTCCCCAGCGCCGCATGAGATACTCGACGATGCTGGCGATCTCCTCGGGTGGGCAGCCGTGGAAAGTGGATAGGGTGAGAGTGTTCGACAGTTGGGTGGGATAGTCGAGCTCCCGCCACGCGGCGAATTCAGCGGGGATCTGTTGTCGGAGCTTGTCCACGATCGGACGGCAGTCGAGCATGGCTCCCAAGAAAGTCTCGACTCGCGGGGACTGGATTCCAGCGAGGTCGTACCCGACGCTCATGTCCCAGATGCAGGAAGTCGCACCTGGCTCGAGATCGATCTCGCGGCTCTCCTCGAGCATCCGGATGAGCATGGCGGCCTTGACATATTCTTCGAGCGATTCTTCCAGTTTGAGTTCCTGCGACCATTCCGCATTGTATCCCACGGTTCGCATATCGATGCAGGGGCGAGGAATGGTCAGGTCGTCTTTGACCTGCACGGTCTTGAGCTCGAAGAAGCGAGAACCCGCCAGCCACGACAGAACGATGTTCTGAGCCATCTGAGTGTGGGGTCCAGCGGCAGGGCCGAGGGGAGAGGAGAGTCGGTGGCCGGCGAAGGTTGTGCTCAGATCGTAGTCGCCAGGTCCACTCCAGAACTTCGCGCGGGGCAGCTGAAAGACGCTCTGGTGCGACCGCAATTCGCCGAAGGCCCGGCGAATCAGGGAGGAGAAAGGATAGGGACGTAACTCGGCCATGGACCTGCGTTCGGATGGAATCTGGTGATCTCGCGGGGACCGTCCAGAGTAGGCTGCATGGCTCCAAGTCTCAAGGTTCGAAGTTGGGATCGACCGCTTCGGGCCGGCGCATGGGCCTTCGGTCCACTGCGGCCACGGTGAAGAAGGTCAGCAGGCTCACGATCCAGGTGAAATAGATCGGATGGGGAAGAATACGCCAGGTCGGGGGAGCGAGCTGCCAGGCGACCAGACCAACCATGGTCGTGCCGAGAGTCCAGGTGGCCGAGCTCCGGCGACACATCGCGGGCCAGAAGAGAGTCATCAGGACCACCAGAGTATAGGCCGTCGACAGGGTGAGACCGATGAGCAACATCTTCAGGATACCCGTGACGCGAGTGGCCAGGACGAAGGTCAAGAGGCTCAAGCCCGCGATGGTGATGCGCCCCACCGTTCTTTCGCGTTCTTCGTCGAGGTCTGGAGCGATGAATCGTTTGATGATGTCTCCGCAAACCAGAGTCGCGCTGCCCATGAGCAGAGCCGACGCCGTGCTCACGTCGGCGGCCCAGAGTCCAGCCAGGATCAGTCCGGCGGCCAGAGGGGGGAGGCCCAAGACCACTCGAGGCAGGGCTTCGGTGGGCACGATATCCGGGTATTGGACCGCCGCCGCCATTCCCAGAATGGCCGAGAGAAAGCCCACCGGCAGGATCAGCAGTCCACCCCACAGGTAGGCGCGAGATGCGGCCTTGGCGTCCCGAGAGGCAAAGCCGATCTGAATGACGGACTGGGTCGAATGGACCGTGGTGATCATGACCAGGAACCAGGCCGCGATGAGTCCCGGCCCGACGGCGAAGGGCTCGAAGCCGGGATGGTCCGCGGGAAGCCGAGCGGCGAGCTCGGCCCAACCTCCCACCTGGGAGACGGCCATCGCAGCTCCCAGAGTGATGCCGACGTAGATCACGGTGACGTTGATCACGTTGGTGAGGCCCGCCGCCCAGAATCCACCGACCAATGCGATCGAGACGAAGACCACTGCGGTGACCAGCATCCCCGTCATCGGAGTGAAGACCTCCGGAAGAAGCGACGAGAGGATTGCTCCTCCGGCCACATATTGAAGGGAGGTGATCACGATCTGGATCACCAATTGTCCGATGACCCCAATGATTCGGCCGGAGATGGAATAGTGCCGTTCGAAGAGCTCGGGCAAGGTGGCGACTTCGAGGTCGCGATAGCGCCGGGCGGCGAAGAGCCCCATGGCGAAGGCTCCGAAGGCCCACGCTGCGTTGTACCATCCGGCGGAGATGCCCACGACATAGGCACGTTCCGCCACCCCGATGGTCGAGGCGCCTCCCACTGCCAACCCGGCCAGGAGCGCAGCGGCCACACCGGCGGGGAGGTTGCGACCGGCGAGGAGATAGCCGACCAATCCCGAGGAAGACCGCTGTCCCAATCGCCGAGCCCAGGCGGTGGCCGCGAAGAGCCCCACGAGGTAGAGCGAGACGATCAGAAGCGGGATCGGGTGCATGAGCCTCTCGCTATCGCACGCGGATCCGGACGTCGACCGCGGTGGCTCCGTCCGCGGTGGCAAAGACGGGATTCAGATCCATCTCGGCGATGGAGGGATGATCCGCCACGAGTCGAGAGACCCGAAGGAGCAAGGACTCGAGGGCATCGAGATCGACGCTCGCTTCGCCTCGGCTTCCACTGAGAAGGGAGAAGCCCTGGATCTCGCGCATCATCTCTTGGGCCTCAGGTTTCGACAGAGGAGCCACCGCGAAGGAGACATCCTTCATGATCTCGACGAAGATCCCCCCCAGACCGAACATCACGAGTTTTCCGAGTCCCGGCGCATCGAGGGCTCCCAGAATGAGTTCCTTGGCCGCGGGAAGCTGTCGCTGCAGGAAGTATTCTGCGTCGACCCGGGCGAACTTCTTCTGAAGATCGCCAAAGGCCGCGGCGAGTTCGTGCTCGTCGGCGATTCCCAGAATCACGCCTCCTTCATCGGACTTGTGCACGACATCCGCAGAATCGACTTTCAACACGCAGGGAAAGCCGACCTCCGCCGCTCCCGCCACGAGGTCTTCCATCTCGCGAATCCGGGCCCGTTTGGGCACGGAGATTCCGTAGAGCTCCAGGAGGGCGAAGGCATCGATCTGGCTGAGATAGCCATCACGACCCGAGTAGCCAGCGAGGAGCTTCGCGGCCTCGGCCCGGTTGACTTCGAGTTCCGGAGGAGCCTCGGTCTTTCGGGCCCGCAGAGTTGCGTAGCGATGCATCGCGGCGAGAGCTCGGACGCCATCTTCCGGGAACTCGTAGACCGGGACTCCCGCGGCGCGAATGCGGTCGAGGAGTCCACCCCATTTGGCAATGGTTTCGATCACCACCACCACGGGCTTTGCCGACGAAGCGGCAGCCTCCTCGATTCTCTCCGCGATGGCGTCGAGATCCACGAATGGAGCAGTGACGAAGAAGACCATGACCATGTCGGTCTCTTCTTCATGGAGGAGGGTGTCCATGGCTGCGAAGTAGTGGTCGGCTCCCGCGGTGGCGACGACATCCACGGGATTGCCGGTGCTGGCTTCGGCGTAGAGCTCGGACTTCAGTCGCTCGCGTCCTTGGTCGGACCAGGTCGCGAGCTCCAGGCCCGAGGCGATGGCGGTGTCCACGGCCTGGATGCCGGGTCCTCCGGTATTGGTGACGAGACCGATACGATTCCCCGGAGGGGGACTCTGGGTCGAAAAGGCGATCGCGGCCTTGACCATTTCGTCGGAGTCGGTGAATTCCAGAATGCCCGCCTGTTTGTACATGGCTTGGGTCATCGCATTCTGATCGATCAGTGATCCGGTGTGCGATGACACCGCCACCGAACCTTCGGCGCTACGGCCACACTTCATGGCCAGGATCGGCTTGTGAGGGGTGATTTTGGACGCGACCTCCAAGAAGACCGCGGGATTCTTGAAGGACTCGGTCTGCATCATGATCACACGAGTGCCCTCGTCCTGACCGTAGTACTCCAAGATCTCGGGCATCGTGAGGTCGCACTCGTTTCCGTAGGAGCAGTAGAGGCGGTGACCGAGACCCACCTTGTGAAGATGGAGCTTCAGGAGTTCTCCCATTCCTCCGCCCTGAGCGATGATCGAGATGTTGCCGGGCTTCATCGGAACGAAGGTGAAGTTGGCGTAGACCGAAACCTCGGGATCGGAGTTCTGGATGCCTTGACAGTTGGGTCCGTAGATCCGCATGCCATGGCGGTGCGCGATCTCGACCATCTTGCGCTCCCGGGCGAGCCCTTCTTCTCCCACTTCCTTGAAGCCGGCGCTGTGAACGATGGCGAACTTCACCCCCTTCTGACCACACTCCTCGATGATGTCGGGGATGAACTTGGCGGCCACCGAGATATTCACCAGATCGACGACGTCAGGGACCTCGAGAATGGACTTGTAGGCCTTGAAGGAACGAACGTGTCCCCCTTTGGGGTTGATCGGGAAGATCGGTCCTTTGTAGCCATAGTCGACGAGATTCTTCAGAACGATGTGTCCGATCGAGTAGGGATTCGACGAAGCGCCAATGACGCCGACTCCGCGGGGACGAAAGAGTCCATCAAGCATTTTGATCCTCCGTGTGCCGGTGCGCGCGTCGCGCGAGGATGGCGGCGCCCAGTGCGCCCGTGAACTGCGGGTGGTCAGGGACGGTCACCGGTCTCCCGAGTCGCCGAGAAAGAAGATCCGCGATGGTCGGGTTGTGCGCCGCGACCCCACCGGTCAGAACCACTTCTCCCAGAAAGGTGTCCATCTCGACGATTCGAGTGACCACCGATTCGAAGGCGCCGCGTACGATCTGTTCCACGGCAACCCCCTGACGAAGGTGCGCCAGGATCTCGGTCTTGGAGAAGACGGTGCAGAACGATCCGAGCTGGACCGGAGTGTCGGTGCTTGCCGCGAGGTCATCGAGATCGTCGATGCTGAGGCCCAAGCGGAGGGCGATCTCCTCGACGAAGGCTCCAGTTCCCGCCGCACACTTGCGATTCATCTTGAAGTCGATCCGCTGTCCCTGTTCATCGATGTGGATGATCTTGTTGTCTTGCCCACCGATGTCGACAATGGTGATGGCTCTCGGCACCAGGTGATGGCACCCCACCCCGTGACAGTGAATTTCGGTGTGGCGGTGATTCGAGAAGGCGACGTTTTCGCGGCCGTATCCGGTGGATATCGTATAGGCCACCGCATCCTTGGTCCGGCCGCATTCCGTCAGCGCTTCCTTCAGGCACAGCTCGGCCGTAGCGCCATAGTCCACGCCAGAGTGCCGCACCGCTCGAGCCGAACACTCCCCGTTCTCATCGACCAACACCACTTTGGTGGCCGATGCTCCGATGTCTACGCCACAGTAGAGCGGACGACCCGCCGGTGATGAGAACTGTCGGAGGCTGGCCATCAACCCGCCTCGTGAAGTTGCTCGACGAGGGCCTCGAACTGCGTTCGGGTCTGCTCTTCGGAGTACATCCTCAAGTCGTTCAGGTCACCACTGATGACGACATGGGGAATCTTGAGCTTGGCCGTGACGCGTTTGGAGAGGCCGTAGCGGTTGTTCGAGTTGTTGGGGCAGGTCTTGGCGTCGTGGAAGACGAAGCCATCGATATGATAGTCGCGAGCCATGCGGGCCAGGTACTGCTCCTTGAAGTCTTCATCCCGAGCGATGAAGATCTCGGCGTAGGCCCGCGCCATGCCCTCGAAGGGATCGTCTTCGGCAAGGGCTTCGAAGATCCAGCTATTGCAATAGGTCGAGGCCACTACACAGGATCGATGGGCCGAGAAGGTCTGCGCGTGGTCTCGAATCTTGCCCCATACCGGCATCCCCTCCCAGTAGAATCGGTGGGACTCCTGCGGAACCGCGGCCACGCCCTGCGCGACGCGTTCTTCGAGTTCGGTGATGAGCAGCGCATAGTATTCCTCGGCCCGAGGATCGCCGCGCAGGACCACGGCCGGTCCCATGTGAATGGTGCCGTCGAAGAAGGTGAGCGGGGAGGGCCGGTGCTGAGCGAGCTCCAACACGCGCTTCCACAGCTGGGTGCAGCGGTAGGACGACTGGACGACCTCTCGCAGGCGGTCGATGTCGAAGGTGCGGCCGGAGACCTCTTCGAGCGTGGGAATGAGACCTCGATACTGTTGGACCAGAGCATGGATGTGATCGCGGGTGATGTCACCGATGCCTCGGGGAGTCTCGATGCCCAGGAGGGGAATGTTCCATTCGCGCTCGTAGAATGCGAACCACTCGTGGACGTCACGACACTGATTGGTGTTGTAGACCAGCACATCGGCGCGAGGAACCCCTTCGAGCCCGAAGGCTGGAGTCAGCGGGGTGCTGCGTCGCAGATAGGATCCGATGTCGCTGGTGAGGTAGGAGCAGATGTCCGGCGAGTAGCCGATGGCATTGGCGGCGGGGATCAAGTCGGTGGCGGTTCGGGTGGCTCCGAGGAGCGCGCCGTGGTTCTCGGGAAAGTAGACCTGGAATCCGAAGGACCGCAGAAGTTCTGCCGGTCCCACACTGGTGCACCATGCAATCTTTGTGGAATCCGAGTCCGCCGCTTCCTTCAGTTCTCCGAAGTATTCGGCCATGAGTTTCTTCATGGCGCCGGTGGCGCGGATTTTTTGGATGGGGGGGGCGGGGCGATCGTTCATCGGTTGCTCCTTGCCTCGTTTGATCTGGGAGGATCATGCTGCTGCATCGGACCCGCCACCGTCAAGGTTCACGACGACCCGATGGGATTGCCGTTGCGAAACTGTGAGCTGTGGTCGAAGGGTCGACGAAGAACTCGTATGATGACCCCGAATTCTGGCCGCAGCCCTGCACCTCGCCAAGACAGCACGCGATTCGGACGAGACGAAAACCTTCGCGCGGGAGAGCTACGTGATGAAGATTGGGGTCATTGGGTCGGGGGCGATCGGTCCCGATCTCGCGTATGGTTTTCTGTCGGCGGTGGCCGGCGACGGAGAGAGCTCGGTGGTGTTGGTCGACATCAAGAAGGAGGCTCTGGACGCGGGAGTGGAGAGGATTCGCGGCTACGTCCAGAAGGGCGTCTCTCGGGGGAAACTCTCCCCCAAGTTGGCGGCCAAGATCGAGGCGGCCTTGGTTCCGACCCAATCGCTCGACTCGCTGGTGGGTTGCGATTATGTGATGGAGGCCGCGACCGAGGAGCTCTCGATCAAGCGGACCATCCTACGTGAGGTCGAAGCCGTGGTGGGGCCCGATTGCCTGATCGGATTCTCCACTTCGGGAATTCCCCGGGCGGAGATCGCGGCCGAGGCGACCCATCCGGGGCGCTGTTTCGTCAATCACCCCTTCTTTCCGGCCTGGCGGTCGCTTCCCATCGAAGTCGTCCTCTCCGAGGACCCGCAGGCCAGCCAGCGCATGCTCGCCACCCTTCGTCGCTTGGGCAAGATTCCGGTGGTCACCGACGATGTCCCCTGCTTCGCGGCTGACGACGTGTTCTGCAACTACTGCGCGGAGGCGACTCGAATCGTGGTGGAAGGCCGGGCCAACGTCGCTCAGGTCGATGCCATCGTGAATGATGCGATCGGAGGCGGTGGTCCGTTTCTGGTCATGGATCTGACCCGCGGCAATTTGCTCAACGTCAAGTGTCTCAACTTGATGAAAGAGGCTCCGACCGGCAGCGATTGGTTCACCCCTCCGGAGAAGTTCCGCGAGCAGGCGAACACTCCCTGGCACGATCGCAAGAACCCGCAGGACGGTTCCTACGACGACGCGCTCAAGAAAGAAGTGTTGGACCGCATTCTCGCAGTTCTGCTCGCGCGAACCTACTTCGTCGTGGATCGTGGGATTTGTCCGCCCCGTGAGATGAATTGGTTGACCCGAGCCGCGTTGGGATTCTCCAAGGGATTGCTCGACCTCGCCGAAGACCTCGGCGCCGATCGCGTTCACGAGATCTGCAGTCGCTACGCGGAGACGCACCCCGGTTTCGAGGTGCCCGAAAGCATCGCGAAGAAGCAATTGGCGGACTTTTGGCGAAATGTCTCGGTGGATCGCGAGGAGGGTATCGCGGTGGTGAAGGTGGAGCGTCCGGAGGTCATGAACGCTCTCAATCACCAGACCATGGAGGAATTGGCGGAGGTCTTCGCCGAGCTCGAAAAGGATCCGAAAGTTCAGGGGATCGTGCTCTCTTCGGCCGGACTCTCGTTGGCGGGAGCCGACATTCACGAACTGGCGGCCCTGAAGACCCCCGAAGAGGCGGTCGGAAAGTGCCGGCACGGCCACGGCATCCTCGATCGGATTGCCGCCATGTCCAAGCCGGTGGTGGCGGCGGTCGACGGGCCGGTCTTGGGGGGGGGCTCGGAGTTGTCCATGGCCTGCCATGGTCGCGTGGTCGGGAAGCGTCTCATGCTCGGGCAGCCGGAGGTGAACCTCGGGATCATCCCGGGCTATGGAGGGACCCAACGTTTGCCGCGGCTCATCGGACTCGAGGCGGGGCTTCGCCTGCTGCGCACCGGTGACACGGTGGGGGCGAAGGAGGCGTGCGAGCTGGGTTGGGCCTCGGGAGATCCTGTGGAGGATCCCCTCCAGGGGGCCAAGGACCTCATTGCCCGTCACCTCTCCGGGACGGTGGAACTCGGTCCTGTCGATTCGTCACCGATGGACTTGCCCGGGGAGCTTCCCACCGTCGACATCGGTCACCACTCGCTGGCCATCGATGCCATCCTCGTGGATGTCCTTCGAGAGGGGCTCCAGCTTCCCTTGGCCGAGGGCCTGAAGATCGAGGCGGATGGTTTCGGTCGCTGCAAGGGTTGTGTGGACTATGACATCGGAATGACGAACTTCATCCAGAATGGTCCCCGGGTTCCGGCGACCTTCTTGCACGAATAGGCGGAGGTGGCCATGTCCGACGATCGGTGCATCGTGATTCTCGACGGAGCGCGACGACTTCCCCGCGCAGATATCCTGATCAACAATCGTCAGCCGGGATTGTTCTCTCGTTTCTCGACGACTCAACTCGGTGGAATGGCGATTCGAGCCACCCTCGAGAACACGGAGGTCGAGGAGAAGGAGATCGGGCACGTGGTGATGGGAATGGCTTCCCATGCTCATCGCGATGCCATCTACGGGGCCCAGGGAATGCGCTGGCGGGGTGGGCTGGGAGACGATGTGCCGGCTCTCACCGTGGCTCGAATCTGTGGGAGCGGTGCGGAGTCGGTGGCAGTGGGATCAGAGATCATCCTGGCCGGAGTGAGGCACGATCGCCGGCGCCCCTTCATGGTGGTCGGCGGCGCCGAGAGCATGCAATACCCCTTCTGCCTCTACAACTACCGTGGTCGCAAAGTCGGAGCTGCGGTCCAGAAATACGGCCCCATCGATGCCAAGGCCTTGCCTCCGGGAACGCATTTGCAGGATTCGCTGCTCATGAATCTCTACGATCCCGGGGCTCAGCTGGCGATGGCGAATACCGGTGAGGAACTCGGCCGCCGATACGAGATCAGCCGAGCGGAAGCGGATGCCTTCGGTCATCGGTCGCACATGCTGGCCAAGGCCTCTCGCGACCAGGGGCACTTCGATGAGGAAACCGTTGCGGTGAAGGTCGTGGTGGATCCGGCTCGACCGGCGGTCGAAGTGCGTCACGACACGCACATCATGGACAATATCAGTCTGGCCAAGATGGCGCGTCTTCCGGCGGCATTCGAGGCCGGCGGAATCATCACCGCAGGGAACGCGAGCGCGGTGGTGGACGGCGCGGCCGCGATGGTGATTGCCAAACTCTCCGATGCCACCGAGCGCGGAGCCGAGCCCTTGGCCAGAATCGCGGGAATGGGAGTTGCGGCTTGCGACCCCCGTATCATGGGGTGGGGGCCGGTCCCCGCAGTTCGACTTGCTCTCGAGAATGCGGGGATCGCCGGCGCCGAGGTCGATCAAGTGGAGCTCAACGAAGCTTTCGCACCCCAGGCTTTGGCCTGCATTCGCGACTTTGCCGAGATGGGAATCGATCCGGAGAAGGTGAACCCCATGGGGGGAGCGATTGCCTTGGGGCATCCCCTGGGGGCGACGGGTGCGATCCTCACTTTGAGCTGCGCATATGCGTTGCGGAGAAACAAGAAACGTTATGGCGTGGTGACCATGTGCATCGGAGGCGGCCAGGGCATCGCCCTGGTCCTCGAGTCCATGTAGGGGGGTTGGCTCCCTTTTTCGTCCTCTCGAGTTATGTGGCCTTGGGCCCAGGAGTTGAAGCATGTCTTTGGAATGGATTCCCCGCGACGACAGTCTCAAGAATCACCAACTCTTTGGAGACGCCCACTTCGGATCCGAAGCTCCATGCACGGTCTATGAGAAGCGCCCCCTCACCGATCCGGAGGGCAAGGTGATCGAGGGCCTCTACACCGCGTGGGTCACCTTGAACAATCCCGATCAGTTCAATTCCTACACGACGGAGATGGCCAAGGGAGTCACTGCGGGATTCCAGGCCGCATCGAGTGACCGTAGCGTTGTCGCAGTCGTGTTCACCGCGGTAGGCACGCGGTCCTTCTGCACTGGGGGCAATACGAAGGAGTACGCAGAGTACTACGCTCGGAGGAACAACGAGTACGGCGAGTACATGGACATCTTCAATGGGATGGTCGATGGGATTCTCAATTGCAAGAAACCAACGATCTGTCGCGTGAATGGTATGCGCGTGGCCGGAGGCCAAGAGATCGGGATGGCTTGCGATTTCACTCTGGCTTCGGACCTCGCCATTTTCGGTCAGGCCGGTCCCAAGCACGGTTCGGCTCCCGATGGCGGATCCACGGACTTCCTACCGTGGATGCTCAGCCTCGAGGATGCGATGTGGAACTGTGTGTCCTGTGAGATGTGGAGTGCTCACAAGATGAAGGTCAAAGGTCTGATCACCGCCGTACGCAAAGCTCTGAAAATCGACGGCGAGTTCGTACCCAATCCCCTGGTGATCACCGATCGCTACGTGGACGACGGAGAAGTCGTGTACGGGGAGTTCAAGACCGGGAACGAGGCGAAGGAAGCGAAGGCGCGGCTGAAGAGTGGCGAGATCGATCTGTCGCTTCTCGATGAAGAGGTGGATCGAGTCGTTTGGCGGCTCACCAACCTCTTTCCCGGATGTCTGATGAAGTCCATCGACGGCATTCGCGCCAAGAAGAAGTTCTTCTGGGACATGATGAAGTTGCCCAATCGCCACTGGTTGGCGGCGAATATGGGCAATGAAGCGTTTCTCGGCTTCACGGCCTTCAATACCCGTAAGCTCACCGGGACCGACACCATCGATTTCGTCCGCTATCGGCAGCTCATTGCAGAGGGGCGGGCGATGACTGACGAGGTCTTCGCCGAAGTCCTGGGTCGGCCCCAGTCGGACTGAATCCTCGGGCCAGGCTCCAGATTTTCACCTTTTGTACTCAGAAATATGTGATCCCCGAAGACAAGGATCGGGTCGTGGTTGACCTTTTCCGCGGATTGGCTAGGCTAGTCTCTGATTCTATCGAACGTCCGTTCGATATCGATCCACAATCCTCACTGGGTGGGGAGATGACGAGGAGGACCGGTGGGGCGCGAAAGCATCATCCGGGCAGCGCGGGAGATCTACGACGATCTGGACTTCCAGAGGGTCCGCGACTGGTTGTCCCAGAAGCCGGGTACGAAGGCCGTGGGCTATCTTCCCGTCTATGCTCCACGGGAGCTGATCCACGCCTGCGGATTGCTTCCGGTGGGGATTCATGGGGGCGGCGACCGCGTCGAGATCATCAAGGGTGACGCCTTCTACCAATCCTACA
Source organism: Candidatus Krumholzibacteriota bacterium (assembly GCA_024276305.1). Taxonomy (GTDB): domain Bacteria; phylum Krumholzibacteriota; class Krumholzibacteriia; order JAJRXK01; family JAJRXK01; genus JAJRXK01. The sequence continues at coordinate 17,370 of JAJRXK010000063.1, forward strand.
TCTGTCATTTGCCGCGATCCGTCGTCGAGCTCGGCCAGTCCGGCCGTTTGGACATGTTGTCGGGGATGCTCTTCCCCTCGACCTGCGACGTGATTCGTAATCTGTCGGGCATGTGGAAGATGCTCTATCCCGATCAGTACGTCCGCTACATCGACGTTCCCCAGATCGCAACCCCCGAGATCGCGATTCCCTTCTGGGAGGGTGAATTGCGGCACCTGTTGAACGATCTGGCCAAGTTGTCCGGTCATCATCCCTCGGAAGACGAACTCAGGGCCTCCCTCGGTCTCTACAACGAAGTGCGTGCCGCACTGAGGGAGCTCTACGAGCTGCGCCGGACTCGCCCCTGGGATGTACCCACCGAAGAACTCTATCTGTTGATGCGGGCTGGCGAATCGATTCCCCCTGAAGACTTCCTGGCCATGATCCAATCGTATTTTCGAGCGATCGATGACGAGCCGAATCGCCCCCGAGACAATAGCCGGGTGATCGTCGTGGGATCCTTCTGCGAGCAGCCTCCCCTGGGATTGATCAAGACCATCGAACGAGCAGGGTGCTACGTGGTCGACGATGATTTCCTCATCGGAAATCGCTTTCTGACCGAGGACGTAGAACTGAGCGGGGATCCCCTGAGCTGCCTGGCCGAAAGCTTTGTTCGCGACGCGGTGGCGACTTCGGTGATCTACGAAGCAGATCCCCACGGAAAGCGAAGCGAAATCAAGGACAAAGTCGATGCGGCGGGTGCCGACGGAGTGATCTTCGCGGCGGCAAGCTTTTGCGACCCCGCGCTTCTCGATCGTCCCATGCTTCGAACGGGGGCGGAGGCCCACGACATTCCGTGCATTGCCTTCAAGTTCTCGGAGAACAGCGGCCAGTTCCAACAGTTTCGGGAACAGGCGGGAACCTTCTCCGATTCCATCAAGCTCTGGGGAGGTGCGTGATGGCGGAGACTTCCGCTGCCAAGGATCGCTCGATGATCCTACAGAAGCAGATGATCGCGAATCACTACCGTCAGCTCGAGAATGCTCCCGAGACCGGCGATCCCGTGGTCTACACCTTCGTGCCCGGGAACATGAACGAGTTGGTCCGGTCCTTCGGCGCCCTTCCGGTGCTCCCGGAAATCAATGCTCTCCAATCGGGGATGCGGCAGAAGAGCGGAGACTACATTGCCGAGGCAGAGCGTGCCGGTCACTCCGAGGATGTCTGCACCTATGTGAAGTGCGACATCGGCATGATCAAAGCCGGGAACATCAGTCCAACGGGCACGCGACTTCCCAAACCGGATCTGCTCCTACTGTCCTACACCGGTTGCTACACCTTCATGAAGTGGTTCGAGCTCCTTCGGGAAGAATACGACTGTCCCACGGTGTTCTTCCACGTCCCCTACCAGGGGGATGGAACGATCGAGGCGGAGCACCGCGATTACATGATGCGTCAATTGCGGGAGGAAGTGATTCCCGCCCTCGAGAAGGCGACGGGTCGACGATACGACGAAGATCGACTTCGGGAATACCTCACGCTCAGTGCTCAGGCCGAGGACGATTTGGTCGCGGTGCTGCAGTCCGCGAAGAACCGTCCCAGCCCTATCGACGCCTACTTCGGCGCGGTGTACTACGTCGGCCCGATTTTCTCTTCCTTCCGAGGCACTCCAGAGGGGGTGGAATACTATCGAGCACTCCGCGAAGAAGTCGAGGCGCGGGTCGCGGCCGGCCAAGGGCCCATGACTCCCGTCGGCCAGCTCGATGACGAGAAGTATCGGTTAGTGGTCGAAGGCCCTCCCAATTGGACCAGCTTTCGAGAGTTCTGGTCCATGTTTGCGAGCGAAGGCGCGAACGTGGTGGCCTCGACCTATACCAAGGTCGGGGGGACCTATGACTTCGGATTTCGTCATGACCCAGAGGATCCTCTCGGGACTCTGGCCGACTACTGCGGTGGTTGCTACACGAACATCAATCTTCCCGGCCGGGTCGACATGCTGGTCGACTACATCCGAGAATACGAGGCCGACGGGTTTGTCATCAACTCGGTGAAGTCCTGCAATTCCTTTTCTGCAGGCCAGCTCATGATGCTGCGCGAAGTCGAGAAGCGCGCGGGGGTGCCGGGTGCGTTCATCGAGTCCGATCTCGTGGACCCCAGGTATTTCTCGGCCGCGAATATCAAGAATCGTCTGGAAAGTTACCTTCAGATGATCGATGCCCGGCGGATGGGGGCATCGGCATGAGGTGCGTCATCGGGATCGATCTGGGATCGACGACGACCAAGGCGGTGATCCTCGACGAAGACGGAGCGATCATCGGGCGGGGGATCACGAACTCGCGTTCGAACTATGAGCTCGCTTCGGCGGTTGCCCGGAGCGAGGCCTTCGCCGATGCTCGCTTCCGGCTGGTGGCTCGTGAAGTCCGGGGAGAGCTGGACCAGGCCCTTCTGGGTCGGCTGGAGAGAGCGTTCCGACTGGAACAGACGCTCGGACAACTCGGCCGATTGCACGAACTCATCGAAGAGGAGATCGAGCGCCGGCAGTACGGAGAACTCGGTCCTACGGTCCGCGAGGCGGTGGGTTCCATCGTGAAGGCGATCGAACTCGAAGAGCGAGCGCATTTCGGTTCGGAGAATCCTCCGCTTCGTTCCAGCTTCTTCCGAGATGCCGTGGGTTCTGCCTACAATCGATATGCCGAAGAAATCTCGGACCCCAAGGGCGTGACCTTTGATCTGCTCCTGGGTCTCTACGACAAGTGCATCATTCGAGTCGAGAACGAGCCCATGGATCTTGGCTTCCAAGAGCTCATCGACAACGCGCTGGACCGCATCGAGAATCCAACGCTGATGGTCGACGCGGTGCGTGCGGCGGCGAGTACCGAGCTCGACGAAGCATGCATGGTCGGTACGGGCTATGGGAGAGCCACTCTTCCTTTCCCCAAGGAGGCGATTCGCTCGGAGATCCTTTGCCATGGATTGGGAGCGCATGCCATGTTTCCTGGGACTCGCACCGTTCTCGACATCGGGGGGCAGGATACGAAGGCCATCCAAGTGGATGACTCGGGGATCGTGACCAGCTTTCAGATGAACGATCGCTGCGCCGCGGGATGCGGAAGGTACCTGGGGTATATCGCAGACGAAATGAATATGGGATTGCACGAACTCGGTCCGATGGCCGAGAAGAGCACCCGATGCGTGAAGATCAACTCCACCTGCACGGTATTCGCAGGAGCAGAGCTGCGCGAGCGGCTGAGCCTCGGAGAGAGACGGGAGGACATCCTCGCTGGCCTCCATCGGGCAATCATTCTCCGGGCTATGAGTCTGCTCGCGCGGTCCGGAGGCATCGACGACGAGTTCACGTTCACGGGAGGCGTAGCCAACAATGAGGCCGCGGTTCACGCACTCCGAGACTTGGTCGACGAGAACTACGGGCAGAAAACCTTGAACATCTCTCCCGACAGCATCTACACGGGTGCTCTCGGAGGAGCCCTCTTTGCTCACAGGTTGGCAAGCTGATGTGCATCACGGCAGGAATCGATGTCGGCAGTGGCGCTGTGAAGTGCGTCGTCATGAAATGTCCCGAGAACGGCGCCCCCGAATTGATGGCCGCCCACTCGAGTCGGATTCGGCGACGAGAGGTCGCGAATGTGGTGGATGAGGCCTGGACCGCGGCAGTGTCGGCCGCAGGAGTGGATGAAGTCGCCTATGTGGCAACCACAGGAGAGGGAGAGGATATCCCCTTCGCCACCGGACACTTCTACGGAATGACCACTCATGCCCGTGGCGCCTTGCACCTCGATCCGAGTGCTCGGGCAGTTCTCGATGTGGGGGCGCTGCACTCCCGAGCGGTGGCCATGGATGAGCACGGAAAAGTTCTGGGCTACAAGATGACGAGTCAGTGTGCTTCGGGTTCTGGGCAATTCCTCGAGAACATCGCACGCTATCTCGGCGTCTCCCAGTCCGAGGTTGGATCGCTCTCCTTGGCCGCCACGGACCCCGAGAATGTGTCTTCGATCTGCGCGGTCCTCGCAGAAACAGACGTGATCAACATGGTGTCCCGAGGAATCAACACTCCGGACATCTTGCGCGGGATCCACGAGAGCATGGCCGGGCGTTTCGCTCGGCTACTGCGTTCGCTGGACGTACGCGGAACCGTATTCGTCAGCGGAGGCCTCGCTTCGGATGTTGGATTGATGGCCGCACTCGAGGATTCCCTGGCCAAGTCGGCCAGAGGTGGAGCGGTTCCCACCGTGGCGACCCACGATCAGGCGATTCACGCGGGGGCCATTGGCGCCGCAATCTGGGGAGCATTTCGTTACCGCAAGTTGGGGAAGGGAGAAGCGGCATGGAAGTCGACGATGGAGGTCTGAATCTACGAGCGCTCTGCGAGAAGGATCGCGATCGTCTGGTGGCGATCGATGAAGTCGTCAGCGGTCGTCGGCGTGAGGCCTGGTTCGAGGGTCGACTTCGGCGGGTTCTCGAGGACTCGGACATCCACATTTCTCTGGGCGCGGAGTCGGACGGAATCCTGGTCGGTGCGATTCTGGGCACCGTACAGTACGGAGAATTCGGGCAGGCGGAGCCCACGGCGATCCTCGATACCCTACTGGTCGACCGGGCCTTCAGTCGCAGGGGGATCGCCTCCGCTCTTCTGACCCAATTGCTCCAGAATCTGTCGGCGTTGAGGATTCGTCGACTGCGGACTCAGGTCGCATGGGACGAATTGGAACTGATCGCATTCTTCGGCAAGTCTGGATTCCAACCCGCGGCGAGGATCGTTCTGGAACTCGACGTCGAAGCGGGTTTGCGAGGTGCCCGTGCTCGCGAAGACGGCGAGGTCCAGGGCTGAGGGGCATGGGCCGGAGATTCAGATCGTGACGGAACCCGGATTCCGAGATAGGCTGAATCCCTACTCTCTGGAATCCGTAGTGCTGGTGTCACTGACAGGAGGGTCACTATGCCCTGGTGGATCTGGATCATACTCGGTGCCGTGCTCCTGGGCGCGGAAATGATCATTGCAGCGGATTTCTACTTGGTCTTCCTCGGAGTGAGCGGTCTGATCGTGGGATTGGCCTTGCTCGCTGGTCTTTCGGTGCCGGATTGGGCACAGTGGCTCATCTATGCCTCGATCGCGACCATCTTGTTGGTGACCTACAGATCCAGACTCAAGGCCTATCTCTCACGGCCGGACCAGGAACTCGACCGCGAGATCATCGACGAAGTGGGAGTTGTGACCGGAGACATTGCGATCGGGGAGAGTGGAAGCATCGAACTTCGAGGAACGACGTGGTCGGTCCGGAACGTCGGAGAGACGGAACTCAAGGCCGGAGATCGCGCGAAGGTGGTTGCAAAAGAGGGTTTGGTGCTGCAAGTCCGCAGCGATCACTGAAGAACCCAACGGAACGGGAGCGTCCATGGAAACGTTGATTCCTGTCATTGCCATTGTCGTCGTGGTGGTCATCACGATCGCGAAAACAGCGATTGTGGTGCCGCAGCAGAAAGCCTATGTCATCGAATATCTGGGGAAGTATCGCAAGACGATCCACGCGGGTTTTCACATTCTGGTGCCCTTTGTGGAGAAGGTGGCCTACAGACACAGTCTCAAAGAGGTGGCCATCGACATCCCTGAACAGATTTGCATCACCAGAGACAATGTTCAGGTTGGTATCGACGGAGTTCTGTACTTGAAAGTGCTCGACGCGCGTCGCGCCAGTTACGGGATTTCGGACTTCGTATTCGCGATCATCCAACTTGCTCAGACGACGTTGCGTAGTGAGATCGGCAAGATCGATCTCGACCGCACTTTCGAGGAGCGGACGACGATCAATCAATCTGTGGTGACGGAATTGGACAAAGCCAGTGATCCGTGGGGGGTCAAGGTTCTCCGTTACGAGATCAAGAACATCAATCCTCCCAATGATGTTCTGACGGCCATGGAGAAGCAGATGCGTGCCGAGCGCGAGAAGCGTGCGGTGGTGCTCACCTCCGAAGGACAGCGCGACGCGCAGATCAACGAGGCCGAAGGCGAGAAGCAGCGGGTGATCAAGGAATCCGAGGCGAGCAAGACTCAGCAGATCAACGAAGCCCAGGGGCAGGCGGCGGCGATTCTGGCGGTCGCAACTGCGACCGCTGAAGGATTGAGCAAAGTTGCCGCCGCTCTGCGAGATCCGGGGGGGCATGAAGCCATGCAGCTGAGGGTCGCCGAGCAGTGGGTAAAGGAGTTCGGGAATCTGGCGAAGACGTCGACCACCATGATTCTTCCTGCCGACACCGGGAACGTCGCGAGCATGATCGCGACCGCCACCAAGGTCTTCGAACAGGTACGGACTCCGGAAGATCAGTAGCGTTCACTTGGAGCGCAATGAGTGGTGGGGGTTCGCATTCTGGTTGTGCGCATGTTCGTCCGAGCGATGGATGCCGATGACCGGCGTCGCCGCCGAGCATCGGCATCCGGACACGGCTAGGACTCCTGCATCATGGCCGCGATGGTGTGTTCGAGGGTCTTGGCTCCGGCGGCGAAGGGGGTCGAGAATCCCTCGGCCATGGGATCCGGAAAGATATCCGTCTTTCCGGCTTCCAATCCATCCATCACCGCATCGGCGACGCTCTTCGGAGTGGCCTTCACCATGTCGATGCCCTTGGCCATGTCCGTGTCGACCGGGCCCGGGTAGATACCCACCACACGGGTGCCTTGCTTGGCCAGCAGCAGACGAGTGCCGGTGGTCAGCGAATGTGCCGCTGCCTTGGAGTCGCTGTAGGTGGGAAAGAACGGAAAGCTGACCAATCCTCCCACGCTGATCACATTCGCGATCGCCCCTCCTCCATTTGCAGAGAGTACCGGAGCGAAGGCCTGAATCATGTTGAGGGTTCCGAAGTAGTTGACTTCGAATTCACGGCGAGCTCCATCGAGCACCGCCGCGCCTCCGTGGAAGTCTCGCACCTCCGCATATCCCGCGTTGTTCACTAACAACTCGGTATCGCTGGCCATTTCGGCGACCGCGCGAGTCTGATCGAAGTCGGTGACATCGAGAGTGACGGTCTCCACTCGATCTCCGTAGCTCTCGAACAGAGGCAGGAGGGCGGATTCGTCTCTTGCGGTCGCATAGACCTTTGCAACTCCGCGGTCGAGGAGAGACTCGACGAGAGCTCGACCGATCCCGCGATTGCTTCCGGTGACCAGAGCCACCTTGCCCTTGATTGTGGCAGTCATGAATACCCTTTCAGGATGTGAACATGTCAAGAAGTTGTTTCACCGATTTCCGAAGTTGCGCTCGAGACGCACCGTTGCGAGCGAGGAGAGTCATCCCGTAGAGCTTACCCATCAGCACCAGGCTGATGGACTCGCAGTCGATCTCCTTTCGGATCATCCCGTCGACTTGCGCTCGTTTCAGGGCCTTGCGAATGGCCTCCCGCAACGAACGTTGGTTCGTTCGGCAGCATGACGCCACTTCTGGATGATCCGCTCCCAACTCCACGATGGCTCCTGCCAAGAGGCAGCCGCCATTGCCGTCACGAGGCGTCAAGAACTCCACGATCTCTTCGAAATAGCGTCGAAGTTCGGGGAGCGAAGCATCGGGGGCAAAGAGCGGAGCCGCCATCGTCTCGCGTCCGCGTGCGGTGTAGCGATCCAGCGATCGAAGGAACAACTGTTTCTTGTCGCCGAAAGTGTCGTAGAGGGATTGACGCCCGATTCCCATCGCCTCTTGGAGTTCGTTCATGGATGTTCCCTCGAAACCCTGACGACGGAACAATTCCATCGCGCGGTCGAGGGCCTCCTCCACATCGAATTCCTTGGGTCGTGCCAATCGGAATACCTCCACCTGGACGTTCTGGTCACTCTACTGGTCTCGGCAGGGTCAAGCTAGGAGTTATGGACCGATCGGTCAAGTTAGGAGAATGTGAACGATGTTGTCGATCGTCCTCGGGAGGTAGGTGCCTCGATCGCCCAAGGCGACCGGAGATCGGTTGTGGGCCGCCACAGGAAGGATCAAGGAAGCAAGGGATCGAAGTGGGAAGATGGACACCGGAGCAGGCACCCGAATCGGTGAGAAGGTCAGCGGCATGGTATGCTCTCATGGAGAAGATCGATAGCAATCAAGCCTTTGTCGTACTGGAGAGCACGGTGAATCAGAACATCTCGTTCCGCCTGATCGCATTGGTGGCAATCATTCTGAGTGGTGTGGTGGGGTCTACGGCTGGTGTGGCGCGGAGCGCGATGTCGTCATGGAGTTGGCAGAATCCTCTTCCGCAGGGGGAACACCTGCGCGGAATCGACTTCATCGATGCGAATGTCGGAACCGCAGTCGGGGACGCGGGAGTGATCCTTCGGACCACGGACGGAGGTGCAAGCTGGGTGGTCCAACCCAGTGGAACTTCCTTGACTCTCTATGCCGTGTCCTTCGCCGACGCGAATACTGGAATGGCGGTAGGTGGATCCCACACGGAGAGTGTGATTCTGTACACCATTGACGGTGGCGCAACGTGGTCAGCGCAGAGCAGTGGCACGGCCTTCCGGCTCTATGATGTGCACATGATCAGCGTCACGACTGCGGTCGTGGTGGGGTGGCAGGGAACCGTGCTGCGGACGACCAATGGGGGAGGGACGTGGACAGTGGTGGCGAGCGGTACGTCTCAGAATCTATGGGCTCTCGATTTCGTTGATGGAAGTACGGGCGCCGCCGTGGGCGATGATGGAACCATCTTGCGGACCCTCGACGGCGGGATGACCTGGGCTACCCAGACCTTCGGGACCGGAGTCATCTACAAAGGAGTATCGCTCGTGGACGCCACCGTGGGGACGGTGGTGGGAGACAATGGGATGATCGTGCGCACGACGGACGGCGGAGTGACTTGGGGGGTGCAGTCGAACAGTTCTGCAGAGCAATTCGAAGATGTCGCTTTCGTCGACACGAATGTTGGCGTGGTCGTCGGCCAGACCTTCAACTGGATCTTCGGATGGATGCCGCTCATGAAGCGAACGACGGATGGGGGAGGAACGTGGGTTGTCCAATCCGCGGAGGTGGCCCTTCACGGCATTCGATTCTCGAGCCCCACCGACGGAGTCGCGGTTGGAGACAACGGTGCAATCCAACGGAGTAGCGATGCCGGGGCCAGCTGGGTCGCTCGGTCCAGCGGCCCGGTCGAGATTCTCTCGGGGGTTTCCTTCCTGGATTCGAGTCGGGGCATGGCAGTGGGGAATGCGGGGTCGATTCTGTCCACTACCGACGGTGGAAATACTTGGGTGCCGCAGGTGGGTGCCGCTTATGCACAACTCTATGGGGTCGATCTGATCACCGCGTCGGTGGCGACCGCGGTTGGAAGCAATGGCACGATTCAACGCACTCTCGACGGGGGAGTGAGTTGGAACCTGCAGGTCAGCGGGACGACCGAGCGGCTTCATGCGGTGCATTTCGTGGATCCGAACACCGGCACGGCGGTTGGACTCAACGGCACAATCGTCCATACCAACGACGGAGGTACCACGTGGACAATACAGAACAGCGGTACTCCGGAGGACCTGACGGGAGTCTGCTTCGTGGACTCGAGTACGGGAACCGTCGTGGGCTGGAACGGAACGATTCTGCGCACGACCGATGGCGGTGCGACGTGGACTCCCCAGATCAGCGGGACGACCTGGTGGCTCTCGGATCTCGCGTTCACAGATGCCGACCATGGAGTCGCAGTGGGTCAGGGCGGCATAATCCTCCAAACCACGAATGCCGGCGCGACCTGGACGCTCCGAAGCAGTGGGACGCTTCAGACCCTATTCGGAGTTTCGTTTGCAGATGCTAGCTCGGGGACGATCGTGGGTCAGATCGGGACCGTGTTGCGCACGACCGATGGAGGTACGAATTGGGTGCCACAGTCGATCGGGACGACTCGGTCGCTCTACGCGGTGGATTCGGCGGACGGGGTTTCGCAGACCGCTGTGGGCGAGGGGGGAGCGATCCTGCGTACGGGAGCGGTGATCTCGACCTCTGCCGGAGCCCACATTCCCCTTGCGTCCATCCTCCAATACGCGTATCCGAATCCCTTCAATCCGACGACGACGATCACCTATCGCTTGGTCCGGCCCAGTCGAGTCGACCTGCGGATTTACGATGTGGCCGGTCGAGTGATTCGAACGTTGATCGACGGACAGGAGCTCCCCGCGGGTCCGGGCCAAGTCATCTGGAACGGACGAGACGGTGCGGGGCGATTGGTGGCCTCGGGAGTGTACTTCTACCGGATGAATGCGGGGGGAGTGAGTGAAGCGAAGCGCTTCACCTTGGCCAAATGAAGGCAGGGCCAGAGGGCCGAACAGAGGGGACATCCGCATGTTCGGATCCTCCGCGCTCTGCCGATCGTCAGCCACTCAGCTCCGCGAACGCAATGAGTCGTCTGCGGTCTTCATCCCAAAGATGACACTGAAGGGTCCGAAGGCTCTCGCGAAGGCGAACCGTCTTCACCTGGCAGAGGCCGGCCAGGGCTTGGTGGCAAGCCTGAAGCCGGTAGTTGGGAATGCGAGGGCTGAGGTGGTGCACGTGGTGGAATCCGATATTGCCGCTGAACCATTGCAACAGACGGGGTAACTCGTAGAAGGAGCTCCCTTCGAGAGCACCTCGCAAGTGATTCCACCTGTCATGGACTTCCCAATAGGTATCCGGGAATTGGTGCTGGACGTAGAAGAGCCAAACCCCGGCGGCGCCGGCGACGATCATGATCGGCAGCTGAATCATCAGGTAGGCTTTGATTCCGATGGTGAGAGCGGCGCCAAGGACGATGACCGAGAGAGCTGCGTTGGTCAGTAGCGCACTACGACGACGTCGAACTCCGTCCGATGGAGTCCAGAAGCGATATCGAATGAGGAATACGAAGAGCGGGCCCACCCCCAGCAGAGTGATGGGGTGCCGGTAGATTCGATACATCAGACGCCGGAACGGTGAGAGCTTCAAGTACTCACGGACGGTGAGCGTGTGGATGTCCCCTTGGCCTCGGTGATCGAGATCTCCGGCAGTCGCGTGATGCAGAGAGTGCTGATGCGTCCAGTAGTGGTAGGGAAGAAAGAAGAGCAAGCCGGATAGGAACCCCACGAGTCGATTGGCACTTCGTGAGTGGAAGAAGGATCCATGGCCGCAGTCGTGGAAGATGATGAAAACGCGCACCAAGAATCCAGCTGCGGGAATGGACAGGCCGAGAGTCAGCCAATAGGAGATGCCGAGCGACCAATACATGGCCACGAGGAAGGCGAAGTAGGGCAATGCGGAATTGGCGATTTGACGCAGGCTTCGACTGAGGATGGGGTGTTGGAATTGAGAGGCAACGCGATAAATGGAAGCGCGCTGGCTCGTATCGATTCGGGAATCCGAGGAATGCATGTTGTCCTTCGTTCGAGTGGATGGAGTAGGTATCGGGAAGTTGCGGAGGTCTGCTTATGCCAAGACCCCGCTTCCATTCGGAGGCGGGGTCTTGTGATCTGACGAAGCTCCGAAGAACTCCAAATCAGAAGGATGGTTCAGGCTACCAGCGGTTGCCGCCACCACCGCCGCCGTATCCGCCACCACCGCCGCCGCCACTGCGACGAGGGCGATCCTGGGCTTCGTTGACCTTCAACGCACGGCCGCCCATGTCCTGCCCATTGAGAGCAGCAGTCGCGGCCACAGCCGCCTCGTCGTCCATCTCCACGAATCCAAATCCGCGGGGGCGTCCGGTCTCACGGTCGTTGATCAACGCGACGGAGTGCACGTTGCCGTGCTTGCTGAACATTTCGTTGACTTCGGACTCGGTGGCACTGAAGGGCAGATTGCCCACATAAAGCTTCTTCACGTATTTTCTACTCCAAGAATCGGCTGCGCCGATTCATCCAAAGCGCTCAGGGCCATTCCGCGAATCGGATGGGTCCTTGCGCCCTATGTAGACCCGAAAAACTCCGGATCTTCTCCCTCGACGATCGAGGGAATCTCTGGCTCGGCTTGGCCGAGTCGAATCGTAGCTGCGTTGTTTCGACTCTGGAAGGATGGCACTCAGTGGAGCTATCGAAGTCGCGCGACGATCTGTTTTGTATGACCTCTCAAGGATAAGCATGATTGGTTCCAAGCGCGAGAACAGAATTCTCGTTTCGCCTTGGAGGATCCGGAGAAAACCCGATTTCGCCCCCCGCACAGGGTCAGATCTGCGATTCGGACAAAGCCTCGGAGGTGGTCGAAACTCCCGCCATCTGTCCCGGAGGGCGTTCCGACGGCGAAGGTCGGCCTCCTTCGGCCCATCTCATCACCGGCAGACTGAGGAGGCTCAACAGAGCAAAGCCTCCAACGAGAGGGAGGATCGTTCCGTCGAAACTCTGGCCGATCCATGCACCGAGCCCGGCGGAGATCATGAGCGAGAGCGATGCCACAAAGGAAGCTCCTACCCCCGCGAGGCGCTCGAGAGGCTCCATTGCGAGGGAATTCATGTTTCCGAAGAGAACTCCGACGCAAAAGAAGGAGAGGACTAGGTAGACCATGAAAGTCCAGAATTCCGGGGCCCCCGATCGCAGGAAGGCGTAGGCGAAGAAGATCGAGGAGAGGCCGGCCATGGATCGCAGCGCCCACAGGGAGAGAGAGAACATGCCCCATCTCATCACCAGACGTCCGTTGATCACCCCCGCCAAACCGATGGCGGCGGCAAGGATGCCGAAGTAGAGCGCGAAGCGGGAGCCGACGCCGTAGACATCCTGAAAGATCTGCTGAGCCGAGTTGAGATAGCCGATGAAGGCCCCAGAGGAGATGCCCGCGGTCAACGTGAAGCCCAGAACCGCTCGCTGACGGAGAACGAAGCCATAACTTGCGGCGATGCCCCGGGGCGAGAGTGGTCGACGCCGCTCTGGGGGCAAGGACTCGGGTTGACGGATCTCGAACCAAAGAAAACTGAGGGCGGCCAAGAGCAAAAAGGCGCCGAAGATCGCGCGCCAGTTGGCGATGGCCAGAATGGCCTGGCCCAGAGCCGGGGCTGCGATGGGCACCAGGATGAATACCGCCATGATCATCGACATGATTCGAGCCATTTCGCGTCCGGCGTAGAGGTCACGGATGAGAGCGATCGATACGCTCCTCGGACCGGCCACTCCGAGGCCCTGGAGGAATCTGCCCGCGAGCATGGTTTCGAAGTCGCGGGCCAGGATCGAAAGCAGGCATCCCGCCGCGAAGAGCCCCAAACCCACGTACACCGGTGGTTTCCTGCCGGTGCTATCGGAGACGGGACCGTAAATGACCTGACCGACGGCCATCCCGATGAGCAGCGCAGTGACCACCCACTGAGTATGGTTGGCCGACTGGACCCCGAGATCCTGCCCCAACACTCCCAGGGCGGGGAGCATTGCATCGATCGACAGCGCGACCAACGAAGTCATCGTGGCCATCAGCGCGACGAATTCTCCGCGACCGAGGGCTCGAGCGCGATCAGATGAGGAAGGATCCACGGACAGAGCTCCTGGGTGCACGGGGTGCGGGTCGATGAAAGATAGCAGACTTCGATCCCCTGCCCAGGACGGGAGCCGGCGCGGGTATTGCCGACAATCATCTCTGATGTGTTCTCGACTCCAGCGGGGGAGAGTATGATCGAAGGCGGCGCCGGTTTCCTGGAATCGGCGGAATCCATTCCGTCATCGAATTTCGAGGTCATGGTCGACTCGATCTTGGCAATCTGCAGTCTGCTGACCCCGCTGCCTCTCGTCACTTGGGGGTTGGCCCGGGGAGCCGCGGCTCCACTGGGATTCGCCAGGGGTATCGTCTTCTACCTGGCCATCGATGCGGGATTGGGGACCTTCCTGGGAGCGGTTGGGGGGGCTACGAGGATCGGTTTTCTGGTGGGAAAGAGCTTGGTCCTGGTGGTGGGATCTCTTCTGATCGTTTGGCACCGCTCCGAAAGTGGAGAGCGGGGCCCCCGCACGTCCCCCGGAAAGTGGGTCTCGGCCGCCTTCGCCCTCTGTGGGGTGCCATTCGCAGTGGCGGCGTGGTTGGCCCTCTCGACTCCGGTCACCAACTTCGACGCGCTGGCTTACCATCTCCCGACGCTTGCTCACTGGGTCCAGTCGGGGTCCCTCTCCGCGGTCCCCTATCTGGGGATGCAGCGCTGCTATCCCATGGGGATGCTTTCGATCTCTCTTCCGGTCGCTGGTCTGGGCCACAGCGATGTCTATGCCGTCTTCCTCAGTCTTCTGGCGGCTCCTCTCTTAGGAGCATCCGTCTTCTTGATCGCCCGGGGGTCGGGGGCGGATCGGGGGATCGCTTTGACGTCGGTAGCGTGTCTCTTGAGCCTGCCGGTGTTGGTGATGGGCTACGAAAGTGGCCGGCCGGATTTGCTCCTCGCTGCTCTCTTCGTCTACTGCGTTGCCGAGTGGGAGGCTTATGGTCGGGACCGAGATCGTGGCTCGTTGCTCGCGTTGGGTTTGGGCATTGTCCTGTTGCCGACGCTGAAGTCCAGTGGGTTGGGGTATGCAGCCCTGATCTCGATTTGGATCGGCTTGTCGCTCCGCGGTCGCCGCAGCGTCCTGGATCGAATGGTTTCGGAGCTGCGCCGTCCCGCAGGGATGGTGGCGGTGCTCCTGGGTCTTGGATTGGCGCTTTTCTGGTACTTGCGTGCTCAGATTCTCTGCGGCAGTCCCTTCGGAGGCGTTGGGGGCTCCGAGCTGGGGGCGGGCCCCATAGAAATGGGAAGCCAGTGGACTGCGATGCTGCTCTTTCGAACGACTTTGGTCGGGACGTTGGACCTTGCCAACGCGGTGGACCGTGAGCTCGTGGGGCAGATCGGGAGCCGGGCCCTCGGTTGGCCCTTTCTGGCGTTCTTGGTCTTCGGGATCGTGAACGGTGCTCTCTCTCGGTCGAAGAGTCACGGGCACCGCGGCCGGTCTCATCTCCTCTGGCTGAGCGCCATCACTTTGGGTCTCTATCTGATCACTCCATTTTCTGGTGACAATGGAACCCACGGCTATCGGATCAGTCTCTGGACCGCCTCGGCTGTGCGCTACGCTCTTCCTTTTCTGGCGGTGTTCACGGCCTTCGTTGCATCCAGGATCCGTCCCGGGAATGGGGCCCGAGGGTGCGCGTTGCTTCTCGCCACGCTCTCGGTTGGGTGGGGCTTGCACCAGGCTCTGGCACTCTTCTGGTTCGACGTCGGGGGCGTTCTGATTCTCAGCGTCGTTGCCACCTGGGCGATGAGCCGCGTGCCATTCTCTCGGCGATGGTTCCAAACCGCGCTCCCGATCGGAATCGCATTGGGGGGAGGATTGGTCCTGCTCGCACTGCCTCTCCGTGAGAGTCGTTGGCCACGGGCCTACGGCCCATTCTTCGACAGAGTTCAGAACCAGGTACCTCCCGGCGAGATCATCGCATTTCAGGGAGTGGATCGTCCCTATCCGATGTATGGAACTCGCATGTCGCGACAGATCGAAGGCCGCCCGAATCCAGGTGCAGACCGGGCTCTGTGGCGACGCGATGCTCAGGTCTGGGAGCAGAGCAGCCGGAGATGGCTACGGGATCTCGAGGTCCGCGAAGTGCGCTACATGGTGACACGCACTCGGGATCCGCGTCCTGATTTCGACGGACGAGCTGCGGACTGGGCTCGATTGCTGCAGAAAGAACCGGGGTGGATACCCGTGATCGAGAGTGGTGATGCCGCGCATTTCGTGCTCTTCGAGCGGCAGCGCGAGGAAGGACCATGATTCGTCATCTGCCATGCAGGCAAGGGACGGAATCTGTAGCGGTGACTGTTTTGAATCCGGGGGCCAGATGGTTTAGAATCATGGGCCAAGCTCTTTCCTCTGACCGGTTCTGAGGCTTCCCATGATCCGTCGATTCTTGCGCCTGTCGCTCAGCATTCTCGTTGTGGTCTCGGTCACGATTCCGGCGTTGGCCCACGCCTACGGTTCGAGTGTGCATCGACTCGTCAATCGAAGTGCTCTCCTGCACCTTCCTCCCAGTTTTGGAGGGTTTGCGCAGTGGGCGACGGATCTGGAAGATCTGTCCACCGCCGCCGATGAGCGCAAGTGTTGCGTGAGCGGCGAATCGATCAAGCACTACATCGATATCGATGACTATCCGGAGTTCTTTGCGGGGACTCTACCGCAGACCTATTCCGCGATGGTCTCTCAGTACGGTCAGTCTCGGGTCGACGGCAATGGTACCGTTCCCTGGGCCATCGAAGCGAGCTACCAGAGCCTCCTCGCCGCTTTCCAGAACCAGGACTGGACTGCTGCCGTCGCGGCTGCCGCCGACATCGGTCACTATGTCGCGGACACTCACAATCCGATGCACCTGACGGTGAACTACAATGGCCAGCTCACGGGTCAGAACGGAATCCATTCCCGCTTCGAGAGTCAGATGACGGGACGGCATCTTGCGGAACTCGAGCCGGCGCCGGGAATGGCCGCGCTCATCATGGATCCCTTGGCCGCAGTCTACATGTCCAGCGACACCCAGATTCTCGCACCCGTCTTCCATGGATCTGACGATTTGACAGGGATTTAGCCCTGATGTGACAATAATCTAGGCCGCATCGAGTCGTTGGAGGATGTTTTCGAAGAGGTGTTTCGTGCTTTGGTTTCCGGAGAGTCGGAGGGTGCATCTTCCGGCAGGTCTCAGGAGTTGACCGGC
>JAJRXK010000064.1 GCA_024276305.1 Candidatus Krumholzibacteriota bacterium
CCTATGTGGTGAATCGGCGATCGGGCGCGGATTTGCCCCAGCCCAATTGGTTCACGGTGAACAGGAAGTCCTATCCCAGTACTCCCAACTTGTTCATCAACAGTGGCGAGAACATTCGCGTCCGCCTCGTCAATGCGGGAACCGAGGAGCACTATCTTCACCTGCATGGCCACGACTTCTGGTTGGTGTGCAACGATGGCATCCCGATTTCGCAACCTCAACAGATGAACACCCTGCGACTGAGTCCGGGGAAGACCCTCGACATCGTGATCGAGGGCACGAACCGGGGGCTCTGGACCTTTCACGACCACGACACTCGCAGGGTGACCAACAACGGACTTTACCCCGGAGGGAATCTTCTCGTGCTGGCCTACGAAGATCTCCCCGAGCGGGAGCGCATGGTGGGGGGCGAGGGTCAGATGGCCATGGGAGAGGCCGGGGGGATGAATCTGCTTCCGAAAGTAGCCCTCGATGAGTGACCGACTGCGTTGCGGCCCCAGGAATATCGTCGGCATCGTGGGCTGCGCGGGGGTCCTTCTCTGTGTGGCCTCGATGGCGGGGGCTCAGGTCACTCCGGAATTCTCGGTAGCCACGCGGGGAGTCTTCTCCGCGAGTTATGAAGACCGGGGGGCTGCCGACCACTCCGCGGTGAGCGACTTCTCCGACACCGCGCTTCTTCTGGGCCTCCAGCAAAAGCTCTACAGCAGTTGGCGCAGTCGATTCGTGGTGGGAATGCAATTCCCCGATGCCGATTCCGAGTTGGGTCAGATCTTCTACCATCAGGTCTTCGTCCAGGTGGAGGACCTCCGGAACGTCCTCAAATTCGGTCGGTCTCGCCTTCGCGGTTCCTTGGTGGAGTTTCCGACGCTGAGAGATGACGACGCTCTGGCATTCACGGAGGTTCTCAACCCCTTCGCCACCGGCAGGAATACCGAGGACAGTCAGTTCGGGAATGTTCTCGAGTAC
This sequence comes from Candidatus Krumholzibacteriota bacterium, assembly GCA_024276305.1. Lineage (GTDB taxonomy): Bacteria > Krumholzibacteriota > Krumholzibacteriia > JAJRXK01 > JAJRXK01 > JAJRXK01. The sequence goes on from JAJRXK010000064.1 coordinate 967, forward strand.
AGTCGGATTCTGGCCCAGCGAGTCTGGGTCACCGCTCACGGGGAACACTATGCGGAGTCGGCCTTCGTGGATCCCGCCACCCAGGAGGAGTTCCGCCTGAACTCCATCGGGGGGAGCGTCGAGTACCGCGTTCCCGAAACCCAACTCTGGAACCGCAACGTGGTTCAACGATTGGGTCTGAGCGTGAACACCCTGTTCCTGGACCAGGAACACCTCGGTCCCGGTCGTGAAGAATCCGTGACCAGCGCCATCGCCGGGTTCGTACTCAACTTGCATCCGGATCCGGTGAACCTGGTGGACCTGCGACTCCAGAGTGTCTACAACACCGGCCTCGGCGGCATGAAGACCCTCACCGAGGCGGTGGATCTGGCCCGGGCGCGTTCGACCTCGGTCTTCCTTTCCCTTCGCTATCTGAAGCGGACCCTCGAGCGCCCCGCCTATCAGGTCGCGGTGGCGGGCGGATTCAAGAACTATCCGGATCTCAGCGTGGACAGCTCCCAGTGGCAAGTGCTCGGCAACGTCGCATGGCGAATCGGAGAGGGATTCGACCTCGTGGGCCAGGCTCTGTACGAGGAGCGCAAGGGAGATGTCGCGAAGCTTCTCGGCGACCAGGAATTCCAACTCCAAGTGGGATTCGTCTACGGCTTCCAGCGGGTGTTCAACTCCCAATTCAGCGATCGGGAGTCCCTGCTGAACCTCGAACACGGCTACATTCCCTAGGCCTGGGCCCGAGTGACCACGTCGCCGGAGGGCGTCGGCTCCCTATTGGACGCCCTTGCGCTCCACGTCGGTGACCGTACGGTCGTAGATGTCCCAGGATCGGGCCGAATCGCCCTGGGCCTTCCACCGCTCGCCCCACACCTTGCGGAACCATTCGTCCGTCTCCGCCCACTGCTCCCGGGCTCGGGTCAGATCGCGGTTGTCCACCAGCAGGCCCGCTGGCCACCGCCCGGGGGACATTTCGCGAAAGAGGATGCTGCGCGCGAGTTGGAGACTGTCCGGAGGAGCGACTCCCATCTCGAACTCTTCGAATCGGCGGGCCAACCCGTGGGCCTGCGTGGGGTCGAAGGTCCATTCCTCGCGGTCGTCCTCGGCCGGGGACTCGTCCTCCGGCTCTGGGGTGACCACCGGAGGACGGGGAATCTCGATGCGGATTCGGTCGAAGTCCGGTGGAGTGAGGGGGGGCACCCGTCCGGCGGGAAGAAGTTGAAGGAATTTCGGGGGTGGGGCATCCTGGGTGAGAGTCTCGCTTCCACCTCGGAAACCATCGATTCCGAAGGCCCACCGGATCCAAGTCGCAGGTACCAGAGCCAATCCGACGACGACGAGGAAGGCGGAGAGGGTCAGAGCCCAGCCTCGATGAGTGGCGAGACTCACTCTCGGATCCCGGAAGGGTCGGGATGAGTGGAGGCGACGGCGCTGAGCGTCCGTCGTGCTGACAGGCTTCTGCGATGGGCCTATCAATCTTGTGCTCCCGCCTTGACCACCCTGGGGGGCGTTTTTAGTCTCGATACTGAGCATCTGCCGAAGGTCTTTCTCGGCGACGCCCTCTCACGGCCTTCGGGTCGTCCCTCCACTCCCCGGGTTCTACCATGAGCAGCTCCAAGGATTCCCTCTTCCTGCGAACCTGTCGACTCGAAGAAACTCCCCGTCCGCCGGTTTGGATGATGCGGCAGGCGGGACGCTACTTGCCCGAGTACCGAGCGGTTCGCGAGAAGGCTACCTTTCTGGACCTATGTTACGACTCCGAGCTCGCGGCCGAGGTTACATTACAGCCAATTCGTCGTTACGACTTCGACGCCGCGATCATTTTCAGTGACATTCTGGTCCCCCTCATTCCGATGGGGGCCGATTTCGGTTTCAAGGGGGGACCTCCCAAGCTCTCCGAGCCCTTCGACACTCCCCAGTCCCTGGCGCGGCTCAAGAGGGTGGATTCGCAGAAGGACATTCCCTGGATTCTCGAGAGCTTGAGTCGGGTTCGGGAGGCACTCGACCCTTCGAAAGCGCTCTTGGGCTTCGCGGGAGCTCCCTTCACTCTCTTCTGCTACTTGGTGGAAGGAGAGGGAACGAAGCTCTTCCCCAAGGCCAAGAAGCTGATGTGGACCCAACCGAAGTTGGCTCACGAGATTCTCTCTCTGATGGCCGATCAGATCGGCGAGTATTTCTGCGCTCAAGTTCGGGCCGGTGCCGATGCCGTGCAGCTCTTCGATACCTGGGGAGGGCTGCTTCATCCCGACGACTTCGAAGAGTTCGCGCTCCCCTATGCCCAGCGGATTTTCGACAAGGTTCGCGAAACGGGAGCGCCCACGGTGTACTATGTCAACGGCAACCCCGCGCATCTTCCTCTGCAATTGCAATCCGGCTGTGACGTGGTGGGCTTGGACTGGCGGGTTCGCCTCGGAGAGGCGGCAGAGCAGGTGCCGGAGAGTGTGGGGATTCAGGGGAATCTGGATCCTCTCCTCTTGCTCACCGACCCCCAGACCGTTCGCGTCCGAACCCAGGCCATGCTCGAGTCCGTCGCCGGCCGCCGCGGGTACATCTGCAATCTGGGGCATGGGGTGACGCCTCCCACGCCGCTCGAGAACGTCCAGGCCTTCGTCGACACGGTCAAGGATTTCGAAGCCGTCTCCAACCGGGACTCATCATGAGCGACAACTCCGAACTGCTCACCCCCGAGCTGAAGAGGCTCTTGGACAAGTACGATCGGCCCGGTCCTCGTTACACGAGCTACCCCACCGCGCCGGCCTGGGAGGATATCCCCGCTGCCGATCTGGAATCGGCGCTCGACCGCTACGTGTCCGCCGACGACGCGGGCCAAGCTCCTCCTCTGTCGCTCTATGTGCACATTCCCTTCTGTGAGGAGCGCTGTCTGTTCTGCGGGTGCAACGTGGTGATTTCCCCCGAGGACAAGGTGAGTGAGCCCTATCTCGATGTTCTTCACCGAGAGATCGAGATGATCGCGGAGCGCTTGGGCTCGCGACGAAGAGTCAGCCAACTGCACCTCGGCGGAGGCACTCCGACCTATCTGCGGCCCGAGCAGCTCCAGCAACTCACGCGGTGGATGCAGGAGGCCTTCGTCTTCGAGGAGGATGCCGAGATCTCGATCGAGGTCGACCCCGTGGTGACTCGGCCGGAACACGTGCATGCGCTGCGCGAAGTCGGTTACAACCGCATTTCCATGGGAGTCCAGGACCTCGATCCGAAGGTTCAGGAGAGCATCCATCGGGTGCAGCCCGAGGCACTGACGGACAAGTTCTATCGGCTCTGCCGGGAATTGGGATTCGATTCGGTGAACATGGATCTGATCTACGGTCTTCCCTATCAGAAGGTGGGCCAGTTCGCGCGCACGGTGGAGCGGCTCGTGGAGTGGGGTCCCGATCGGGTCGCAGTGTTCAACTACGCTCACGTACCGTGGATCAAGCCGCACCAGAAGCAATTGCCAGCGGAGGAATTGCCCACTCCGGACATGAAGCTGGCGATGATCCTCGAGACCGGACGCATCTTCGGCGAGGGCGGATACGATGCCATCGGCCTCGATCATTTCGCCAAACCCGACGATGAACTCGCAGTCGCCCGGCGAAACGAGATCCTGCGGCGGAACTTCATGGGCTACACCACCCAGCCCAGCACCGAGAGCATTGCCTTCGGAGTCACTGCGATCAGCGAGATCATGGGTATCTATGCGCAGAACATCACCCGGCTGTCGAAGTATCAGCGTACAGTCCTGGCCGACCATCTGCCCGTCCACAAGGGCCTGCGCATGAGCGGCGACGACCTCCTGCGCAATGAGGTCATCATGGATCTCATGTGCAATCTGGTCATCGACAAGGGTCGGATCGAGGCGCGTTTCGGCATCGATTTCGATCGGGTCTTCGAGGATGCTCTGATCGGCCTGCGCGAAATGCAGGAGGACGGCCTGGTGGAACTCAGCCCGCAGGAGATCCGGATGGTGGGACATGGCCCCATCCTGGTGCGCAATGCGGCGATGCTCTTCGATGCCTATTTGCCCAAGGGCGACGAAGGCAGCGAGAATCTCTTCTCCCGGACGGTGTGAGCGTGGCGACGCGAGTGGTCGTGATCGGTGGCGGGGTCGCCGGATTGGCGGCTGCCTATCGGGTGCGGGGCGAAGCCGAACGGCGCTCGGTGGACATCGACCTGTCCTTGTTCGAGGCGGGCCCTCGGGTCGGCGGCAAGATCCGCAGCTATCGAGACGGTGATTGGCTCTGCGAGGCGGGGCCCAACGGGTTCTTGGACAACGAGGCCGCGACCATGCGCCTCGTCGACGATCTGGGCCTCCGCGAACGCCTGCTCCGCAGCAGCGATGCGTCCCGTCGACGCTTCCTGCTGCGCCAGGGATCCCTCGTCGAAATGCACATGAATCCGGTGAAGTTTCTGAAGTCCCCGCTGCTCTCCACACGCGCCAAGCTCAGAATGGGGATGGAGTACTTCAAGCCGGCTCGGCGGGACTCGACCGACGAGTCCGTGGGCGATTTCGGTCGGCGCAGACTCGGGCGAGAGTTCACCGAGGTCATGCTCGACAGCATGGTCAGCGGGATCTACGCCGGCGATGTCGATCGGCTCAGCGTGGGCGCGGCATTCCCGAAGATCGTGGAGTTGGAACAGACCTACGGCGGCCTGTTCAAGGGAATGCTGGCCCGCCAGAAAGAACGACGGCAACGGCTGCGAGCCGCCAAGCGCGAGGCGGCGGACCGGCGGGCGCAGGAGGAGGGAGCGCAGGACCGTCCGGTTCAGGCCGGACCTTCAGGGGTTCTCCATTCCTTCGACGAGGGGATGCAAGTTCCCATCGACGCTTTGGCCGCGGCGGTCGGAGACCACTGCCTTCGGACCGAGTGCGGAGTGGCCAGAATCGCTCGGGACTCCCATCTCGAAATCCACCTGACCTCGGGCGAGACCGTCGCTGCCGATGTCGTCATCGTCGCGCTCCCCTCCCTCGCTGCGGCCGAGGTCCTGCACGAATTGGTTCCCGAGGCCACCGGGGCCCTGCGGGGAATCGAGCTCGCGGGAGTCCACGTGGTGTGTCTCGGCTACGCCGCAGACGCCGTCGGTGCGGACACGGATGCCTTTGGAGTGCTCATTCCGCGGCGGGAGGGAGTCCGTACTCTCGGGAGCATCTTCAGTTCGTCGACCTTCACCGGGCGGGCCCCCGCCGGGCACCTACTTCTCACGAACATGGTCGGCGGGCGTCACGATCCCGCCGCCAATGATCTCAGCGACGAGGAACTCGTGGCCCAAGTGCGTGACGATTTGGGCCGCGCTCTCCGCCTCCAAGGCGATCCGGCCTATGCCCGGGTCTTTCGGTGGGCTCGAGGAATCCCGCAGTACGAGTTGGGCCATCTCGACCGGGTCGCACGGGCGGAGGGTGCGGTGTCGCAGGTGCCGGGCTTGTATCTCGCGGGCAACAGCGTGACCGGAGTGAGTTTCAATCAATGTATTCTGGCGGCGGAGAATTTGGCGCAGAGGGTCTTCGACGACCTGCCGCATGAGCCATCGGCGAAGGAACTCAGCCGATCCGGGGAGGAGCGGGTATGAACGGGGAAGCGAGTCTCTTGAAACTGGGTACGCGGGGAAGTCCCTTGGCGATGTGGCAAGCCCGCTGGGCGAAGGCCGCTCTCGAGTCGGCACACCGAGGCCTGAAGGTCGAGATCGTGGAAGTGGACAGCGCGGGAGACGTCGATCTGAAGACCCCTCTGGTGCAGATGGGTGCGGTGGGAATCTTCACCAAGACTCTCGAGCACGAGCTCCTCGAGGGCCGCATCGATCTGGCGGTCCACAGCCTGAAGGACGTGCCCGCACAGCTCGCCGAGGGGACGGAGATTGTCGCGGTGAGCGAACGAGAGGATCCCCGGGATGTGATTTTTCTGCGCGAGGGCAGTTCCTACGAGGATCTGCCGGTCGGCGCGAAGGTCGCCACCGGGAGTCTGCGTCGCCGGGCCCAGTTGCGGGCATTGCGTCCAGACCTCGAGATGGTTGCCCTGCGTGGAAACCTGAACACCCGCTGGCGCAAGTTCGAGGAGGGACAGTTCGATGCCATGATCCTGGCCGCGGCGGGAGTGATCCGCTTGGGCTGGGCCGATCGCATTTCCCAGTACATTCCCCTGGAGGTCCTGTTGCCGGCGGTCGGACAGGGAATCGTCGGGATCCAGACCCTGCAGGAGAGTGATGCGGCGGAGATCGTGGGTGTGATCGATCACGCCGAGACCCACGCTCGGGCTCGGGCCGAACGTTCGTTGCTGGCCAGAGTTGCGGGGGGGTGTGTCGTTCCTCTGGCGGGATTCGCCGAGCTCGTGGGGGACAAGTTGCGATTGCGCGCCCGCTTGGGCAGCCCGGAGGGCGGGGATCTGCTCGTGGCCGAAGCCGCAGGACCGGTGGCCGATGCGATGGCCATTGGGGAGCGCGTGGGCGCGGAACTCCTGGACCTCGGCGGAGGCGAGATCGTTGCCGCCGCGAAGGCATTGGCTCGACGGTCGACCTGAAGAGCCGCCACCTCGAGGCCGGGAGTCGGATCAATCTTCCTTGGGGGTCCTTGACAGCAGGTAAAGAGCGACCGCTTCCAGGGTCGAGTGCACGCCCATCTTGCCCAGGATGTGCTGCACGTGGTTGCGCACCGTGTAGTAACTGATGTTCAGATCCTCCGCGATCTCGTAGAGATTCTGGTCCGCCACCAGACACTCCAGGACTTCCGTCTCTCTCTTGCTGAGGCGGGCGTCCTCGAGGCTGAACTCGCGATCGACATTCACCGGAGTCCGCGTGGCGACCCGGTCGAGGAACGACGTCAGAACGTGGGTGCGGTCGGCCAAGAAGGCGCAGTGCACGGTGTAGGCTCCTCGGTCGGTGGTCTCGTAGGGGATCACCAGCAACTGGAGCCAGTGGCCGTTGGCGTCGTCTTCTCCGATCCGCACGGTGTAGGGCTCGATGGTCTCTCCCTGACGAATGCGAGCCCGGATCGAGCAGTGCTCGGCGCAGAGAGGCTCTCCATCCGTTCCCAGTCCGGCGACAATTTCATGACAGGGTGCCTGGAGGCATTCGTCGAGCTTCTTGGAAAACAGATCCGCGAATTTTTCATTGGCGTGGATGATGGATCCTTCAGGATCCGTCACCCAGGTGGCAACTCCAAGCGCATGGACCCAGGGGGGGATCTTGCTGGATGAAGTTGTCTGGTTCTCCAACATGAGAAACCTCGGATGGTTCGGTTAGGTGCTCTGACTCGATCGGGCAGAAGCCATGGGGACCATTTCGAACTTCGCAGTGAAGTGTCGCAGGAAGGGAGCCTGCTCGATGATCTGGTACCCGTGAATTTCCTCTCGTCGCTGGTGCACACGAAGAATCGCCTCGACGACGTAGTCGATGTGACTCTGGGTGTAGACCCGACGCGGAATCGCCAGGCGGACGAGTTCCATGGGAGCCAAGGTCTCGGTCCCGGTCTCGGGGTCGATCTTTCCGAACATCACCGAGCCGATCTCGACCGCACGGATCCCCGCCTCCAGGAACAACTCGACGACCAGAGCCTGGCCCGGGTACTGCTCGGGGGGAATGTGCGGGAGCATGGACTTGGCATCGATGTAGATCGCATGGCCTCCCGGCGGTTCCACGATGGGCACTCCGGCCAGAGAGATCTTTTCTCCCAGGTAGCGGGTGGAGGCGATGCGGTAGCGCAGATAGTCCTCGTCGAGGACTTCTCCCAATCCGATGGCGATCGCCTCGAGGTCTCTCCCGGCGAGTCCTCCGTAGGTGGGGAAGCCCTCGGTCAGAATGAGCAGATCCTGCTCCTGGCGGGCGAGGATCGGATCGTTCGTGCAGAGGAACCCGCCGATATTGGCCAGGCCATCCTTCTTGGCAGACATGGTGCAGCCATCGGCGTAGGAGAACATCTCTCGGCAGATGTCGAGGATGCTGGCGTCGGCGTAGCCCTCCTCGCGGTTCTTGATGAACCATGCGTTCTCCGCGAATCGGCAGGCATCGATGTAGAAGGGGATCCCGTATTCCGAGGCCAACTCGTGGACTTCGCGAAGGTTCCGCATGGATACCGGCTGGCCCCCGCCGGAATTGTTGGTGATGGTGATCATGATCAGCGGGATCCGCGCCGGGCTCTCCTCTTCGATCAGAACTCGCAGCGCATCGAGGTCGATATTTCCCTTGAAGGGATGGTAATTCGATGGAATGCGGGCTTCGGGAATGACCAAGTCCACGGCTCGGGCTCCGGTGAACTCGATGTTGGCGCGAGTGGTGTCGAAGTGCGTGTTGTTCGGCACGACGTGGTCTTCTCGGCACATGGTCGAGAACAGGATGCGTTCGGCCGCGCGGCCCTGGTGGGTGGGGATCACGTGCTCGAAGCCGAAAATGTGGCGGACTTGATCTCGAAAGCGATAGAAACTGTCGCTGCAGGCGTAGGACTCATCGCCTCGCATCACGCCCGCCCACTGATTGGCGCTCATGGCGGAAGTTCCGCTGTCGGTCAGGAGATCGATGAGGACGTCGTGGGCGCGAACCTGGAAGATGTTGAAGTGGGCTTCGCGCAGGATCCGTTCGCGCTCGGTCCGGGTGGTCATGTGGATGGGCTCGACAGACTTCACCTTGAAAGGTTCGATGATCGTCTTCATCCGTCGGCTCTTTTCGATGGAGACCAGTTCCGGTGCAAGGGGCATGTGCACTTGATTCATAGGAAAGCCCGGGGGCGGAAGCCTTTCCATATTGAAACTGAGATATGGGGCGCAAAGGGCAGATCCGGCCCAGGATATCACATAATCACTAGCGCTCTCGCAGCAACATCGAGAGGGCTCGGCTGGCTCGATCGATCTTTCGGTAGACGGGCACTCCCGCCTTCTCCAGCACCAGCACCGCGGGGTCGTAGAGGCGTCCGGAGTCGATGGCGACCACCAGGGGTTTGGGGCAATTCCGGAAGACCCGGATGAGCTCGGTGGGGAGCGATTTCATGGCGAAGGCGTTTTCGCGGTGTTCTCCACTCAGATCGGGGGTGAGGACATTCAAGGCTGGGGTCACCGGGACGGCCGAAACCACCAGGGCGTCGACTTCGGGGGCGGCGACCATGATCTCGACCGATCGGATGAAAGCATCGGTCCGAGTCATGGGAGTGCAGTCGATGGGATTGGGGCAGTGCGCGATTTCGGGAAGGATGCTTTCGAGGTCGGAGAGGGTGGTCGCGGAGAATTCCGCGAGCTCGAGGGAGTAGAGATGATCGCTGATGGCCCCGGCCTCGAAGCCCGCGTTGGTGATCACGCCCACCCGCCGACCCGTCTGCACCTTGGTGCGGAGCATGGTCTGGATCTTGGTCACGTCCTCGAACATGTTCAGGGTTTGGCAGACCGTGGCCCCGGCGTCGGAGAGGAGCGAGCGGACGACCTCGTAGTCGCCGGCGATGGAGGCGGTGTGGCTCGCGGCGGCCTTGGCTCCGGTGGCGGTCTGTCCCGCCTTGTACACGCAGACCGACTTGCCGTCGGAGGTGGCGCGGCGGACGAGGTCGAGGAATCGCTCGCCCTCCCCCGGCTGGAATCCTTCGATGTAGAAGGCGAAGCCGTGCACGTCGGGTTCGTGTTCGAGGTAGTACTCGAAGAAGTCGCTGGCGGTGAGGTCCATTTCGTTGCCATAACTGATGGACGCCCTCGGAAAGACGATTCCGTCGAGGTTGCTGGTGAAGGTCACCAAGTAGGCGCCGGATTGGCTGATGACCACCAGGTCGTCGCCCGGGGCGCGGTGAAAGGGGAGCTTGTACTGCGGCAGGAAGAAGGTGTTGTACTCCCCCTTGCTGACGATCCCCAGGCAATTCCCGCCCACCAGAACCGGACCCTGGTCCTCCCTCGATCGGGAGTCGTCGAGGGCTCGATGGATGGCTTCTGCTCGGTCTTGCTGGCCACTCTCGGCGAAGCCGCCCGGGATGAGAATCATCGAAGTGGCCCGGTCGGCGGCCAACAGATCCCGGATGGTGTCCAGCGCGGCGGCGGCGGGGATGGCCAGGATGGCCAGGTCGACTTTCTCCGGCAGGTCTGCACTCCGCGCGACGCAGCGCACTCCCTCGATGCGTTCGGCCGTGGGATGGACCACGTAGAGTCGTCCGTAGTCGAGGCCCTCGGATCGTTTGAGGTTCGAGAGGATGATCCGGCCCGCATTCTGGCTGCTCGTGGAGACCCCATATACGGCGGCGCTACGAGGATGGAGAAGGGGGCCGATCTTGGAGATGGGCCGCGGTGGACGTCGGTCGGCCCGGGGCGAAGCGAGACGGATGACCGCATCGAGAGCCAGGAGCCGACCTCCGGTCAACACCACCGGATTGACTTCGATCTCGTCGAAGAGCGGTTGGCCGGAGGCATCCTCGAGATCCGCAAGCCAGGCGAGTCCTTCGAGGGCCTGGCCCAGGCTCTGGGCATCGGCCGGAGGTTGACGGTGCAGGCGCGACGGTTGGAGCAGGAGTCGACCGAAGGGGGAGTCGGCGATGCGCGGGACACTGGTCTGGGGATCCCATTCCCGGGCAGAGAAGAGCGAGTGGGCTTTGCCGTCGGTGGCTTCCCCGTACCACTCCGTGAGCAGGCCGCCCGGACCGATCATGAGAACGGGGCCGAAGGCGGGATCCCGGCGGACGCTCAGCAGGATCTCCGCCCCCGGAACATTCGCGGCAATGTCGATTCGTTCGACGATCAATGCCCCGACGATCTTCGCGTCGGGGAGGGCTTGCCGCACGGCCTCATGGGTGGCATCCACGCTTCGCCGCAGCTCCTCCGCGTCACCGGTGCAGAAGCGGAGTCCGCCGATATCGCTCTTGTGAAGAATGTCCGGCGAGACCACCTTCACCACGCAGGACTCGCATTCCTCCAGGGAGCTCAGATCCAGTTCGGAGTTGCCGACGGGGAGGAAGACATGTCGAGGCGCATCGATGCCCGCCGCGCGGAGCACCGAATAGCCTTCGTGTTCGAGAAGGGTGCTACGCCCTTCATCGAGGGCCGATTGGACAATGGACGCGATTCTCGCGGTTTGGTCGGATTCCTTGGAGATCTCGTGGGTCTTCATCGATTTTGCCGCTTTCGTGATCCATCACAGATGTGCAATAGCGTCGCCATTCGACGCCACACTATCCTCCCCATGAGCCGATCGCACCAGGCGAATCGGCAACCGCGATTCGGGGAGAAGGCTTCATGTCCAAGTTGAAGAGCATCTTGGTCACCGATCGAGAGAAGAAGATCCTCGATGGACTTCGCGAACTCCCCGCGGGTGATCTTCAACGCACCGCAGAGGCATTTCTCCTCGAGTTGAGTGATCGACTCGCCAATCCTCGCTGCGCTCAGGTCCAGGCCGACGGGATCCCCTGTGACGAGGCCGCGTCGGACTGTGAGGAGTGTCTCGCGCTGAAGCAACTCGTTCAGAACCTGCGCGGAATGTTGCACGAAGTGACCACCTGAGATCCTCCGCCCCCCCCCGCTTCGAACTCTCCTTGTCCGGGAATCGCCGGGATCTCGGCGGGGAGACAGGATCCCGGGGCTTGCCCCGGGATCCGCCCTCGGCTTGGAGCTCTCTCAGCTTAGAGAGCCTGTTTCGCGGGGGCCAGTGTGACGGTGTGAGGTGGTGGGAGGGAAGGCTCCGACGAAGCTAAGTCACTGCCGACTCATCGATTAGATGGGATCACAGCTTTACCACCGGCGAGGAAGGCCTCGTGTTGACAACCTGAACCCGTGGAATTGCCCAATTCCCTCTCTCTTGCGAGGAGTTCTTGATGAGCAGCACCGAATCGAAGGCAGACCGGGGCACGGTCGCCATAGAGGCGGACCTGTGCAAGGGTTGTGGACTCTGCATTGCCATGTGCCCGCAGGGCCTTCTCTCTCGCGCCGACGAACTGAATCGCCGTGGCTACCGCTTTGCCGAATACCTAGGTGCAGGCTGCACCGCCTGCGGAATCTGCTTCCACGCCTGCCCCGAACCGGGCGGCATCACCGTCACTCGCTTTCGCTGAGGGGATGCCATGAACTCGAAGACTCAGAACCACGATGCTCCCCGATCTCGTCGAGGATTCCGTTCCGCGGTGCCCGACTGGAACGACAGCGCGCCTCTCGATCTGACCGGCCGCAAGGAAGCCAAGCAGGAGCCCCGCACCGGCGCTCCGGTATTCATGAAGGGAAACGAAGCGATCGTACACGGAGCGCTGCTGGCCGGATCGCGGTGCTTCTTCGGCTATCCCATCACCCCCGCCAGTGAGATTGCTCATACTGCGGCGGCTCTCTACCCCGAGGTGGGGGGAGTGTTCCTGCAAGCCGAGAGCGAAGTGGCGGCGATCAACATGGTCTACGGCGCGGCTTCGACCGGTATCCGAACCATGACCGCCAGCAGTAGCCCTGGAATCAGTCTGAAGCAAGAGGGCATCAGCTATTGCGCGGGCAGCGAACTCCCTTGCGTCATCGTGGATGTGATGCGGGGCGGACCGGGCTTGGGCAACATCGCTCCCGAGCAGGGGGACTACTTCCAGATGGTCAAGGGTGGGGGCCACGGCTGCTATCGGATGCCGATTCTGGCTCCGAACTCGGCGCAAGAGATGTGCGATTTCACCATCCGCGCCTTCGATCTGGCCGAAGAGTACCGGACTCCGGCGGTGATCCTGGCGGATGGCCTCGTGGGCCAGATGAAAGAGCCGGTCTACCTGCCCGAGCCGCGCCCCGACATTCCCCAGAACCTGGAGTGGAGCGTTCAGGGCACCGCGGAGACCCGAGAGAATCTCATCTGTTCGATCTACTTGGTTCCCGACGATCTCGAGGCTCATATCGAGCACCTGCACGAGAAGTACGACCGCATCACTGCCCGCGAGACCACGTGGGAGGAATATCGCACCGAAGACGCGGATCTCGTCCTGGTGGGCTATGGAATCGTCTCGCGGATTCTGCGGGGAGTCGTCGACGCCGGCCGCCGCAAGGGCCTCAAGCTCGGGCTCGTTCGTCCCATCACCCTCTGGCCCTTCCCCACCGCAGCCTTGCGCAATGCCTGCTCGGGGGCCAAGGCCTGCATGGTGGTCGAACTGAGCACCGGGCAGATGGTCGAAGACGTACGACTTGCGCTCGAAGGCATGGTGCCGGTGTGGTTCCTCGGCCGTGCGGGAGGGAATCTGCCGTCGGTGGAGGATGTTCTCGAGGAAGTCGAGTCGCGGTGGAGCGAGATAGGGAGCGGAGTCGCCGAGGAGGTGGCGCGATGACCATGAAGTCCATTCACAAGCCCGACAGCTTCTACGGGAAGTTCGAGCGCAAGGGCGGCTCGGAACCCGAAGCCACGCATTACTGTCCCGGTTGCGGACACGGGGTCATCCACAAGCTCCTCGCCGAATGCATCGACGAACTCGGAATCCGGGATCGGACGATCCTCATCAGTCCCGTCGGATGTTCGGTCTTCGCCTACTACTACTTCGATACCGGGAATGTGCAGGTCGCGCACGGCCGAGCCCCGGCTGTCGCCACCGGAATCAAACGGGCCCGGCCGGACAGCATCGTGATCAGCTACCAGGGCGACGGCGACCTGGCCGCCATCGGAGGCAACAACATCCTGCAGGCGGCCAATCGTGGCGAGAACATGACGGTGCTCTTCGTGAACAACGCGATCTACGGGATGACCGGAGGACAGCTTGCGCCAACCTCCTTGATCGGGATGCAGACGGCCACGACTCCCAAGGGCCGTGAGTACCAGGACTACGGCGCTCCGATGAAGGTGTCGGAAATGATGGCGGTTCTCGATGGCGTCTCCTACGCCGCGCGTCACAGTGTTTCGAGTGCGAAGAACATCATGAAGACCAAGAAGGCCATCAAGAAGGCCTTGCAGTATCAAATGGACGGCAAGGGCTTCTCGCTGGTGGAGATCCTGAGTCAGTGCCCGACCGGTTGGAAGATGGATCCCGTCGATTCCATTCACTGGATCGACGACACCATGGAGCAGGTCTTCCCCACCAGCACCTACAAGGATGAGCCCCACGACCGGGGCGAATGCCCGCAGCCGGCGCACTACGATCCCGAGTTGGTGGATCGAGTGGTGCGACAGGGTGCTCTGGGAGACGAAGTCGTGCGCGAGCACGACTCCATTCCCTGGGCGGCGGCCTTCCCCGGCACGGAGGTCGAGGCTCTGCAGATCAAAGCGGCCGGCTTCGGCGGTCAGGGAATCCTGGCTCTGGGAGAAATCCTGGCCAAGGGGGCCATCCGCGAGGGTTTGCAGACGACTTGGTTGCCGAGCTACGGACCCGAGATGCGCGGGGGAACCGCGAATTGTTCGGTGGTTCTCTCCCTCGAGGAGATCGGCAACCCCACCGTGAATCGCTCCCATGTGCTCATCGCCATGAACCGGCCTTCGCTCGAGAAGTTCGAGGCCGAGTGCGAGCCGGGCTCGATCATCCTCTACGACGACAGCCTCATCGATGTGGCTCCGACCCGGACCGACCTCACCGTCTACGCAGTGCCGGCCACCAGGATTGCCGACGGACTCGGCTCGGGGCGATCGGCCAATGTGGTCATGGTGGGGGCCTTCATGGCCGCCCTCGGATTTCCCGAGCGCGAGAGCTTTGCGTCGATCGTGGGCAAGCTCGGCCGCAGCGAAGAAGTCCGCGAGCTGAATCTCAAGGCTCTCGACGCCGGATTCGATGCGGTGAAGACGGTTGCCGACGCCACTGCCTGAGTGGCAGAGGCACCGTGGCACGCCTTTTTTGTTCGACGACGGAGCAATGGGCTCTTCCCCGCGGCGAAGAGCCCCGTTCGCCTGCTGGCCGCAACCCTGAGGACCGATCATGGACCAGACCAAGAGTCGTGACCTTCTCGACCGCGCACGTCAGACCATTCCAGGCGGAGTGAACAGCCCGGTGCGGGCCTTCACCTCGGTGGAGAGCGCTCCCCCGTTCATCGTGCGGGGAGACGGGGCCTATCTCGAAGATGCCGATGGTCATCGCTACATCGACTATGTCGGGAGTTGGGGGCCGTTGATTCTGGGCCACGCGCATCCCCGAGTGCTCGCAGCGATCACCGAAGCCGCTGGGCGCGGCACGAGTTTCGGCGCTCCGACCGAAGGCGAAGTGGCCTTGGCCGAGAAGGTCTGCGAGGTCTTTCCCTCGGTGGAAATGGTGCGTCTGGTGAACAGCGGAACCGAGGCCACCATGAGCGCGGTGCGGGTGGCTCGGGGGGTGACCGGACGCGACAAGTTCGTGAAGTTCGTGGGCTGCTACCACGGACATGGAGATGGCTTTCTCATCGAAGCGGGGAGTGGGCTGGCGACCCACGGTGTTCCCAGCAGTCCGGGGGTGCCCGCGAGCACTGCGGCCGATACCCTGACTGCTCCCTACAACGACCTCCAAGCCACACGAGCCCTCTTCGACCAGAACCCCGAGGGCATCGCGGCGGTGATCGTCGAGCCGGTGGCGGGGAACATGGGTTGTGTGCCGCCACGCGAGGGATATCTCGAGGGGCTGCGCGCCCTCTGCACCGAAAGGGGTGCGGTCCTGATCTTCGACGAGGTCATGAGCGGCTTTCGCTGTGGCCCCCAGAGCGCCCAGGGGCGCTTTGGAGTGACTCCCGACCTGACCACCTTCGGCAAGGTGATCGGTGGTGGATTGCCGGTGGGAGCCTACGGGGGCAAGGCCGAGTTCATGAGTCAGGTGAGCCCGGCCGGACCCATCTACCAGGCGGGCACCTTGAGCGGCAATCCGATCGCGGTGGCGGCGGGCCTGGCGGTGCTCGAAGAACTCTATTCCGATCCCTCCAACTTCGATCGTCTCGAGACCGGCATGGACGAGTTGGCCACGGGCCTCGAGGCCGCGGCCGCGGCGGCCGGGGTGGCCTACCACGTCCAGCGCGTGGGGAGCATGGGTTGCGGCTACTTCTCCGAGGAGTGGGTCTACGACTTCGACGATGCCCGCCGCTGCGACGCCGATGCCTTCCACACCTTCCACACCGCGATGCTCGAACGCGGGGTGTACTTGGCTCCCTCCCCCTTCGAGGCCTTCTTCCTCAGTCTGGCCCATGGTCCCGAGGAGATCTCCCACACCCTCACTGCCGCCAAGGAGGCCTTTGCCGCGGTGGCGGCCAAGACCGCGACTCGGTGAGCTGAGTCGTCCGCGGGAACCGCGGGTTCCGCTTCCGACGAGGTCGTGAGCGGTGGAGTGCGAACCGGAGGAATCCGGTCTATACTGGCGCTCTCGACCTGCGGACGGGCCCGATTCGAGGGTCGGCAGTCGAGAGGAGACCCCATGCCCCTCGAAACCCCCCGGCCGGCTCCCCTGGTCCTCGGCGTGACCGGCGCGAGCGGCACTCGCTATGCGACGCGCCTCTTGGAGCTTCTGCTCGATGCGGGCCGAGAAGTGCATGTGGTCTGCAGTTCCAATGCCGATGATGTCGCGCGTCTGGAAATCGGAGGTCCTCTCTCCGATCTGTTGCGGGTTCTGGAGTCGAAGCATGGCGATCGTCTCCGCCTCTTCGCGCGCAATGACTTCATGAGTCCGGTCGCCAGTGGGAGCGCGCGCTCCGCGGGGATGGTGATCTGCCCGTGCAGCATGGGGACTCTCGGAAGGATCGCGTCGGGCGCGAGCGACGACCTCCTCAGTCGCGCGGCCGACGTCATGCTCAAGGAGCGTCGGCCTCTGGTGCTGGTTCCGAGGGAGATCCCCTACAACGCGGTGCACCTCGAGAACATGCTGCGACTGACCCAGGCGGGAGCGGTGGTCATGGCGGCATCGCCCGGCTTCTATCATCAGCCGAAGTCGGTGGATGACCTCGTGGACTTCGTCGTCCAGCGCATTTGCGACCAGATCGGCGTTGATGTCGAGATCAGCCAGCGTTGGGGCGAATGAAGTGAGCCATTCCCTCGCCCTGACTCTTCGGATGATCAAATGGGAGCACACGATCTTTGCTCTCCCCTTCGCGGTGCTGTCCTTGCTCGTGGCCAGCGATGGGCGGCCGGGTTGGGCGGTACTCTTCTGGGTGCTGGTGGCGATGATCGGTGCGCGGTCGACCGCGATGGCCTTCAATCGACTGGTCGACGCGAACTTCGACGGGCGCAACCCACGAACCGCCGACCGCGAGATCCCTTCGGGGAAGTTGGCCCGGGGTCCGGTGATCGCCTTCACCGTCGCGACGGCGCTCCTGCTGGTCCTCGCATCATGGCGTCTCAACCCTCTCTGTCTGACTCTCTCTCCGGTCGCTTTGGCGGTCGTCTATTTCTATTCGTGGACCAAGCGTTTCACCGCCCTGAGCCAGCTCTTCCTGGGCCTGGGTCTGGGCATCGCACCGGTGGGCGCCTGGCTCGCCTCTACCGGAAGCTTCGGGGTCTTCCCGTTGTTGCTCGGGGGCGCGGTGTTGTGCTGGGTCGCAGGATTCGACACCCTCTATGCCTGTCAGGACATCGATTTCGATCGTGAGGCGGGGCTCCACTCCCTGCCCGCGTGGTTGGGGTCGGACCGGGCGCGGTGGGTCTCACGTGGGTTGCACCTGAGCGCGGTGGGGCTGTGGATCGCCGCCGGCCGATTCGCGCCGTCCTTGGGGGGGCTCTACTTCGTGGCCGTCGGTCTCGTCGCGGGCCTGTTGACCTACGAGCAGTGGCTCGTCCGAGGAGGGGACCTGCGCCGCATCGATCGAGCATTCTTCGAAGTGAACAGTTGGGTGGGCGTCGTCCTCCTCGCGGTGTCGACCGCGGATCTCTACCTCTTCTGACCCGCTACCGCACCCATATCTGGCGATTCCCAGGGGATTTGGCCAATCGCGACCCGGCTGGGGCATTCTTGTGTATAGTCGAGGCGCCCAAGGATCTGGTTCCCAACCCAGCTCTCGCGCCTCGCCACCGCGGATTCGATTCGCGGTTCGTCGAGAGCTGCCCTTACCCCGATCATTGGAGTAGATGATGTTTCAGAGGATAGCCCTTCTCTCGCCGCTGCTGGCTCTCGCATTCCTGTTGTACAGCCCGTCGGCCCAAGCCCAATGCACCCAACTCGATCAAGACGGAGATGGTTTCCTTTCGATCGCCTGTGGGGGTGCGGATTGCGACGATCTCGATGCGTTGATCAACCCGATCGCCACAGAAGTCGTCGCCGATGGCATCGACAGCAACTGTGATGGCCTCGAGCTCTGCTACGCGGACCTCGATGCCGATGGCTGGGGCGATTCCAACAACCTGGTGCTGAGTTCGAACCTGAGTTGCGCGGGCCCCGGAATCGCCGCGGTCGGCGGTGATTGCGACGACACCTCGCAGAACACTCACCCGGGCGCGGTCGACATCCCCAACAATGGCATCGACGAGGACTGCAATGGCTACGACGAGACGGCGGTCCCGACCTCGAACGGAAACTGGGGAATGCTGAAGCGCCGATACTAGAAAGCAGCTTCGAGCTCCCGCTGAACGAGAATGCCCCGGTCGACGATGTCGCCGGGGCATTCGAGGGTTCTCCGTCCGCGACCACCGAGGTCATCTCGGCGAGGACGGTTGCGGCGCGCGGGCCTCAGCGCACCAGAGCCATCTTCACCATGGCCGAGCGTCCCTCCGAGACCAGCCGGGCGAAGTAGACTCCCGAGGACACGTCCTGGCCCAGGTCATCCTTCCCATTCCAGAGAGCGTCGTGGGAGCCGGCGCGGAGTTCCTCTCTCCGCAGCAGGTGTCGCACCACTCGGCCGGCAGCATTGTACACGGTGAGATCGACGCGGCCCGGGGTCTCCAGGCCGAAGCGAAGGATGGTGCGAGGGTTGAAGGGATTGGGGACCGCGCCGACCAGGGCGAAGCGGGCCGCCGACGGTAGGGGATCGGCCGCCACGATGGTGCAGCCCGTGCCGAAGGCTCCCATGGTCGAGCCGCAAGCATTGTGAATGTCCAGAGCGGGCGAGGCGGCGTCGAGAGTGTAATTCCCCTGGGCCACATCGCAGTAGTAGGGATCGGCATTCAGGTTGTCGCGCAGAGGATCGGTATCCTGGCCCGCGATGCAGCCGACGTAGTCTCCCCCCGCGTTGTTCCAGATGTCACTGCAAGTGATGTCGACGGTCTCGACTTCAGGGTCGGTGCTGCAATAGACCGCGGGCCCACCGGTCCCGTTGGTGAGGAGCGATTGACTCAAAGTGAGCGAGGCTCCCTGCATCAGATAGAAGTGTGACGAGGTGGGGCTTCCACCTCCATCGAAGGTGCTTCGACTGACGGTGGCGGAAGCGGTTGCTCCGGTGATCACGATCCCGCCCGAATAGGAATTGGCGGTATTGTTCGCGAAGAGGCAGGAATCGACGGTCGCGGTGGCATTGACGAAGTAGAGCCCCCCCCCGTAGACCGCGTGGTTCTGGAGGAATTGGCATCCGACGAAGACCGGGGCGCCGCCGAGGGTGCACGCTCCCCCGACATTGCCCACGGCCGTGTTGTTCGAGAAGGTGCAGCGGAGGAACTGCGGGGAGGGGGACCCAGAGCTGTGGACGGCTCCGCTGTTGACCCCTCCCTGATTCGATTCGAAGCGGCAGCCGTCGAAGATGGGAGCCACGGCGTCTCCGAGCAATACCGAGCCCCCGTATCCGGAGTAGCCGCCACGGAAGGTGATGTTCTCGAAGCGCAGAGCATTTCCTTCGCCGTTCTGGATGGTGAGATGCCGGTGGTTGACCGAGGCGCTGCCTTGGGCATCGACGATACACGCCGCCGCGTTTCCGCTCTGCGAGCGCAGCGTGAACATCTTGCCCCCCGGGTTCAGACTTCGGTTTCCGTCTCCGGTGAAGGTTCCATCGGCCAGCTCGATGATTCCGCCGTCGGCGATGGTGGAGAATGCAGTGGCGATATTCACCACGTCCCCGCTTCCGTCCGCCTTGACGAGCAAGTAGGCGGGAGGGGCAAAGCAATTCACCGGATAACGTCCGATGTCCGTAGCGCAGGCGTTGTTGGCCGCCGCGCAGGGCGAAGTGTCCAACAAGGTCAGGTCACCCACTCCCGGCGCGCAGTACTGGGGGTCGGCGCTGATGTTGTTGCGCAGGGGATCGGTGTCCTGCCCAGCCGCGCATCCGGTGTAGTCCCCCCCTGCGTTGTTCCACAAATCGCTGCAATTGATGTCCAGGGTCTCCACCGGAGTATCCGAACTGCACACGGTCGCAGGACCACCAAGTCCGTTGGTGACCAGAGTGTTGGTCAGAGTGACCGCCGCTCCTTGCAGGAGGTAGAGCTGCGAAGCCGCGGGGCCCGAATTCGCATCGAAGGTGCTCGAGCTGATCGAAGTCGACGCGCCGGAGATTTGGACGGCCCCCGCGTGGTAGGTGGAGGTATTCGCGGTGAAGGTGCACGAGTCGACGGTGGCGGTGGCGTCCACCAAGTAGAGAGCGCCGCCTCCATAAGCGGACTGGTTGGAGTCGAAGACGCAATCGCGAAAGACCGGGCTTCCCGGCATGGTGCAGGCCCCGCCGGCGTTGGTGACCGCAGTGTTCCCGATGAACGAGCAGCCCAGGAATTGGGGAGACGGTGATCCGAGACCGTTCACCGCTCCACTATTGATTCCGGCTTGGTTCGATACGAAACGACAACCCACGAAGACCGGAGCCACGCCGTTCTTCAACAGGACCGATCCTCCGTAACCGTAGTAGCCTCCCTGGAAGGTGATGTTCTCGATCCGCAGCGCGTTGCCCTCACCATTCTGAAGGGTCAGATGGCGCCGTTGGGCCGAAGAAGAAGCCTGTGCATCGAGGATACACGCCGAGGCGTTGCCGCTCTGCGATCGCAGAGTGAAGACCTTGCCGCCAGGATCGAGGGAGTAGTTCCCGGCCCCGGTGAAGGTGCCGTCGGCGAGTTCGATGAGCCCCCCGGGGGCGATCGCCGAGAAGGCCGCGGCAATGGTGGTCACGTCGCCGTTGCCGTCCGCTCTCACCAGAATGTACTGGAGGAGGTCGGAGTAGAGGGTCGAGGTGAAGGTGTTGTTGGTCTCGTCGGTCTCGATGGCGGCGTCGGTGATGTCGAGGTCGATCTGCAGGTTGTGCGCGCCACCGCTGAGGGCGGGGAGTGCGCAGGGCACCACCGTCGAGGCGCCCGCCGAGAGATAGGGGACGCTCACGCTGTCGCAGACCACCGATCCGTCGACACTCACTCGCAACCTAGAGGTGGGGCAAGAGGCGAGTCCCTGGTTGCGGACCACCACGTCGAGGGTGTTGGGCTGATTGACGATCACCGTGTCCGGAGAGGTCGAGGTGACCAGGAGATCGGGGCGATCCACGGTGCCCGCGGGGCGCAGCATGGTCAGGCTTCGAGTCCAGCCACCGCTGGTCCGCCACGGGGACCAGGGTTGGAGCGGGTTGCGGGTGATCACGCGGGTCTGCCAGTGGTAAGGAGTGAGAGGAGAAAGACCCGATGGACTGACGGCGAAGTTCGCCGACGCGCTCCGAGTCCAGGAGCCCACGGTCGTCACCGCGGCCAAATCGAGGTTGGAAGTGGTGGTGGTCAGGCGATACTGCAGACGGTGGTCCACCCGGCCCGCGCTGTTCTGGCTCGTCAGGCGGAGGGTCAGCGAACCGGTGCTGCGGAAGAGGCGAGATGCCGCCAACGATCCATTGGACTGAGTGGCGACCATGGGACGCGGGGCATTGTTGCGTTCGGCGCTGTTTCCGCGGTAGAGATAGGCCGTGCCCAAGGTGCCGAAGAAGGCGGACTGATAGGCATCGGGGGCCCCGACCACGAGTTCCGCGAAACCGTCTCCGTCGATGTCCCCGGCCGCTCCCACGAAACGCCCGAACTCCACCCCCGAGACCGGAGGCGTCAGGGTCAACGAGGGTTGGGTCTGCAGCCCCGAGAAGGGGATGCCGGAGAAGATCTCGACGACTTCCGCCAGTCCGGAGATCGCGATCTCGGCCGCGCCGTCCCCGTCGAGGTCTCCCAGGCCGGTCAGGCTTCGACCGTATTGTTCGTTGGGAAGAGTCTGCCCGTCTCGCCACCAAGAGGCGGTCGAGCTGACTCCGCTCGTGCTTCCGGGATAGAGATACACTCGTCCGTAAGGAGTGCCGGTTCCTGAGGAGTATCCGGGGGCGGCGATGAGCAGGTCTTCGCGCCCGTCCTGATCCACATCTCCCGCACTGGCCACCGTCAATCCGACCATTTCGAAGGATGCATTGCCTCGGAACGAGGCATCGGGTTGGGATCCGAAACCGTTGACGCTCCCGAGGAAGACCCCGACGGCCCCTTCGAAGAAGTTCGAGATTCCCGCCTTGGGAGCTCCCACGGCCAGATCGCTGCGACCGTCGCCGTTGAAGTCGCCCAGGGCCAGGTCGTAGCCGGTCAGCGCCCAGCTGGCCTGAAGGTCACCTCGCAACTGCCAGGCGGGGGATGTCGAGAGGCCTCCTGCGCCTCCCAGATAGAGCTGCGCTCTCCCCGCGTCGGTTGCGCTGGGGCCATCCCAGTTGGGCGATCCCACGACGAGGTCCGCATAGCCGTCTCCGTCGACATCGCCCACTCCGGTGATCGAGAACCCGAAGTTCTCGCCGGCTTGGTCTCCGCTCAGGATCCAAGTCGGAGTGGTGGAGGGAAGGGGGGAGGCACCACGATAGATGCGGACCTCGCCGTGACCGGCGGCTCCCACTGCGGCCACCGCGATCTCGGGCAGACCGTCTCCATCGACGTCGCCCAGAATGGAGACCCTGGAGCCCACGCTGTCGGCGACCGTCGAGCCGTAGACCGCCCAGGACGGAGAGCTGGCGAGTCCCGTGGACGAGCCCAGAAAGAGGTTCGCCCGCCCCTTGCCCGAAAAGTTGCCGGGCGCGCCCACCAGCAGGTCGTCGTAACCGTCGCCGTTGATGTCGCCTCCATGGCGACTCAGGCCGGCGCCCTGCCGAGCGTTGTCGCTCGCGCCGCCGTTGATGACCCATTGGGAAGCGGCATTGGGCAGATCACCGTGGCCGGAGAAGATTCCGAGAGTGCTCGGATCCACGGGCATCATCCAGTCCATGTAGCCGTCGCCGTCGACGTCGCCGGCTCCGGCCGGATGGAAGGAGGTCCAGTTGGTGGGGAGCAAGGCTTGGGTGCCTTCCACCCAGTAGGTGGGGGTGGCCAGAGGACCCGAATCGCCTCCGAGGTAGATGTGGACGAAGTCGGGGATCGTGTCCTGGATCGGGTTGAGATAGTTGTAAGGGTGGTCCTTCGCGCTGGCGACGAGCAGGTCCGCGTAGCCGTCGCCGTTGACATCGCCGATCTCGGCCACCGAGTTGCCGATGTTGTCCCAGAGCTCGCCGATTTTCGCCCAGGTCTCGGTGGGTCCGGTGGGGCTTCCGGAATAGAGGGCGACTCGGCCGTGAGTCCAGACCTTGTTGTACTGGGTGTTCAGCACCGACCAATGAGGAGCTCCGATGAGCAGATCTGCGTAGCCGTCGCCATCGACATCCCCGACGCCGGCAAGGGCCCATCCGAAGTCGGTCGAAGTCGCCTGCCCATCGGAGGGACCGTTCAGAAACCAAGAAGGAGTGGTGAGGGGACCGGTCGCTCGGCCGCGATAGATCAACACTCCGCCTTCGGGGTAGTTCACGGAATTCTGGGATTCATTCCGTGCAATGTCGTCGTAGCCGTCGCCGTCGATGTCTCCCGCCCCCACGAGCGGGGAGGTGAAGTGGTGATCGACCTGCCACAGTTGGTTTCCGATCCCCGAGCTGCTCCCGGCGAAGAGGAATCCCTGGTCGACGGTGCTCACCGGATCACTGACGCTGAGAATGTCGGCGTAACCGTCACCGTTGATGTCCCCCGCTCGGGAGACCTGAAAGCCGAGCCGACTTCCCGGGCCGGCCCCGAGGACCGTTTGGGCCGGGGTGGTTGCGATTCCGCCGGACGATCCTGGGTAGAAGTAGAGGGCCCCGCGATCATCCGTGGAGGCGTAGCCGGGGGCGTCGGCCGAGGGGGCGCCGATCACCAGATCATCGAATCCGTCGCCATTGATGTCTCCGCACACTCCGATATTCCGGCCTCCCGCATTCACCGACCCATCGCCGCTGACCACCGGGAGGATCTCGACGAAGGTCCCGGTCTGGAGCCCGGTTCGGCTTCCGTAGTAGATGTACTGGCTGGTGGTTCCCGGCACGATCACGTCGGTATAGCCGTCTCCGTTGAGGTCACCGGCCCCCTGCGGGGTGTGCGATAAGAGCAAATAGCTGCCGCCATCGGAGAGGCTTTGGTCCGGCGATACCGCCCCGCTGGCCCAGAGCTTCGGGGGCGAGAGGGTGAGGATCGCGGTGCAGAGCACTAGGGAGAGGAATCTTCCCGACTTCATGGAGGGCCTCCGACGGCATGGATCAAGGGTGAGTGGTCGACAAGAGGGACACCGCGGCGCGGAGGGAATCACAGCCCCCGGTCCAGCGGGCGCTACCGGGGGGAAATGGGCCACGGGGGGGCTGGCGGCCGTCCGGGGCTGGACGCCAACGGCGATCCTGAATACCTTGGCCCGGGACCGAAGCCCGCCTCCCGACTCGATTTCTTCTGCGGAGTTCCCTTGTCTGCCACCGATGACCGCCGCGAATTGCGTGATCTTCTCTCCCAACGCAGCCCTCACGGGATCGTCCATGCCGCGCACGAGGTGCGCCGCCGGATTCACGGATCGCGGACGACCTTCGTCGCGAATGCTCACCTCGATTGCAGCCCTGCAGGCCTGCCCTGGTGTCCGCTCACGGGAGAGATGGCCCCCGATGGAGGTTTCGCCAGGAGGGCCGCAGACCTCCCCGAGGTGGCCACCCAGACCCTGGTCCTCTTCGGAAGCTCGCCGACATCGGCCGACCTCGAGGCGGGATGGGCCGAGACCACTTCGGCCGACCCCTCGACCGATCCTCCCACGACCCTTCAATTGGGATGCGCCACCGACTGGGCCCGGATCTATTCCGGCGACGACCGGGGTCGCCGACTCGAGGAGTGGCGGCGGCGAGGACTCTCGGTGATCTCCGACGGCGTGCGCCCGGGACTTCACCCCGCCTTCGGCGAGGAATCCGCGAGCGAGTGGAGCGCATTCTGGCAGGCTGCGGCCGCAGCGGGGATTCGGGGACAGGCGACGGTGCTCTACGGTCCGGGCCACGACCTCGATGCGGTCTTCGCGCAGATCGATGCCATCGACCGACTTCAGTCTGCAGTGGGTGTCTTCGATGGGGTGAGCCCGGTGGTCTACCTCGACTCGGCCTTCGGTGGACCAGAGGATGCGCTCAGCACTCAATCCACCCAGGACCTGCGGGTTCTGGCCGCTTGCCGTCTCGCGCTCCCCACCATCTCGCATCTGCGACTGCTCTACGATCGAGGCGATCTCAAGAGCGCCCACACCGCATTGCTCTGCGGAGTCGATGACCTCGAGGGTCATCTGTTCCTGGGAGCCCGGGATCGGAAGGCAGAAGTCGAGTCCGAGGATCTGAGTCTCGCCGAGATGTCCCGCTGGCTCGAGGAGGTCGGCTTCGAGGCCCGCCTTCGCAACGGCCTCTATCAATCCCGCCCTGTACCGATGCAGTCATCGGCCGAATCGTCCTGATGGGATGCACATGAGCGATTTTCAACGCAACCTCCGCATTGGCGCGGTGAGCTTCCTGAACACGGTGCCGTTGATCGAGGGGTTGGAGGATCGGCCGGGCATCGATCTGCAGCGCGATCTTCCCTCGCGTCTGGCGGATCTGCTCTTCGAAGGTCGCATCGACGTGGGACTGATTCCGGTGGTCGAGTATCTCCGGGGCGTGGGCACTGAACTCGTGGCCGGAGTGTGCATTGCATCACGGGGCCCGGTCCGCACGGTGAAGGTCTTCAGTCAGATCCCGCTTCCCGAGGCCACCAGCATCGCGGTGGATCGCGGATCCCGAAGCAGCGTGGCCCTGCTCCGAGTTCTCCTGGCGGAGCTCTACGATCGCCAGCCGGACCTGCACGTGGTGGAGCCGCGGCCGGAGCTCCTCTTCCACCAGCATCCGACCGCCTTGGTCATCGGCGACCGGGCCGAGCGGATCGCCTCGGAGGGACTGCATGTCTACGACCTGGGTCAGATGTGGTACGAACTGACCGGCTTGCCCTTCGTCTTCGCGGCCTGGGCCCTGGGACCGCATCTGGCCCCGGCGGCGGAATTCGACGATCGACGCCGGGCCCTGGTGCGGGAATTGGGGGCCGCGCGCGACCGCGGCTTGGCGCGTTTGGGAGAGCTCGCCCAGCGGGAGGCCGACTCTCGGGGAGCCGACGCCGCCGACATTCTGGATTACTGGACCCAGAGCATCCACTACCGCCTGGGGGAGGAGGAACTCCGCGGCCTGCGTCGATTCGCCGAGCTGGCGGCCCGTCACGACCTCGTACCCCGGTGCCGAGAAGTGGCTCTGGCCCAGAGTTGAGTCCCCGGATGGCCGCCGCCGCCGGAATCTTCTAGGATGATCGACATGACCCACCCGACCTACAGCCCGGACCCGGCCATCGACGAGATCCTTCTGCGAGCGGTGGACGGTGAAGCCCTCACCGGGGGCGAGATCCTCACCCTCATGGACGAGGGGGAGGTGCATGCGCTGGGCCGAGCGGCCCACGACCTGCGTCTGCGCCAATGCGATCCGCAGCGGGTGACCTTCGTGGTCGACCGCAACATCAACTACAGCAATGTCTGCTACGCCGACTGCACCTTCTGTGCATTCTACCGCCACAAGGATGCCGATGGTGCCTATGTCCTCAGTTATGAGCAGATCTACGAGAAGATCGAGGAGCTGCTGGAGATCGGCGGCACTCAAGTGCTGCTGCAGGGCGGCCACCATCCCAACTTGAAGCTCGATTGGTACCAGGGACTGCTCCGCGGCATCAAGGAACGCTATCCCGTACACATTCACGGCTTCAGCCCGAGCGAGGTGCTCAACTTCTCGAAGGTGTTCAAGATGAGCACGCGCGAAGTGATCGCAGAGCTGCAGGCTGCGGGTCTCGACAGCATTCCCGGAGGGGGGGCCGAGATCCTCGTGGACCGTGTCCGGACTTCGTTGGCGCGGTCGAAGGTCGATGCCGCCGGCTGGCTGGGCATCATGGAGGAGGCCCACAGCCTGGGGATGCGCACCACCGCGACCATGATGTTCGGGCACATCGAAACCATTCCGGAGCGGGTCGAACACCTCCTGCGGGTGCGCGAGAGCCAGGCGCGGACCGGAGGCTATACGGCCTTCATCCCCTGGACCTTCCAGCCCGGATTCACTCCCATGGCCGAATCCCACCCCGACCAACTCGCGCAGGTGCCGACCTCGACCCACAAGGGCTCGATCGAGTACCTCCGGGTGTTGGCGATCTGCCGGCTCGCCCTCAACAACATTGCGAACTTCCAGAGTTCGTGGGTCACCCAGGGCCAGAAGATCGGCCAGCTCTCCCTCTTCTGGGGGGCCAACGATCTGGGTTCGGTGATGATGGAGGAGAATGTCGTCTCTCAGGCGGGAGTGAGTTTCCGTCTCTCCTTGGCCCAGATGACCGCCCTGGTCCAAGACGCCGGCTTCGAAGCGGCCCAGCGGGACAATTTCTACAACATCTTGAGGGCCGCCTGAGTCCGGCTCTTCTCGCACCCGGCACTTCTGGCACGGAACCTGTAAGTCTTTTCCTACGTTGGGAATCGCGCTTGGGAACCTCTTTCTGATCCAATCTCGACAAGGCTCCGCAAGTGCTTCTAACACAACAGGTTAGGAGGTCCCGGATGGGAGTCTCAGGGCTCGTTGAAGGGCCTCCCAGCCTGATGCCGTCTCCCAGAGGAGACAACGCTCCGTCCCGAAGAGCAACGTTCCCTCCCCGGGAAGGTTGATCTGCCTCGGCTCCGGCCCGCTTCGAGAGGCGGTCCCGAGCCCTCCCGCCTGCGCAGCGGGTGCAAACAGGGCGTCGAGATGAACGGATGGATGAAGAAGCTCAGGCATGCTTCTTCGTCGAGTTGAGAGAGGGCAATGGCGGGCTTCCGGGCCCGCCATTGCTGTTTGGGCCGCCTCCGCCAGACTGGTCCGCTTCGTGCAGCAGAGGAAAGCCGGCGCCCGCCGCGCTCGGTCGTGTGATGCTCGCCCAATCCCGAAGGCAGCTTTCGCCATGCCCACCTCTCCCCAGCGGATTCCGACCGTAGGCCGCCTACGTAGCCTTCGATTCCAGCTTCTGGCCGCGATCGTCACCTGCGGCCTCATCTTCCTGGCGGGGACGGCGACCGTGCTCTGGACCGAGGGGCGAAGCCTCCTCTCGGCCGAATTGAGGTCGAAGAGCGCGCGCTACAACGAAGAGCTGGGTCTGCGCATGGTGGGGGAGCTGGGCCAGCAGATCGCAGCCACCCACGCCCTCGCCCGGTCCTTGGCCGACTTGGCGAAAGCCCTTCCCCACGACGAAATCCTCTACCGCGAATTGATTCCTCAGGTCATGAACTTCGAGCATTCCGAGGAGTTGGTGGCCGGAGGCGGGATTTGGCCCGAGCCCTACTACTTCGACAGCGGTGCCGAGCGCCGCAGCTTCTTCTGGGGCCGCGATGGGCGGGGAGAACTCCGATACTACGATGACTACAACGACCCCGAGACCGCGGGATACCACCACGAAGAGTGGTATGTGCCGGCGCGCTACGTGGGGCCGGGAGACGCGTTCTGGTCGAAGTCCTACACCGATCCCTATTCCTACGAGCCGATGGTCACCTGTTCGGTGCCCATCTATTCGGGCGGCAGCTTCGCCGGGGTGTCGACCATCGATCTCAAGCTCAACGGACTGCGGGCATTCTTTGCCCGACTCGCAGAATCCTCGGGGGGCTATGCCTTCGCCGTCGATCGCAACAACAAGTTCCTGTCCTTTCCCGATGCCGACCTGGCCCGGGAGTCGGTCACCGATGATGAGGGGCACCGCATCGACGACTACCTCGATGTGAGCGCGCTGGCGCAGAAAGTCCCGAGCTTCCAAGCTCTGGCCCAGGCTCTGGAAGAATGCAATGAACAGCTGCTGCGCCAGTCGCTGCTTCAGGACAGCCGAGTCCACTCTCGTGCCGAGGCGCTGGCCGCGAGCAGTTATCAGATCTCGCCCGCGGAGGCCCGGATCCTGGCGGCGACGCTGGGAGAACCTCTGCGCGACCGGCAGTTGGAGGATCTGCGGCTGGCGACCCTGAATCTCGAGGACGACGTGATTCTGAACCAACCGGTGACCGTCCAGGTCTTCCACGTGCCCGAGACCTACTGGAAGATCGTCACCGTCATGCCCATCGCGAGCGCGTCGGTGGCGGCCCTGCAGATCACCGGGGGGGTGGCCCGCTGGATTCTGCTGTCGGTGATCGTGGCCGGGATCTTCGCCTACTTGCTGGCTCGCCGCCGCATTCTGCGTCCGGTCGAGGAGATGACCACCGTCTTGCGCGAGGCCTTCGAATCGAGCGAAGAACTCTCGGTGCAGCGCCTTCCCGAGGACGACGGCAGTGAGCTCTCCCTCTTGGCCCATTGGTTCAACCGGCAGTCCGAGCGACTGGTGAGCGCGCTGGAAGACCTCTCTCGGAGTCGAGACGAACTCGAGGAACGGGTGCACGAGCGGACCCAGGAAATCGAAGAGGCGCGGCGTCGATTGCAGTCTCACAACGATGAGCTCGAGGATGCTCGTCGTCGGGCCGAGGCTGCGAGCCAGGCGAAGGGATCCTTCCTCGCGAACATGAGTCACGAGATTCGCACTCCCCTCAATGGGATTCTGGGCATCGCAGAGTTCATGTGCGAGTCTGACCTCGACGACGAGCAGAAGGAGAATCTGGAGATCATTCTCGATGCGGGCCAGAACTTGTTGACCATCATCAACGATGTCCTCGACCTCTCGAAGATCGAGGCG
Organism: Candidatus Krumholzibacteriota bacterium; assembly: GCA_024276305.1. Lineage (GTDB taxonomy): Bacteria > Krumholzibacteriota > Krumholzibacteriia > JAJRXK01 > JAJRXK01 > JAJRXK01. The sequence continues at coordinate 30,685 of JAJRXK010000064.1, forward strand.
GGCAAGCTCGAAGTCCATCCCATGCCGACCAATGTTGTGGATCTCGTCGATGACTGTCTGCATCTGCTGCGGGCTCATGCGCAGTCGAAGGGTCTGCATCTGGGACGTGAGATCCGAGGCGAGGTGCCTCCCCTCTTGGTTCTCGATCCCGACCGGACTCGTCAGGTTCTGATGAATCTCGTGGGCAATGGGATCAAGTTCACCGACGAGGGCAGTGTCATGATCCGCGTCGAGTTCCACTCTCGGGACGGCCGCGATGGGGTGGTGGTGGCCACGGTCACCGATACCGGCCGGGGGATTCCCGAAGATGCCGTGGAGAAGGTCTTCGAAGAGTTCGTGCAGGCCGACAACTCGAACACGCGCGAATTCGGGGGCACCGGCCTTGGACTGAGCCTCAGCCGCCGGTTGGTTCGACTCATGGGAGGGGAACTCACCATCGATGCCAACTACCGCGAAGGATGCCGGGTGCGATTCACTCTTCCCGCCACCGTGGTGCAGAGTTCGGATGCGGCCGCCACCGAGGCTGCCCTGCCCGCGGAGGCGGACTATCACGGGGTGGCCCTGGTGGTCGAGGACAATGTCGCGAATCAGAATGTCATGAAACGCTGGCTCACCCACCTCGGATTGGCGGTGCAGATTGCGGAGAACGGGCGGCAGGCCCTCGAGCTCATGGAGCAATCGCACTACGACATCGTCTTCATGGATCTGCAGATGCCCGAGATGGATGGCCTGGAGACGACTCGGAGGATCCGGGCCCTCGACGGACCCAAATCCGACACCCCGGTGGTGGCGGTCACCGCACGGGCTCTCGACCGGGATCGGCGCCACTGCCTGGCCTCGGGGATGAATGCCTATCTCGCCAAGCCGGTGACCAAGCAGGACCTCATCGAGATCCTCGACACCCACCTCGAGGAAGTCACCGTCCGGACCTGAGCCGGATTCCTCTCGAGGGTGGGAAGGCGAGCGGGACTGTTCTATTCTGAGAAAGACGAATTGCCCGCTGCGGGAGCGGGACCCCTCTCACCTTCGAATGCGAGTGGATCATGCATCGCGGATCGTTGCGAACTCTTTTGACTCTGTGCCTCTTGCTGCTTTCCCTGCCGAGCCTCGCCGCCGAACAGGCGTGGACCTTCGTGCCCATCGAGGACATCGGCGGGCGCACCTTCTTGGCCGACCATCCCGACTACGACGGACGCGGAGTGATCGTCGCGGTCCTCGACACCGGCGTGGACATGACCGTTCCCGGCCTGCTGCAAACCACCCTCGGCGGGGTCAAGGTCATCGATGTCCGGGACTTCACCGGAGAGGGCGAGATCGACCTCGAAGAAGCGGAGTTCGAGGAATCCGACGGAATTCGCTACCTGCGCATCGATGACGATCTGAGGGTGGAGGGCTTCGAGTCCCTCGCGGTCGGGCCGGCGGACGAGGACTTGGTCTGGACCGGGGTTCTCGAGGAGAGCCGCTTTCTCAACAGCGGCGGGCTGCAGGATGTCGACAGCGATGGCAAGGAGGATGGCCGTTGGGCCATCGTGGTCTACGCCGCCGATCGGGCCGAGGTCGAGGCCCAGCTGGGGGTGGGACGGGGCGTCGAGCTGCGTCGTGGCTGGTCGGAGAAGGCCCGTGAGGAAGAAGACCGCATCGCGAGGTCCGAGCATGTGTGGATGTGCGTGATCGACCTCGACGCCGACGGACACCTCGAGGACGAGGAGATCCGACGCGACTACGCCACCAACTTCGACTCCTTCACCCTCCAGAAACAATCCCGGAAGGAGTCCCGTTCCTGGCTCGGGATCGGACTCGATCTGCAGGGAGAGGACGAGCCCGCGCTTCTGCTCCACTTCGACGATGGTGGACACGGAAGCCATGTCAGCGGTATCGCCGCCGGCAACGACATCCACGGCCAGGAGGGCCTCGATGGGGTCGCGCCTGGAGCCTGGGTGATCAGTTGCAAGTTGGGCGACAACACTCTCTCGGGAGGAAGCACCCGTACCGAGTCGATGAAGAAGTCCTACGAGTATGTGGGGGAGCTCTCCGATCGCTACGGAGTTCCCATCGTGGTCAACATGAGTTTCGGAATCGGGAGCGAGATCGAAGGCGACGCGGCCATGGAATCTTGGCTCGAGGACTTTCTCGACGACCATCCCACCGTGATCATCTGCCAGAGCGCGGGCAACAGCGGTCCCGGGCTCAGCACCGTGGGCACTCCTTCGGCCGCCGATGGGGTCATCGCCACCGGAGCTCTGCTCACCAAGGAAGTGGCACGGGACCTCTACGGTGCGGCGCATCGTCGGGATCACCTCTTCGGGTTTTCGAGCCGGGGCGGCGAAGTGGCCAAGCCCGACATCGTCACTCCCGGAGTGGCGAGCAGCACCATTCCCCTATGGGGACACTTCGACCGCTACAACGGCACGAGCATGGCGTCGCCCCACACCGCCGGAGCCGTGGCCTGCATTCTGAGCGCATTGCACCAACAGGATCTGTCGTGGAACTTCGGAACCATCCTGCGCTCACTGCAGGCCACCGCGCGGTCCCTGCCCGGATACACGCGCATCGAGGCGGGCACCGGAGTCCTCGATCTGCCCAAGGCCTACGAGGCCGCGGTCGCCTACGCCCGGGCGGGAGAGGCCGAGACCCTGACCATCTACCGAGTGCGCACCGATGCTCCGGGCCAACCCGATGGTGAGGCGCCGGCCGCATATTGGCGAGCGGGTGGATACTTTCCCGCTTCGCCTCGGACCCAGTCCTTCACCATCACCCCGCGCTTTCCCAAGGGAGCCACCGCGGACGCCCGCAATCAGTTCTATCGCGCCTATGAGCTCCGGAGCGACGTGGACTGGATCCGCATCGATCGCAAGAGCACCTACATCAACGGAGACAGCTCCCGCTCGGTCCGGCTGAAATACGACGGGTCCAAACTCACCGAGCCCGGCCTGCACGTGGGGACGGTGGTCGCGACCGCCAAGGGAAGTGGTCGGCGCGGGGCTGCGGCCCGAGAATTCGAATTGGTGACGACCATCGTGGTGCCCGAGAGAATCGGTGCGGACGAGTCCTACTCTCGGACCTGGCGCGGATTGCAACTCGATCCCGGTGCCGTCTCCCGGCACTTCGTGCGCATTCCGCCCGCCGCGAGCAGCATGGAAGTCGTCTGTTCCATTCCCGAGGGCAAGAAGGGATCGGTGCGGACCATCCTCCACGATCCGGCCGGCCGTCGCTTCCTGCGGGGATCCTTCGCGGAGAGCGAGGACACTCGGGAGCGCCGCTTCGTGGTCCGGGGAGAAGATCTTCTGCCCGGGGTGTGGGAAGTGGACCAACGGGCTGCGATGACCTTCGATGCATCGTCGACTTATGATCTGCAGATTCGCTTCGCTGGGTTGACCGCGACTCCGGAGGAGATTTCGGAGCTGAACTTCGATCGTCCCGGTGAGAATCCCCAGACCGAAGTCGAGGTCACCAATCGCTTCGAGGAGCCCTTCCGGGGAAGCGGTCATGCGGTGATCGATCACTGGCGGAGGGAGCGAGAGCTGTCGGTGGAGGGATCGGTCTTCACCTACGACTTCGAGGTGAATGAGGCGGTGTCCGCGGTGGATTTCGAGATTTCCGTCGATCCCGAGACCTACAATCTGTTCACCGACTGCGCGATCAACATCCGCGACAGCGCGGGGGTCTACGTGGCCCAGACCGGTCTGGGCCAGCGCTCGGAGCATGTCCGACTCGGCGGGGCGACCCCGGGGAGCTACACCCTGGAAGTCTCCGCCGCCTTCGCCCGGGAGGAGGATGCCGAATCCTGGGACCTCGACCTCACCGAGCGCTTCGAATTGGCTCAGACCGTCGGCTTCGAGGTGACCCACGACGGGTCGGCGGAGCTGGTGGCCTATCCGGATCAGCCCCTCACTCTGGAATTGACCGCCGAGGCTTCTCCGAGAACCGCTCCGGAAGGCTTCGTCAACGCGGGTCAGCTCGAGTTGAGGGATGAGGAAGACGGCAACTTGGAACTCGTGGTTCCGGTACGTCTGGAGAATTGAGGGCCGAGCGGCTAGGCTCAGCTCGGCCGCATTGGGTCAAGGTTTCGAGAGAGGTGAAGCGATGAACGGTGGCGGAAAGATCGCAGGTCCCGCACTCATCCTCGTGGGGCTGCTCATGCTCCTCGGGCAGATGGGAATGCCGGCTTTCGGAGTGCTCTGGCCCCTCATCCTCCTCGCCATTGGGGTGGGGATGCTCCTGCGCTACCGCCAGGGAGGAGAGGACTCCGGTCTGGTCTTCAGTGGGGTTCTCCTCGTCGTGGCCACCATTCTCTTCTTGGGTGCGAAGTGGGGAGAGCTGTCCCTGGCCCGCCACTGGCCGGCCTTCCTGGTGGGGGTGGGCATTTCCTTTCTGGCCATGGCTCAGGTCGATTCCAAGCGGCGCGACGCCATGGTGCCCGGCTGGATCTGCCTGGGACTGGCCGCGGTCTTCTACTTCTTCACCCTGGGACTCTTCCTCGGTCTGCTGAAATTCGTGGTCGGAATCGTGGGAACCTTGCTGAAGGTGATCATCCCGCTGGTGCTCATGGGATTTGGAGGATGGTTGATCTTCCACGATCGGCAGGACCAGGAGTCCGGCGGCAGTCGCGACTTTCCGGAGAAGGTCTCGCCCGAAGCCCCTGCCGAAGCCCCCGCCGAAGCGGCCGAGGCGCCGGCCGCCGATCCTGGGGTCGAGGAGATGGCGGACCCGCCGCCCGAGGCGGATGTCGAGGAAGAACCGGCCGCCGAACCTGCGGTGGAGCCCGAAGTCCAGTCCGCCGTGATTCCGGAGACCGAGGACTTCGAGACCGCCGAGGATGCCGACTTCGAGCCCATCGACCCCGAAGACGACTCCGAGGACCACCTCGAGGAGGACGAGCGCCCTCCGGTCTGAGGCCGCTCCGCCGGGCTCAAGGTCTTCGCGAGAGAGGCCGATAGTTCAGGGAGAACCCTGCGCGCATCGTGCCCCGCTCCGAAGGCCGCTCATGCATTCTTCCGATGTACTCGCACAGATCGAAGAGATGGGGGAGCTCCCGATCCTCCCCCAGACCCTCCTGCAGATCCAGAAGGTTGCGACCGACGATCGGTCCAGTGCCGAGGACTTGGCCGAGGTCATCCTCAAGGATCAGGCTCTGACCGTGCGGATCCTGCGCATCGTCAACAGCGCCCTCTATCAGCGGTCCGGCCAGGGCCGGGTGGCGACGGTCCACAAGGCGGTCATCACCATCGGTTTCGAGACCGTGAGAAAGCTCGCCCTGGGTCTGTCGGTCTTCGACATGATGAGCAAGCTCTCCCGTTCTCCCCACCTCCTCGATGTGGCCCAGCATTCCCTGGTCGCGGCGGCCTTCGGTCAGATGTTGGCCGAGGCCAGTGGACGCGTTCCTCCCGAAGAGGCCTTCGTCACCGCCTTGGTCCATGACATCGGCAAGGCGGTCCTCGTGGAATGCTCTCCTTCGGATTACGACCGGGTGGTGGCCGACGTTCGCGACGGACGCGACACCATCGACGCCGAGCGAGAGTACTTCGGGATGTCTCATGACCGGGCCGGTCGCCGCCTGGCCGCGCGGTGGAGACTTCCGCGCCCCATCCAGACCGTGATCGGCGACCACCACGATTTCGAAGCGCTTCATCCTCCGGCGCATATGGATCCCGCCCTGGGGATCATTGTCTACGCCGACGCCATGAGCCGCTTCCGGTGCGCTCCCGAAACCCAGGTGCAGGAATTGAAGATCCTGCACAAGGCGGCCTTCGCTCTGGGGATTCCGGTGAGCCGCATGGAAGAGTTGCACGCCAAGATCAACGCCGAGATCGAGCACTTGGCGCGGACCGTCGATCTCTCGGTGGGCGACCTGCACGACTACGGTGCGGTGGTGAATGTCGAAGGAAGTGCCAGCGTGGCGCCGCCGTTGAGCGCCGAGGAGATCGCCGAGCGCACTGCGGCTCAACTGCGACTCTATCGCAACGTGGGTCGGGGCTTGGCCGAGGGCGAGGATCGGGAGGCGCTTCTGCAGAGCATCGTCGACGCAGTGGTCGGGATCCTCGGCTTTCGTCGTTGCATCCTCTTCCGCGTCGATCGTGACCGGCAGATGCTCGTGCCCTGGATGTGGTCGGGTGCAGATGCCGAGACCGTGGCCCCGAGACTGGAGCTTCCGCTGGAGCGGGAGTCCGGGGCGGTGGCCCTCTGTGCTCTCCAACGCCGACCCTACCACGTGCCCATGGCCGAGAGCGAGGCCTATGCGGGGACGGTGGGGGCCGAATTGTTGGCCGCCACCGCGACCACCGGCTTCAGTTGCGCACCGGTGGTCGCCCATTGTGGGGTGAGTGGGGTGCTCTTCGCCGATCACGGAGCCGGGGGACAGGATGTCGCCGCGGAGCTGGCCACCGAGCTCGCGGGTCTGGCGACCCAGGCCGGCCTGGTGACCCAGTGCATGGATCCCGAGCCGACGGCGCGGTGACTTCCTACATGTAGCCCAGAGCCTTCAAGCGCTCGATGTCCTCGGGGGAGAGCTCGGCCTGGGCGGATCGGTCGAAGGGCGAGGGCTGGGCCAGAAAATCGCGGAGCTTCCTCCACTCCCTGCGCCACTCGCCACTCTTCGTTCTCCGCAGGTCGTGTTGGGCCGAGGGATCCTCTCCGAGGTCGAAGTAGTCCTGTTGGTTCCAGTCCTGGAATACCGCCAGAGTGGTGGCGGTACGACGGGCGTAGATCGGAAGGCTGCAACGGATGAAGATCTCCGACCGGGATTGCATCGGATGATCGTAGATCTCGAAGAAGGCGGCGGGCATCGACACCGAATCGGGCAGCCCGAGGCCCAGGCTTCGGAGCAGCAGGGGATAGACATCGGACATCGACCGAAGCTCGCCCCGACCGCTGCGGACTTCGGGAGGCACGAGCTCCGCCGGACTCAGGATGAAGGGCACGTGGAGCATCTCGTCGAAGGGGGTCTGGTTGTGTCCGAAGCGTCCGTGCTCGCCGAAGGCCTCTCCGTGGTCGGAGAGGATCACGAAGAGAGTGGGCCGACGACCTGCCTGCGCATTCCAGGCTTGGAGGGCGCGTTGGACCAGAGCGTCGGCGCGGTGGAGGGAGCCGTCGTAGAGCGAGACGAGACGGTCGTAGTCCGGTCCCTGGGCCGGCCTCGCTCCTCGGTCGAAGGCGGAGAGGTCGGGCGAGATCCCGGTGATCGGTCCTTCGTAGTCCGCGGGGCCGAAGAGGTCGTGATCCGGGCCGGGAAAGTAGGGAACGTGCGGCGGCAACAGGTGCAGATAGAAGAAGGTCGGCCGCTTGGGATCGAGTCCCTGCTTCAGCCGTTGGTCGAAGAGTTCCACCGGGGCTTCGGGCCACCACCCCAGGGGCTGAGCCTCACGCTGGGGAGAGTCCACCGTCCAGGCCTCCAGGAATTCGTCGAAGCCCTGGGCGCTTCCCGCGTTGCGCCCGACATGGGCGTTGTCACTGATCGCCAGCGTCTGGTAGCCCGCGGAGCGGAAGGCCTCGGCCAGAGTGAAGGCCTCTTCGGGGAGGGCGTCGTCGCCACTCCAAACCCCGTGGTCACGCCAGCTCCTCCCCGAGAAGAGGGTGGCCACGGAATTGCGCGTATAGGGAGCCTCCGCGAAGAGCCGGTCGAAGCGCACGCCCCGCCGCGCCAAGGCGTCGATGTGGGGAGTGGTGGGGCGGTCGTATCCATAACCGGAGAAGTGATCGACCCGGGCCGAGTCGATGAGGATCATCAGGACGTTGGGCAGTTCGCTCACCGGTCGGGAGAGCGCATGGTCGGATCGCTTGCGACTCGGCGTGGGAAGGGGTTTCGGTGTGGTCAGCGCCCGCCAGGTCTCGAGCTCGCCCGAATCGAGGTCGGCGCGGAGTTGAAGGGATTGGACGAAGACGCCTCTCGGTTCCTCGAATCCATCTTCGGGGCGGAGGTAGTCGCTCACTGCGAGGTCGAGGGTTCCGGTGCCGGGGTGGAAGAGTTCCTCGGGAATGTCGACCCGGAGGGTGTCGGTCTCCCATCCTCCGCTCAATTCCACGACCATCAGCACTTGCTGATTCCACGAGAGGGTCAGCCGTTGGTGACGCTCTGCGAGTCGCGGATGCGTCGCCAGTCGGAGTCGGAGCTGGGCTCTGCGTCCGAGGCAATCGAAGTAGACCCGCGCCGGTGCATCCGTGGTCCAGATCCCATGGGGTTCGGGGTGCCGCCAACCCTCCGCGAATTCGTGCAGTCCCCGAGGATGGATCCACCCGTCGCCGTAGACCGGGTCCTCCTGGGCATAGGCCACATCGAAGTCGGCCAAGAGCACCCTCTGGGGTGGGTCTTCGCAGGAGACGAGCAGGGCGAGGATCGCCAGCACGAAGAGGATTGAGCTTGGTGAGCGCATGGAGCCATCATCGAACGAGGGGGAGAGAAAAGCAACCGGCAGAGCTCAGGACTGGCGCCACGTTGCCGCCTCGGCGATCATGGAAGAATGAAGATGCACCGGGCCCTTTCCTTGCTGTTGTCTCTGCTTCCGCTGGTCGGATGCGTGGATGCTTCCGTGGTCGTCCAATTGAATCCCGACGCGTCGGGGAGCTTCGATCTCGACATCGGATACGACCAGCGCTCCTGGCCCGCATTCTTCGGAGATCCCTTCCGCGGGTGGCTTCGCAAGTCCCAACTCCAGGGATTCACCGACCCCGGTCTGGGACCCTGGGCCGAACCCCGGATCGTGGAAGTCGATGGCTTCCGGCGCTTTCGGACCGAAGTCTTCTTCGACGACCTCGATCGAGTGCAGATTCTGGGTTGGGATGATGGCCGGCCCTTCGAAGCTCTCGGATTTCGCTACGACCGGGAGCAGCATGTCGTCCGCATGCGCCTGGGAATCATGGAGCAGTTGAGCCGACCCCTGCCTCTGCCTTCGCCCAAGCAGGCGGGGATGGAGGTGAGCATCTCCGATGCTCTGATGGCCGCGATTCGTCAGGAGATCCGCCCGGTCATCGAGGGAGCACGGTTGCGCTTGGCCGCCAGGTTGCCCGGGGAAGTGGAGCGCGCCGATGGCTTCGATGCCTGGCAGGACCGCGAGGCCTGGGTCGAGGCCGATGCCGACCGCATTGCCGCCGCGCTGCGGGATCGGGCCGCTCTTCTCTTCAACCCGTCCACCCTCGGCGACGGAAATCTGGTGCTGCAGTGGAATGCTGCTCCGCCATCCGAGGAGGAGGGGCGGAGGTATCGAGAACGGCGGGCCGCGGCCCAGGCCTGGTGGGATACGCCGCCTCGTTGAGCCCGCTCAGGTGGCCACCGCCCGCATGAGCATTCCGCAGAACCAGGCCGCATAGGTGCCCAGGGCGTAGCCCACCACCGCCAGCAGCACTCCCACCGGAGCGAGGGCCGGGTGGAAGGCCGAGGCCACGATGGGTGCGCTCGCCGCGCCGCCGACATTGGCCTGACTGCCCACCGCCAGGAAGAAGACCGGGGCCCGGATGATCTTGGCCACCACGATGAGGAGGATCGCGTGGAAGCTGATCCAGACCAGTCCCACCGCGAAGAGTCCCGTGTTCTGGAAGATCGCCATCAGGTTCATCTTCATCCCGATCGTCGCGACCAGCACGTAGAGCATGGCCGATCCCAAGCGGGATGCCCCCACCCCTTCCAGCGCGCGGCTCTGAGGGTGGAAGGAGAGGACCACCCCCACCGTCGTGGCGATCACGATCAGCCAGAAGAAGTGACTGGTCAGGCTGAAGCGTGAGAGAAAGGGATGATTCTCGGCCAGGTAGGGCGCAATGCCGTCGGCCGCGAAGTGGGCGATCGCAGTGACTCCGAAGCCCACCCCCAGGATCGTCATCGTGTCGGTGAGATTAGGGATGCGCGAATGTTGAGCCTGGTATTCCTCGACCCGCTGCCGGAGGCGAGTGATCGCCGAGTTGTCCGCTCCCAGCTTGGCGTCGAAGCTGTCGCTGCGTCCCGCCGCGTAGAGCAGGAAGGCCATCCAGATGTTCGCCACGATCACGTCCACCGCGACCAGAGCCGAAAAGATGTCATCGGGGACCTCGAAGACTTCCTTCATCGCCGCCTGATTCGCTCCCCCGCCGATCCAACTCCCGGCGATGGTGGTCATGCCCCGCCACACTTCGTCGTGGCCCATGCCCACCGTCTCCGGGCTGACCAGCGAGATCAGCCAGATCGCCAGAGGTCCGCCCAGGACGATGCCCGTCGTTCCGGTCAGGAACATGATCAGGGCCTTCGGCCCCAGTCGCAGAACCGAGGGCAGGTCGATGCTGATGGTCAGCAGCACCAGGCTCGTCGGCAGCAGGTAGCGCGATGCGACGAAGTAGAGCTTCGAGCTTTCGCCCGAGATCACTCCCGCCGTGCTCAAGAGCGACGGCAGGAAGTAGCAGAGCAGGAGCGACGGCACGACCGCATAGAATCGCTTCCACCGGGGATCGTCGCTGTGGGCAGTGCGAAAGACAGCGGTCAGGATCACCAGGAGGATGCCCAAGACGACGGCATCGTTGGTGATCATCGGGCTCGAGTCCATGCGGGCTCCGGGCTCGGGAGGATCGGATGCCGCGGCGAGGGCCCTGCGGCGAAGAATGACGCAGAGCATGCCAAGATCTGGGGTGGATGGCAACCTGTGGTGTTGGCGGGAGAGCCCGGACGGGTTCTGCGGCGCAGTTTGCAACCAGAAGCAGGCTGAAATCGGTTGCGCCCCGCCGATGGCGGGGCGCAGAGCCTTCGAACAAAAGTTCTTGGCGTGGAAAGCTGCCTCGAACTCTGGTCGGTTACACTAGGCCTACATTTTCTGTAGAACTTCGACGCGGGTCAAGCGATAATTTCTTCACTCACAGGCTCCCACTACAACTGTGCGTGAAGGAGGGCGGTGTGCGTGGAACCACTCTAGGGCTCGATCTCGGGCCCTCTTCGGTTGGTTGGGCTCTGATCGATGCCGAGTTCGACGAGAAGGGTCGACAGGTCAGCGAATACGGGATTCGAGCCATGGGGGTGCGAATCTTCGAGCCGGGCGTACTTCAAGACAAGGGGGGACAGTCTTCCCGGAATGCGAATCGACGCCAGGCTCGGTCGGCAAGGCGAGCGCATCAACGTCGCCGCCGACGGAAAGAGCGGCTTCGCAGAGCTTTGAGGGGGGCAGGGCTATTGCCCTCAGATCCAGAAGCGTATCGCACGCTCCTCGATCAAGATCCTTATGAGATTCGCGCCCGAGCACTGGACACCCCAGTCAATCCGCATGAATTCGGTCGAGCCATGCTCCATTTGTGCCAGCGGCGCGGCTTCAAATCAAATCGAAAGTCCGCGAGGGACAAAGAGCACGGCAAGCTTCTAGAGGCCATCGGGCAACTTCAACAAGAGATCGATGCTTCAGAGGCGCGCACTCTCGGCGAGTTTCTCCACCGATACATGCGATCTCATCAACAGGACCTTCTCTGTGGTCGAGCCCGAGTGCGGAAGCGCCACACCTCCCGCAGCATGTACGAGAAGGAGTTTGAAGAACTGTGGAATGCGCAGTCTCGGCACATCGATGTCTTGTCTGACCAGAATCTTCGTGAGCAGGTTTGGGGAGCGATCTTCGATCAGCGGTCCTTCGAGGTCACTCCTGAGAGGAAAGAAAAGGTTCTGGCCTATGCTGAAGCCGCAGTTCGCAAGCGAGGTCGGGGTGATGGGCGTGGAGCGAAGCGGGCCAATCTTTGGCGCGCACCCGATATCGCCAAGTGTGCCCTCGAGCCCACCGAGCCGCGATGTCCTCGCACTGATTGGGTTGCCCAGCGCTTCCGGATTCTGAAAGAGGTCAACAATCTAGAGATCATTGAGGAAGACGGAACCCGACGCCCTCTTCAAGAGCACGAACGATCGAGAATCATCGAGGAGCTCAGCTTGAATCGGGAGCAGAAGTTCGACCAGCTTCGTCGCAAGCTTGGCCTCGGGGATCGTTCTCGCTTCAATCTTGAAGCGGGCGGGCGACCCAAACTCCAAGGAAATACGGTGGAGGCGGCGATCGCCGGGGCCTTTGGCAAGGCTCGGTGGAAGCGATGGGAGGAGGAGGACAAGCAGAGGGTGCGCCGACTCGTTCTTGAAGAGATGGACGAGTTCGTCCTCGTGGAGAAGCTCGTCGAAGAGGAGGGATTAGCCGAGGAAAAGGCCAAGAAGCTCGCTGCTCTCGAGCCGGGAGGCGGAGTGGTGCACTACTCCAAGAAGGCCATGCTCGATCTCATTCCCTATCTGGAAGAAGGACTAGACGAGTATGCGGCACGGCATGCCGCAGGCTACGGTGATCCCATTGGCGAGGCTCAGGTTGAGAAGTTGCCTCCCACGCCGGACCTTCCGAATCCCTCCGTGCGCCGAGCCCTCGTGGAGACTCGAAAGGTTGTCAACGCAATTTTGCGGGAGCATGGGCTTCCAACTCGAATCGTCGTCGAGTTGGCCAGAGATATGACCATGGGAAACAAGAAGCGACTTGAGCACCTGCAGCGCACTCGGGAGCAAGAGGCCCGCCGCGAAGAGGCTCGAAAGTGGTTGTCTCGAGAATTCGGGACGGAC